>JBQTHL010000037.1:0-86763 GCA_052389915.1 Panacagrimonas sp.
CGCTTATCCACCCTACGCTGCGCCGGCCTGTAGGGTGGATAAGCGAAGCGCATCCACGATCCTAGGCCAAGATTTCGCGTGACCCTGATTTGAGGAAAGCGGGCCTTGCCCGCGACAGCACACGCGATCACTGGCGTTGAATATGCATATCGTCGATCGGTACTGAACAGCGCGCGATTTTTTGCGCAAACTGGGTTCTGGTCTGAATGCCACAGGAGCACGCTCATGCCCGACACCCGCCAGTTACACCTCGGCGCCTTCATGCGACCCGCCAGCATCCACACCGGCGCGTGGCGCTATCCCGGCGCCTACCCGGACGCCAACTTCAACTTCGAGCACCTCAAGGCCTTTGCGCAAACCCTGGAGCGCGGACGCTTCGACGCCTTCTTCATGGCCGATCACCTGGCCGTGCTCAACATGCCTCTGGAAGCGCTCAAGCGCAGCCACACGGTCACCTCCTTCGATCCGCTCACCCTGCTGCCGGCGCTGGCAGTGGTCACCGAGCGCATCGGATTGATCGCCACCGCGTCCACCACCTTCGAGCAGCCCTATCACGTGGCACGCAAGTTCGCGTCGCTGGACTGGATCAGCCAGGGACGCGCGGGCTGGAACATCGTCACCACCTCCAACCCGGACGCGGCGCTGAACTTCGGCATGGAGGACCATATGGAGCACGGCGAGCGCTACAAGCGTGCGCGCGAGTTCTTCGACGTGGTCACGGAGCTATGGGATAGCTGGGCCGATGACGCCTTCATCCGCGACGTGGACAAGGGCCACTACTTCGATCCGGACAAGCTGCGTGTGCCCAACCACAAGGGCCAGTATTTCTCCGTGCGCGGACCGCTCAACATCGCGCGGCCACTGCAAGGCTGGCCGGTGATTGTGCAGGCTGGTGCCTCCGAGCCGGGTCGCCAGCTTGCGGCCGAAACCGCGGAAGTGATTTTCGGCGCCTCGTCCACTCTGGCCGAGGCGCAGAGCTTTTACGTCGATATCAAAAGCCGCATGGACAAGGCTGGACGCCCGCGCGAGCACATCAAGATTCTGCCCGCGTGCTTCGTCGTGGTCGGTAGTTCGGTCGAAGACGCGCGCCGCAGGCGCTTGCACCTGGACAGCCTGGTGCACTATGACAGCGGCCTGGCCTCGCTTTCCATCATGCTCGGCCACGACGCCTCGAAGTTCGATCCGGATCAGCCGCTGCCCGATATCCCCGAGAGCAACCAGAGCAAGACCCAGCGCGAACTCGTGATTGCGGCCGCGCGCGAAGAGAACCTGACGGTGCGCCAGCTTGCCCAGAGGGTCGGCGGATATCCCGGGCTGTCGATGGTGGGCACTGCGAAGACCATTGCCGACCAGATGGAAGAGTGGCTGGTCACGGGCGGTTCGGACGGTTTCAACGTGATGTTCCCGTACCTCCCGGAGGGGCTCGATGATTTCGTGAATCAGGTCGTGCCTGAACTTCAGCGTCGCGGGATTTTCCGGCGCGAGTACGAAGGCACCAGCTTGCGCGAGCACCTGGGCTTGCCGCGTCCACCCAATCGTTTTTTCAATTCGTAGCCGGCGTGGATTCTGCGATCACGCGGCCCTTCAACACCGCATCCATCTGCGCCGTATCCAGTTCGTTTTCCCAGCGCGCGACGACCACGGCCGCCACGCCGTTGCCGATGAAGTTGGTCAGCGCGCGCGCTTCGCTCATGAATCGGTCGATTCCCAGAATCAGCGCGAGGCCCGCGACCGGCACCGAGGGCACGACCGCAAGCGTCGCCGCCAAGGTGATGAAGCCGGAGCCGGTGACGCCGGCCGCGCCCTTGGACGTGAGCATGGCCACGCCGAGCAGGGTGAGCTGCTGCGTCAGAGTCAGGTCCACGTTGAGCGCCTGCGCCACGAAGATCGCAGCCATGGTGAGGTAAATGTTGGTGCCGTCGAGGTTGAACGAGTAACCCGCGGGCACCACCAGTCCCACTACGGATTTCGAGCAGCCGAGCCGTTCCAGCTTCTGCATCAGCGGCACCAGTGCGGATTCGGAGGACGAGGTGCCAAGCACCAGCAGCAGTTCCTCGCGGATGTAGCGGATGAATCGCAGGATGGAAAAGCCGGTCAGGCGGGCGATGGCTCCCAGCACCACGAGCACGAACAGCGCGCAGGTCAGGTAAAACCCGCCCATCAGTTTGGCCAGCGGCCCTAGGCTGTCCAGCCCGTACTTGCCGATGGTGAAGGCCATGGCGCCCGCGGCGCCGAGCGGCGCCAGCTTCATGATGTTGCCGATCATGTGGAAGAACACCTGCGAGGCGGACTCGAAGAACTCGACCACGGGACGCCCGCGTTCGCCCATCGCCACCAACGCGAATCCGAACAACAGGGCCACCAGCAGGACCTGCAACAGGCTGCCTTCGCCGGTAAAGGCATCGACGAAAGTTCTCGGGATCGTGTCGAGCAGGAATCCGGTGGTGGTCTGCGCCTCGCCCTGCTCGGCGAATTTGGCGACCGCGGCCGCATCCAGACTCGCGGGGTCGGCGTTGAAGCCTGCGCCCGGCTGGAGAACGTTGACCACGACCAGTCCGATGAGGAGCGCGACGCTGGACACGATCTCGAAGTAAATCACGGCTTTGACGCCGACCCTGCCGACCTTCTTGACGTTGGCCACTCCGGCGATGCCCAGCACCACTGTGAGAAAAATCACCGGCGCGATGAGCATCTTCACGAGTGCGATGAAGCCGTCGCCCAGCGGTTTGAGCGCGACGCCAGTGGCGGGCGCGAAGTGGCCGATCAGCGCGCCGATGACGATGGCAGCGAGTACCAGAAGATAGAAACGCGATCCTTGCATGGCGATGAAGCTCCTCTCGTTTCCACGCGGCAGAGGCTTGCACGATAATCCACGCTCTACAAAGTCGCGCAGAAAAAGATGCCCTCGTACCGTCAGCTCAGCTTGCTCGGCTTTCTCGCCTGCGTCGGCGGGCTTGCGTTCGCGTTATACCTTCAGCATTTCCAGGGCTTCGAACCTTGCCCGATGTGCATCTTCCAGCGCGTGGCAATGGCTGGCGCGGGTCTGGCGTTTCTGCTCGGCGCGCTGCACAACCCGAGACGCGGCGGTCGCTGGGCATATTCGGGGCTTGCACTGGTCTCGGCTGCTATCGGCGCGGTCATCGCCGGCCGGCATGTGTGGCTGCAAAGCCTGCCGGCGGATCAGGTTCCAGCCTGTGGCCCCACGCTGGATTACCTGCTGGGCATGCTGCCGGTGATGGAAGTCGTGCAGATGGTGCTCAGGGGTGACGGCAACTGCGCCAAGATCGACGCGGCTTGGCTGGGCATCAGCCTGCCGGGCTGGACCTTGATCGCCTTCATCGGCCTGAGCCTTTTTGTACTTGCGCTGCCGCTGCTCGCGCGGCGTGCCCACATCAATCGCTGAACCTCGACCTGCCATGTCCACCGCCACCACCGACCTGTCCGACGCGCATCCCGAAGCCCAGACCTGCGAACCCGTCTTCGGCGACTACGGGGGGCGCACCGCGTTTCACGGTCCGATCAAGACGCTCAAGGTGTTCGAGGACAACGCGCTGGTGCGCGCCACCCTGGAAACTCCGGGCGAGGGCAGGGTGCTGGTAGTGGATGGCGGCGGTTCCACGCGCTGCGCGCTGTTCGGAGGCAACCTTGGCCAGCTCGCCGTGAAGAACGACTGGGCCGGCGTCGTGGTGTTCGGTTTGATTCGCGACTCCGAGGAAATCTCGCAGCAGGACTTCGGGCTCAAGGCCCTGGGCACGCATCCGCGCAAGAGCGAGAAGGGTCTGCATTCGGCGCACGCGGATCGCACGGTCCGGTTCGCGGGTGTCGAATTCCGTTCCGGCCACTGGCTGTACGCCGATGCCGACGGCATCGTCGTGAGCGCGCAGGCCATTCATTCCTGAGTGCCACCACATGAAATTCGAGGAGCGTCACAGCTTCGACCAGCCCGCGGCGACGGTGATGAAGATGTACGCCGACCGCGCGTTCTTCGATCGCAAGTACCAGGCGCTGGCGGCCATCGAGTGCGAGCTGCTCGATCACCAGCTATCCGTGGACCGAGCGCTGGTGAAGTACCGGCTGGTGATGAAGTCCGACGCGCCGCTGCCGGAAGTCGCGAAGAAAATTCTGGGTGAGAACGTGAAGATGACCCAGCAGGACGCCTGGAATCTCGCGAAGCGGACCGGTCGCATCGACATCGAGATCAAGGGCGCACCGATCAAGGTGTTCGCCGACATGCGCCTGATCGAAGAGAACGGCAAGGGCGTCAACGTGCAGAACTGGACCGTGAGCTGCGGCATTCCGCTGGTGGGCGGAAAGATCGAAGCCGCGATTGCCGAGGACATCCGGATCAAGTCGAAGCGCGACCTGGCGGCTTCGCGAAAAATCATTCCGGATTACCTGTAGGAGGGGCTTTACCCCGACCAGATGCTCGAATCGCAAGTGGTGCTCGATCGGCGAGCGCCGGTCGGGGCAAGGCCACTCCTACACTGGCGGCGCAGACCGTCACCGAATTGTTGCATTGCGGCGAACAAGGGCTTTGGCTAGACTGCGCGCCCCATTTTATGGGTCACTGGACCAGCCGGTCCGGTACGTCATCCCAAGAACAGGCAGAGGTTTTCGGATGAGTGGTGTGAAAGGCGTTGAAGTGCTGGGGGCAATGTCGCCCGCGTACAAGAAGATTTTGACTCCCGAGGCACTGAGCTTCGTCGCCAAGCTGGTGCGCAAGCACCGCCCCAAGCGCGACGCCTTGCTGCATTACCGCAAGGAACGCCAGGCCCTGATCGACAAGGGCAAGCTGCCCGGCTTCCTCAAGGAAACGGTCAAGGTCCGCGCGGGCAAGTGGAAAATCGCAGGCATTCCGGCCGACTTGCAGGACCGGCGCGTGGAAATCACCGGCCCGGTCGATCGCAAGATGATCATCAACGCGCTGAACTCCGGCGCGAAGTGCTTCATGGCCGACTTCGAGGATTCCGCCAGCCCCACCTGGGAGCTGATGATCGAAGGCCAGATCAATCTGCGCGACGCGGTGTCGCGCAAGATCAGCTTCACCAATGAAGCGGGCAAGGAATACAAGCTCAACCCCGAGGTCGCGACCCTGATCGTGCGTCCGCGCGGCTGGCACCTCAACGAGAAGCACATTCTCGTCGACGGCGCGCCGGCGCCCGGCGGCATCGTGGATTTCGCGCTGTACTTCTTCCACAACGCGAAGACCTTGCTGAAGAAGGGCAGCGGGCCGTACTTCTATCTGCCCAAGATGCAGAGCCACTACGAGGCGCGGCTCTGGAACAACATCTTCGTGGATGCGCAGAAGGAACTCGGCATCCCGACCAAGACCATCAAGGTCACGGTGCTGATCGAAACGCTGTGGGCCGCGTTCGAGATGGACGAGATCCTGTTCGAGCTGAAGGATCACATCGTCGCGCTCAACTGCGGCCGCTGGGACTACATCTTCTCCTGCATCAAGACGCTCAACGCCAAGGGCGACTGGATGGTGCCGGATCGTCTCGCGGTGACGATGGACAAGCACTTCCTCGACAGCTACTCCAAGCTGCTGTGCGAGACCACGCATCGTCGCGGCGCGTTCGCGATGGGTGGCATGGCCGCCTTCATTCCGACCAAGGACGCGGCGCAGAACGAGGTGGTTTTCGGCAAGGTCACAGCCGACAAGCTGCGCGAAGTGAAGAACGGGCACGACGGCACCTGGGTTGCGCATCCGGGTCTCGTGCCTGTGGCGATGAAGGTGTTCGACGAACACATGCCGGAGCCCAATCAGGTTTCCAAGCAGTTCAAGTACGGCATCAAGGCCAAGGACTTGCTGACCAAGCCCGAAGGCGCGATGACCGAGGCCGGTCTGCGCAACAACATCAACGTCGCGGTGCAGTACACCGAGGCCTGGCTGCGTGGCAACGGCTGCGTGCCGCTGCACAATCTCATGGAAGATGCTGCAACGGCTGAGATCAGCCGCACGCAGATCTGGCAGTGGCAGAAGTACGGCGTGAATCTTGCTGACGGGCGGAAGGTCACGCCGGCACTGGTAACACAGGTCATCGACGAGGAACTCGCCACCATCCGCAAGCAGCTCGGCGACGAGCGCTACTTCGGCAGCCGCATGATCGAGGCCGCTGGTTTGGTCGCGCGCATGTCCACGGCCAAGGGTGTCGCGGATTTCCTGACCTTGCCGAGCTACGAGTATCTCGATTGAGGCCGGCAGGTAGGTCGGGCTTCAGCCCGACTTACGCCGCCGCAATGTCGGGCTGAAGCCCGACCTACGCCTCAACGATCACGTTTTCACCCCCCAGAGGTAACACTGAAATGAGCAGCACCCGCGACGAGCAGATCAAGGCCCTGGAGAAAGACTGGGCGACCAATTCCCGCTGGAAGACCGTCAAGCGCGGTTATTCCGCAGCCGACGTCGTCCGCCTGCGCGGCAGCCTGCAGGTCGAGCACACGCTCGCCAAGCGCGGCGCCGAAAAGCTCTGGAAGCTGGTCAACGGCGAGGCCAAGAAGGGCTACGTCAATGCCTTCGGCGCGATCACTGCCGGCCAGGCCATGCAGCAGGCCAAGGCCGGTCTCGAAGCGGTGTATCTCTCCGGCTGGCAGGTCGCGGCCGACGGCAACACCAGCGAGACCATGTACCCGGACCAGTCGCTGTACGCGTACGACTCCGTGCCGACCATGGTTCGCCGCATCAACAACACCTTTCTGCGTGCGGACGAAATCCAGTGGTCGCGCGGCATCGAGCCGGGCCACAAGGACTTCGTCGACTTCTTCCTGCCCGTCGTGGCGGACGCGGAAGCTGGCTTCGGCGGCGTGCTGAACGCCTTCGAACTGATGAAGAACATGATCGTCTCCGGCGCTGCCGGCGTGCACTTCGAGGACCAGCTTGCCGCGGTCAAGAAGTGCGGTCACATGGGCGGCAAGGTGCTGGTGCCGACCCAGGAAGCGATCGAGAAGCTGATCGCCGCGCGCTTCGCCGCTGATGTCATGGGCGTGCCGACCATCGTGCTCGCCCGTACCGATGCCGAGGCCGCCAACCTGCTGACTTCCGATCACGACGCCAATGACAAGCCCTTCGTCACCGGCGAGCGCACCTCGGAAGGTTTCTACCGCGTGAAGAACGGTCTGGAACAGGCCATCAGCCGTGGTGTCGCCTACGCGCCGTACGCGGATCTGGTGTGGTGCGAAACCGGTGTGCCCGACATCGGCTTCGCGCGCGAATTCGCGCAGGCCGTGCTCAAGTCCTGCCCGGGGAAGCTGCTGAGCTACAACTGCTCGCCCTCGTTCAACTGGAAGAAGAACCTCAACGACAGCCAGATCGCGTCCTTCCAGGAAGAGCTGAGCGCGCTGGGCTACAAGTACCAGTTCATCACCCTGGCCGGCATCCACATCAACTGGTTCAACACCTTCCAGTTCGCGCACGCCTACGCCCGCGGCGAAGGAATGAAGCACTACACCCAGATGGTGCAGGAGCCCGAGTTCGCTGCGCGCGAGAAGGGCTACACCTTCGTCAGCCACCAGCAGGAAGTGGGCGCCGGTTACTTCGACGACGTCACCACCGTGATCCAGGGCGGATCGAGCAGCGTGAAGGCGCTGACCGGTTCGACCGAGGAAGAGCAGTTCCACTGAAGCTCGTTCCGCGTTGAATAATCGGGCCGCTTGCGGCCCGATTTTTTTTTGCGCGTCGGATCCACTGCAACGCAGTTTCAGCAGAGCAGCTCGACGATCTTCTGCGCAGCGATCCTGGCGTTTTCGGCACAAGCCTGGGTCCCGCCGCCACCGTAGTCCTTCACTCCGTCGCCCACCTGCCAGAGGTTGGGCAGCCGCGTCTCCTGTGGCATGTCGTAACCGGCGCAGGCCCGCTGTGCGGGCCATTCGTCGCGCATCACCCGGATCGACAACACCTTCGCGTTGGCGAAATCCGGGAACAGGTCGCGCAAGTCCTGCAAGCCCAGCTCGGTCTCGGATTTCTCGTCGAAGTCGGTCAGCGAAGGCCGCGGCACGACGTAGGCCACGTAGAGATACCAGCCCGGCGGCGCCAGCTCGGGGCACATCGCCGTCAGCTCGCCCATGTTGCACAGACGACGCGTCTTGCCGAAGGCGACCAGACCCGGTGTGTCGATCAGGCGTGTCCTCGTCGCGAAGTTGATGACGATGTTCGAGCAGGGCTTCATCGTCTGCTTGAGTCGATTCGCGTAGGTCTGACCGAGCGACTCGATCCCTACGATATCCAGCGTCGCCTTCGGACCGACATTGCTGATGACGGCACGCGTGCTCACGCGCTCGGTTGCTCCGTTGCGCAAAACGTCCAGCGAGGTGACAAGGCCCTTCTCCACGTGAACGGCCGTGACCGGGCTGTCGAGCCAGATTTCGCTGCCCCGCGCGCGAATGGCATCGCCCAGATCGTTCCACACGCCGAGGGTGCCGCGCGGACAGAAACCGAAGCGCTTGAAAGCGCCCTTGACTGCGAAGTAGGTCAGGAAGGCGCGGGCCGGAAGCTCGTCCGAATTGGCTGCCCAGATCGCGGCGCAGAGATTGCGGAACAGTCCGTGGACGGTTTCATTGTTCGTGAATTTCGACAGCCACTGCGCGGTGCTCATCTTCTCTTCGGGCAGGTCGCCCCTGCGCGCATCGGAGAACTTGGCGCCGATCTTCGCGGCCTGCTTCGTGAGACCGCCGAGCAGCAGGCCCCAGCCGCCGCCCTTGCTGGCGTCGATGATTTTGCCGTTGATGTGAAACACGTTGGCCGGTCTGGGCTCACGCACATCGAGGGGCACGCCGATCAGGCTGAAGGTTTCCTCGAACACGCTGCCGAGTTCCAGCGCGATGGCGCCGACGTTCACCGTGAAGCCTTCGATCTGCTCACTGGATGCGCGGCCGCCGAGGCGGTCGCGGCTCTCGACCACCAGCACCTTCTTTCCCGCCGCGACCAGGCGCGCCGCAGCGCACATGCCACCGGCGCCGGCGCCGATCACGACTACGTCATAACTTGGCTGCATGACTCGCTCCGGAAACGGCGAAGGACTTCACCAGACGGATTTCAGAAAGTCGCGGATGTTCGAGATCGCCTGCCGCGCCTCGATCAGATCGTCGGGGAACTGCTGGAAGACATGAATCATCCCGACCCAGACTTCCAGCCTCGCATCGACCCCGGCCTGTTGCGCCTTCTCGGCGAAGCGGCGCGAATCATCGAGCCCGGTTTCGCGATCACCCACTTGCAGCAGCAGTGGCGGCAAGCCGCACAGATCGCCGTACAAGGGCGAGGCCAGCGGATCGCGCGGATTGCCATCGGCGCCGAGGTATTGTCGCGCGAGAGCGAGAATCATCGTGCGTTGATGGATTGGATCGGTCCTCGCACGAGTCTCGTAGCTTTCGCCCAATGCTTCCAAATCCGTGAGCGCAGAGAGCATCACGCCGGCCGCGGGCAGAGGCTGACTCTGTTCGCGCAATGCGAGCATGGTGGACACCACAAGCCCGCCACCTGCCGAATCACCTGCGAACGCAATGCGGGAAGGCGGCACACCCTGCGACAGCAGCCAGCGATAGGCGCTGCATGCATCCTCCAGCGGAGCGGGGAAACCATGCTCGGGCATGAGCCTGTAGTTCAGGCCCAGCACGCGGCACGAGGCCGCGCTTGACAAGCGCGCCATCAAGTCCTGGTGTGAGGTCGCCGAACCGATCTTGAAACCACCACCGTGAAAATAGATCAGCACGCGATCGCGCTGCGCGCCGGGCGCGGTGATCCAGCGCGCATCGACCCCGCCGGCGCCGATCGCTTCGACTTCCGCAGGCACCGCATCGAGCGGAAACAGCGCGTCCCAATCGGCGCGCATCTGCGTCATGGAAGTCGAGCGGTTCCAGCCGGCGTAAACCCTGCGGATTCGCGCGACCACATGCTCGATCGGCGTTGCCGAGTCGTCCACTTGCATCACCCGCAGCCTTGGCCGCCGGACACCCCGAGCGTTTCGCCGGTGATGAACGCCGCCTCGTCGGAGGCGAGGAAAGCGACGGCAGCAGCTACTTCTTCTGGAGTGCCGAGACGACCGAGTAGCGTCGAAGCCTTCATCGCCTCCAACAACTTTTCGCCGCCGGTTTCCAGACCCTTGCGCAGCAGCGGCGTGTCCACCGGCCCTGGTGCGATCACGTTGGCGGTGACGCCGTAACGGCCATTTTCGCGCGCGATGGATTTGGTGAAAGCGATTACCCCGCCCTTGGCCGCGGCGTAAACCGATCCGCCTTTGGAACCGAGGCGCCCGGCTTCCGAGCCGATGTTGATGATGCGTCCGTAACCTTTTTTCTGCATCGCGGGAAGCACTGCATGCGTGGTAGCGAACACCGCCTCGAGATTGACCGCGAGCAGGTAACGCCACTCGTCCATCGTGGTCCTGGTGAAGAAGGCGTGCTGATCCTGGCCAGCGTTGTTGACCAAGATGTCGAACGGACCCTGGGCCGTGACCACTTCGTGCGTCGCGTTCAGATCGACGAGATTGAGCCGGACCGCCAGGGCCCCGACTTCCGTGGCGAGCGCGTCGGCCAACGGCATGTCCTGCGCGCTGAACACCACCTGCGCACCTTCGGCTACGAGCCGGCGCACGATGGCGGCGCCGATGCCCTTGGAGCCGCCGGTCACGAAAGCGTGCTGGCCTTGCAGACTCTTGCGCGTGCCCATGCTCAGCGCCCGGCGAATTTCGGTGCGCGCTTCTCGATCACCGCGGCCAGGCCTTCATGCACGTCGGACGTGCGACAAAGGTCGGCCACGGTGCGCGCTTCCTCGGGCATCGCGGCGTCGACGCTGAGGCCGACGCCCGTCCAGAGCAGCCGCTTGGTCGCGGCGAGCGCACGCGGCGCGCCCGCGGCGAGCTTTTGTGCGTAGGCCATCGCCGAAGTCGCGAGGTCCGTGTCCGGCACCACGAGATTGATGAGTCCCATATCCAGCGCCTCTTGCGCGGAGATGGTCGAATTCATCAGCAGCAATTCGGTCGCCTTGCGCGCACCGACCAGGCGCGGGAGCGTGACTGACAGACCTGCGTCCGGCGCCATGCCGACTCTTGTTGCCCCGGCGAGGAATTTCGCAGATTCGGATGCGATCACCAGATCGCTGGCACACAGCAGGCCCATGCCGCCGCCGCCGGCGGTGTAGCCGTGCACGGCCGCGACGACGGGCGCATCGAGATGAATCAAGGCACCGATCACGACTTCCAGCAAGGCCGTTGCCTGGCGGATGTAATAAGGCAATTGCTCGCCTTGCGCGGCGAACACGTGCACATCGCCACCGGCGCAGAAATTGGCGCCCTTACCCGTCCACAGCAGCACGCGAATCCGGGGCTCGGTCTGGCAGCGCTTCAGCACCAGGTGCAGGCCTTCCAGCATCTCGATGTTGAGACCGTTGGCGGACTCCGGCCGGTTCATTTGCAGGTGTACGACGCCGCCGTGCAGGTCCAGCAGGGCAGGACCCTCGGTGACGAGGGGGATCACGGCGTCGCTCGCGACTTCGTTCATGAGGCTCCGGCTAAATGAGGAACGACAGCGTGTACAGCGGCTTGTCGTTGTTGACCAGCATCACTTTCTTGCGCGCCATGCGGAAGCTGTCGCCCTCGCGTCGCAGCAGATATTCGGTGCGTGTCGCCCAGACCGCTTCGGCGCGCTGGTTGGACTCGAAAATCATCGCGTTGGCCGTCACGCGAATCTCCGCGCCTTCGCGTTCGAGGATCTCGACATTGGAGACCACGCGTCGCAGGCGCGAGCGTGGCGTTTGCGAGTGGCGCTTGCCGGTGTGGAACTGCTTGATGCGCAACGCGATGCGCGAGCGGTTGTCGTAGACGATCGACATCTGGTTCTCCGGGTCGATGTCGTCGCCGTTGGCGGGAATCCAGTACACGCCGTCGTCGGCCCACAAGGCTTCCCAGGCGTCGTACTCGTGATCGTCCTGAAAGCGCGCCTCGCGGTAAATGAACTGCTCGACCTCGCGCAGCAACTCCCAGTCCATTACTTCGTCTCCATCAGCGCACGGTAGTGCCGCCAGATGCCGCGCGAAGTGACCTCATCGGTTGCATCGCCAATCAGGAAGCCATCGGCATCGCGGCGCTCGCGGTGCTTGCCGCGGCCGAGGTAATTCCATTCGGGATTGCGGCTTTGCACGCCGCGCTGGGTGCGTTCGTACATCTCGGAATCGTCGGCCAACAGAAATCCGGCCGGCCCGACCGAGCCCATGGTCTGCTGGCGCAGGCGGCGATTCAGATCCGGCGCGCCCTTGAACTGCAAGGCTGTCACGTGCTGCACGGTGTCGTCCACCGCCAGCGCCTGGATCACGAAGATCTGGATTTCTGCGATGAAGAGGTTCGGAAAGATCATCACGTGCGGTGTGCCGTCGATCATGATCTGTCGCGCCTTCTCCTCGCCGTACGCCGCCTTCATGCGAGCCGTGTAATCGGGCACACGATCCTCGTGGGTGCCGAACCAGCCCATCGGCTTGCCGATGCGACGGAACTCGGGGCGCAGATCGTTCTCGGTGTGACCGTTGCCGAGGTCGCGCGCCAACGCGGTGGACTTGCTTCCATACAGATCGCCGATGCCGCTCTTGGCGACGCTGAAGATCGAGGCGTGCACGAACTGCGGGTGGTAGCCGTCGGTCTCGTTCTCAACCAGGAATTTCCAGTTGGACTTGGCCCGGTGCTTCAGAAACCCGGCTGTGATCTCGACCTCTCCTTCCGGCGAGGTTTCCACCAGCCGGTCGATCGCGTCGCGCGCGCCGCAGAGATATTCCGCGAGCGTTGGGCCATCGGCCGCAAACGAACCGAACACGAAGCCCTTGTAGATGCCGACGCGGGTCACGCGACCGAGTCCGAGCTGAGTCTTGTCCGCAGTCTCGTAACCGTCGGCGAATGGGAAGCCGCGCAGGGAGCCGTTGTTGTTGAAGGTCCAGCCGTGGTACGGGCAGGTGAAGGAACCGCGATTACCTTTCTGCTCAGCACAAACCTGGTTGCCGCGATGCGCGCAGCGGTTGAGCAGCAGGTGCACCGTGCCGTCCTTGTCGCGCGTCATGATGACGGGCTGCGGGCCGATGGATTTCATGACGAAGTCGTTCACGTTCGGCACCTCGCTCACATGGCCGACATACACCCAGGTGCGGTACCAGATCTTCTCCAGCTCGGCCTGGAATAAAGCCTCGTCGGTGTACAGCGAACCATGCACGCGGTCCGCCTGGACCAGATACTCGAAGTCATGAGAAGCCAGGGTCGTCATCGTCTTGTCGTGCAGGTATTCGCAAACCCGTAAGCAGGGATGGTTCAATGTATCGGCCGGCCGAAAACGGCCGAATCGTCGCTTCCGACGAGTTGCCACGAAAGGCTTTTTCCTATTGTCCTCCGACATGCGGTAAAAAGCGTTCCGCAATCACAACGATCTGGAGAGAGTGAATGAGCGAGGCCCAGCCCCTGCGCTACCCCGGCATGTATACGGCGACTCACGGCGACAAGCCGGCCGTCATCATGGCCGAGACCGGCGCCACCATGAGCTACGCGGAGCTGGACGCCTATGCCAACCGGCTCGCGCGGCTCTATCAGTCTCTGGGCTTGAAGGCCGGCGATCACGTGGCCTACTGCCTGGAGAACCGGCTCGAAGGCACTGCGCTGCAATGGGGCGCGCACTACGCCGGGCTCTATTACTCCTTCATCAGCTCGCGGCTGACCCAGACCGAGGCGGCGTACATCGTCGATGACTGTGATGCCCGGGTTGTCGTGCTCAGCGGCAAGACGGCGCCGGGGCTGATCGATGCCTTGCGCGCGCTGCCGCGACCGCCAAAGCTCTACACGCTCGACGGCGGCAGCGACCTCGAATCCCTGCCCGAATCGCTCAAGACATTCGACGCCTCGCCGATTCAGGGCACGCTCGAAGGCAGCGACATGCTTTATTCCTCGGGCACCACCGGCCGACCCAAGGGCGTCAAACCCACCATGACCGGTCTGCCGCTCGGCAGCACGGCGAAAATCGCGGACCTGATGATTCGCGGGTTCGGCTGCAATGCAAACTCGGTGTACCTGTCGCCCGCGCCCTACTACCACGCTGCGCCGCTGAAATGGTCGATGGGCATCACCGCGATCGGCGGCACCGTGGTCGTCATGGAGAAGTTCGACGCGGAGAACGCGCTGCGCGCCATCGACCGATACAAGGCCACGCACAGCCAGTGGGTGCCGACCATGTTCCATCGCCTGCTCGGACTGCCGGCCGACGCGAAGAACAAGTACGACCTGTCCAGTCACAAGGTCGCCATTCACGCCGCGGCGCCGTGCCCCATTCCGACCAAGCAGGCGATGATCGACTGGTGGGGCGAGATCGTGTTCGAGTACTACTCCTGCACTGAGGCCATCGGCATGACCTACACCGATAGCAAGGCCTGGCTGAAGCATCCGGGCACGGTGGGCCGGGCCTTGCTGGGCGTGCCGCACATCATCGGCGAGGACGGCCAGGAAGTACCGGTGGGCGAAGAAGGTCTGGTGTACTTCTCCGGCGGCATCGGGTTCAGCTACCACAAGGACCCGGCCAAGACCGCGGAGGCGCACACCAAGGACGGCTGGGCCACGGTCGGCGACATCGGCAAGCTCAACGACGAAGGCTTCCTGTTCCTCACCGACCGCAAGAGCAACATGATCATCTCCGGCGGCGTGAACGTTTACCCGCAGGAAACCGAGAACGTGCTCATCACCCATCCATCAGTGTTCGACGTGGCCGTGATCGGCACGCCGCACGAGGATTTCGGCGAAGAAGTCCGCGCCGTTGTAAAGCTCGAACCGGGTGTGGCGCCGAGCGCTGCGCTGGTGCAGGAACTGATCGCCTATTGCCGCGAGCAGCTCTCACCCATCAAGTGCCCGCGAGCCATCGATTTCCGCGACAGCCTTCCGCGCGAGCCGAACGGCAAGCTGCTCAAGCGGCTGTTGCGGGATGAGTATCGGGCGGCGTTTGCGAAGGGATAGACGCCTCCTCATTACCCGACCATTGGTTACGATTCGGCTATCGCCTCATCAGCACCGTATGGGCCCTGGGGCCGTCGGTGGAGGAATCTGGCCCTGGCACGGAGAACACGGACATGACCATCGACTTTCGGATTCGCAGCTTGGCACCCGTCTTGCTCGCCACGGTGCCGCTTCTGGCACAGGCTGCACCCGAGGATTCCGACCCCAGCTTCGGCACCGGCGGGTCGACGATAAGCGAACTGGGCGGTAGCGGCGCGGTCACCGCGGGCGGCATCGCAAGGGACGCGCAAGATCGGGTCTACCTGCTGGTTCAACGCCAGACGGAAGGATCGGTATTTCCCCCGCAACTGGCCAGCAACGAATTCGAGATCCTGCGCTACAGCGCTGACGGCGTGCTGGACACCGCGTTCGGCGATGCCGGCCGCCTGGCAATCGATGACGGGGGCAGCACGTTCGCCGGCCTGCTGGTCGACGACACCGGCAACGGTCTGCTGTTGACCGGCGTCGACGAAAGTACGCTGGACGCAGTGGTCGCGCGTTTCAATTTTCAGGGCCAGGCGGATTTCGCATTCGGCGACCAAGGCTTCGCTCGTCTTTCCCTGGGTCAGATCGATACCGGAACTGCGCTGCTCATTCAGCCCGACGGCGCCATCCTCGTCGGCGGCGAAAGCTTCGACAATAGTCTCGGCAGCTTCAACCGAGGTTTCGCTGCGCGACTGAACTCGGACGGTAGCCAGGATCTGGCTTTCGGCGATGCTGGCTACTGGCGCCTGTCGCGGGTGCGCAGCGACGGTGACGCCGTCGTCGATCTGGCCCTCGATTCGGATGGACGCATCCTGCTCTGTGGCCATACCGTAAGCCGCGGATCGCCCGGAGATCTCCTGCTCGCGCGCCTGTCCGCTTCGGGGATTTCCGACGCGAGTTTCGGACCGCTGGGCGTGAACCTGTATGACTTTGGCCGCGATGACGCCTGCGCCGCCGTCCAGCCTCAGTCCAGCGGAAAGATCGGCCTTGCCTCGCTCACCGGCAACACGCTCACCATTGCGCGTATCGGCAACGACAACGGTCTCGACCCCAGCTTCGACCTGGACGGGATGCAGAGCGGCCCGCTGGAGTCCACCATCTTTCCCAGGCCCGCAATTCCGCAGCGCGACGGCAAACTGGTTCTCGCCACGGCCAATGGCGCTCCGCGCGTCGAGCTGGTGCGGGTGGAAGGTTCGCCTGAATTAGCCGAAAGCCTGGCCGATTCCGGTGGCGGCGGTGGTGGCGGAGGCGGAGGCGGAAGCCTGGGACTACTGAGTCTTGCGGGATTGCTGGCCGCTGCGGGTTTGAGGAGGCGGTGATCGGCAGGCCGCATGAGGAGTTGGTGAGGAAGTGCGGGCCGTGGTGCAGCGCAGTGGGGCGGGTTAGCGGCTTCATCGCGTAACCCGCCTTCCGCGGAATCGGCGGGTTACGGCGCGAAAAGCCGCGCCTAACCCGCCCTACGGTTAGTGACTGATTCAGCCCACTCCGCGCGCCCGATCTTTCCAGTACGGTTCGCGCAGCAGGTTCTTCTGCAGCTTGCCCGCCGCCGAGATCGGCAGCGCATCGCGAAACTCGACGCTGCGCGGACACTTGTAGCCGCCGATGAGGTTCTTGCAATGCTGGATGATGTCCGCAGCCTCGGCGCTCGCGCCGGGCTTGAGCACCACCACGGCGTGCACGCTCTCGCCCCATTGCTCGCTGGGAATGCCGATGACCGCACTCATGGCGATGGCGGGATGGCGCGACAGCGCGCTTTCCACTTCGCAGGAGTAAACGTTCTCGCCCCCGCTTACGATCATGTCCTTGAGACGATCGACGATGAACACGAAGCCTTCGTCGTCCATGTAGGCGACGTCGCCAGTGTGCAGCCAGCCGCCTCGCAAGGCCTTGGCGGTCTGCTCGGGTTGTTGCCAGTAGCCCTGCATCACCATCGGGCCGCGCACGAGGATTTCGCCGGGTGTGCCGCGGGGGCATTCGCTGCCGTCGGCGGCGGCGATCTTTATTTCTGCCGCCGGCACCGCCATGCCGGCGGCGCGCAGCTTGCCGCGCCGGCGTCCCTCGACGGTGTGGAATTCGCGGGGGAGCATCAGGGTGAGACCGGTCTCGGACATGCCGTAGCCCTGCGCAAAACCCGCGCGGGGCAGACTGATCATCGCGCGGTCGAGCACCGCTTCGGCAATCGGCGAGGCGCCGTAGTACACGCGCTCCAGGCTGGACAGATCGCGACCCGCGGCCTCCGGATGATCCACCAGCATTTGCAGCATGGTCGGCACCAGCATGAGGTCGGTGGGGCGTTCGCGCTCGATGAGTTCGAGCGCAGCGGTCGGACTGAACGCGGGCAGGATGAGGTTCGTGGCGCCCGAGATCAGCGAGTTGAACAGCATCTGCAAGCCGGCCATGTGGAACAGCGGCACCGCGTGCAGATGAATAGGCCCGACGCTGCCGCACATGGCCACCGAACCGAGCGAGGCCGCGGCCATGTTGGTGTGGCTGAGCATCACGCCTTTTGGAAAGCCCGTGGTGCCGCCGGTGTAGAGCACGAAGGCGAGGTCGTCGCCGCTGCGATGCGCATCCTCGATGGGCGCATTGGATTGGATCAGTGCCTCGTAGCCGAGCATGCCTTCCGGCACCGGCCCGTCGCCGATGTAGATGAGCTGGCGTAGGCCAGGCAGTTCGATTGCTGCGGCTTGCGCGAGCTTGGCGAAGTTGTCGTCCACCAGCAGCAGGCTGGCACCGCAATCCTTCAGGCCGTGCACGATTTCAGCCGCGCTCCAGCGGATGTTCACCGGGCTGGACACGCCGCCGGCCCAGAACGTGGCGAGGTAGTGTTCGACGACGCGATCGGAGTTGAGCGCGAGCATGGCCACGCGCTCGCCGGGTTTAAGCCCAAATGTCCGCAGTGCCCCGGCAAATCGGGCCACGCGCTCGCCGAACTGGCGGAATGTATGTCGACGATTGCCACAGATCGTCGCGATCCGCTCCGGGTGGTGACGCAGCGAGCGATGCAGCGGCTGGGTCAAGTAGAAGGACATGTCAGGCGGCTCGCTCGAAACGGATCGGCAGGGTCTTGGGTCCGTTTACGAACATGGCCTGCGTCATGGTCGGCGTGCCGTCAAGACTCAGCGACTCGATGCGCGGCAGCAATTCTTCGAACAGGATGCGCATCTCCATCTTGGCGAGGTGCTGGCCCAGGCAGACGTGTGCGCCGTAGCCGAAGGCCAGATGCTTGGCCTGCCCGGTGCGGTCCACGTGGAATTCGTAGGGGCTTTCGAACACTGTCTCGTCGCGATTCGCCGAGGCGTAGCACAGCATCAGCCAGTCACCTTTTGCGATCTTCTGCCCCGCCACTTCGGTATCCGCGGTGGCGCTGCGCATGAAGGTCTTGACCGGCGTGGTCCAGCGGATCGCCTCGTCGATCAGCGAGGGAATCAGCGTCGGATTCTGCTTGAGTTTCGCGAATTCCTCCGGCCGCTCGCACAGCGCCCAGATTGCGCCTGCGGTTGAAGACGAAGTGGTGTCGTGACCCGCCGCCGCGATGATGACGTAGTAACCCAGCTCCACTTCCGGCGGCAGCGGCTTGCCATCGATCTTCGCGTTGGCAATCACGGAGAGCACGTCATCGCGCGGGTTCGCGCGTCGGTCTGCGGAGAGCTTGCCGAAGTATTCGCCGAAGCTCTGAATCGTCGCCTGCATCGCCTTGGCGAGCGTGGCGATGGCGGCTTCCGAGCCGCCGAGCTGAGGTGCCAAGTCGGGGTCGAGCGGGGCGAAGATTTCCTGCGTCAGCTTGAGCATCAGCGGCGCATCCGACTCGGGCACGCCGAGAATTTCCATAACGACGTGCAGCGGGTAATGCAACGCTACGTCGTTCACAAAATCGCAGCGACCGTCGCGCGACAGCATCTTGTCCACGGTGACGCGGGCGAGCCGGCGGATGCGCTCTTCCAGTTTCACCAGATTCCCCGGCATGAACCAACGCTGCGTCAGCGCACGCACCTTGGGGTGCTCCGGCGCGTCGATGTGAATCAGCGTGCGCATCAGGTGCGGGCTGCCGCCGGTCATGCTGCGGACCAGGGCGTCGCTTGCGCGATCGACGATCGTCGGCGAACGATCGCCGCTGTGAAACAACTCGTTCTTGCTGCCGACGTACTGCACGTCGGCATATCGCGTCACGACCCAGAACGGGTCGTAAGTCGGCGGCTCCGCAACGCCCAAGGGTTGATTGGCGCGCAGCCAGCGGTAGGCCTCATGGATGCGCGTGTCGGCGTAGGCGGCCGGATCGACCAGGGTTTCTGCGATGCCAGCCGGAAGTTTGGGGACGGCCTTGTCCATGCGATGTTCTCCTTAATGTCTTGCTTATCCGGTAAGCCTGCTTTGTGGCAGGCTCCCGCTCATGCCGCAATCGTCGCGCCCGACGATGCATAGCCTGCGGCGACCTTCATAGTCTGCACCACTACATTCAGAGGCAAGAATTCCCATGACCCAGACTGCATACATCTATGACGCCATCCGCACCCCGCGCGGCAAGGGCAAGAAGGACGGATCGCTGTACTCCGTCAAGCCGGTGCACCTCGCATCCGGCCTTCTGCAGGAAATGCAGCGTCGCAACGACCTGGACACCTCGCGAGTCGATGACGTGATTCTGGGTTGCGTGCAGCCCATCGGCGAGCAGGGCGGCGACATCGCCAAGTGCGCGGTACAAGTCGCCGGCTGGGACGAGAGCGTGCCCGGCGTGCAGCTCGACCGTTTCTGTGCCTCGGGCCTCGAGGCCGTGAACCAGGCCGCGAGCCGCGTGGCCTGCGGCTGGGAAGACTTGATTGTCGCGGGTGGCGTGGAATCCATGTCGCGCATCCCGATGGGCGCCGCTGGCGGCGCCTGGATCATGGATCCCGAGATCGCCCAGCAGCTCGGCTCCGTGCCGCAGGGCATCGGCGCGGATCTGCTCGCGACTTTGGACGGCTACTCGCGCGAGGACGTGGACGCCTTCGCGCTCGAATCGCAGAAGCGTGCGGCGCATGCGCGCGACAGCGGCTGGTTCAAGCGCTCGGTCGTGGCGGTGCGCGACATGAACGGCCAGGTCGTGCTCGACCACGACGAGTTCATCAAGCCGAATTCGACGATGGAAGGCCTGGGTGCGCTCAAGGCTTCGTTCGAGGCGATGGGCAAGGCGGGTTACGACGACATCGCGCTGCGCAAGTACACGACGGTGGCGAAGATCAACCATGTGCATACCGGCGGCAATTCTTCCGGAATCGTCGATGGCGCGAGCGCGGTGCTGATCGGCAGCGAGAAGGTCGGCAAGGAACTGCGGCTCACGCCGCGCGGCCGCATCGTCGCCACCGCTGTGCTCGCGACGGAGCCGATCATCATGCTCGCGGGTCCGGGACCGGCTGCCAAGAAGGTACTCAAGAAGGCCGGCATGACGGCAAAGGACATCGACCTGTTCGAGATCAACGAGGCCTTCGCATCGGTCGCGATGCGCTTCATGCGTGACCTCGACATCCCGCACGAGATCACCAACGTCAACGGCGGCGCGATCGCGATGGGGCATCCGCTCGGCGCGACCGGTGCGATGCTGGTGAGCATCATGCTCGACGAGCTGGAACGGCGGAATCTGAAGCGTGGCCTGCTGGCCTTGTGCGTCGGCGGCGGTCAGGGCATCGCGACGATCGTCGAGCGAGTTTGAGTGATGAGCGCGTTCAGATACGAAAAAGACACCGACGGCATCGTCACCGTGACGATGGATATGCCGGGACCCGTCAACGCGATGAACGATGTGTTCCGCGTCGTCATGAGCGAGACGGTGCAACGCTTGGAGAAGGAGCCCGGACTCAAGGGCGTGGTGCTGGCCTCGGCCAAGAACACCTTCTTTGCCGGCGGCGATCTGAACTTCCTGTTGTCGGTGAAACCAGGCGACGAGACCGAGTTCTGGGATCTGCTCGCGCTCACCAAGCGCAATCTGCGCACGCTCGAAACCCTGCCGGTGCCGGTCGTCGCGGCAATCAACGGTGCGGCGCTCGGTGGCGGCTTCGAGATTTCCTTGTCCTGCCATCGTCGCATCGTGCTGAACAATCCGACCGCTATCGTCGGTCTGCCGGAAGTGGGCCTGGGCCTGCTGCCGGGTGCCGGCGGCGTGGTGCGACTGGTGCGCCTGCTCGGGCTGGAGAAGGCGTTGCCGCTGCTGCTCGAAGGCACTCGTCTCAAGCCGGCCGAGGCGCTCAAGGCCGGGCTGGTCGATGAGATCGTCGAGAAGCCCGAAGACCTCGTGCCCGCGGCCAAGGCCTGGATCAAGGCCAACCTCACCGCCTGCGTGCAGCCCTGGGACCAGAAGGGCTACAAGATTCCAGGCGGCACGACGAACTCACCCGCCGTAGCGCAACTTGTCGGCGGCGCCGTGCTGATGCTGGCGAAGAAAACGCGCGGCCTGCTGCCGGCGCCGGAACGCATCCTCGCCGTCGCCGCCGAGTCCACGATTCTGGAATTCGATGCGGCGATGATCGTGGAGTCGCGCGGCATCGCGCAGCTCGCGATGACGCCGGAGTGCAAGAACATCATCACGACGATGTTCTTCCAGACCAACGAGGTCAACGGCGGTGCGAGTCGTCCCAAGGGCATCGAGAAGAGAAAAGTGAAACGGCTGGGCGTGCTTGGCGCCGGCATGATGGGTCAGGGGATTGCGTACGCTTCGGCGATGGTCGGCATCGAGGTCGTGCTGCGCGACGTGACGCTGGAAGCGGCGCAGAAGGGCAAGGCCTACTGCGAGAAGCTGCTCGCCGCTGCGGTCGCCAAGGGCCGCATGAGCGAGGAGAAGAAAACCTCCGTGCTCGCACTCATCAAGCCCACGACGGATGCGGCGGACCTGAAGGGTGTGGACCTCATCGTCGAAGCTGTCTTCGAGAACGTGGAGCTGAAAGCCAGGGTCACTCAGGAGACCGAGCCCTTCCTCGCCGAAGGCGGCGTGTACGGTTCCAACACGTCCACGCTTCCGATCTCGCTCCTCGCCAAGGCTGCGCAGCGGCCCGAGAACTTCATCGGCATCCATTTCTTCTCGCCGGTCGACAAGATGCCGCTGGTGGAAATCATCTGCGGCGAGAGGACCAGCGATGTCGCACTCGCGAAGGCTTTCGACTACGCGCGCCAGATCGGCAAGACTCCGATCGTCGTCAACGACTCGCTCGGCTTCTTCACCTCGCGCACTTTCGGCAGCTATCTCGACGAGGGTTGCCGCCTGCTGGTCGAAGGCGTGAACCCGGTCGTGATCGACAATCTCGGCAAGCAGCTCGGCATGCCGGTGGGACCGCTGGCGGTCCTCGACGAGGTGAGCCTGGAGTTGATGCGCAAGGTCAACGAGACGCAGAAGGCTATGGGCGTCTATGGTTCCAAGAGCGACACCAGTGTGAGCGACAAGGTCGGCAACATCCTGATTGGGGAACACCAGCGCGGTGGCCGCCAGTACGGCGGCGGCTTCTACGAATATCCCGCCGAGGGCGAGAAATTCATCTGGCCCAAGCTGTTCGAGATCTTCCACAGGCCGGACGTGAAAATCGCGAACGCGGACATCAAGGACCGCCTGCTGTTCCGCCAGAGCATCGAAGCGATCAAGTGCCTGCAGGAGGGCGTCCTGCGCTCTGTGGCGGACGGCAACGTCGGCTCCATCCTCGGTATCGGTGCACCGGTGTGGACCGGCGGCTTCATCCAGTTCGTAAACACCTATGGTTTGCAGCGCTTCGTGGATCGAGCGCGCGCGCTGGAAAAAACCTACGGTGCTCGCTTCGCGCCGCCGGCCTTGCTGCGCGCCAAGGCCGCGGCCGGGGAGTTGCTCTAAAGGAGTCCGCAATGCCCTCATTCGAATTCATGGAGCCCGCACACCTCAACGAGGATCTGGTGATGATCCGCGATCAGGTGCGACGTTTCGTGGACGACGTGGTCGTGCCCAACGGCGAACAGTGGGAACAAGACGGGCTCGTTCCGCGCGAGGTGTTCCGGCAGATGGGCGCGCTCGGATTCCTCGGCATGCGCCACCCGGTCGATTACGGCGGCAGCGGGCTGGGGCCATTGGCGTCCGTCGTGTTCAGCGAGGAACTGGCGCGCAGCAGCTTCGGCGGTTTCTCTTCATCGGTGACAGTGCACAGCGATATGTCGATATCGCACATCGCGCATCGCGGCTCGCACGCCCAGAAAGCGAAGTACCTGCCCTCCGCCTGCGCCGGCGAGAAGATCGGCGCGATCTGCGTGACCGAGCCGCACGCCGGCTCCGACGTTGCCGGGATTAGGACGCGTGCGCTGCGTGACGGCTCGGGCTGGGTGCTCGACGGCTCCAAGACCTTCATCACCAACGGCGTGTATGGCGACATCTACATCGTCGCAGCGCGTACCGAACCTGAGGCGCGCGGGAGCAAGGGCATCTCCCTTTTCATCGTGGACCGTGGCACGCCGGGTCTGCGCGTGGGGCGCGAGTTGGACAAGCACGGCTGGCGCTCGTCCGACACGGCCGAGTTGTATTTCGATTCCGTGCGACTGCCGGCCGACGCGCTGCTGGGCGAAGAGGGCAAGGGTTTCTACTACATCATGAGCACGTTCCAGAACGAGCGGCTCGTGATCGGCGGTCTTTGCGCCGGCCAGTGCGCCAAGGCCATTGGCCTTACGACCGAGTACGTAAAGTCGCGCAAGGCTTTCGGCAAGACCTTGTGGGAACAGCAGGCGGTGCGTCACAAGCTCGCGATGCTGGCAGCCAAGTCTGCCGCCTCGCGCGCCTTCACCTATGCGTGCGCGCAGATGATCGAGGAAGGCCAGGACACGGTGCGCGAGGTGTCGATGCTCAAGGCGCTGTCGGCGGAGACCTTGCAGGAAGTCGTGCACGGCTGCCTGCAACTGCACGGCGGCACCGGCTACATGACCGGCACGCCGATCGAACGCATGGCGCGCGACGCGCGGATCCTCACCATCGGTGGCGGCGCCACCGAGGTGATGCTGGAAGAAGTGGCGAAACGGATGTAGGACCGGTGGCGATCCGAAGCAAGCTCAGTCTTCCAGGCGCTCGATTTTCGACACATTCGGAACAGGTCGACGAACTCCTGCGTCCGAGCTGCGCGATAGTCACGTAGAGTTCAGGAGTGGCAGTAACGGCGGGTGGCCCATCGGCTCGTTGTCCGTACGCCCCCGCAGCACGCTACTTTTCGCGGCCTCGGAATCAATATCAATAGCGAGCGCGGCGAACATCAGAGTCGAGCTGGGCATCGGAGCGTCGCCGGCGCCTGGTTGTTTTCCTCCAGATACGACGAGTCAATCCACGAAGGAGTCTCAGAATGAAACGTTCAATGCTTGCGCTGGTACTGCTTGTCGTCGCGGGAAACTCCTGGGCTGCCGGATCGGGGCCTGGACTCAATGTCCGTGGGGCGCTGAGTACCTTCCTCGCCGGAAATTCGCAGTTCCCCAACGGGCTGGCCGGGTCTGCCGAAGCGTTTCTTGCCGGCAACATCACCGAAGGTTTCAAAGCCGGCAGAAACGGCTTCAGCGGCTTGTTCGTCGTGCTGACCGAGGACACGCGGCTCGCTCCGCTCGGCACTGCCGCGGAACGGTCGTTCGTTGCCTTCTACAACATCCTGGAGCCGCTTTACATGGCGCTGGACGGACCGGCGATGCGCTTGGCGGCGCTCGGCACTCCCCTTACGAAGCCGCTTACGATCTTGATCGTGACGACCACCGGAGGAATTGCCAACGGACTGGAAGGAAGCGGCCCGGGCCAGCGAAGCGCATTCAGCAGCTTGCCGCCCCTGCCTGGCCTGAGATAAGCGCTGCGTTGTTTGGGGAAACGCTGCGCAGGTGTATCGCGGCAGGCGCCGCTCCTACAGGTGTGTGATTCGGTAGGAGCTGTCAGCGCGAATCGCGCCGTAATCGCGAAGCAATTGTAGGAGGGGCGTCAGCCCCGACAGGCACTTTGAAGGCCGGGACCGGGGTCGTATTGCGAGCGCCTGTCGGGGCTTGCACCACTCCTACACGAGGCTTATCGGATTCTTGTTTGATGAAAGCGGCGTAAGCCGCGATGGCGCCGACCGATACCTTGGGACAACACATGCAGAACATGGACCGCGATCGGAGCAATCGGGCCAGAACTGGCGGCACGGCGCGTGGAGCGAACGCCGCGATAGTGCTGGCTCTCTTCTGTCTCGCCGGTAGTGCCGTCGCAGCCGCTGAGCCGCAGGGAGTCGGGGATTCGGGTGGTGTCGCAACCGGCGAATCAGGATCCTCCATCGAGCCTTACCCGGTGATTCCGGTTTCGACCGCGGGCGATGAGGATTCCGATCCCGCCGTACCCAAGCGGTCCGGCTTGCTCATCGCCCCGTTCGTTTGGGTTCCCGGTATCCGCGGCCCGGTCGGAACAGGCACCACGCGGCAGTCCATCGACCTCAGCAGCAGCGATCTGCTCAGCAATGCCGAGAGCGGCGCCATGGGCTATCTGCGCTGGACCTTCGGCCGTCAGTTCGTGTACTTCGAGGGCGTGGAAGCCAGTTTTCGGGACGAAGGCTTCGACTCCTTTTTCGGCCAGGACGTGGACAGCAGCATCGTCATGCTGGAGGCCGGGTACGGACTCGATTTCCGGATGAACGTGTCCATGCTGCCGCAGGGGCACATCTGGCTGTCGCCTTACCTGGGCGTGCGCTACGCCTCGCTGGACGTCAGCATCGGCCTGATCGATCCGATCCGGACCTTTCTCGAGAACCCGGCCGCGGCGCTGGCCGCCTTGCAGCAGCAGGTACCGATGGAAGTCAGCGAGGAAATCGTCGACCTGGCGCTGGGCCTGTTCGTCGATGTTCCCTTGACGAAGCGTTTGTCGTTCCTGCTGAAACTCGACGGAGCCGGGTTCGACCTGGACCGGAGCAATTACTGGAATGGGTCGGGTGTGCTGGGCTACGATTTCAGCGATCACTGGTCGATCTTCGCCGGCTATCGAGTCGCCCGGATCGAGGCCGAAGCCGGCGACGGCAACGAATTGAATCTGGACTGGCGACTCGGCGGGCCGATCGGGTCGCTGGTTTACAGCTTCTGACCTTACTGGTTTCGTACTTTGTTGCCATATCCCGCTTTGTGAACACGCCACTACCACCCGGTCAGTTCGAACTCGACAAATTCCCGCGCTTCGGGCTCGGAAAATTTGCGCGCCGATTTCCGGCCAACCCGAGCACCATCGACTTCGAGGTGCGCGGCGATGTCGCCACGCCGCTGCGGATCCGCGAGCAAGTCGCCGATCTGCCGCGCATCGAACTGCGCAGCGACTTTCATTGCGTCACCACATGGTCGGTCCGCAACCGGCGCTGGACGGGCGTCAGCTTTTCGGATTTCTATCACTGCATCGTGCTGCCCTCGGCCTGCCCCCAGGCCGGCGCCGAACTGGTGGTCTTCCGCGGGCAGGACGGATACGCGAGCAGCCTGCCACTGGCCGATCTTCTGAATCCGGGCGTGATGCTGGCCAACGGCCTCGACGGCGAGAGTCTCGGGCTGGAACACGGCGCGCCGCTGCGCCTGATTGCGCCGGCCCACTACGGCTATAAGAACGTCAAGCACATTGCGGCCATCGAATTCTGGCGCGACCGGCGCGCGTACCGGTTCCCGTCGCCCTATCCGGCGTTCATGGATCACCCTCGCGCCCGAGTCGCGTTCGAGGAACGCGGCAAGGGTGTTCCGGGCTGGTTGCTGCGCTGGGTCTATCGTCTGCTGGTCGGACCGACCATCCGGAATTTTCGCAAGGCGCTGCGGCAGCATCGGGAGTCCCAGGGCTGAGACTCTGCTGGCGTTCCCGCCCCATCACCGGCGTGAATCGCACTGCTACACAGGGCGGTGCTATGGTTCCGTATCGACCGCTCGTCACTTCGGTTCAAGGTCGGGACGTAAACATCGCAGGACTTCGCATCACGAACTGGCCGGTTCGGTCCGGCCCCACAGGAGACACAAATGCAGGAATTCAAACTACTGATCGGCGGCAAGCTGGTGGCCGGCGACTCGACCATGGATGTCGTCAATCCGGCCACGGGCAAAGTGCTGATGCAGGCCCCGCGCGGGTCGGCGGATCAGGCCAATGCAGCAGTCGCGGCTGCCAAGGCCGCATTCCCGGCCTGGTCGGGTGCGTCTGTCGCGACGCGACGCGAGACTCTCGGCAAGTTCGCCGACGCGCTCGAAGCGCGCAGCGAAGACCTGTCCCGCCTGTTGACCCAGGAACAGGGCAAGCCGCTCAACGACGCCCGGCAGGAAGTCGGCGGCGGTATCGCCTTCATCCGCTATTTCGCGGCGATGGAGCTGGCGCCCAAGGTACTGGAAGACAGCAAGACCCGGCGCGTCGAGCAGATCCGCAAGCCGCTCGGCGTGGTCGCCGCCATCATTCCCTGGAATTTCCCGTTGCTCATGGTCTGCGGCAAGCTCGGCCCCGCGCTGGTGACCGGCAACACGGTCGTGGTCAAGCCCGCACCGACCACGCCGCTCAGCACCTTGCTGCTTGGCGAGATCGCCTCCACCGTCCTGCCGGCGGGTGTGCTGAACATCGTCACCGATCAGAACGATCTGGGTGGCCTGCTGACCTCTCATCCGGATGTGCGCAAGGTCTCGTTCACGGGTTCGACCGCGACCGGTAAGAAGGTGATGGCCAGCGCCGCGGACACGGTCAAGCGCGTGACCTTGGAACTCGGCGGCAACGACGCGGCCATCGTGCTCGACGACGTGGATCCGAAGCAGGCGGCGCCCGCACTGTTCGGCGCCGCCTTCCACAACAGCGGCCAGGTGTGCATCGCGATCAAGCGGCTTTACGTGCACGAATCCATCTACGACGGCATGGTCGATGAACTGTCCAAGCTGGCCAACGCTGCGGTCGTCGGCAACGGCCTGGAGACCGGCACCACGCACGGCCCGGTGCA
Source organism: Panacagrimonas sp. (assembly GCA_052389915.1). Taxonomy (GTDB): domain Bacteria; phylum Pseudomonadota; class Gammaproteobacteria; order Nevskiales; family Nevskiaceae; genus Panacagrimonas. The sequence goes on from JBQTHL010000037.1 coordinate 27,887, forward strand.
GAACAAGATGCAGTTCGAGAAGGTCAAGGGCCTGGTCGAAGACGCGAAGAAGAACGGCAAGATCGCGGCAGGCGGGCAGGTCGATGACGGCGGCGGCTACTTCATCCGCCCGACCATCGTGCGCGACGTGACCGAAGGCAATCGCCTGGTCGACGAAGAGCAGTTCGGCCCCATCCTTCCCGTCATCAAGTTCAGCGATCCGGAAGACGCGCTGAAGCAGGCGAACGCCTCGCCCTACGGCCTCGGCGGCTCGGTCTGGGGCAAGGACACCAAGCGCGCGACGGCGCTTGCCTCACGCATCGACTCCGGCACGGCCTGGGTCAACAAGCATCTCGACATCACACCCAACCTGCCGTTCGGTGGCGCCAAGCAGTCGGGCATGGGCGTGGAGTTCTCCGAGGACGGCGTGAACGAGTTCACCCAGAGCCAGGTCGTCAACGTCGCGAAGTAGCGCGAAGTAGCCCTAATTAGATTGGGCACGAAGCCCCTCTCCGCGCTCGCGTGAGAGGGGCTTTTTCATGAGCCTCCGCGCCGACCAGATTGCGCAATACGCGGAGCAGGGTCTGCTGGTGATCGACCCGCAGATTCCCGAGGCAACGCTGGCCCGGGCGCGGGCCGATCTGGCCGGCCATTTCCCGGTGCAGGCGGGCCCGCAAAAAAAGAGATATCGCGGCGCTTCGATCTACTACAACCGAATCGCGGACGCCTGGCGTTTCTCCGCCGCAGTGCGGGAGATTGCGATGGCTCCTGCAATTCACTCGGCGCTCGCCGTTCTGTACGGCCGGCGCCCGCTGCCGTTCCAGACCCTGAATTTTCTGCGCGGGACCGAGCAGCTCGCACACTCGGACACCATCCACTTCAACTGCGAGCCGCGCGGTTTCATGTGCGGCGTGTGGGTGGCGCTGGAAGATATCGACATGGAGAACGGACCGCTGGTCTACTACCCAGGCTCGCAGCGCCTGCCCGAGATCGGTCTGCGCGATCTCGAACCCGATGTCACCGCACTGATGAAACGGCCGCCGCTGTGGTGGCCGGACCTTCATCGCAAGATCTACCGGCCTTATTACGAACCCTTCATTGCGGCCTTGATCGAGCAGCGTGCGCTCACGCCGCAATACGCACTGGTGAAACGCGGCCAGGCCGTGATCTGGTCGGCCAACCTGTTGCACGGCGGCAGTCCTCAGCGCGATCGCGAGCGCACGCGCTGGAGTCAGGTCACGCATTTCTATTTCGAGAACTGTCGCTACTTCGCGCCGCTCAGGGAGCGTATCGGTCTGCGCGGGAAGCCGGTGCGTTTCTGGCGCTGGCCGCGCTGGATAAAATTAGCCGGGAGCAAACCAAAAAATTCGCATCCAGGTCCGAAACCAATGCAAGGAGGAAAAACATGACTGCCATACAGACCGATATTCAGGCCAATCCGCAGAACGAAAAGCAGCGCAAGCTGCTCGACGTGGTGATCCGCTACCGCGACACCTACAACGACGAGGTCGATCGGATGGTGCTCGACTGCTACTCGTCGGACGCGCTGGTGAGTTTCACCGGCGCCGAGGTGCGTGGGCACGAGCAGTTCCTGAAAGTGGAGCAGGCGATTCTGCAGGCCGCGCCTCAGCGTCGCATGCGCATCGACCGCGTGCTGTTCGCGGGCGAGGACACGGTGGTGGCCGAAGCGGTCATCCTCGACGGTGAGCGGCCGGATTTCTTCTCGCCGTTCTGCGTCATCATGACCGTGCGTAACGGCAGGATCGTGGAAGACCATTCCTATCTCGATCCGGCGCAGTGGCCCGGCATTGCGGCTGCGGCGCCGTTCGCGAGTCCGGGTGGTCTGGGCCAGCGTCCCTGAGAAACCGGGGCGGTCGCGCGTACCGCTCAGGTCTTGCGTAGCCGCCGGGTCGTTTTCTGCACCAGCATCACGCCGGCCACGATAAGCGCTCCGGCGACGACGCCGGCCAGCGCGTTGAGCAGGGTGGGGGTCAGGGCCGCGAACACGCTGCCCGCCGCCGGAACCACGAGCACCGCTTCTGCCGCGTGTTCGATGCCGTGATACAAGGCGGGAACCCCGTGGGTGAGGATGCCGCCCCCGACCATGAACATCGCGGCCGTGCCGACGATGGACAGGGTCTTCATCAGAATCGGCGCGAAGCCCAGAAGCGCCCGCCCTGCGCCGCGCACGAAGGCGCTGGCGGCCTTGCTCAGGTGCAGACCTGCGTCGTCGAGCTTCACGATGCCCGCGACCAGGCCGTAAACCCCCACCGTCATGACCGCCGAGATGCTGGAGAGCACCAGGAGCTGGCGTGTGAAATCGGCGTCGGCGACCGTGCCGAGCGAGATCACGACGATCTCGGCGGACAGAATGAAGTCGGTGCGCACCGCGCCTTTCACCTTCTCGCGCTCGAACGCGACCATGTCCACCGCCGGATTGGCCAGCGCCTCCACGTGCTCGGCGTGATGCTGCGCATCTTCCGCTGCGTCGTGCAGGAAGCTGTGCGCAATCTTGTGAAAACCCTCGTAGCAGAGAAATGCGCCGCCCAGCATCAGCAAGGGCACGATCAGCCAGGGCAGGGTCGCGCTGATGGCGAGCGCTGCCGGCACCAGAATCAGCTTGTTGAGCGCCGAGCCTTTGGCCACCGCCCACACCACCGGCAGTTCGCGGTCGGCGCTGACGCCGCTGACCTGTTGCGCGTTGAGCGCTAGATCGTCGCCGAGCACGCCGGCGGTCTTGCGCGCGGCTACCTTGGTCATCACCGCCACGTCGTCGAGCGTGGCGGCGATGTCGTCGATCAGGAGAAGCAGGCTGCTGGCGGCCATGGCTTGTTGGCGAAGGTGGGTGTGTACGCTTCCTTTACTCGTCATTCCCGCGAAGGCGGGAATCCAGTCTCTTGGCCCCACCAGCGGGAGGGATTGGGACCGTACGCTGGATGCCCGCTGTCGCGGGAATGACGGTTACGTTTTTGCGGGGCCGGTGCAAGCTCCCTTGAATCTCAGCCCGGATCGACCACGCCCTCATCCTTGAGTTCGGCCAGGCCCGACAAATCCAGCGAAGAGGCGGCCTTCTTGATGTCGTCCATGTCCAGGCCGTTGCCTTGCAGCTTGACCACGAAGCGCTCGGCCACGATCAGGTCGTAAGTGCCCGCGCGGCTGGAGGTGTCCCACTGCTCGTGCACCCGCGTGCCGTTCTCTTGGTAGACGCGCTCGTAGCCCTGGTCGGACTCGCTCTGACTTTCCACAGCCGCCCAGCCGGCCAGCATCGTCAGGGCAGTGGCGCTGCCCATGTCGGTGATTTCCAGATTCAGGCGGCGCTCGCCGGAGTCGTCGCGATAGCTCGCTTTCCCGCTGGCGACCTGGAAACCCATCATCGCATTACGCTCCACGTTGTAGCTGGTGCGCGGCAGGTCGGCGAGCTCGTCGGGGATGAAGGGCTTGATCTGCTCCGGTTTCAGGGCTTCCACTTTCTTGCCGCCGCCGAACATCGCACCCATGGCTTCGTTCAGCGCCTGACTCTGCGCCTCGACATTGCCGGACTTCTCGGCCGCCTCCATCTTCTTGCCGGCGGCTTCCATGCCCTTGGCAAATTTTCCGAGCTGACCCAGCGGGCTGTCGGCATCGATCTCGACCTTGCCGTCGTCGGAGCTGAACTCGATGTCGCTGCTGCTGGAACCGGTGGTGGACATCAGCGCGGCCGCGCCCAGCCCGCCCACGATCGCTGCCATCACGAACCAGAGAACCAGGGCGCACAGCGCGGTGACCACGGTGTATGCGGTGGCCTTGTCAGGCGGGCAGCGCATGGTGGAGGGCAAGCCCATGTGCAGCAGATAGAACGCGTACACGCCGCCCGCGAGCATCAGCAGCCAGCCTATCCACGGCAGGATGACGGCCGCGCCCGCCACCCAGCTCGCGGTATAGGCGTAGGCAACGGTTTTGAGTGCCTGCACCATATCCTTCTGGCCGCCGAAGGTCTGGGCCAGCGCGTTGACGATCAGCGCCAGTAAATAAGCCGCCACCAGGCTCAGCGCAAACCCGACGACCATGCTGGTCAGCCCGGCGCCGATCCCGCTGCGCACGGTGACGCCGGCCAGCGGAATGGTGGTGCCGATCAAACTGCCCTTGATGAAACCGGCCACCGCGGGAATTGCGGCCACCACCATGATGTAGCGTGTGTAGAGCCCGCCCACCGTATCGCTTTCGGCGGTGATGGCCGGCCATTCGGTGCGCGGCACCAGCAGGATGTTTTTGACGCGATCGACCAGATTGACGGTTGCCATTGCCTAATCCCCGGTTGAGTCCGCCGTCTCGAGCGCGGCGCATTGGAAGTCTAGCCCGGTTGTAAGCTGCGCACCCCATGTCGCTCGAACCCCTCCGCGTGTTGTCCGTCATCCCGCCGATGACGCAGCTCAACACGCCGTATCCGTCCACCGCGTATCTCACCGGGTTCCTGCGCTCGCGCGGCATTGCCGCGGTGCAGGAAGACCTTGCGCTCGGGCTGGTGTTGAAGCTGTTGAGCCGCGAAGGGCTGTCGTCGATTCATGCGTGTATCGAAGCCTTGCCGCAGCACAGGCGTTCGCCCGCCGTGCGTGCGTTTGCGGATCGCTTCGAACGTTATCTCGCGACCATCGAACCTGCGATTGCATTCCTGCAGGGGCGCGACCCGACCCTGGCGCACCGCATCGGCGCGCGCAGCTTCCTGCCGGAAGGGCCACGCTTCAAGTCGCTCGACGCCTATGTCGACGAGGACGGCGGCGATCCCCTGGCGTGGGCCTTCGGTGCGCTGGGCGCTCAGGATCGCGCGCGGCATCTGGCCACGCTGTATCTCAACGATATCGCCGATGTGCTGCGCGATGCGGTGGACGGGCGATTCGAGTTCGTGCGCTACGCCGAATCGCTGGCGCAGAGCCAGCCGACCTTCGACCCGCTGGCCAGCGCGCTCGCCGCGCCGCGCAACCTCGTCGACGACACGCTGCACGCGCTGACCTTGGATTCGCTGGCGCGGCACGCCCCTGATCTGGTGCTGGTCTCCGTGCCGTTTCCCGGCGCGGTGTACGCGGCGTTCCGCATCGCGCAGAGCATCAAGGCGCACGACCCGGAAATCGTCACGGTGCTCGGCGGCGGTTTCGTCAACACCGAGTTGCGCGAGCTGGCCGAACCGCGCGTGTTCGACTACTTCGACTACGTGACCCTGGACGCGGGCGAGCGCCCGGTGCTCGCGCTGATCGAGCATCTGAGCGCAGCAAGACCACGCGATCGGCTGGTGCGCACCTTCGTGCGCGAGGCCGACGATGTGCGCTACGTCGATGCCGGCGAACCCGACGTGCCGTTCAACGAGGTCGGCACGCCGACCTGGGACGGCCTGCCGATCGATCGATACCTGTCGTTGCTCGACCTGCTCAACCCCATGCATCGGCTATGGTCGGACGGCCGCTGGAACAAGCTGACCGCGGCGCACGGCTGCTACTGGAAGCAATGCAGCTTCTGTGACGTGAGCCTGGATTACATCTCGCGCTACGACGCCGCGTCGGCGACGACCCTGGTGGATCGCATCGAAGCGATTGTCGCGGAGACCGGGCAGACCGGCTTCCACTTCGTGGACGAGGCGGCTCCGCCCAAAGTGCTGAAAGCGATGGCGCGCGAACTGATCCGCCGCGGCGTCTCGATTTCCTGGTGGGGCAACATCCGCTTCGAGAAATCCTTCAATCCCGAGCTGTGCCGGTTGCTGGCCGACAGCGGTTGCATCGCGATATCGGGCGGGCTGGAAGTTGCCAGCGATCGCCTGCTCAAGCTGATGAAGAAGGGGGTCTCGGTGGAACAGGTAGCCCGCGTCACGCGCGCGTTCAGTGACGCCGGAATTCTGGTCCACGCCTACCTGATGTACGGCTTCCCGACCCAGACCGTGCAGGACACGGTCGATGCGCTGGAGTACGTGCGCCAGTTGTTCGAAGCCGGCTGCGTGCAGTCCGGCTACTTCCACCGCTTCACCTGCACCGTGCATTCGCCGGTGGGCAAGAACCCGGAGCAATACGGGGTGACTCTCGCAGAGTTGCCGGCGGTCACGTTTGCGAAGAACGATATCGGTTTTGTCGATCCGACCGGCGTCGATCACGATGTGCTAGGGCTGGCGCTGAACAAGGCGCTGTACAACTACATGCACGGCATCGGGCTGGAACAGGACGTGCGGAGCTGGTTCGAGACTCGCGTTCCGCGTACCAAGGTGTCGCAGCAACACATTGCGCGAGCCCTGGGCGAGCCCAGGTAAAGAGCGCCTTGACTGGTGTCGGCCGAAATTAAGAGGGTTACTTTTTCCGGAACAGCATCAATACGAAAGAGGCTTGGGTCGTGAACGACTCGTGGAGTTCCAGTGTTGCCCTCATTTCGGGCCGCGCCTTCCACACGTATGGCGTCATCGCGAGAAGCTTTCTCAAGCTCTGCCGGGTGAGCTGAAGATCGACGCGAATCTCCCGCCGCTCGCGCAATTCGAAAGACGCTTCGAAGCCCGCCAGGAACTTGTCGGGTTCGTGCGCGCGCACTTCGCCAAACAGGCGTTCGCGAACGTCCCAAAGATGATTGGACGACGGCGTCACCACCAGTGAGTGGCTGTCGGGTTTCAGGACGCGTCGTATCTCATCGATGTGCAACTGGGTGAACAGATTGCTGACGACATCCACCGAGGCATCGGCCAGGGGAATGGCAGCGCCGCTACCGACCAGCCAGGTAACGTCGCGATAACTCCGTGCGGCCATCTGGATCGCCGGCTTGGCGATATCGAGTCCGGTCACGTCGGCCGACACCGTGGTCATGGCGCCGGTGTAGTAGCCCTCGCCGCAACCGACGTCGAGCAGGTTCTGTGCGCGCAAAGGCCGGAGCAATTCCAGCACCGCGTCGAGTAGCGGCCGATAGTGGCCGGCCTGCAGAAACTCGCGGCGCGCCTTGAGCGACTCGGCGCTATCGCCAGGAGACGGGCTATTTTTCTGGTGCGCCAGCAGCAGATTGACGTAGCCCTCGCGTGCCGCGTCAAAGCTGTGGCCCTGCGCACAACGCCAGGTTTTCGGGTTCTGCTCCAGCGGCAGTCGGCAGACCGGGCAGATGATGGAGGGCATACGGGCAGATGTTGGAACGGCGTAGGAAGGGCGCAAGCCCCGGCAAGCCCTCGCCGATCAATCCTCGCTGCGCAATTCGAGCTTCCGGTCGGGGCTTAAGCCCCTCCTACGTTCGCATCGGATTCTTTCGCGGCAGCCACAGCCAGCGCATGACACCCATGATCAATTCCAGAACGAGCACCACGACAGCAACGCACACGAGTCCGGCCACCACCGCGGCTTGATCGAGCAGAATCCCGAACGAGTAATTGCTCCGCGTCTCGTCGACCAGCACGCGATCGGCGCCGGTGGCGACGAACCACACCTGCTTCGGCAGGCCGCCCTGCAGGCCGATCTTCTCCTTCTGGAAGTGCAGGAAACGCTGGTACAGGCTCCAGATGGCGTCGCCTTCGGCACGGAACGTCGGGTCGGCGCTGGCTTCGTGATGATCGATCAGGGTCGCTATGGAACCGCCGTGGAATCGGTCGGCGATGTCCTGGAAGGGCTGGAGATTGGTCTGCACCTCGATGAAGTGCGCGTCCACGCGCTTGGCGTACTGGTCGACGAAACCTGGAATCTGCACGCCCACGAGCAGGGCGCCGCAAGCCGCCGCCAGCAGGATGATGCGCGAAACAAAGCCCATGGTCGTGCGCTCCGGTCAGGTCGAGGGACGTATCCGCGGGATACGCCGTTTTCGTGGAAGATGGCTAGCCTACCCACATTGTGCCGCTCATGGACCTCCTCCAGTACCGCATCGACGGCGACGACCTGCAACTCGTCGAGATCACGCTGCGACCGGGAACCTCCGCCGTGGGCGAGCCCGGCGCGATGATGTACATGGACGAGGGCATGGTGATGGACACGGTGCTGGGCGATGGGTCCGGGCTCGGCAACGTGCTGGTTCGATTCTGGCGCGGGCTCAAGCGCAGCTTCACCGGCGAATCGCTGTTCAGCAGTGTGTTCACCAACCCGCGGCCGGAGCCCAGGCGCGTGGCGTTCGCCGGCCCGTATCCCGGCAAGATCGTGCCGATCCGGCTGGCCGACATGGGCGGCATGCTGATCTGCCAGAAAGGCGCCTTCCTGTGCGCGGAGCGCGGCGTAGAGGTCGGTATCGCGCTGCAGAAACGTTTGCGAGTAGGTTTTTTCGGCGGTGAAGGTTTCATCATGCAGAAGCTGAGCGGGCAGGGCGTGGCCTTCATCCACGCCAGCGGCATGCTGCGCGAGATGCGCTTGCAACCGGGCGAGTCCTTGCGCGTGGACACCGGCTGCCTGGCAGCGCTGCAAGCCACCGTGCAGTACGACATCAAGTACGCCGGCAAGCTCAAGACCGCGCTGTTCGGTGGGGAAGGATTGTTCTTCGCCACCTTGCAGGGGCCGGGTACGGTCTGGCTGCAATCGCTTCCGATCCGGCGGCTGGCCGGGCGCATCGTGAGCGATGGCATGCGCGCGAAGTCGGGTGGCTTTGGCGGGCGCCTGTACTTCATCGCAGTGATTCTGTTCGTTCTCTATGCATTGTCGGGGCCGCTGCCGCCGATATGAGGGAGTTGCCCAGCAGTTTTCGCGCGCGACTGTTCGGCGCGGGTCTTCCCGACGCCGGCGCTGAAGTGCAGGGGCGATTCGTGGGTGTGCGCCTCGACATCGACGGGTCGCGGCCGATCTCGGTGCCGGTGCACGATCTGAGCGCCGCCATCGGCGGCTTCGCGCACGAATTCGTGTTCCTGTCTTTCCGCGAGGGCGGGCAGAACTTCACCCTTCAACCCGATGGGCCTGAGGATTTCGCGGTGATCCGCAAGCACGCCGACCCGCAGTTGACCGCACGACTGCGCAAACTCGGCGGCAATGTGAGCTGGCAGCGCTGGATCTGGCGCACGCTGATCGGCGTTGGCGTGGCACTGCTCGTGGCGGCATTGCTGCTGGTGGTGCGTTACGACGAGGTGGTGGCCTGGACCGCCGACCAGGTTCCGCTCGAAACCGAGAACCGTCTGGGTGAGTTCGTCATCGACAGCCTGCGCACCCGCGACGGCTTGCTGGAGCAGGGGCCGGCCGTGCAGGCCGTGGCGCACATCGGCTCGCGACTGACCGAGGGGTCGCGCTACGAATATCGCTGGATCGTGGCGCAGGACGACCAGGTCAATGCGTTCGCCGCACCCGGCGGGGTGGTGGTGGTCAATTCCGGATTGATCCTGGCGGTGGGTTCGGCCGAAGAACTGGCCGGTGTACTGGCACATGAAATCCAGCATGTCGAACTGCGCCACTCGCTGCAGAACATGATTCACGCGCTCGGATGGGCGGCGGTGCTGACCGTGACCCTGGGCGATGTCAGTGCGATTGCCGGCGTGCTGATTCACCAGCTTGGTGCGATGAGCTTTTCGCGCGATCTCGAAATCGAGGCCGACGAGAAAGGCGTGCTGGCCCTGCAACGCGCGGGCATTTCGTCGACGGGAATGCTGGCGTTCTTCCGCCGCCTGGAGCTGCAGGACAAGGGAAGTATTCCCCTGTTGTCGAGTCACCCGGCGACCGCAGAAAGAGTGGCGCGCCTGGAGCAGATGGTTGAAGCGGCACCGGCTATGCAACCGGAGCGGCTGGCGCTCGATTGGGCGGCCGTGCAGGCAAGTGTGCGCGAGCTTGCGCCGGACGGAACGGCTGCGCGCTGACACGGTCGATGCAGCGCCCGGGACGAGACTTGAATTGCGGCCCAACGGTGCTACTTTCTACTCAGCGCGCAAGCAGTCCCAACCGTCCCGCGGCGCGCTAGACTCCGACCATGAGCGAAACACCCCGAATCCGTATCGGCTCCGACCTCGACAATGTCGTCGAGGCCGCCAAGCCCAAGACCAAGCAGCCGCCGATGTTCAAGGTGGTGGTGGTCAACGACGACTTCACGCCGATGGAGTTCGTGGTCCAGGTTTTGCAGCAGTTCTTTCACCACACCCGGGAATCGGCGGTGCAGATCATGCTGCATGTGCATACCAAGGGCCGCGGCGTTGCCGGCGTGTACCCCGCCGAGATTGCCGAGACCAAGACCGCGCAGGCCAATGCCTTTGCGCGCCAACACCAGCACCCGTTGCTCACGGTGCTGGAAAAAGCCTGATGCACCTCAACCTCACCAAGGAATCTTCCGGAGCCAACCATGTTGTCTGACGAACTGCAGAAAGCCTTGGACGCCGCTTTCCTCGCCGCGCGCGGAGAAGGTCACGAACTGCTGACGGTCGAACACCTGCTGCTGGCCCTGCTCTCGGATTCCAATGTTTCCGAGGTCCTCAACGCCAGCGGCGCCGACCTGGAAAAGCTCGAACAGCAGTTGCGCGACTACATACGCCACAACATCCACGCCACGCGCAGTGGCGAGCAGACCGAAGTGCAGCCCACGCTGTCCTTCCAGCGCGTCCTGCAACGTGCGATCTACCATGTGCAGGCGGCGGGCAAGAAGCAGGTCACCACGCTCAACGTGCTGGTCGCGATGTTCGCGGAGAAGGACACCCACGCGGTGTACCTGCTCAACGAGCAGGGCGTGAGCCGACTCGACGTGGTGAACTTCATTTCCCATGGCATCGCCAAGAACAACCCGAGCGCGCAGGCGCCGTCCGAGTCCAATCAGGATTCGGAGGAAAAGGAAGAAGGCAAGGCCCAGGGCAAGACCGCGCTGGAGCAGTTCGCGGTCAATCTCAACGAGCGCGCCACGCGCGGGCAGATCGATCCGCTGATCGGGCGCGAGCCCGAAATCGAGCGCGTCATGCAGACGCTGTGCCGCCGCCGCAAGAACAATCCGCTGCTGGTGGGCGAGGCCGGCGTGGGCAAGACCGCGATTGCCGAAGGCTTGGCTTGGTTGATCGTCGAAGACAAGGTGCCGGACCTGCTCAAGGGTTCGGTGGTGTTTTCGCTCGATCTGGGCAGCCTGATTGCGGGCACCAAGTATCGCGGCGACTTCGAGAAGCGCTTCAAGGCGGTCATGCAGGAACTCACGCAGAAGCCTGGCGCCATCGTCTTCATCGACGAGATTCACATGATCATCGGTGCTGGCGCTGCCAGCGGCGGCGTGATGGATGCGTCCAACCTGCTCAAGCCGCTGCTCGCGGGCGGAACCCTGCGCTGCATCGGCTCGACCACGTATCAGGAATATCGCGGCGTATTCGAGAAGGATCGTGCGCTCGCGCGCCGCTTCCAGAAAATCGACGTGACCGAACCCAGCGTCGAAGACGCAGTGAAGATTCTCGAAGGCCTGCGTTCGCGCTTCGAGGAACACCACGCGGTGCAGTACACGCGCGGCGCGCTGCGCTCGGCGGTGGAACTGTCCGCGCGTCACATCACGGATCGGCTGCTGCCGGACAAGGCCATTGACGTCATCGACGAGGCCGCCGCGCGCCTGCGCCTGCTGCCCGAGTCCAAGCGTCGCAAGACCGTGCAGGTGCGTGATATCGAAGAGACCGTCGCCAAGATCGCGCGCATTCCGCCCAAGTCGGTGTCGAGCAACGACCGTGACCGGCTGGCCACCTTGGAGCGCGATCTCAAGCTCGTGATCTACGGGCAGGACGCTGCCATCGAGCAGCTCACGTCCAGCATCAAGCTGTCGCGCTCGGGCCTGGGAAATCCGGACAAGCCCATCGGCAACTTCCTGCTCGCGGGTCCGACCGGCGTTGGCAAGACCGAGGTCACGCGTCAGCTCGCGAATCTGCTCGGCATCGAGCTGATCCGCTTCGACATGTCCGAATACATGGAGCGGCACACGGTGTCGCGCCTGATTGGTGCGCCTCCGGGCTATGTCGGTTTCGATCAGGGCGGCTTGCTGACCGAGGCCGCGCTCAAGCACCCGCATTGCGTGGTGCTGCTGGACGAAATCGAGAAGGCGCATCCCGACGTGTTCAATCTGCTTTTGCAGGTCATGGACCACGGCACGCTCACCGACAACAACGGCCGCAAGGCGGACTTCCGCAACGTGATCCTGGTGATGACCACCAACGCGGGCGCGGAAGAATCCTCGCGCCGCTCTATGGGCTTTGCCGAGCAGAACCACACCACCGACCAGCTCGAAGTGATCCGCAAGATGTTCACGCCCGAGTTCCGCAATCGTCTCGATGCCATCGTGGCGTTTGCCGCTCTGGGCAAGGCCGAGATTGCGCGCGTGGTGGACAAGTTCCTGCTTCAGTTGGAGGAGCAACTCGCGTCCAAGGGCGTGGTGCTGGAGATCGACGACAGCGCGCGCGAGTGGATTGCGACGCGCGGCTACGATCCCAAGATGGGCGCGCGTCCCATGGCACGGGTCATCCAGGAAAACCTCAAGCGTCCGCTGGCCGAGGAACTGCTGTTCGGCAAGCTCGCGCACGGCGGCAGGGTGCACGTGGACGTCAAGGACGACAAGCTCGACTTCGAGCTCGAAGCGCGCGAAAAGCCGGTGGCGCTGGAACCCGTCTGAGCGGGAATCGAAGAACTCGCCATATCGAATGGCGGGTTCTCATCCTCGATTAGCCAACACGCGACGCCAGTTCGCAGGCAATGGCGCCGAGCCGGGCAATGCCCGCTCGCAGGTCCGAGTCCCAGGGGTGCCCGAAGTTGAGGCGCACGCAGTTCTCGTAGCCGCGCTGCGGCGAGAACATGGGGCCGGGCGACAAGCCGATGCCTTCCAGCGCCGCGAGCCGGTGCAGTTCCAGCGCATTCACCGCGGGCGGCAAGCTCGCCCAGGTGAAGTAACCACCCGAGGCCCGGCTGGCCTGTGTGCCAGCAGGAAAGTAACGGGCGATCGCTGCGAGCATCTCCTCCTGCTGTGCCGCCAGCCTGCGGCGCAAACGCCGCAGATGACGCTCGTACCCGCCGCCTTGCAGATAGTCCGCCAGACCTTCCTGCGCCGGGATGCTGGTGGCCAGCGAACTCATCATCTTCAAGCGCTCGACTTGCGCGGTGTAGCGGCCCGCGGCGACCCAGCCCACGCGATAGCCGGGCGCCAGGGTCTTGGAGAAGCTGCCGCAGTGAAGCACCAGGCCGGCCTCGTCGAAACACTTGAACGGTCGTTGCGCGCGGGCGCCGAAATACAGTTCGCCGTAGACATCGTCTTCGATCAAGGGAGTTTCGCGTTCCGCCAGCATTTGCACGATCTGCGCACGGCGCGTACCAGGAACGCTGGCGCCTAGCGGATTCTGGAAATTGCTCATGAACCAGCAGGCACTGACGCTGTGTTTGTCGAGTACCGCGCGTAACGCTGCCGGATCGATGCCTTCGACCGGGTCCGTAGCGATCTCGACGGCTCGTGCACCAAGGCGCTCGATGGCTTGAAGTGCGCCGTAAAACGTCGGCGACTCGATGGCGATGATCGCTCCGGGAGAGGTCAGGCATTGTAGGCAAAGATTCAGGGCCTCCATTGCACCGTTGGTAATCACGATGCCGTCCACCGGCACCTCTGCGCCGAGCGCGAGATAACGCCCGGCGATCTCGCGGCGGAGTGCGAGGCTGCCCGGAGGGAGATCGGCCACCGTCGCCCATGGATCGAGACGACGAGTGCTTCGTGCCAGCGATGTCGAAAGCCGATCGAGCGGAAACAGCAGCGGACTTGGAAACGCCGAGCCGAACGGCAACACGCGACGCTCGCGCGTGTCGCCGAGAATGTAGAACACCAGGTCCGAGACATCGACCGTCGTCGCAGTCGGTGTGTCCTGCGAAGCAGCCCCGGAATCCGCTGGCTTGGCGCGGCGTCGGCTGACGAAGTAACCCGATCGAGGCCGGCTCTCGATCAGGCCGCGGCTTTCGAGCAGGGCATAGGCATGCAGCACGGTCGCCTGGCTCACGGCGCGACGGGCACGCAATGCACGCACCGACGGCAGGCGATCACCCGGCCGCAGCGAGCCGGACACGATCATCGACTCCACGTCTGCCGCCAACTGGGTATACAGCGTCATGTTCGTGCGGTTCTGTTCGAAGCCTTGCTGCGCAAGAAATCGAGGGTATCTGTGCCTGCCGTCATGGCGGGCATGTTCCTATGATTTTCGAAGGCACTCCATAGAGGAACAAGGCATGAATCAAACCGACGCTGATCGTCCCGTTCAAGGACTTCACCCATCGCGCGTAGGCCTGCTGACGACGATGGGCAGCGTGCTCTGGGCGTTCTTCGGCGTACAGAGTTCAAGGGCTCGCGTGCGCGATTTTTCGCAAGGGTCGCCGGCGCTGTTCTTCGGCGTCGCGTTCGCACTGACCGCAGGCTTTGCCGTGATTCTGATCGGCATTGTGCGTCTAATCATGCACAGTGCCGGGGTACCTGGATAAGGCAGGGCGCGGCATTTGTACGATAATTGCCCCGTTCGTCGCGACCGGCGGGCCCGATTTTCCTGCCGACCCGGTCGCCTCGGCTACGCGCCCGTAGCTCAGTTGGATAGAGCACTCGCCTTCTAAGCGAGCGGTCACAGGTTCGACTCCTGTCGGGCGCGCCATTCCGGTACAAAAGTGGGCACCCGTGCCTCGGGATCCACTTTGCCCTTGGTGGCGGCGGCTGCCAGCACGTCTTTGCGCCCGCGAATGTGTATCTCCTTGGGTCCGACCACGACTTGATCCACAAACGCACGCAGGTAGGCCTTGCGCAGGGCGATGTCGCCTTGCGTGAGACGAAGCACGAGCTGATCTGCAAACGTTTTGATCTTCGCCGCCGACGGCGGCGTCAGTGCCGCCTTTTCTATCGCCCGCGAACGGGCGAGCAGCTCCTCGGCGTCCGTCTTGCGCAGACGCAGGCCATCGAGCTGCTGCTTGAGCATCGGTTCGCCCGGATCCAGAAGGCCTTTGGCGATCGCGTCATACAGGCGCTTGAGGCCGCCCTCCGCCTCGAGCAGCTCGCGTTGGGCCGCGCGGATCTCTTGGTCGTTGGTCGACTGCGCACGGGCTCTCGCGATACAGCCAGCGACGAGCTTGTCGAGATGCTGCACGCTCAGAATCCGCTCAACGACCGCATCGCAGACGAGTTCCTCGACCCGCTGCTGAGGGATGGACTTGCCGGTACAGGCGTCTGTGCCGGTGCGCTTTCGGTTGGCACAACCGTAATAGACGTAGCGTCCGCCTTTGCCGGTGATCTGAGTCATGGCAGCGCCACAGGCCTCGCAGCGGATCAGGCCCGACAGCAGCATCGGGCTACTCGCCGTGCGAGGGGCTGCTCGCCGGGGGTTGCGGGCCTTGAGATTCTGGCCGACCGCATCAAAAGTCTCGCGGTCGACAATCGGCGGCACGTCGAGCTTGATCCACTCCTCGCGCGGCTTGACCAGCTTGTTCTGACCGGTGACGTTGAAGTAATGCTCGCCGACGTAACAGGTCTTGGTAAGCATCATGTGGATCGTGCCGATGCCCCAGCGCGACCCCGACACCGTGCGGTGGCCATGATCATTCAGCCAGGTCGCAATGCCCTTGACCCCCATCGGACCCTTGCCGTCACCGACGCGCGCCAGAGCGAAAATCTTGCGGATGAGCTTGGATCGTTCCGGATCGATCGCCAGCACATGCTTGGTCTTGTCGCCGACCCTGGCAGCGACGACCAGCCGATAGCCGTCGGGCGGCCGGGACCCGTTCCAGTAACCGTTGCGCGCGTTCTGCTTCATCGCGCGCAAGGTGTGCTTGGAATTCTGCGCACTCGAATACTGGTCAAACAGCCCGTACAGCCCACGCATGAGCTGACCTTCGGGGCTGTCGTCCACCGACTGGGTCACGGCGACCAGCCGGACGCCTTCTGCCATCAGTTTGCGACATTGGACTTCGAGCAAGACATGATCGCGAGCGAATCGGGAGAAAGAGTGCACGAGGATCACGTCGAAGGGGCGATCATCGGAGTACGCACGTTCCAGCATGCGCTGGAACTCGGGCCGGCTTTCCTCGCGCCCTGAAACGCCTGGCTCGGTGTAGGAGTCCACCAACGTCCAGCCTTGCTGGGCGCAGTATTCCGCGATCTGCCGATGCTGGTCGGGGATGCTCAGATCGCGCTCCGCCTGCCGTACGGTGGACACGCGAGCGTATCCCGCGACCTGCAACTTTCGCCCGCCCTGCTTTGAACCAGCCATGACTTCTCCTTACCTCGACAACACTGCTTTCAATGGGGAGGCGCTGACGCCGCGCCCATCAACGCCTCAATCAAGTCCCGCGCGTGGAAAAAAACGGCATCAATCTCTTCTTTCGTCACCGGCAAGCAGGCCGGAAGATCGCAGATGACGGGCTCTGCGGCACGATCCGGCGGCTCGGACTCGGACGCAAGCAACAAATCGGGAAGCGAACTGGTATGGCGATCCATGCCATCCCGGTATCCACCTCTCTACGAAACCGATATTTATCATCGCGACACTTCCCGATTCGTACTGCCTTTTCCTTTCGAGGCGGGGTCCGCGAGCCGCAGTCGGCTCACTTTCACCGCCTGCGCCGAACGGTCCGACAGCAGGGCAGCGCAACCGAAACGAGTCGCCACCGCCCCTGTCGTACCGCTGCCGCATGTCGGGTCCACCACCAGGTCGCCAGGCTTCGTCGTCATCTTGAGCAGCGGCTCCATGACCGATTCCGGTTTCTGAGCGGGATATCCGGTCTGCTCGCTGCGCTTTATGAATCCGCTGAGCAATCCGGCCTCGATGACGCTGAACGGCGTCATCTTGAATTCGAGCCGATTGTTCTTGGCGTGCTCGCGATGTCTCGGCGAGTAGAAATGCTCCGGGTAAAACCGCGCCCGAGCCCTGTGAAGGTGCAGGCAGGCTTGCTGCGAAGGGCGCCAGGTCTTTCCGCGCGACGGCGCATTTTTGAACCACCAGGTAATCCATCCGCCGAAGCGCAGGCTTTCGGGCCAGTGGTCCACGAGCCGTGCGATCGACTCAGGAAATCCCCAGATCATGACGTGATCGCCCACCCTCGCGGCGGCCTCCAGTAATGGAACCATCTCCGCCAAATAAGCAGCGCGACCATGTCCGTTCTTGCTTCGGTACCAGGGATCCAGCATCACCACCGACGCCCTGATCTTGTGTTGGGCAAGGAGCGTCAGCATCTCTAGAGCGGACATCGGGCCAAGGACTCTGGCGCTGCCTGGCGAGGGCAACGACCCGAGCGCGATGCCCGGCTTGCCCTCAACCGCCCTCGTCCGCTTTGGCTTAGGCGGCTTGTGGGTGGCCAGCACCTCTGCCACCTCGCCCATCAGGCTCAATGGCACCCGCACCGATCGGGTCGGCTCACGGAATCGGCCGCTCCCGCTGGGGCGACCCGCTCCTTCCCGCTGACCTCCGCGCGGCATGCGATCCATCCTCTTTGAATGTCCACAGTAATCATAGATGGGACGTCTTCCAGCCGTAAGCTACTTCGGTAACAGCAACCGACAAATTTCCAATCATTCGTGATTCCCGTGAGAACTGGCCGCAAGCGCGGCAGATCTGCCGTGCTTGCCATGGCGACCCGAGGCTAGGCGGTCGAGCACGGGTCAACGACCGCCCGAAGGGGCGCGCAGCGCCTCGTCGGCTCGCTGCCGCTCGCGAGGCGACGAGCGGATTCGTTGATGCGCGCGCAGCCGTCGGCCATTGCCCCATAGCCTGAAAGGCCTAGTGGACGGCTTCGCAAGCGACTTCAGAAAGACGGGATACCGAAAGGCCGGAGCACTAGTGAGCGCACTAGTTCCAAACCGGGAGCGGAAACCGATGGAGCAGGCCGAAAAGGATGGCGAGCGAGACAGGGTGCCAGGGGGTGAGCCGAGGGCTGCGAACGATCCGGGAGCGCTTGATCAGGCGGCAAGAGGCATCGGCCTGCGGCGAATATCAGCCTATGTACCGACGACCGAGCGCGAAACGGCGGAGCAGACCCGCAAGCGGGAACACCGGGAGCGGATGCGGCGCCAGCGAGCAGAGGCGATCTCTCAGGGATTTCGCCAGATCAATATTCCCAAGGTACCTGTAGAGCTAATCGAGCGAGTGCACACAGCGGTCGATGAGGTGCTCCAAGGCAAGGCGCGATCTCCACAAGATCCGCCTCAGGCATCGCCGCCACAGCCACCGCCGCCGCCCACCGGAGTATCCAGGAAGCAGGTGACAGCGCTCGTGGCGGTGGCTGCCTTGCTGGGACTCAGCATCGGGCTGTGCGTGGCGTTTCTCATTTAGAAGTACGTGGCGTCCGGCAATGGATGCGATCAATAGCCGCAACGTCGCGGGGCCTCGCGCAAGCGCTGGGCCGGCCCCGCACCCCGGCCCTTGTCGCGGATCGGGGATCCGCGACCGTGTAGGAGGAAGGCAGCATTTCGTGACCATTCGGGGCAACACGCCTTCGCTGCCCTGTAATGATCACGATGGTAACCCGTGTTCAATTGCAATCAACGCCACTAGCACCCGCACCAAGCCCTCGTCGCTGTCGAGCAATGAGGTCGGCGCCTGCCCACCGAGCGGCGTACTAGGTTCGCGCAACCAGAGTTCGGC
Organism: Panacagrimonas sp.; assembly: GCA_052389915.1. Taxonomy (GTDB): domain Bacteria; phylum Pseudomonadota; class Gammaproteobacteria; order Nevskiales; family Nevskiaceae; genus Panacagrimonas. The sequence goes on from JBQTHL010000037.1 coordinate 46,338, forward strand.
GGCGCTGGGAGCTTCCATCGCAGCCGTCGCGGCCCGCAGTGCAATTGCGAGCCGCGCCTTGTACGCGGCATCGTGGTTGAGGGCGGCACGTCCGGTGGCGCTGTCGTAGTAGTCATCAAGAATCGCTCGGATGTCACCTTCGGATGCCACCATCAAGGCTTCCATGCCAAGCTCCTGCTGGCGGGTCTGCATACGGGCATACAGTGCTTCGGTTTCTTGCCGGACGCGCTTGACGCCCCTTTTATCGATCATGGCCGGATGTCCGGTTGAAGGGCCCTCAGCAACCCTCCCCGTGTGCCTCCGCTCCGCGCGAGCGACCGCGTATGCAAGGCATTTGGTTCGGGCTTCCTCATCGAGTGACAGCTGGTTGATTGCTGCTAATGCACGGTCTGCGGACGCTCACGTCCGTAGAGAGCTTCGATCCAGAGATCTTCCGCTTCCTCGATCTGCTCTGGGGTGGCCGGAATTTCAAACTGATTCCCGAGGTGCCGAAGAATCTTGCCGAGACGGGCGTGTGTGCAGTACTGGCAGAGATCGGCGACGAGCCGATCACCGTCTACGAACCGCACCGCCATGTACCCCGCATGGACCTCGATCCGGGTGAACTCGAACATCTCGAGTTCTTGATCCAGGCTCCGATAACTGCGCCAGTCCCGCTTGCAGCTATCGCAGCGCTTGCCGACAACCTTGAAGCCGAGACCCTCGACCAAGCGAATAATTTCCACCGTATGCCCCTCTTATGGACGCGCCCCTCCTGTGAGGAGGCTGTTCAAAGAGGGGAGGAAAAGACTCAGCGATGTGCTCGGATCATAACGGTCTGTTCATGTGCGCGCATTCGGGCGCCACAGCGTCCGGCCTCCGCTCGCGCCTGTTGATTGCTGCAATGCGCTTTCTAAGCCGATGTTCATTTCAAACCAATGCCGATTAACAAAGCGGTTCTACGGTTTCGCGCTGGCGAGGGCTTGGCGTGCCCGCGCAAGCATCAGGTGATTCGGCCGGCTACGAGCCCGGAAGGCTGCGTAGATCCAACCCGTCCCGACCAGCGTCAAGAGTGAGCCGACGGCAATGTGCACGGAGCCGCGGCCGAGTTCGATGCCAGAGTGGATTGTGGCCAGGCCTCCAACCGTGATGAAGGAGCCGAAGACCACCGCCAGAATGAAGTAGGTGAACGCCGAATCCTTGGCGACGTCAAATCGAAACCGCCAGGTTTCCTTGAGGTCGTGGTTGCGAAAGAGCGCTGGCTGCCATTCGCCTTCACCGCGAACTAGTACTGCGGTGACTCGATGGCCGACCCGCGTCGGAATGTCATCGCCCAGCACAACGGCGGATTCCGCCCCCTCTTGATCCTGGATGAGGAGAGTCGTGCGTACCCTGGAAAATCCGCTCACCGAGCCGCTGCTGCCGTGAACGGACAGCAGGACGTTCTGCTTGCTATCGATGACAGGCCCTGTGATCGTTCGAAGGTTCATGGTTTGGCGTACTTCTCAGCGCGGTTGATGCTTCAGGGCATACGAGAGTGGAATGGAGATCTGCCGCATCACCCTTCGCCGCACATCTTCATGGCCTCGCTGACCGGCTCCGGGGTGCTGTACAGCGAGCCCGAGCCGTTCGGTCCCTGAAAACGCCAACCGTCACTGCTGGTGAACCAGAGGCGCCATGGAGAGCCATCGCTGCAGAAACCCTCGTAGCTCTCGACGACCTGGCCGTTGACGACGGTAGGTCCCTGTTGGCGGGTGATGGTTGCGCCAAAGCAAAGCACTGGCGCGAGGACGGCGACCACGACGGCCGCTTTGCAGATCCTGGTTGATATGGGCACGTTCATGGCTTAGCTCGCCCTCCCTAGGACGCGCTCGTACTGCGGCGCCACGAACGGGATCTTCTCCATCTCCGTGGCGATGCGCTCGTTCTCGGGCCCGCTGTTGGATGGGAACGACCGGAGCATCGACATCGCGATGCCGGTGGACGTGAGCTTGGCCAGCGTGCCGTAGTTCTCCGCGAGCTCGATCTGCATCTCTTCCAGCACGCGTCCGTTGGAGGCTTCTGCGAAATACAACTTACCGCGGATGCGATCGCCGACCGTCAGCTTCTGCAGGACGTTGCGGTCGTAGACGTCTTCCTTGAACGTCAGGGCCAGGATCCGCCCAGCGCACTGGTTCTGCGACTGGCAGACCTGCAGGGGGGCGCGAACCGTGCGGGCGGCGGATTGAACATACACCGCCATGTTGCTGGCGAAGATCATGGGCAGATTGGCAGCGTCTTCGCGCGGCTGGATGTCCGCCGCGACCAGCACACTGTCGTACCCATGAAAATGAGGCTGGGCATTCCGCAGATCCTTGACCGACTGGTACGCGTGATAGGCCCCAGTCACGCCACGTGCCCGGTCGAACGTGTCGTAGGCCGTCTGAGCGGCAGTACATCCCGTCAGGCCGATAGCCAGGCAGAGGCGCGCCAGGAAGCCTACGGCCCCACATCCGTGCTGAGGGCTCTGGTCAGGCCTAGGAAGCCTTCCATTCAGATCACCGGGACCGGAACGCAACGACGGATGCAGCCCGGATGGCACTACTGGCATGAAAGGGTCTCCCGTCTGAACGGAGGGCGGTGCTCCCTCCGAAGTTTTGGCTCGGTTTTCCAGATTGTCACTCATAGAGCGTGGCTTGATAAAGATGTGGTGATTAGCGTCTGTGAATGCCGTCGCATCCACAGCTGCTGTTGGTGGGTCAACGCCTCAGGGCGTTACGGGAGGAGCGCGGGATCTCGCAGGAGAACTTTGCTCTCGAAGCGGGCATCGCCCGCAGCTATTACGGCGGCATCGAACGGGGACAGCGGAACCTGGCGGCCATCAACTTGATCCGGATCGCCGCGGCGCTGGGCGTCGAGGTCGGAGAGCTGTTTCCCCCGATGCAGTCTCTACGACGGGCACGGCCGAGGTAGAAGTTGGATCGATCTGAGGGCATCGGCATGCTCAGGCCTGACTACGCCTTGAACTGACTGATGATGTTCATGCGGTCATCCGCAAGGACTCGTGCGATGTCACGTTCGGTCCGCAGCCTCGCCGAGAGGTCCTCGATCTGACGGTTGGTCGCCAGCAGTTCGGTGGTCAGCCGGCTCTGGGTCTCCAGCCTCTCGCGGGTGTCCTGCAAGGCGATCTGGAGCTCCACGATCAGATCTTTGTCGGCGGCGCGCTCGGCCTGGTGGCGCTCCTCGATGCGGACATGCTCGGCAGCGAGTTGCTGCGCACTGATCGTCTTCCAGCGATCAATCCAGCCGCGCATCTCTGTTTCTAGTTCGGCCGGCAGCTCGATTACGCGCCGGACGTTCCGGGCGGCAATCTGCTCGCGCAGCTTCTGGAGGACGCGGCTTGCGCGCTGGCGCTGACACCCGCCGGACTCCGCAATCAACTCTTCGATCTTGGGTGCCCGTCCCAGGCGGTCGGCCATGCTCATTGCCAAAGCGAGAAGCTGCGGGTCGTCCATGACCGGCGGTCGACCCTTCGGATCGGGTGCACCGGTTGAAGTACCTTGTTTATCAGTAGCCAGCTTTCCGGTCGTCGGCTTCCTGGATTCGGAACCGTTCGGAACGATTCGTTCCGAAACGTTCTGATGGGGATCGCGATCAGGCTTCATTGCGGGTCTCAGCGTGGAAGGTCGGCTCATTCATCGCGTTCACGGCTTTCACATCCCGCAAAGCGGCATAGCCTTTCGGGTCGAGCAGATGGGCGAGATCGCGCTTGCGGCGGTGCGCGGCACTGAACTGGTCGAGGGTGGTCACGATCTCGGCGACGAAGTAGTCCGGAATACGGCGCGCCTGACGCGGCGTAGCGACGTAGCCGAGGACGTGCCGCAGGCCAGCAGCAAGATCGGGGCTGCGGCGATCCAGCCAGGCCAGATGGGGGGCGAGGAGTTCGATCGTCAACATCTCATGCGGAGTCACCAGGCCGTACTTGCCCCTACGAAATTCGCCGACGGAGCGAAGCTTGCCGGCGTCGTGCAGCAAGTAACCCAGGCGCGCGATGTGGGGTGCCCAGCTGTCCTCAGGCAATGCCTTACGCGCATGTTCGGCGGCCAGATCCAGATACTCGGTGCAGTGCATCAGCAGTCCGCCGACGTGCGCATGGTGATGGTCCACGCTCGCACGGCACCGCAGGAGCGGGATGCCGATGTTGGGATCGAGCAGCACCTGGCGAAGAAAACCGTCGAGCGGATCAGGAAGGTCGCACTCGAGAGCGATCAGGCTGTGAAGGCCTTCAATCGCGGCGTCTGGGCAACGGCGACGTGGAAGCAGAGCCGCAGCGCAAGCAACCTGGGACGGCTGAAGCCCGGTCAGGCATTCCACCTTGAGCTGCGGCTTCCCCTGAAAGATCGACACTTTTGCTCGCACGGTGACCGCGGACGGAGTCGTCGGCACGGCGATCCGCGGGCGAGATTCAGGCCATCCAAAGCCGATGACGCTTCCGGTCGAATCTTCGAGCGTCATTTGCAGGCACGCCTGTCCGCTCTCGCCCTCCCGCTCGGCGCATGCCGTCAGCAGGTAGGTCCCATGACCGACTTGGCCGACCTGCTCGACGAGCCCGCCGACCGGGCTCAGCACCGTCGCGGCTACCACTGGTAAGACGCCTTGATGAGCGCCAGACGACGCTCAAGCCGATGGGCAATCAGGATGCTCTCGGGCATCCATCCCGCATCTTCGGTCAGCGTCGGATCTTCCAACTGCGCTTCGACCCACTCGACGAGCGCCTCGGCGTTGCAGCGGCAAGTCGACCGCGCCAGCCACGGGATCAGGTCGACACCGTTCGGGAAAATTGCGAAGTGACGCAAGTACCCCGGCGCCAATCGCCGGGCCAGTCTCATGCGCTTGACCCCTTCGAGTTCGGACTCGACGCGGACAAGCAGCTGCTCGCGGGTCATCGAAGCCACCTCCTCTCGCGTGGGGTCCTTCGGTTGATTCATTTTGTAGCTCCTGAAAAACTAAACGCCCCCCAGAATGAACCGGGGCCCTGCAAGGTGTTTGAATGCCCTGCTGGATGACATTCTGAGCGACGATACGCCGCTTGTAAAGGCGTTTTGTCTCTCAGGAGGGCTTTTTAATCTCCTGGAGGTCTAATGCTCCGCTGCCACCTTTCCCGCCTGATGGGGGAGCGCAAGATGAAGGTGATCGACGTCGCGCGCGCGACAGGCCTCCACCGCAATACGGTGTCGCTCCTCTACCAAGAGACGGCGACGCGCATCGAGGTGGAGGCGATAGAGAAGTTATGCAATTTGTTTGACTGCACGGTTGGCGACCTTTTCGAATACGTCAGGGATGGCAAGTAACAGGCGGGGCCGAAAAAGACTCCGCGCGTCCACCCCTGATTCGGGTGTGCCCTGACCTGCTTTCAATCCGAGCTACGCCGCCATCCGATGCTCGTAGTACGGCCGCTCTCGGTCATCGAGAATTGCGTAGCACTTGGCTAGATCTCCATCTGGCTGCAGCCAGGCATCAAGGTTGGCCGCCTTGATCGGCACGATGCACCGATCGTGTCAGCGAAGCCACCGACGACACCTTGGTGATCGGCAAGTCGGCACTGGCAGGACTGCGACGAATCTTTGAGTCGGGCTACGACTACAAGAAGGCTGGCGTGCAGCTAGGCGTCCTCGCCCCGAAGCAGCACCGGCAGTCGATGCTGTTTGATAACAGCGAGGAGCTAGAGCGCCGGACCCGCCTGAACACGACGATCGATCGGCTCAATCTGAAATTTGGCCGAGGGACGATCAATCTTGCGGCTACGGGAACAGAGAAGGCTTGGACGATGCGGCGCCAGAATCTGTCGCCCCGTTACACCACTGATTGGGATGCGCTGCCGGAAGTGCGCTGACTCGACGACAGGTGGCTCCCTATGATTCTCCACAGCTTTCATAGGGAGCCTGCCACTGCTGCCTAGCTCGGCGAGGACCCCGCAGAAGAGATCTTCTTCAGCTCCTTCTCTGCCCGATTCAGCATGCGAATCAACGAGTCGGTCAAGGCCCGTTCAACTTCCGCGCTGATGTCGAAAGCGGCAGCTTGTTCGGTAACGTTGTCGAGCCTGTCAGAAACGTCCTTCGGGACTGACAGCTTGAAGGTTCGGACGATCAGTTTCGGATTCGGTCTCAGCAGCATCTTAATTCTCCGGGTCAGGTTTCTTAGGGGTATCCGCGTCGTTCGAATTCGGAAAATCCAGGTCGTCGGGACCGTCAAACCAGAACCGCTGGCCTCTCGCCGCGCGCCGCACCAGCGCACTCAGCGGAACGCTGTGCGACTTCCGCCCGCTCGCCCAGCGGATGGTCGCGGGAATCGCCGGAGCGGGCTTGTTGCGTTTCTTGCACTGCGACGTGATGTACCGATACAACCCATATACATCCTGCCGGACACCGCGCAGGCCCGGGCACAGCTGCAACGTCCGAATCAACTGCGAAAGGCGGCCGTCGGTGCGCTGAGCCCAATGCCGAATAGAAGCCTTGAGCCGTTCCAGCACGTCCCTCGAAATGCGCCACGTCCAGGTCACAGAACCGATGCGGAATCCGCCCCCACGGCGCGCGTACTTCAGCCGGTGGACGGTGTCCACCGGCAGCTGCACGAGCTCAAACCACCACGGCCAGGTGATGCGCGTGGACCGCGCATCGAGCCAACGCTCCATGCTGAGCAAGGGATGCCTTCCATCGGTTCGCAGAAGCCACCAGTGGAAACCGAGGCCGCCCTGCTGGGGCCACATGAAGAGCCGGAAAGTGGCGCGCCCATCGCGGCGTGCGTGATCTCGCTGCCCCACGGTCATGCCCAATTCGTAGCGCTCGTGAAAGCGTGCCGCGAGTGCTAAAGCGCGATCGGCCGGGACGGCGCCACAGACATACCAGAAAGCGCCGTGGGCGACGGCCATCTGGATGGCACGGAGAGTGTCGGTGGCGCTCGTAAAGACAGCGGGATTGAACATCGGATGCACTCCTTTTGTGGGGGAATGCCTTATGGGTATCCGAGTTTTTCGAAGCCGAATGGATCATCGTTCTGGGTGACTGCCTCAGCCAGGGCGGCGAAGGCTTTCTCAAGGTGAGCGCGAAGTTGCTATAGCGGGCCTGTATGCGCGCACATGCTTAAAGAGATTCCTGTGGCGCGCACCCGCGACGCCGGCCGTGCAGGCCGCCGTTCGAGGGGAGCCCCACAGGGCCGCGCGCCGTTCAATCGGCGCCCTCCGCGAGTGGCTTCAGAATTCGCGGATACCCAATGTAAGTCTCGACTTGTTCGGGGACGGCCTAACCAACCGTTGGCGGCTTGATGCCGCCAATGTCGGGGAGTCACCGCCCCCGACACATCGATACGACCCGCTCTCCGTAGGGGAGCCACGCACGACCAACCATCGTGCAGACCGCCGTAGCGCAGTGCCGCTAATTCGGCTCGCTGCGCTGTAACGGACGCTGGTGGGTGAAACTCCCACCTTCTATCCAATCAAGCCGATATGGGAATCGACGGGATTGGGCGACGCGGAAACGGGAGTCGTGGTGACACGACGCTGCTAACCGGACAATTCATCGTCTGGGTGTGGCTCAGGTGCTTGGCGACGGCCATCACTGAAACCCTGCCATTTGTACATCGAAGCAGGAGGATCGAAAGATCCGTCAGAACTGCCATCGGCATGCTCGAAAGGGTATGACGATTGCCACGACGTGGGCTGTTGCACATCGGGAATTCATAACCGATGTGAGCCGTGTGGAACGGCGTGTCTCGATGGCGAAAGCTGTCGAGAGACCTGCATAGCTCAAGCGTAAACGGATCCGATGAGGATCCAAGTGGATGCACATGAAGTTGTATGCCATGAAGCCCCCTTTAGTGGTGGCTGACTGTCAGTGGAAGCGATTCGATGAGTACGCGACGTGCTGGGAATCTCGGCGCGCGGAAATCTGGAGCAATCCGGTGAGGCTTTGCCTAGTCGATGATCGTGATGCTGGTTGGCTGGTGTGTTGGACGATGGTGGCTAACGTGGGAAAACGCTATTGGTGCCGGGAGGTCCCCGGGCAAGCCCAGTAGCGAGGAGCGAAAGTGCTTTCGGAATGGAAACAGTTCGAAAGCCGGATGAGTGGCCTTGCCACCCGGCGAAAGCCGGTACGAGTCGCGGATGCCCTTGTGGCTACGTGATGCTCGACAGTGCGATGCAGTCGAAGCATGTCGAGGAGTTGGTGGAGCAATCTGCCGGCGAAAGGAAAGTCCCTAGCGGTCGGAAGGGTCGTAGTAACGCGGGTGGTACCGCGCGGATGTGGTGAGAAGCGGAGTGGACGGGTGGTGCCGTTGCTCTGCTTCGTTTCAGGACCGGCCTTGGCCGGATCATTCACACAAGTTGCCAGGCAGGCGATTTCAATCGGACCGGGGATCGCGCCCCGAACCAACAGCGACGTTTCGCGAGCGACCTCGTGATGGCTGGCCGACGACGGCCGTTATCGCTCCGGCGATGACGTAAGCACTGGTTGCTTCGGCAACTGGTGATTCACATAGGCCCCCTCTTGGGAGGGGGCCTATTCACCCGTTTTGAAGCGTACGAGCTCGATCCAATGCCTTATTGGCCGACATATGGCTACCTAGCCGGTGACCTGAATCGCATTAAATCTATCTGGATCGGGTTAGATCGGACATAAACCGACACCATTTCCGTCTTGTTCGTGCCATTTCCAGCCGGTGACGACCGGCTGCAATGCGGGATCAGGATTGTGGTGGAACCCGCGAGGACAGTAACCGCCTCAGGCAGTGGAACTCTAGGTCGTGTTCCATTGCTGACGATCGAGAGGGAGGGCGCAGTCGAAAAGATCGTTACCGGACCGTCACCGTGGGGAGAATGCTTTCGTGCAAAGCGCTGAGCACATCTGCGAGCCAAGTCACGGTCGGCACTTCGTCCAGCTGATGATGATGCACCCACTGTGCAAGGTCGTTTTCCCAGTTGATCTCGATTTGGTCGGTCAGTGACTCGAAGTGAAATGCATGCACGCGCCAACGTTTGCCATCAGCGCCCTCAAGCTCCAGAACGACGGCATGCTGCAGCGCCAGATGCTCATCACTGATCCCGGTCTCTTCAAAGATTTCCTGAATCGCCTGTTGCAACGGCTCTTCATGAGAAGGCAGAAAACCCGTTACGCAATGCCACTGCCCAATATCTGAACCGACCTGGGAGCTACGGCGAAGCAGGCAGAGACGCTCACGACAAGTGAGAACTGCCGCCACAACTTCCTGCCCAGGCGCATCGTACCGGTGAACGGAAACGCCGGACTGCCGTACTTTCCGGGGATACTGAGTAAGCGAGAGAACGTCGAAAAGACGCTGATCTGAGGAGTCAAAGTCCCAGCCTGGGTGGTAGGCGTGAGCCGCGTTCATCACGCCCGCTCCATCAAATATCGATTGATGCGGACAACGTGCGACGACATGCCGCGAACGCGTTCGTCGTAGACACGAGCAATGTCTTCGCTCCCAAGGCGCTCGATCTTCAGGCCACGGGCATCGAGATCAGCGAGGGGCCGAGTGCAGAGTGGTGTGGCGATTGCCCGCCCGAGACTGCCAACGATAATTCCGTCAAACGGAAGCATATGAATTCCTCCAAACGGGCTTATCGAGCTACAAAAGTGGCCGTGCCCTTCTGAGATGCGTTGCGACAGTACCGACGTGAGCATCACGTACTGAGGCCTGATCGACAGAGTCGAGCGAGAGACCTTCCGCGTCAGTCCCCCCGGTTGGGGACTGACGGTGAGACGCCCAGCGCCGAAGCTGCCACTCCCTCATCTCGTCCAGGTTCCGAAATGGCTTCCGATCGATCTCTCGCTGAAATTTTCGAAGCGCAACGCAACCATCAGTGGACCGTGCGGCAGTCCACCGCAGAACAGCGCAAGCAAAAGCTGCTCAAGCTCAAGGAAGTCGTTCTGAAGCATGCGGCGGCCATCGGTGAGGCACTGAAGGCCGATCTCGGTCGTCCCGTCGAATCACCGATGTCGTTCGAGGCCGGCGTGATCGTCGGAGACATCGATCACACCATTGCGCATCTGGATGAGTGGCTGAAACCGCGTCCGGTCACGCTGACGAATCCGTCGCCTGGCGCTCAGGCATTCCTGCAGTACGAGCCGCGCGGCGTGGTGCTGCTGTTCGGCGCCTGGAACTTCCCGATCAGCCTGCTCTTCACGCCGATGATCCCGATGATCGCGGCGGGCAACTGCGTGATCGCCAAGCCCAACGAGATGGCGCCCGCCTGCAGCAAGCTGGTCGCGCAGATCGTGGCTGAGGCCTTCGATCCCCGCGAGATCACTGTTGTCGAAGGCGGCGTGGATCTTTCCAACCAGCTCCTCGAATTGCCGTTCGACCACATTTTCCTGACTGGCAGCCCCCGCGTCGGCAAGACCGTGATGGCGGCTGCGGCCAAGCACCTCAGCACCGTTACGCTGGAACTCGGTGGAAAGTGCCCGGTCATTCTCGACAAGACCGCCAATCTCGCCGCCGCCATCCCGCAGATCGGCATCGGTCGCACGATGAACAACGGCCAGACCTGCCTCTGCGCGGACTACGCGCTCGTGCCCAAGTCGATGCGCGGCGAATTTATCGAAAAGCTTAGCGCCTTCATCAGCGCGACCTACTACGAAAACGGTGAGTTCAAGGCGGAGCGCAATGCGCGCTTCGTGGATCGCCGGAATTTTGATCGCGTGAAGGGCTATCTCGACGATGCGCTCAAGCGCGGTGCGAAGATCGCGTTCGGCGGTGGCTCGAACGCCGAGGCACTGACGATGGAGCCGACGGTGCTCATCGACGTGCCTGCCGACGCCCTCGTCATGCAGGAAGAAATCTTCGGGCCGCTGCTGCCGGTGGTCACCTACGACGATCCTTCCGAGGTCCACGGTCACATCCGGGGCGGCGGCAAGCCCCTGGCGCTTTACGTGTTCTCGCAGGATCAGGCCTTTGTCGACGGCGTGCTGCGCAATACGTCTTCGGGCGGCGTGAGCGTCAACGGCTGGGCACTGCACTGGTTCGAACCCGCGCTTCCCTTCGGTGGCGTCAACTCGAGCGGTTCGGGCCGCTACCACGGCGAGCACGGCTTCCGCGAGGTTTCGCACGAGCGTGCGGTGTACTGGGCTCCGGCCGGCGCCTGACGTCCCGATGCCGCAGTCTGCGGTGGATGTCGGCGTAGGCGACGAGGTCGCGAGCAAACCTCGTTCGCCCGACCTTGCGCCGGCGTCGCCGGCGCGTCGCTGGTCGGTCGTCGCGCTGCTGATGATCGCCTACGTCCTGAGCCTGGCGGATCGACAGATCCTGAGCCTGCTGGTCGGCCCCATCCGGGCTGACCTGCAGGTCAGCGATACGCAGATGAGCCTGCTGATGGGGCTGTCCTTCGCCCTGTTCTACACGGTCTGCGGCCTGCCGGTGGCGCGCATCGCCGATAGCGGCAGCCGGCGACTGCTCATCGTCGTCGGGGTGGCATTCTGGAGCCTTGCAACCGCCGCATGCGGGCTGGCGCAACGCTACTGGACGCTCATGTTCGCGCGGATGGGCGTCGGCATCGGTGAGGCCGCGTTGTCGCCAGCTGCGTACTCGCTGATCACGGACTTGTTTCCCCAAGGGCAACGAGCGCTGGCCATCAGCATCTACTCGTCCGGAATCTACCTGGGGTCCGGCTTGGCCCTGGCGGTCGGCGGGCTGATCGTGTCGTGGGCGGAATCAATGGGGACCATCACGCTGCCTGCACTGGGAGTGATTCGCTCGTGGCAGGTGGTCTTCCTGGTGCTGGGCGCGGCGGGTTTACTGTTCAGCGTTGTACTGCTGCTGTTGCTCAAGGAACCGCCAAGGGGCGTAGGGCATCGCACGGCCTCTCTCGCGGAGGTCGGGTCGACCGTGCGCAGCAAGTGGACCGCCGTCGTCGGTCACAATCTGGGCTTCAGCCTGCTCTCGCTCGTCACCTACGCCACCCTGGCCTGGACGCCGAGCTTTTTCATGCGCGTTCACAACCTCAGCGCCGCCGAAGTCGGGATGCAGTACGGACTCGTCGTCGCCCTCGCTGGCACGATCGCCATCGCGTTCGGCGGACGGGTAGCCGACGTGCTCATCGCCAGTGGGCGGCGCGACGGTGCGATGCGCGTGGCGCTGGCGGCGGCGCTGCTTGGCATCCCGGCCTGCAGCCTATTCCTGTGGCCGGGTTCGCCGGCCTGGGCCATGTGGTTGACCGCTCCGTTGCTGTTCAGTCTGGCGCTGCCCATGGGCGCAGGGCCTGCGGCCCTGCAGCAACTGTTCCCCTCCAACATGCGGGGTCAGGCCTCGGCGCTGTATGTTTTCGTCGTCAACCTGATCGGCCTGGGCCTCGGGCCGACCGTGGTGGCGCTGCTGACCGAGTACGTTTTTGAGGATCCGAAAGCGGTGGGCAAGTCACTGGCCATCGTAGCGATCACCGGTTTGACCGGCGCCGCCCTGTGCCTTGAGTGGGGCCGCCGTCAGTTCCTGCGTCACCTTCCCTCGTAGGCGCCCGCTCACCAAGCCGCGTGAAAGCGGACGATGGTTGGGCGGACGGCTGGACGCACGGCCCTCAAGTCGTGTTCGACTTCTCGAAACCCGGGCGTGGAATGAGTGTCATCAGGGCCTGGTGCACGCCGCCATCGACGTCCAGGTCCTGCCCGGTCATGTAGCTGGCGCGATCACTCGCCAGGAACAGGATCGCGTCGGCGATATCGCCCATCGTGCCAATGCGGCGCAGCGGCGCGATGGCGCAGCGGCGCGCCAGTGTGTCCGGATCCTTGTAGATGGCTTCCGACAGCGGTGTACGGATCATCGCGGGGCTGACGACGTTGCTGCGAATTCCGAACTCGCCCCACTCGACCGCCAAAGTCCGCGACAGCATCTGCACGCCCGCCTTGCTGACGCTGTACGCACCGATGAATGGCTGCGGCTCGCTTCCGGCGAGTGAACCGACGTGTATCAGCGAACCCCGTCGCCGCTCGATCATCTCCTTGCCGAAGATCTGCGAGCAGAGAAAGTAACCGGTCAGATTCACGTTGATGAGCGCGTTCCAATCCTGGAGCGTGAGCGTTGCCATCGCGCCCGGGCGCACCAGCGCCGCGTTGTTCACCAGGACGTCGCAGGGGCCGATCGCCTTGGACGCTGCGACACGCGCCGCTTCGATGCTGGATGGATCGGTGACGTCGCATGCGAGCACCACCGCCGATCCGCCCTTGGCGCGGATTCGATCCGCGGCCTCCTCGCATCCGCCAACATTGCGGTCGAGCAATGCGACCTGCACACCGACCGCCGCCAGGGATTCGGCGATCTGCTGGCCGATGCCGCCTCCGGCACCCGTCACCACCGCCGAGCGCCCCGCAAGATCCAGCCAGTCTTGAGTCATGAGCGTTTCAGACCTGTGGGTTCGCGATTCGCACGACGATGCCATCGAGCGCTTCACTCATCACGAGTTGGCAGCTCAGGCGACTGTTGGGCTGGCGCCCCGCTGCGGTGCATTCGAGCATCTGGTCCTCGTTGGGGCTGATCGCCGGAACGCGGTCGAGGAATGCGGGCTCGACAAAGACATGGCAGGTCGCGCAGGCCAGCGCGCCCCCGCAGTCGCCGACGATTCCGGAGATTCCGCTCGACGTGGCGGCCTGCATCAGGCTGCTTCCGAGGTCGACGTCGATTTCGATGGCCGCATCTTCGGCCGAGATGAAAGTGGCTTTGGGCATGGTCAGGCGGGAATCAGGCGCAGAGGCAGGGAATCGAGGGTACGCAGCGCATTGACGAGTTTGAACGTGGGTTCGCCGGTCAATTCGATCGAGCGCACCCGCTTGAGCAGTGCCGAAATAATGCATTCGGCCTCGAGCCTCGCGATCATCTGCCCGATGCAGATATGCGCGCCGCGTCCGAATGCCAGATGCACACCCGCGGTCGGGCGGCGCACATCGAACTCATTGGGTCGCTCCCACTTGCGCGGATCGCGGTTGCCCGCGCCGGCGTAGTACGCGACCTTGGTATCGGCTTTCAGCCGATAGCCGCTGAGTTCGGTCTCCTCGCGCGTGGTGCGGAACAGCACCGAGGCCGGCGAGTCCAGGCGGATCGCTTCGTCGAACGCCGACTTGATCAGATTCGGATCGGCACGCAGCGCAGCCCAGGCCTCGGGCTGACGCGCCAGCTGGTTGAGCGTAAAGCCGATGCCCGCCATCGTCGTGTCGGTGCCGGCACGGAAGAACGAGCGCACGTGCAAGGCAGCGGTGCCCTTGTCGAAGTCGCCTGCGTCCTCGGCCAGGTAGATCTTCTCGCCAAAGCCGCCGGGCAGCATGTTGTGCCGCTGCAGTGCGTCGGCATACCACTCCAGGTACGGCTCGGCCCGCTTGAGTGCGGCTCGCAGCCGATCATTGTCGGGACCCAGCTGATTGAAGTTCAGCTCACCGGTGAGGATCAGGCGCTCCTTCGGGACGTCAATGCCGAACACCCGCGGAAACACGGTCAGCACAAAGCCCTCTGCGATGTCGCGCACGCCGTCGACGTCGCCCTGCTCAAGTACGCGGTCGGCCACCACATCCGCCTCCTTCAGGAAGGCCTCGCGCCAGGAGCGGATGACCAAGGGAGAGAGCACCTTGGTCAAGGCCGCGCGAACGCGCGTGTGGTCGGGCGGATCGACCTCCGTGATCGGGCTGCGCGCTCGCAGCGCGCCCGGCTTGGTGATGTCGCTCCAGCCGATCCCGGAGGCCGAGGTGAATCGGACGTGGTCGGTGGCTACGGTTCCGACCTCGTCGTAACGACCCACCGCATAGCACTTCTGTGGTGCCAGATAGACGACCGGCGCCGTCTCCCGCAGCGTCTCGAAGAACGGGTAGGGATTCCGCAGGTTTTCGTCGCTGAACGGGTCGATGTCGAGCACCGGCGGGTCCAGCAACGCGGTCGCGCTCAGTCCGGCCGTCATGACTTGATTCCGTATGGGAAATTGCGGGTTTCCATCTGCCGTCTCCTCGGGCAACGATGCATGCCCGTCGACTGCGGCGTGGGCGCATCCTGATTTGTCGTCAGAGCTTACGAAGGCGCGCCGGGCCCCGTCTGTCCCCGTCCACGGGGACGCTCAAGCCACGCGCGACGCCTCCGATTCGACAGCCGTCTGCTCCGCGCGAGCGCTCCGCTTGGCACCTGCGTGGGTGTCGAAGTTGCTCCACAGGGTCAGGTACCACACCAGAAGCTCGCGCCGCGTCGACAGACCGAGGCGCTGGTAGGCCCGCTTGCGATACGTGGTGACGGTTTCAGCGCCGATGCCCAGATCGATCGAGATGCCGGCAGAGGACATGCCGTACAGGAACCGGGCGCAGACTTCTGCCTCGCGGCGCGGCAGCGGCTCGGGACTCGAGGAGATGCAGCTCTCGATGAGAGCCACCGACGCCAGTGGCAACAGCGGCGCCGCATTGCCGGCGATGCTCGCGTGCTTGGCGATGAGCGCGATCAGGGTATCGGCCAGTGCGCTCAAATCGGCAAGCTCCGCCTCGCTGAAGGTCTCCTGCTCGTCCGTGCGCACGATGCTGAGGCAGTACCCGCCTTCCGCTCTCCTGGCACAGATGAGCAACCGCTCGCGCACGTGCTTGCGGCGATAGACCAGCTCGCGCAGGCCGTGATCGGGGAGCTGCTTGACCTCCACACGGATGATCCCGGCGTGTTCGGTCTCGATCAGGCCCTGCGCCCGGGTCATCGCCGGATCCCGGCGCCAGTATTGGCCGTTGACGTAGAGCGCGGTCTGTTTGTGCGCCGTGTCCGATCCGTCCCAGCTGGCCGAGGCCAGTTCCATCAGCTCGTCGGTACCGAGTCGAAAGACCGCGCAGTGATCGGCACGGCACTTGTGGTGGAGAAAGGACAGGAGCTGGGTGGCGAAGCGCGGGGTGCCGAGCGCGTCGATCACATCCGGTAACTCGGACGGCTGCAGTTCGGTTCTCATGACGGGCTCGCGCGATAGCTTGCTCATAGATGCCTCCTCGACTCGGCGGCGCATCGGTCCCCGGTCACGGGGACAGAGGTTAACCGGGTACGACCCTACAGTGCTTCGCGCCGATACGCCGCGCCCACAAGCCGCGCCCACAAGCAGCGTTTCCCGCGCGTTTGCCTTCCGCGCAAACCTTCCAGAGATCCGATGAATCCGTCGCAGACCCAACCCGTCGAGATCGAACACGAATGGGTTCATATCCAGTACCAGGAAGCCGGTTCCTTCCAGGAGACGTATGGATTCTCCGGCAACCAGGGCGCCGTCAACCTCGAGGGCATTCTCATGCGTCCCCGCGGCGTCCCCTCGAAGACGCTGCTGATCTTCATGCATCCCACCTCGACCTTGCAGCTACTGCCGGTGCCCCGTGAGACGGCGCGACACGGGGCGCACGTGCTGTGCGCAGCGAGCCGCTACGCGAAGAACGACGCCGCGCTGATCCTCGAGAAAGTGCTGTTGGACCTCGGCGCCTATATTCGTCACGCCAAGGAGCGCTGGGGCTACGAGAAGATCGTGATCGTCGGCTGGAGCGGCGGCGGTTCGCTTGCCCTGTTCTATCAGTCGCAGGCCGAGCAGCCCAGCATCGTGCAGACGCCGGCCGGCGACCCTGTCGACGTCGCGGGTGCGCGCCTGATACCGGCCGATGCGGTGGTGTTCCAGGCGGCGCATATCTCACGCGCGCGCATGCTCGTGGACATGATCGACCCGTCCGTACAGAACGAGCTCGATCCCGACAGCCGCGATCCGACCCTGGACCTCTATGCACCGGGGAATCCCGCACAGCCGCCGTACTCGGCTGCCTTCATCGAGATGTATCGAGCCGCGCAGCTTGCGCGGGTGCGGCGCATCAGCGCCTGGGTCAAACGCACGCTCGCGCAGCTGCGGGAAGCCAAGACGGCGGAAATGGAGCGAGGCTTCGTCGTTCACCGCACCGTGGCGGAGCCACGCTACCTGGATCCCAGCCTCGATCCCAATGACCGCAAGCCTCGATGGTGCTATCTGGGCGTTCCGGAGACGGCCAACACCGGTCCGGTCGGGCTTGCGCGCTTTTCCACGCTGCGGTCCTGGCTGTCGCAGTGGTCCATCGATGACTCGAATGCCGATGGCATTGCGTGTGCACGACGCATCCGCGCGCCGGTGCTGGTGATCGAGAACTCGGCAGACGATGCCGTCCCGCAAGCACATGCGCGACTGATCTTCGAGGCCTGCGCGAGCCCCGACAAGACCATGCGCGTGATCAAGGGCGCGACGCACTACTACGCCGGCCAGCCGGAGCACCTGAGTGAGGCCATCACGCTGGTGCGGGACTGGCTTTCGGCCCGCGGCATTGGCTGACCCGATCTGACATGAACATCTTCAGCGTGCTTGACCAGACCGCCCGCCGCTTCGGCGAGCGACGTGCCGTTTTCTCTGGCGACGAGTGCTTCGCAACCTGGGCCGAGCTGCGGCACCGCGCGCTGTCCATCGGTGCCGCGCTGAAATCGCGCTTCGCCAAGGGCGATCGCATCGCGGTGGCCGCCGAGAATCGGCCGGAGTACGTCGAGATCCTCTTCAGCATCTGGGCCGCAGAGTGCGTGGCGGTTCCGCTGAACCACAAGCTGCATGCGCGCGAGATGGCGCAGATCCTGGCCGATTCCGGCGCGACGGCGGCGTTCGTGTCACCGAAGCTGGCTCCGGATCTCGACAAGGCCCTGCCTGCGCAGGACGGACGTGCAGCACTCATCGTCATCGGCACGGATGACTACGATGCGCTGCTTCAGCATGCGCCCGCAGAAGTGCCCCGCACTCCGCCAGAGTCGCTGGCGTGGCTGTTCTACACCAGCGGTACGACCGGCGCCCCCAAGGGGGCGATGCTTTCCCACCGCAACCTGATGGCGATGAGCATCGCCCACCTGGCTGACGTCGATGCGCCGGACGAGGATGCGTCGCTGATCCACGCGGCACCGATGTCACATGGGTCGGGGCTGTACATGCCGGCGTACGTCTCGCGGGGAGCACGGCAGGTCGTCCCGGCTGCCGGAGCATTCGACGAGGCCGAGTTCCTCGACCTGTGCCGGCTCCACCCCGCCTGCAGCGCCTTCCTGGCGCCGACCATGGTCCAGCGTCTGTGCGAGCAGGCCGAGCGCGGCGGCGCGCGCCCCGCCAACCTGCGCACGATCATCTACGGCGGAGGGCCGATGTACGTCGAGCACCTGAAACGCGCGCTGTCGGTGTTCGGGCCGGTGTTCGTGCAGATCTACGGCCAGGGCGAGGCGCCGATGACGGTCACGTGTCTGCGGCAGGCAGATCATCTTGATGTGCCTGATTCCATCCTCGGCTCGGTGGGCATTGCGCGCTCCGGCGTCGAGGTCGCGGTCGTAGATAGCGAGGATCAGCCGGTGGCCGCGGGAGAGAGCGGAGAGATCATCGTACGCGGCGACGTCGTGATGTCCGGCTACTGGAACAATCCGGCAGCGACGGCCGAGACCTTGCGTGGCGGATGGCTGCACACCGGCGACGTCGGTGCTTTCGACGCGCGGGGCTATCTGACACTGAAGGACCGATCCAAGGACGTCGTCATCAGCGGTGGCAGCAACATCTATCCACGCGAAGTCGAAGAAGCGTTGCTGTCGGCGGAGGGTGTCTCCGAGGTCTGCGTCGTCGGCGCGCCTGATCCGGAATGGGGCGAGATCGTCGTCGCATTCGTGGTTCCCAAGGATCGCGCGCAGGTCAACGAACAACAGCTCGACGCTCACTGCCTGGATCAGATTGCGCGCTTCAAGCGACCCAAGCGATATGTCTTCGTCGAGAGCTTGCCCAAGAACAGCTACGGCAAGGTGCTGAAACGAGAATTGCGCTCGCTTGTTCAGAATCAGCGCACGGAAAATTAAGGCAGCCGCGAAGTCGTAACGGATCAACAGTCCCATCTGCCGGGGACTGCAATTCTCCGGGGGCTGCCTAGGATGTGATCGACGATCAGTTCGATCGGGCCCTGAAAAAAATCATGACGACAGCTTCCGACCCCACGCCAATGGCGCTTACGGGAATCCGCGTGCTTGAACTGGGCTCGCTGATTGCAGGGCCCTATGCCAGCGCACTGCTCGCGCAATTCGGTGCCGAGGTCATCAAGATCGAGCCGGTGGGAAGCGGCGATCCCTTGCGCAAGTGGCGCAAGCTCCACGAGGGCACGTCGCTCTGGTGGTACGTGCAGAGCCGCAACAAGAAGTCGGTCGTGCTCGACCTGAAATCCGAGGAAGGCCGCGACATCGTCCGCAAGCTGGTCGCTGAATGCGACATCGTGATCGAGAATTTTCGTCCCGGGACATTGGAGAAGTGGGGCCTGGGCTGGGAGGCGCTGTCGAAGGTCAACCCCAAGCTGATCATGGTGCGCATCTCGGGCTACGGACAGACCGGCCCGCGGCGCGACATGCCGGGGTTTGCCGCGATCGCCGAATCGATGGGCGGTCTGCGCTACGTGACGGGTTTCCCGGATCGCCCGCCGGTCCGTTCGGGCGTCAGCATCGGCGATACCCTGGCTTCACTCTACGGTGTCATCGGCGCGCTCATGGCCATGCACCATCTCAAGGTGAACAACGGCACCGGCCAGTTCATCGACGTGGCGCTCTACGAAGCCGTGTTCGCGGTGATGGAGAGTCTGGTCCCGGAATACTCCGGCCTCGGGTTCGTGCGCGAGCGCTCTGGTGCCAGTCTTCCCGGCATCTCACCTTCCAACACCTATCCCTGCGCGGACGGCAAGCACGTCGTCATCGCCGGCAATGGCGATGCGCTGTTCCGTCGACTGATGCAGTCCATCGGTCGGCCTGATCTGGCCGACGATCCCGCGCTGGCGCAGAACGACGGGCGCGTCCTGCGCAACAGCGAACTCGACGAAGCAATCAGCGCCTGGACGCAGCAAAACACCATCGATGACGTGGTACGCATCCTGGAAGAGGCAGAAGTGCCGGTGGGCAAGATCTACACCGCGCAGGACATCTGTGACGATCCGCATTACGCGGCCCGCGACATGCTCGAAGAGCATGTGACGCCCAGCGGCCTGAAAATGAAGATCCCGGGCATCGTGCCGAAGCTCAGCGCGACGCCTGGACGCACCCGCTGGCTCGGGCCAGCTCTGGGTGCGCATACCGAAGAGGTCCTTGCATCCCTCAAGGAGGATCGAGCATGACGCCAGCCCGCGAGTCCGGCCGCGTCTACATCCACGAAGTCGTGACGCGCGATGGCTTCCAGATGGAGCGCGCCTTCGTGCCCACCGAGCACAAGATCGAGCTGATCGACCAGCTCAGCTCCACGGGGGTGGCCAAGATCGAGGTCACCTCGTTCACCTCGCCGAAAGCCATCCCGTCGCTTGCCGATGCCGAGGCTGTCATGCGCGGTATCCGCCGCGAGCCCGGTGTCGTGTACGCGGCGCTGGTACCGAATGCACGCGGCTGTGAGCGGGCGCTGGCCTGCGAGGTCGACGAGATCAACCTCGTCATGTCCGCGAGCGAGAGCCATAACCAGGCGAACCTGCGGATGAGCAGAGAGCAATCTCTTGCCCAGTTCGCACAGATCGTGGAGATGGCACGCGGTAGTCGCGCCGTCGTCAACGCCTCGCTCTCCACAGCGCTCGGATGTCCTTTCGAGGGCGTGGTGCCGGAGACGACGATTCTTGCCCTGATCGAGCAGTTCGCCGCGCTGGGCATCCCGCGCGTGACGGTCTGCGACACCGTAGGAATGGCCAATCCCCGGCAGGTCGAGCGCCTCTTTCGCCAGGTGGCTTCCCGATGGCCCGACCTGGAGATCACCGCTCACTTTCACAACACGCGCGGCATGGGCTTGGCCAATGTCGTGGCGGCGCTGCAGGCGGGAATCGTCCGCTTCGATGCGTCACTCGGCGGCCTCGGCGGATGTCCCTACGCGCCGGGAGCAAGCGGCAACATCTGCACCGAGGATCTGGTGCACATGCTCGACGAGATGGGGTACACCACCGGCGTGGATCTGCCCGCACTGATCCAGGCCGCGCGTGCGCTGCCCGAGCTCGTCGGCCATGCCGTGCCGGGCTACGTGCTCAAGGCGGGACCCAGCAGCCGCTTGCACCCGCTGCCGGAGCAGTCGAAGTGACCAGCCGAACGCTGCTCCAGAAACTCTGGGATCGCCATGAGGTGTCCACACAGCCCGAGGGTCCCTCGCTGCTGTACGTGGACCGGCTGCTCGTCTACGAGGTGACCAGCCCGCAGGCGTTCGAAGGACTTCGGCTCAGCGGCCGACAGCCCTGGCGGCGTGCGTCGGTGCTGGCCACGTGCGACCACAACGTTCCGACGACGCCACGTTCGGCGGGCATCGCCGATCCGCTATCCCGCCTCCAGGTCGAAACCCTGACGGACAACTGCCGGGAGTTCGGCATCACGGAGTTCGGCATCGCCGATCGCCGTCAGGGCATCGTGCATGTGGTCGGCCCTGAGCAGGGCGCGACGCTGCCCGGGATGACCGTCGTCTGTGGCGATTCGCACACGAGCACCCACGGCGCGTTCGGGGCGCTGGCCTTCGGCGTCGGCACCTCGGAAGTCGAGCATGTGCTGTCGACCCAGTGTCTGTGGGTGCCGCAGATGAAAGCGATGAACGTCCGCGTCGACGGCGCACTTGGCGCAGGCCTGACAGCCAAGGACATCATCCTCAACGTCATCGGGCGACTCGGTACGGCCGGCGGAACCGGCTATGCGATTGAGTTCACCGGCGCTGCGATTCAGTCGCTGTCGATGGAAGGCCGGATGACGCTCTGCAACATGGCGATCGAGGCCGGCGCGCGCATCGGGCTGGTCGCGGTCGATGAAAAGACAGTGGAGTACGTTCGCGGCCGTCCGTATGCACCGCGCGGTGAAGCCTTCGAGCAAGCAGCCGCGTACTGGCGCACGCTGGTCAGCGATCCCGATGCGAGCTTCGATCAGCAGGTCGTCCTCGACGCATCGGATTTTCGACCGCAGGTCACCTGGGGAACCTCTCCTGAGATGGTCGTGTCGATCGACGCCTGCGTGCCGGATCCCCGCGCTGAAACCGACCCGGTCAAGCGAAGCTCGATGGAACGCGCACTGACGTATATGGGATTGCAAGCCGGTACGCCGATCAACGAAATCCGGCTCGACAAGATCTTCATCGGCTCGTGCACCAATGCGCGCATCGAAGATCTTCGCGCCGCGAGCGCCGTGCTGCGTGGCCGCCGCATTGCGCCGAACATCAAGCTCGCGCTCGCTGTGCCGGGCTCGGGCCTGGTCAAGGCACAGGCCGAAGCCGAGGGCCTGGATCGTGTCTTCACCGAGGCCGGCTTCGAGTGGCGTGAACCGGGGTGCTCGATGTGCCTGGGCATGAACGATGACCGGCTGGGGAATGGAGAGCGTTGCGCATCGACGTCCAACCGAAATTTCGAGGGGCGGCAAGGCGCCGGCGGCCGATCGCATCTGGTCAGCCCGGTGATGGCCGCAGCGGCTGCGGTCGCGGGACACTTCGTCGATGTCACGCGCTTAGATGCAGGACGACTCTCATGACACCCTTCACCGTGCTCGATGGCCTGGTGGCGCCTCTGGACCGATCCAATGTCGATACAGACGCCATCATCCCCAAGCAGTTCCTGAAGTCGATCCGGCGCACGGGCTTCGGTCCGAACCTGTTCGACGAGTGGCGCTACCTCGATATCGGCGAACCCGGTCAGCCCTGCTCGGCGCGGCCGCTCAATCCTGACTTCGTGCTCAATCAGCCGCGCTATGCCGGCGCCGAAATCCTGCTGACGCGCGACAACTTCGGTTGCGGCTCCAGCCGCGAGCACGCCCTGTGGGCGCTCGAAGGACAGGGTTTCCGTGCATTGGTGGGGACGAGCTTCGCCGACATCTTCTACGGCAATTGCTTCAAGAACGGCATTCTTCCCGTGGTGCTGCCTGCCCAAGTCGTGGACCAGCTATTTGTCGAAGTCCTGGCTATGCCCGGGTATCGGCTGAGGCTCGACTTGGCCACGCAGAGCGTGATCACCCCGGACGGCACCGTGCATGCCTTCCAGATCGATGCGTTTCGGCGCGACTGCCTGCTGCGCGGTCTGGACGACATCGAGCTGACGCTGCAGCAAGCCGACCGGATCAGGGACTACGAGCGCACTCGCGCACGGCAAGAACCCTGGCTGTTCCAGGAGTCGACCGCGCGCTGAAGCATCGGCGCTGTTGCGGGCGTCGTGCATCGGCTACGTGGCCGCTGGCAGTTGTTCATTCATTGTTCAATCCCTGTGTCCCCTGCGGGGGGTACAGACAGAAAAACTCCACGCTCTAGGCTCTGCATCACACATCCATCCGAGCCCGCCTGACGGCTCGGAGCAGACGAGGAGAAGCAATGAACGACATGACCGCCTTCCAGCACGCCCGGACGCTGCTCGCCACCGCGCAGGAGATGCAGCCGCGCCTGCGGGAACGTGCGCTGGTCTCGGAGCGCGAGCGCACGGTGCCAAAGGAAACGATCGACGAGCTGCACAAGGCAGGTTTCTTCAAGCTGCTCGTGCCGCGTGGTCTGGGTGGCTACGACGGGTCCTATGCCGATTACGTCGACGTCACGGCCGCACTGGCCCGGGGCTGCTCCTCGACGGCCTGGGTCTACATGATCGGCGGATACCTGACCGGAGCGGCCGGCGCGTATCTGCCCCTTGAGGGAGCCTCCGAAATCTTCCCGTCGGGCGCCGACGTCATGTGCTGCGGCGTAAACGGATTCACCGGCACCGCGAAGCAGACCGAGGGCGGCTTCCTAGTCTCGGGCAACTGGGGCTTCGGCAGCGGCAGCGCCAACGCGAGCTGGTTTCTCGGAGGCGTGTTGGTGACGGACGACGCCGGCGCGGTGATCAACCAGGGCTTCGCGTTCTTCCCGCTGAAGGACGCGAAGATCAAGGACACCTGGCATGTCGCAGCGATGCGCGGCACCGGCAGCAATACCGTGATCGTCGAAAACCTGTTCGTACCGAGCAAGCGCGTCGCCATGCTCGGCGAGCGTCTGCAACGCGAGCATCAGTTCCACGAGGGTGATGGCACTGTCGCCCGCATGCCGTTCGGCGCCGCCTTCGGCATCGGCCTCATGGGTGCCGTTCTGGGCATGGCCGAGGCGATTCTCGACGCCGTCGTTGCAGACGTGAAGAAGAAGTCCATCACCTACTGGAACTTCGACAAGGCAAGCGATTCCGCCAGCACACTGCACAAGCTCGGTGAAGCGGCGATGCAGATACAGACGGCCCGCCTGCACGTGAAGCGCGGCTGCCACGATCTCGAGGAAATCACGAAGTCCCGCACGCTGACGATCCCCGAGCGCGCCCGCGTCAGGACCGACGCCGCTCACGCCGCGCAGATGTGCCGGGCCGCCGCGGACACGCTGATGTGTCTGGCCGGTGCTTCGTCCTTCGCCGAGAACAATGTGATCCAGCGGTATTGGCGAGACCTGGGCCTGGCCTCCCGCCACGCCCAGCTCAACACGCACCTGCATTACGAGGTGTATGGACGCGCGCTCTGCGGTCTCGACCCGAGCATTTCGCCCTTCATCTGATCCGGGTGAGACCGCATTGGACCGGGGAATCGGCAACCCACGCTTCCCCGCCTCCACTCGCCCACATGACCGAGCACGCTGAGCTGCCCTACGACGGGACGACCACGCTAGTGGACCTTGGCTCGCAGCCGCTGATCGAGCCGCTCACGCGGCGCGAGCTTGAGGTTCTGCAGTTGATCTGCGACGGGGCATCGAATCTGGAAATCGCAGAGGCGCTGAGCGTGAGCATCCCCACCGTGAAGTACCACGTGTTTCAGATCTTCCAGAAACTGAGCGTGGAGCGGCGAACGCAGGCCGTCGCCATCGCCGTTCATCTCAAGATTGTCTTGCCGGGCTGGATGCCCCGGGCTTCAAGCAAGGGCGAGTTGCATCCATGGAAGCCGCTCGGCTGGAAGGTGTTCCAGACTCCCTTGCGTCTGCGCTGAAGCGCCGCAGGCCGTTACAGACGTTCTGCGGAATCGTTCGTTCCGAGGGTAAAGGTCACGCCGGGGCGGATATGTTCTGCGCCTGGAACGATCGATTCATCTGGGCGAAGCGGACGACCTGCTCGACCATGATCCGGATCTGATTGCCCAGGCTGGGATGGGTCAACGCGCCCTGCGCGTCGAAGACCTTCTCTGTTGAGTTGATGGCGACGGCCATCGGCGATGGCCACCCACGCAAGGCATGGGTGATCGTCCGCAGTGTCACCAGCGTGGTACCAGCGGCCTGCCATCCGTAAGCGCAGGCGATCAAGCCCACGCAGCGTCCGTCGAAGTAGGGACGCGCATCGCTCCTCAAGTCCTCGGCGTAATCCAGCGCATTCTTGAGCATGCCGGAAATGGAGCCGTGGTAGCCCGGCGAGGTCACGATGAACCCGTCGGCACGTCGCATGGCCTCGATCAGTCGCTGCGCAGCCGCGTTGCGTTCGGGAACATCCGGATCGTACGTGGGAAGGTCCAGCGCGGCGCCGTCGAACATCTCAGTTGCCGCGCCGGCCGCGGCAGCGAATTCCAGCGCGACGCGGGTTGCGCACTCGGACGAGGAATTCGGTCGCCGAGTGCCTCCGATCCCGATGATCAAGGGACGCTGACAAGGATCGAGACCATCGGCATTTGGAAGCATGGCGAACTGCCTGGGGAGAACCATTGCAGTGTGTCGATCCATCTTCGGAGCGTCAGTCCCTAGCGCGGGGGACAGCCACTCGCAACCTCGACCACTACACTCCTTGCAGCAGTGGAGACCCCACCACGGCCAGGAGTAATGAAATGCTGGACCAGGGCAATGCACCCGCGATTCGCGCCGCTTCTACCTTGACCCCGCTGATGCTGAATCACGCGGCCTGGGTCACGCACGATGTCGAGGCAACCGCCGATTTCTACACGCGCGTGATGGGGATGGAACTCGCCAGTACGGTCTACGACGACCGGATCCCGTCCACCGGCGACGATTTCCCATATTTCCACATCTTTTTCCGCATGAAGGACGGCTCCACCATTGCCTTCTTCGAAGCCCCCGGGCTGCCTCCGCGCGCACCGATCGCCCATCCGGCCTACGACATCTTCGATCACATCGCCTTGCAGGCCACTGATCGCGAAGAAGTGCTGCGCTGGCACGAGTGGCTGCTTGCAAACGGGATCGAGGTCGTGGGGCCGACGGACCACAAGGGACTCATCTTCAGCGTCTACTTCCACGACCCCAACGGCATCCGGCTCGAGATCACGACGCCGCTGGACCCGGAGTGGAACCGTCACACCGAGCAGGCGCGGGCCGATCTGAAGATGTGGGTGGATGCCAAGAAGCAGGCCTTGCGGGACAAGGTCGATGTTCGCACCGCGATGATCGATCTGATCCGGCAGCAGCGTAGCCGTTACGCAACGGACGGCTCCGGCGCATGAACACCGGGGCCGACATGCCCGTGCCGGCGTCGCACGAGGTGGACGTCGTGGTGGTCGGCTCGGGCGCAGCCGGGCTGACGGCTGCAATCGTCGCCGCCGCGAGCGGATGTCGGGTACTGGTGGTCGAGAAGGCTGAGCTATTGGGTGGAACGACCGCCTGGTCAGGCGGAGCCGGATGGTTGCCCTGCAACCATCTGATGGCGCGCGCCGGTGCCACCGATACGCGCGAAGCCGCCGACACGTACATCCGCAGCGTGCTGGGCGAGCAGTACGACGCCGATGCGGCGGCCGCGTTCCTCGACAATGCGCCGCGCATGCTCGAGTTCCTTGAACAGAACACAACTGCCGTCCGTTTCGTGCCGTACCTCGGACCGGATTACCAGCAGGAACATCCGGGCGCGGCGTCCAAGGCGCGCAGCGTCCTGCCGCAAGCGTTCGATGCGCGACTCCTGGGTCCTCTGCTGAAGAAACTGCAATACCCGTTTCGCGAATTCCTCGTGTTCGGCGGTATGCAGGCCGACGTCGCCGAGGCTCTGCACCTCCAGCGCTCGTACCGGTCGTGGGCGTCGTTCAAGGTCGCCGCCAAGCTGCTGCTGCGCTATGCCGCGGACTTGCTCCGATTCGGCCGTTCAACGCGCCTGATTCGCGGCGCGGCCCTGGTGGGCCGGATGGTGAAATCCGCAACGGATCTGAATGTGGAATTCTGGACCGGCACTTCGGCCAGAACCCTTGTGCGTGAGGGTGATCGAGTCACCGGTGTCGTCGTGGATCGTCTCGGCCGTCCGACGCGGATCGTGGCCCGCAAGGGCGTAATTCTCGCCAGCGGTGGGTTCGCGGCCAACACCGCCATGCGTGCGCAGTTCATTCCCTTCGCGGACCAGCACCAGTCGGTGCTGCCCGACACCAACGTCGGCGATGGCATCACGATGGCGCAGCAGATCGGCGCAGATCTGGGGCCAGCGCTCAAGCACAACGCCATCTGGGCGCCGACCTCGAGCTTCCGTCGCGCCAACGGCCGCCTGAGCAAGTGGCCTCACTTCGCCTTCGATCGCTGCAAGCCGGGCGCCATCATCGTGGACGCCGCCGGGCATCGCTTCTGCAATGAAGGCGAGTCGTATCACCGCATCGTGGGAACGATGCACGAGCGCAAAATCGTGCCGGCGTATCTGGTGGCCGACCATGCCTTCGTACGCAAGTATGGATTCGGCCTGATGCGCCCCTTCCCGTATCCGATTGGCGCGTATGTGCGCGGAGGCTACGTGAAGCGGGCCGGAACGCTCGCGGAGTTGGCCGCGCAAGTCGGGATCGATGCCAGCGGCCTGATCGAGACCGTGGGCCGCATGAATGGCTACGCAAAAACCGGCGTTGATCCGGAATTCGGCAAGGGTGCGGATCTCTACAGCCGAAGCCTAGGTGATGCGGAGCACAAGCCCAACCCCTGCCTGGGTATGATCGACCGCGGCCCGTTCTACGCTTTGCCCCTGTATCCGGGCGACGCCGGCACCGCACTGGGCCTTCGAGCCAACGCATCGGCTCAGGTCCTCGACTCAGCGGGCAAGGTGATCAATGGGCTCTACGCCTGTGGGCTGGACATGACGTCGCCTCTGCGCGGTCATTACCCGAGCGCCGGCACCATGATCGGCCCCGCCATGACCTTTGGATACGTCGCCGGCCGCCACATCGCGGGCTTCGCGAATCGCGAGGCGGCACCAGCCGCCTTCACCGCCACAATTAACTCGCCATGATCTACGAGCTACGCCTTTACGCGGTCACGCCGGGCCGAATGCAGGATACCCACGCGCGCTTCGAGCATGCGCTGCCGGCTTTGTTCGAACGTCATAGCTTGAATTGCGTCGGTCGATGGACCGCGCTCACCGGCCCCGATCTGCCGGTGTTCGTCTACATGCTCGCCTACACCGATCTCGCACAGCGCGAGGCGCAGTGGAAAACCTTCTACGCCGATCCCGAATGGGCTCGGGTGCGCGCGGAGACCAATGCCGGCGAAGAGATGGTGGATCACTACCAGCTCATGTTCCTCAAGCCGTTGAAGTCGCTGTTGCGGGTGAATGCAGACGAACCGCAGCACGTCAGCGGCATCCATGAGCTGATTCTGCAGCAGGTGGCGCTGGGTCAGCCGAACGCGACACGCGAGTACCTGGCCGCGTCCTATCTGCCGGCGCTGCGCGCGGCGGGTGCCGGCGTCATGACGGTCTGCGACATGGTCACCGGACGCGACCTGCCGCAGCTGGTGCTGCTGTTGACCTGGGCCGACGCCTCTAGCCGCGATCGCGGCTGGAAGCGCGTCCTGAGCGACGAGGCGCTACGAGCGCTGGTGAAAGCGCAGCGCAAGGAACTCGGAAAGCCGCTGCTGGGTCACTCCATTTCCTATCTGCTGGAACCTGCCGCGTACGCACTTCCGGAGCCGTATCTCGGGGCGCAAGGGTGACAGCGGACTTGTCCCACGTGCCGGGGACAGACCAGATCCGGCCGCTCGCTTAGCTTCGCAGTAAGCGCAGATTTACCGAGTCTGCGCAGTCAAACATTTCATTCATCACGGCTGTACTGCCATCAATCAAGGGTATCGATCACCATGACTTCTCCGCTTCTGACGCCGATCAAGCTTGGCGCGCTCCAGCTCAAGCATCGCGTGATCCTGGCGCCGCTGACGCGCATGCGCGCAGCCGCCGACGGCTCGCCCACCCCGCTCAATGCCACCTACTACGAACAGCGCGCGTCAGACGGCGGGCTGCTGATCACCGAGGCCACGCAGATTTCGCCGCAGGGCACGGGCTATCCGTCCACGCCCGGCATCTTCACCGAGGCGCACATCGAAGGATGGAAGCCGGTGACCGCTGCGGTCCATGCCAAGGGCGGCAAGATCTTCAACCAGATGTTCCATGTCGGCCGCATCTCGCACAGCCTCTATCACGACGGCGCGTTGCCGGTGGCGCCATCGGCCATCGCGGCCGAAGGCGTAGCGTTCACCCCGAAGTGGGAGATGGTGCCGTTTGAAACCCCGCGCGCACTGGAGACCAAGGAACTGGCCGGCGTGGTCGAACAGTTTCGCCACGCGGCGGAATGCGCGAAGAAGGCAGGGTTCGACGGCGTAGAGGTTCACGGCGCCAACGGTTACCTGCTCGACCAGTTCCTTCAGGACAACGCGAACCAGCGCACCGACGAGTACGGCGGCTCCTTCGCCAACCGCGCCCGGCTGCTGCTGGAGGTCGTCGACGCAGTGATCAAGGTCTGGGGTTCGGATCATGTCGGCGTGCGTCTCTCGCCGTACGGCTTGCTCAACGGCACCCAGGACAAGGATCCGATTGGCCTGTTCACGCACGTCGTCACGGAGCTGGCCAAGCGCAAGCTCGCCTATCTGCACATGGTCGAGCCGCGCGCAACGCTGGCCGGCTACACCGACGATGACGCTCCGGCGCATGCGTCCTCGACCAAGCTCTTCCGCGATATGTTCAAGGGACCGGTCATCGTCGCCGGTGGATTCGATCAAGCGTCAGGTGAGGCGGCGATCGACTCGGGCTTGGGTGATGCCGTCGCATACGGCCGCATCTTCATTTCCAATCCTGACTTGCCGCAGCGTTTCGCCAAGAAGGCTTCGCTCAACAAGTACGACCGCGCGACGTTCTATGGCGGCGCCGAGGCCGGCTACACCGACTACCCTGCAATGTCATAACGCCGCGTCAAAACGCTTGCGAGTGGCAGTCGTCTGAACACGCCCGGCACCTTCCACCCCTCAGGTGGAACGGTGCCGGGTTCGCATCAGCGGCACCTCACCGCTCTCGCAGCAGTCAATCGGTTTTGGCCCTCCGGGACGCAGCGCCCGGTGCCGTTCAGCACATCTTGCGGAGGCTCACGATGCTCATCACTCTCGGTTTCTACAAACGCAAGCCTGGCTTGAGCATCGAGGACTTCCGTCGCATCTGGTGCGAGGAATATGGACGGCTGTACGGACAGAGGCCGGAAATAACCCAGTATCTCCGCCGTTACGTCCAGCATCGGCTGTCACCGCAAACCGACTGGCCGGGTACCTTCATCGGCTTCGATGGCTTCTCGGAGGCGTGGTTCGAAAACGCCGATGCCCGCAACGCCATGCAGGCGACACCGTATTACCAGGCCGTGCTCAAGCCGATGGTCGAGACCTTCCTCGACATGGAAAACTCTAAGTGGGTTGCCTACGACGATCAGGTCTATCAGGTCGGCGGCCCACCGCCCTTGTTCTCTCGGTGACGATTTGAGTTGGCTCTGACTGACGTCTAGTTCTGTTTTTCAGACGGCCGGAGCCGGCACCAACCAGTCGATGAAGCTGGGTCGACCTCGCGGCGAGCCGCTTGGTCGACCCTCAGGCTTCAATGCTAAGCACCGGCGCGGGCGTCGGCGGCTCGCGTGACGAAGTCATCGACACGCCAGTGCTTCAACACCTCGCGGAATTCTTCCGGCGTGCCGGACCAGGTCTCGGGCACTCCGTTGTCGTCCTGATACCAGCTCTGACAACCGGTGACCCAGATGGTGTTCGGCAAGCGATCCCAATTGGACTTGATGAAGCGCGCCATCGCCTCTGGCTTTGCTTCGATGCTCTTCCAGCCCTTGTCGTGCGCGTTGCGGATGACGTCGACGATGTGCCCGGCGATAGCCTCGGAGTAGGCAATCGCGCTGAAGTTGCCGCGCGGCGACTGCGGGCCGCCGAGGATCATGAAGTTGGGGAAGCCCGGCACATGGGTCGACAGGTGAGCCCCCCTTTGGCCCTTCCACGTATCGTCCAGTGTTTCGCCACGCTCGTTGATGACCTGAATCGGGCGGAAGTAAGCGGCGGTGTTGAACCCGGTGGCCAGGATCAGCACGTCCAGCGGGTGGCGTGCGCCGCTGCTGTCGATCACGGCGTCCGCTTCGACCTTGGCGATGCCCTGACGCACCAGTTTTACGTTGGGCCGCTGCAGCGCCGGATAGAAGTCCACCGACATCACCAGGCGCTTGCACATGGGCTGATAGTCCGGCGTGAGCTGCTTGCGCAATTCCGGATTCTTGACGCGACTCAGGTTCCAGCGGCAAGCCTTCTGGAAGAAGCTGCGCTGCCAGCCCGGCTTGATGACGGCCTGGGCAAACACCCCTTCGAAGAACCACTGGAAGAACCTGCCAGCGGTCTTGCCGATCCACGGGAAAAGACTCACAAAGCTCCGCTCGGCCGCACCGTAGCTGCGGTTGTACAGCGGAAATACCCATTGCGGCGTGCGCATGAAGACCGTGAGATCCACGCCTTGCTTGCCCAGGCTCGAAATCACCTGCGTTCCGGTGGAGCCGGCGCCAAGGACGCCGACGCGCTTGCTCTTCAGGTCGAGCTTGTCCGGCCAGCGTGCGGTGTGGAACGACTGTCCCTTGAACGTGTCGAGACCCTCCACCTTCGGCATGGCCGGCACGTGGAGAGGACCTGTCGCAGCGACGAGGAACTCGGCGGAGTCGGTGAGGCCCTGGGCGGTGGTGATGTGCCAGCGCACGCCATCGAAGCGCGCCTCCTTCACCTCCTGACCGAACACGACGTCGCGACGGATGTCGTACTTCTCGCAGACCTTGAGCATGTACTGCTGCAGCTCTGCGCCGCCGGCGAGGCGCGCTGACCACACCGGGTTGTGCTCGAACGAGAAATTGTAGTGATGCGAGGGCACGTCGCAGGCCACGCCGGGATAGCGGTTCTCGCGCCAGGTGCCGCCGATCTCGTGGGCCTTCTCGTAGATCACCAGGTTGGTCAGCCCGGCGCGACGAAGCAGGATTGCCTGCGCCATACCGGCCGCACCGGCGCCGACGATGATCGTGCGGGGGCCACTCCGCGGGTTTCCGCCACCATCCATATCGTTCTCCTCGCTATTGCCAATCTTGCGCGACGAGTGTCCGGTCGGGCCTGCGTAATCGTCTTGCGTCCACCGGCTCCGACCCGACGCAAGAGGGCAACCGGTAGACGCAAGACCGGTCCGGCCGCAGCCACCACGATCCCCGCACATTAGAGCGGCCCTTCTGGAGGAGCCCCCAGCCGTGGAAACGCAGCCCAACGTCATCAATCGCGTCGCCATCGGCGACATCATTCGCCGCCCCACCGCGCTGCATCCGGACAAGATCGCCTTCATCGAAGGCGAGCGCCGCATGACGTTCCGCGAGCTCGATCAGCGCTGCAACCAGTTCGCAAATTACCTGCGCTCGCAGGGCCTGAAGCAGGGCGACGCAGTGGCCGCTCTGTGCGGCAATTCGCTCGACTTCATCGTCGCCGCCTACGGCATCGCCCGCGCCGGCATGGTCTGGGTGCCGATGAACGTGCTGCTCAAGCGCGAGCAGATCGACTACATTCTGGACAAGGTCGAAGCGCGGCTACTGATCGTCGACACCGCGTTTCTCCCTGTAATGCGCGCGGCCGGCCGCACGCCGCCACCGCTCCTGGCGATCCCAACACCTGGCGTCGCTTCCGACGCCACGCTTCCGACGTTCGAGCAGGTCTGCAACGGACAGCCCACTGACGAACCGGACATCGAGATCGGCGACCGCGACACCGCGATCGTAATGTTCACCAGCGGCACCACCGCGCAGCAGAAGGGCGTGGTGGTCAGTCATCTGGCGGTGGTGCTGGCCACGCTCAACAACATCATCGAGATGGAGATGCAGCAGAACGACGTGACCGTCGCCATGCTGCCGTTCTTCCATTGCGCGCAGCACACCTTGGTCAGCTCCTTCCTGCATCGCGGCGCGACGCAGATCGTCATGCGCGGCTTCGACGCAGTGACGCTGATGGAACACATCACGAAGGACCGAGTGACCTGGTGCTTCGCCCTGCCGACGATGTGGCGTGCCGTTCTCGATCATCCGGATCGCTCGAAGTACCGCTTCGACTCGATGCGCTACGGGCTCTACGCGATGACGCCGATGGACACCGAAACCTTGACGCGCCTGACCCACGAGATCTGCCCACGCTTTGCGCTCAGCAGCGGCCAGACCGAGGTCTACCCTTCAGCCTGCGTGTTCAAGCCCGAGCTGCAGTTCTCCAAGCAGGGCCAGTACTGGGGCCAGGCGGGAATGACCGCCGAGTTCGCGATCATGGACGACGACGGCACGCTGCTGCCCCGCGGAAAGGTCGGTGAGCTGGTGGTGCGCGGCCCTACCGTGATGATGGAGTACCTCAAGGACCCGGAAGCCACCGCGGCCGCACGAGCGCACGGCTGGCATCACACGGGTGATCTTGGCCTGATCGACGAGGACGGCCTGTTCCTGTTCCACGATCGCAAGAAGGACATGATCAAGACTGGCGGCGAGAACGTGGCGTCCTGCACCGTCGAAGGCGCGCTGCTGGGGCATCCGTCGGTGAGGTCCGCGGCGGTCATCGGGCTGCCGCATGCGCGCTGGATCGAAGCGGTCACGGCCTTCGTGGTGCCCAAGCCGGGCCAGACGCTGAGCGAGACCGAGGTCATCGCCTGGTGCAAGGCACGTCTCGGCCTGCACGAAGTTCCGAAGAAGGTCGTGTTCCTCGATCAGCTTCCCACGACCGTCACGGGCAAGGTGCTCAAGCACGTGCTGCGCTCGGAACACCAGAACGTGTTCGAGAACGGCTGATCCAATTCACAGGCACATGCAAACCCCGCCGCGCGCCAGCTCGGTATCTGATTTCAACAAGCGAAGGAGACGATCAATGAACACGCCGAACGGAAGACTCAAGGACAAGGTGGCCATCGTGACGGGCGGCGCCTCGGGCATCGGCGAGGCGACGTGCAAGCTGTTCGCACAGGAAGGCGCCAAGGTCATCGTGGCCGACATCCAGCCCGAGAAAGGCCAGGCCGTGGCCGCGCAGATCATCAAGGACGGTGGCAGCGCGGAGTTCCTGCGCTGCGACATGGGCGTGATGACGGATATCGAGGCCATGTTCCAACACGTGGCGACCCGTTACGGTCGGCTGGACACGCTGGTGAACAACGCGGCGGTGGAAAGCCCGCTGCCGGAAGTCGATACCTCCGAGGAGGTGTACGACCGCATCATGAACATCAACGTCAAGGGCGTGTTCTTCGCCACGAAACACGCGGTGCCGCTGATGAAGAAGAACGGCGGCGGCTCGATCATCAATATTTCGTCGGCGTACGGAATCATCGGCAGCCCAGGGTTTGGCGCTTACCACGCGTCCAAGGGCGCGGTGAGGACGCTGACCAAGGGCACCGCGGTTGCGCACGCCCGCGACGGCATTCGCGCCAATTCCATCCACCCAGGCGCCATCAACACGCCGCTGGTTCAAGAAGCGATCAAGAACCACGCGGATCCAAAAGGGTTCGAGAACGCAGTCGTCGGCTCGACCCCGATTGGACGCTGGGGCCAGCCCATCGAGATCGCCTACGGCTGCCTGTTCCTGGCCTCCGATGAATCCAAGTTCTGCATCGGCGCGGAGTTCTGCATCGACGGCGGCCTGGTCGCGCAGTAGGGCGTACCTGACAGCCGCTGCACGCAAGACGGCGCGAAGGGCGGACGCGAAGCTGCCCGGGTCAGCGTCATTCTCGCGAGACCGGACCTAATGCATGCCCGCACCTACCCCTCCCTGGCGGCGCCTGTTCGACCGCATCGAGAACGCCATCGGGCGTCCTCTCGAACAGAAGATCGCCGATCCGCGCGTGAACGAGGCGCTGCTGATGGGACTGGAGCTGTCACGGGGTCTGTCGCGCCGCTGGCGTGCCGGCACCTCGAACCTTCGGCACCTAGGCAATCAGCCGAGCTACTCGGATGTTCGAAGGCTGGAGCGCCGACTGGGACAGATCGAGAAGCAGTTGCTCGATCTGTCGGCAGCGATGGAGCGGATGGAAAACCGCGTAACGGCGACGTCGGCTGAGCCATGTCAGACCTCCGCTCCCCGCAACGCCAGCAAAGGATCGACTCGCTCCGCGAGGAAATCGAACGCAACTCCCGGCGCGCGCGCAACGGACTGAAGTACCTGTTCGGAGGTCGCTTCGTCCGCACCGGTGCAACCGCGAAGACCGTGGTGTGGAAGCATGGCAAGGCAGAGCTGTGGCACTACGGCGGGCATACGGCGCAGCTCGATCCGCCGATCCTCGCCTTCATCGGGCTGGTTAGCCGCAGCTATGTGCTCGACCTGCACGCCGGCAACAGTTACGTCGAGCGCCTAATGAACGCGGGTCACGCGGTATACGTGCTCGATTGGGGCGTGCCGGACGAAGCCGATGCGCAGAATACGCTGGCCACGTACGCACTGGATCTGTTGCCGCGCGCGGTTGCGGCGCTCCTGCGTCACGCAGAGGCGAGCGAGGTGATTCTCACCGGCTACTGCATGGGCGGGTGCCTCGCCCTGTCCGCACTCGGTGCGGGTGCCGATATCCCGGTGCGTGCGCTGGTGACCATGGCATCGCCGGTGGATTTTTCGCAGGTCGGCAATCTGGTGGAGCCGATTCGCAGCAAGAGCATCGACCCGGAAACGCTGATCGACGACAGCGGCAATGTGCCGGCGTCGCTGGTGTTCCGCAGCTTCGCCATCCGGCATCCCACCGCCGATCTCGTCCAGGCCGCGAACCTGTGGCAGAACCTGTGGAACGACGAGTACGTGCTCGGCTATCAGGCGATGAATGAATGGATCGCCGATCACATTCCGATGCCCGGCGGCGTGTTACGCGACATGGTCCGTTGGTGGATTCAGGGCAACGGTTTCGTAACCGGCGACTTCAAGCTCGGAACCAAGCGCGTCGATCTCTCCCGCATCCGCTGCCCGGTCCTGTGCGTGGTGGCGGAGCGCGACGAGATCGTGCCCTGTGCCGCCGCAGACCCTCTGCCGCGCTTGCTGACGGGAACCAAGACCGACCTGCTCTCGATTCCCGCCGGTCACATCAGCATTACCTGCGGTCGCCAGGCGGCGAAGGTCGCCATCCCGGCCATTCTCGACTGGATCCGCCAGCACTCCGAGCCCATCACCTCATGAACATCCGTGAATACGGCGCGCCAGACGCCGCCGCTCTCGAAAACTTCTTTCGCCGCATTCCGGCCGACGATCTCACCTTCGCCAAGGAAGATCCGCTCGCACCGGGCCTGCTGCAGGAATGGCTGCGCGACTCCCGCGCCCTGCGCCTGCTGGCCATCGATGACGAGGATCAGTCCGTGATCGGCTATGTCGCGGTCATTCCCGGCGTCGGCCTGTCGGGTCATGTCGGCGAACTGCGTCTGCTCGTCGATCCAGCGCGCCGTCGCTGGGGCGTCGGCAAGGCACTCGCCCGTCAGGCACTCGCCAATGCGCTGGGCCGACAGGGCCTGCGCAAGATCATGGTGGAAGTGGTTGCCGAGCAGGAGCCAGCCATCCGCATGTTCCGCAGCCTCGGCTTCGTCGCCGAAGCGGTGCTCGTCGATCAGCTCATGGATCCCAGCGGACAGCCGCAGGACCTGGTGCTGCTGGCGCACTTCGCGGAAGACAACCAGTCACGACTCGATGCGCTGGGCATCGCAAGCGAGCTGGCATGAAAGAGCAGCGAATCACCCTGGGATCGCATCGCCTGCGTGTCCGCGAGCAGGGAAGCGGCGAACCGCTCCTGCTCATTCATGGACTGGGCGCGCATCTCGGCATGTGGGGTCCGCTGGAGGCGCGCCTCACGTCGCGCCGCGTCATCACGCTCGATCTTCCGGGCACGGGTGAATCCAGCATTCCCCTGCGTCCGCTGCATGTGTGCGAGGTGGCGGATCTGGTCGAGCGTGCGCTCGACACCCTCGGGTACGAATCGGTGGATGTGCTCGGATACTCCTTCGGCGGTGCGGTGGCGCAGATGCTGGCGTACCGGCACCCGAACCGCGTGCGCAAGCTCGCGCTGATCTCGACCATCGTCGGCATCGGCAGCGTGCCCGGTGCGGCGGTCGCGTTCCTCACCACGTCCCTGCCCATCCGCTACTGGTGGCCCTGGCTGTACGAGAAAACCTACGTCAGCACCGTGGGCGGGCCGCATCCTGATCCGCAGTCGTTTCGCGAGCAGATGGCGATGCGCAAAGCCGCGCCGCCGTCGCTTCCGGGCTACGCATGGCAATGGCTGGCGGCCATGAGCTGGACCAGTCTCGGCTGGCTGGAGCGCATTCCGCACACGACCCTGGTGGTATCCGGCACGGATGATCGTCTCGTGCCGCATGCCAATTCGATGAACATCGCCGCGCGCATTCCGAATGCGCGCCTGTTCCTCGCCGATGGTGAGGGCCACATGCTGCTGTTCGACAAGCGCTGCGCCGCGCTGCCGGTGATCGCCTCGTTCTTCGACGCTGAACCCGCGGCATCGACCGTTGACTGGGATGCGCTACCCAAGCCGCAGACCGGCGAGTACCGGCAGGCTGTTCGCACACGATTCGGCCAAGGTTCGATTGCCGCCGCCGGCACTCGCTCGCTGCTCGGCTTTCAGCGGATCGTTCGCATGTCGTCCGCACTGATGCAGCGCAGCCGATAAGCGCAAGACGGCGCAAGCCCGAGGTCGCACCGTTCAGCGTGAGGGGCAGGCCCATCAAATAACGGAGACAAGCGATGAGCATCGAGCAGAACAAGAAAACGGTCGAGCAGTTCCTGGCGAAGTTTGGCCTCGCCGACATCGCCGGCGTCATGAACGACATGACCGAGGACTGCGCCTGGTGGGTGGGTGGCAAGCCCGCGCTGTTCCCTCTGGCCGGCACTAAGACCAAGGCGCAGATGAAGGACCTGCTCAACAGCCTAGTGCCACCGATGAAGAACGGACTGGCGATGACGATCAAAGCCATGACCGCCGAAGGCGACCGCGTCGCCGCCGAGGTCGAGTCCTACGGCGAGAATCCGGACGGCAGCGTCTACAACAACGAGTACCACTTCCTGTTCATCGTGCGCGACGGAAAGATCGCGCAGGCCAAGGAGTATCTCGATACGCAGCACACCTTCGCGGTGTTCCTGGCCGGGAAATAGCGGAGCGCGTCAGCGGCTGCGCCAGCGCCCACCGGAGCATCCGGTGGGCCTTCCGGCGAGGACGAGCCGAATTGCAGCGAGCGATCAACGCAATCCGAGACGGGAGCGCAGCCAGGCTCCGGCACTTGCGATCGTCGCGTCGGCCTCCGGCGAGCGGCCTGCCATGAACGGATAGACGTGCTGTTGTCCCTGCTTGATGTCGAGCGTCACCTCGACACCAGCAGCCTTGGCACGAGCGGCCATTCGTTCGGCGTTGTCGAGCAGGGTCTCAGCGTCGCCCGCGGACAGATACATCGGCGGCAAACCGGCGAGATTGGCGTAGAGCGGATTGGCGAGTGGTTCATTGCGCGCGACATTGCCGAGATACATCGCGCTCATCATCTCGCTCACGCCGCGCGAGACCAGGGCATCACTGTCGGCATTGCTGTCCATCGTCTTGCCGATACATTCCATGTCCAGCCACGGCGACAATCCAACGATCGCAGCGGGCAGCGCCTCGCCTAGAGCGCGCAGTTTCAACACGGTCGTGATCGCGAGATTGCCGCCAGCGGAATCTCCCGCGGTCGCGGTGTGTGCGGGCGCGTAACCCTTGCGCCGCAACCACCGATGCACGACGAGCAGATCATCGATCTGACTTGGAAACGGGTGCTCGGGCGCGCGCCGATAGTCCACGACCACGGTATGCACCCCCGCCGCCTTGGCTAGATGCGCAGCAAGCTTGCGATGGCTGTGGGACGACCCCGTCACGCAGCCACCGCCGTGGGTGTAGACGATGACTCGGTCACCGGCTGCACCTGCCGGCTTGGCGAGGATGCCGGGGACGCCGTCGGAGTCGACGTCTTCATAGGTCACGCCGACAGGTTCGGACGCCAGCTCATGCAAGCCTTCAAGCATGTCGCGCAGGCTGTCCAAGTCCATGGCCGGATTGGCGGCCATCCGCGCTGCCGACCGTTCGTAGGACTTCTTTAGTGCATTTTCAAAGGCGATTCCCATCTGCGCAGCTCCTGTGGATCGGTCCGAACGGCTGGTATCGCCGCGAAGGGTTATTTATCCCCAACCTTCCACGACATCAGCGCCACCCGTCTTGTGTGGAGCGGTCGATTCTCCGGATATCACCTCGGCGAGCGCCGCAAGATCGGGAACGGCTCATTGAGGTCGACCGCGATGAACTAAGCCCAGAAGGTGGGGGGCGCAGATCGCTTCGCGCCGACCAAACATCTAGTTGGCTCCTGAAATAAATTCCGTCGCGATCAAGCCAGCCTGCACATCACGCCCGGTCTGTTGCGCGAGATCATTCAACGGGTCAACGACGCGGCGGACACGCGCGATCGCTCAGGTTGATTTAGGGGATCGAAACAGTCCGAAGCTGGCCTCTTTTCCCCGGCCCCTAAATTCTGACGTATTGCGATTCCCATGCGGGCAGATCGTCTAGCGACTAATTCGGAGGGACATATTTCTTCGCGCTAATAACTACGGCTGAGTGCAAAGTCCCGCGAAGGGTAGAAGCGTTCATGGTTACGTCCAATAGCCACTTGCCCCACTCAGCTTCTTTAATTGCGGCTTTCTGCATGACATTGAGTTCATCTGGAACGTCGGCAGTAACAACTAAATCGTCAGTCGTCCGCTGTAATGTAATGCGGAACCCCGAGGTCTTATCAGTCCGATTTCCCAATACTCGGAATGTGCCATCGATTTGAATGTCCTCCGAAGCCGCGCGTTCCGGCTGCGTAACTTCAGCAGCGACAGCACCAGTCAAATGCTCACCTTTAAACGTTATCTTGTCGTCAGGTTTGAGAGCTTTGAGTAGCCTGTTGTTCGTTTCGGTACTGCTGTTAATGGCATTCAGGACAACTGGCTGAGTGCTTGCCACTGAGGCCATGATTTCCATGCGCTTGGTCTCTTGTTGAGATCGGACGATGTCGACCTCAAGACCTTTGATCTGCTTACGGCTTTCCAGCCACGCCTTAAAGCCAAGATGGCCAACCAGTGCGATGGCCAAGCCCAGTATGGAGTTGACCCCGTTTCCCGGACACCTGATTGTTTGAGGAAAGGAGTCCGAGATGCCCAAGAGTCGACCGCCGTATCCGGCGGAGTTTCGCCAGCAGATGATCGAGCTGGTTCGAGCGGGACGCA
>JBQTHL010000038.1:0-3033 GCA_052389915.1 Panacagrimonas sp.
ACCAGTCTCGCCATTGATCCCACGCTGTTCACGAGGTTCGGCGTGGATCGCGTGCCGACGGTGGTGCTGCCGCTGCAAGCCCTACGCAGTTGTTCCGAGCAGGTCTGCCCGGTGCCGCAGCACGTCAAGGTCGCAGGCGAAGCCGGACTCGATTACCTGCTGGGCCAGATCGAGCGCAAGGCCCACGAGCCGGCCGCGCGCACTCGTGCGGCCGAGTTGCGGAAGCAACTGGAGGCTCGCTGATGCGACCGGAACTTCGTCAGAAGATCGTCAGCCTCCTCTGGGCATTAGGAGCTTGTCTGTTCTCCGTCGGCCTCCCGGCTTGGCTGGTCTATGCGCAGTCCGATGCCTACGAACAGGGGCGACAGATCGGAGCCGAGGGAAACGCGGCGGCAGCGGCCGCAGGCCAGCAACCGCCCGAGTCCTATCCCGGTTTCAGTGGCTCGAATCCGCCGCAGACAGACTACTTCCGCTCCGGCCTCGCCATCGAAGATCAGGCGCGCCAGGAAATGCCGAACCACGAGGTGGGCCGCGAGGTAAACGACGCGGCCTACAGCCGACCACGCTATCTGCTGGAAACCGACGAGCCGGAGTTTGACCGCGAACGTCAGGCGCAGGCAGGCGCTCGCGCGCTGACGCAGAACTACACCGGCTGCCAGAGCTACGGGCACGGCGCCGGCAACGAGAGCTACACCGCGGCTTTCTGCCATGCCGACGCCTTCAATCCACTGCCTACCTGCCAGCGACGCCGCGCTCCCGATTGCCCGGCGGACGCCGAATGCGAACTGGCGATGGACGTTCAGTCCATCAATTCGGACATGGCCTGGAACTACCAGTATCCGACGCTGACGCTCGGCACCATCGCCGACAACTACTGGTCGGGTTCCTGCGGCGTCTTTGACCGCAGCACGAGCTTCAACATCGACGACGTGGCGATGGTCAAGGAGTTCCGGCTGTTTGAAGTTGGCTTCGACGATTGGCAGCTCATCGAGGTCAACGGAAACCTGATCGCGGTCGGACCTTACGGCGGCGACCGGCTGGAAGTGGAGGGCGGTCGCGTGCGCTACACCGACACCCAGACCGGCGCCTGCGAACTCAACCGCAGCAGGCGCTACGGCGTGAACGTGGACATCCGGTCCTACCTGCGCACCGGCACGAACACGATCCGCATGAAGGTCATCGTGTCCGGCAGCGGCGAGGGCTTCATGCGCTTCACCGTGAAGCGCTACTGCGACTGCCCCGATCAGGGAACCGACACCTACGAGACGAGTTGCCCGCAACCCGTTGCACCGCCGCCCGCTTGCAGTCTCCAATCCTCAAGTTGCCTCGAAGGCCCGGAATGGCGCACCGTCAGCGGCGTGCCGGTCTTTCGACAGTGCTGGCGTTACGAGGACACGTATCTCTGCCCGGACCAGCAGCAGAACGAGGAGCAAGCCTGCCGCGATCTTCGCGACCGCCAGTGCGAACAGACCATTTCCACCTGCGTGGCGTATGACACGGAGACCGGGAAATGCCAGCGCTACCGCCAGGACTTCCGCTGTCCAGCAGGCACCGGCAGCGAGTCCGCCACAACCGTTTGCGGTGAAGACCTCTACTGCCCTCGCGGGGACTGCGCCGCCGCGGATCGCATCACGCAGGACACCGGCGCGGAAGAGATGGCGCAAGCCGCGAGCTGGCTGACGGCCGCTCAAAACGCTTCGGACGATTTCGATCCGAACAACTTCACCATGTTCAAGGGCGAGCCGATGCGCTGTGCCAAGACCAATTTCGGGTTTTCCAACTGTTGCAACGATTCCGGTTGGGGCAACGACATCGGACTGGACCAGTGCGACGCCGAGCAACAGCAACTCGGCCTCGCACGTCAGGCGGGCCGCGCGCATTACGTTGGCAAACACACCAGCGGCGGACCCATCGACGAGCGCGAATACGAGACCTACTGCGTCTTCAGCAGCAAGCTCACTCGCATCATCCAGGAGCAGGGCCGTCCGCAACTTGGCATGGCCTGGGGCAGCTCCCGCAACCCCGACTGCCGACCGCTGAGCACCGACGAAGTGGGACGCCTTGACTGGTCCCTGATGGACTTGAGCGAGTTCTACCAGGACGCCCAGGCCGCGGCCGAGGCAGCGGCAGAGAACATCGACTCGAACCAGCAGCTCGAAACGCGAATGCGCGAGCGCATCGAGCGCATGAAGCAGTCCGGCACGCCTGCCAACGGCCAACCTCAACCGACGGCGCGTCCGGAGTGAAGTCGGATGAACGAGAAAACACTTGAGGCGTTGCAGGTCGGGCGGAGCGCCGCTTTGGACCTCACCCCAATCAACTTTGACGAGGCAAATGCTTTTGTGGCTGCGCACCACCGACACCATAAGCCCGTGCCTGGAGCCAAGTTTTCCGTGGCCGTGAGCGAGGGTGAAACCGTGCGTGGCGTCGCGATTGTTGGGAGACCTGTTGCGAGGATGGCTGACGACGGATGGACGCTGGAGGTAAACCGATGCTGTACGGACGGAAGCAAGAATGCTTGCTCGATGTTGTACGGCGCCGCCTGGCGAGTGGCACGCGCGATGGGATACCGGCGTTTAATAACGTACACGTTACCGGAGGAAGGCGGCGCGAGTCTGCGCGCGGCGGGATGGAAGCTGCTGGGCGAAGCTGGTGGCGGCTCCTGGAGCCGAACCAGTAGGCCGCGCGTAGACACTGCGCCGATGCAGCGCAAGCTCTGCTGGTCCGCGCCGAGGTCCAACAACCGAGGCGACGGTAGTGGATAACCCAACGACCCATTCGGATCGCGCTTGGGCAGAACTACTTTTGCCCTGGCTGCTGTCTGCGCTGGTGAGCGCTCTGCTGTTGCTGGTCTCTATATGGCCGATTCGTGTCTGTGCGCAGCGAGATCCGCAGGCCGAAATGCTGCGCAAGCCCGGCGGTGCGATCCGCATCCCGATTCCCTTATCGCCCGAGATGCGAGAAGGCTTGTTGCAGACTCCGACAACACCCGCAGCGCCGCCGTACTTCCGCGACCGCGAAGGAGGTTGGTTC
>JBQTHL010000039.1:0-55010 GCA_052389915.1 Panacagrimonas sp.
ACAAGCGCATGTCGCTGTGCAACCACAGCAAGGGCGCTGCCGGCGTCGAAGCGCGCTTCCAGGCCGATCCCGAATGGCTCTTCGATACCTACTGCACCGCACAGGCGATCCAGTCCCTCGGACGGGCTTAAGCAAGCCGCTGTAACCCAAAAGCTGCGATCGGGAAACCGGTCGCAGCTTTTTTATGGCAGCGCTTGCGCGTTCAGCGCAATGCGCCCTGCTTCTTGAGTTTCATCGCCAGACTCATCGCCACTTGCCGGTATCCCTCGCCGTTCGCGTGCACG
Source organism: Panacagrimonas sp. (assembly GCA_052389915.1). Taxonomy (GTDB): domain Bacteria; phylum Pseudomonadota; class Gammaproteobacteria; order Nevskiales; family Nevskiaceae; genus Panacagrimonas. The sequence continues at coordinate 285 of JBQTHL010000039.1, forward strand.
ATGTCTGCCTTGAGCACGGGATTGCTCAGCACCTCGACCATCGAGGTTTCATCCACGATCGCGCCACCCTCGGCCGCGACTTCCGCGAACAAGGGATCGGCGCTGCTCTCTCCGCGTCGTGGAAGAGCAAGCAACAGCACGGGAACATGCGCTTCGCGCGCGGAACGAAGCATCGCGGTCAGATTTTCACGGATGCGTTCGCGCGGAACGCGCTGCAATTCGTCGTTGATGCCGAGGCAGAGAATCAGCAACTCCGGGCGATAGGTCTGCAGCGCCTCAGGAAGCCGCACACGGCCCTGTGCCGTCGTATCGCCAGCAATGCCCGCATTGACGACCTTGTGCCCGATGCGCCGCGCGAGGCTCTGCGGATAGTTTTCTCCAGAACCGCCCACTCCATCCGTCAGGCTGTCGCCAAAGGCAAGGACGCTGGCGTTCGGCGACAACAGGGGGAGCCGATTCTCGGCCCAGCCCAGCGTCGGCACGAGCAGCGCCGCGAAAGCGAACCGCCTGAGGCCTCGCCTCAATTCGATCGCGCCGCTGACGCCTGCTCGATCTCGACTTTGGAGGGCAGCTCGAAGGTCGACTCGAGCAAGTACGGATCGTCGAAATGCCGTCGCCCAACGTGGGCAATCGCGTGATGCCCGTACTGACGCAGCACGCCCGGACGCAGAATCCCGCTCGAAAAACCGCTTACCGGGTCTATGCCGTGGGAGCCCGTCACCAGACCATCCGGCCCGAACAGGCTGCGCGTGCTGCCGTCCGGCCGAGGCAGCGTGTATAGCTCCTCGTACAGCCGCAGTTCGTACTCGCCGCGTGGCGAGGCGCTGGCCTGCTCGGCGGGCACCACACGGCGCAGCACGTGCGACCCGGCACGCAGACGCAGGGTCGCGGCGGTCGCGGGCGCGAGTTCCGGCGCGACGAATGCTGGCTCCTGCAACGCATCGTCATGCGCTCGCAAGGCCAGCGGCTGTACCGGATACCAGCGGTGATCGCGTCCAGAAGCATGCAGGCTCTCGTACACCAGCGGCCTCAGCTTGGGATCGAGCGTGACGCGCCAGATCATGCCGTCGATAGGCCCGGTCGCCGCACCGGGGTCGGACTTGAACCAGAAAAAATAGTTGATCTGCACCAGCGTGTCGCCGCCGAATCGGGAGTAGCCGATCCAGTAGTGCGCGACCGGCCGGCTCACGTCTGCAGTCAAACCTTCGGCGCCGAACCTCGGTGCTGCGGGCAGGTCGCCCTCGCCCGCAGTCTCGATCCACAGTGCGGGCGCGTGACGCTCGGCCAGCGCGCGCCACTGCGAGCCGAACAGGCCGGGAAAGCCGAGCGCGTTGATCAGCACCTTGGCCTGGGCCCCGCCGATCATCGACAGGTCTTCCTTGGGCTTCGCGGTCCAGGCGCGCAGCGTGGCGCCGCCTGCCGGATCGCGCAGCGGCTGCTCGTACTCGCGTATCGCGGCCGAGTGCGCCTGCGCCACTCTGGCGTTCATGGACGAGGCCATCAGCGCATAGAGCCCGAACACGCGCGCAAGACCGGAATACGCGTCGGCAGGCGGCACCGCCTCGATCAGGCGCGCCCAGTTCGCCGGGTCTTCCAGCGCGATGTTGAGGAGAATGCGGCCGCAATTCAGGAAGCGGTCGCGCTGGACGGCGCGTTCGAATTCCGGCATGCCGAGATTGATGTATTCGAAATCGCGTGCTTCCTGGTCCAGCTCGCGCATGCGCCGCGTCCACTCGCTGATGTCTTCGAGCCCTTTCACCTCGTGGCGGAACGAGGCGAGCATGCGATCCGTGCGCAGGTAGGGAAACCCTGCGACGCGCGAATACGCGCCATCGCGCACATCGGCGGCGTCCACGCGCGCGTCCATCGCTGCGTAATCGGCGGCACACCCGGAGTAGTTCTTGTAGAAGCCGGTGAACGGAGAGGGCTTGTCGGCCCCGGCGCAACCCGACAGCGCAACGATGACGGGAATCAGGACCGCTGGAATGGCGCAGCGCATGGCGTCGTCTCAGTGTGGCGCTCTGTCCGAAGATATACGAAGTGACTCGTTATGTGGATTCGACTGTCGCGTTCGCTCTACGCGTGGGCGGTCGCTTTGGCCGTGTTCAGCAGAGCCTTGAGCTTCGGAATGGTTTGATGCAGGAGAGCGCATAGCGGGCCGGCCACGACGGGACGATGGTGATCGCAGTGGCGTTCGTGCTGCCGATGCTCGATTTCAGCGAAGGCCGCCAGCCGACTGGGTTACATCATCGTTGCCGACGGCTGGACCAGTGTGTCGTTCTATATTTTCGGCAATTTCACACCCAACCGCGGCCTCAGCTTCGGCGACAACAAATAAGCCGACATCTTCAGCATGCTCGTGCAGGGCGCATTCATCATCGGACGCCAGGCGCTCGAGGTGGCCGGGGCGAAGTAGTCGATCGAGGCCTCGCGCTCCGATCCCGCCGTCCGATGCAACGGTGTGGATCGGCAGATTCGACGCTCGCATGCAAAGTTACGCGTACCGAAATCGGACCTGGGCAATTCGAAGAATCGAAGCACGGAGGATAACCAAGGCCTATCCCCACGAACCGTGCCGACCAGAAAGTGTTCCTGGGTCTGGACACCGAACTGCGCCGGCAAAGCGTGTTCTCTCGGCCTCTCAGGACGTGCGTAGAACCCAATTCCTCAGCATCTGGGATTACGACGCGCGCAAGATTCCGGAACTCTACGGATATCTCCCAGAGTTCCCCTCTACCAGCGCTTCGAGCCGCTCGTTCCCGGAGCCGTGTGGTTACTCGGCGATCCCTGGGCGGCGGGCGACCCGTTCCTGACCTGGGGCAATCACAAGATCGAGGAGCCACCATCTGCGAGCCCGCCGGGTATCCGCGCTCTCCAGTGTCCAAGCGTGTGGCCTTCGTCGACGTCCGCAACTGTGTGGCCTACAGCAACATCCGCTACGACCGCCAGGGCAAGCTCTGGTCGAACTTCGAGATGTCGCACGGCCAGCTCAAGGGCGGCGGTGCGGATGGCAAGCGTCTGGTGCGCAGTACCGATGGCAAGGAGCCGCAGTGGACATGGATCTACCCGAGACTCGGCGAGGGCAGCGATCGCGGAATCTCGCCGACGACGCGCACCCCGCCGGCCGAAGCGTCCAGCGCGATCGACACCCGCGTGGCGAGCGCCGCCGCCAGCAGTGTCGCGGCGCGTCCCAGCGCGATCGCGGCCTGCTCGGGCAAGCCTGAGCATCCGGAACAGGGCGACCGCCAACATGCGGCTGGAGCCGAGCACGGCACACAGGATCGTGGGAACGATCGCCGCATAAATCCCCAACTGCGGCGGCAGCCCGGCGAGCAGCGAATGCGCGAGGGTCCGCGAGACCAGCAAGGTCGCGGTAACGATGTCGTCGTAGAAATCGATCCATCGATGCGAACGCAGATGCTGGAATAGCGGGAACAACGCCGCAAGCGGCCTGCCGGCCTCATGCCCCGAATCCGAGCGCGCGCGACGCGCGCTAACGGGCTGCGACCGGTCGCTCGGAGGGCGGGGCGCTGCCGATGGCCGCAACCCTATCGCGCAGCCACATACCGGCAATCATCGCGACCACGAACGCCAGCATTTCCGGCGTGCCGTTCGAGAGACTGGCGATGGCTGGTCCCGGGCACAGACCCGCGATGCCCCAGCCGATGCCGAACAGCACGGAGCCGCCCAGCAACTGGGGATCGAGGTCGGTCCTGGTGGGCAGAAAGAACCGCGATTCAAGCACCGGACGACTGCGTCCCTTGATGAGCTGGAACACCGGCAAGGTCACGCACAGTGCCGCGCCCATGACGAACGCAAGAGACGGATCCCATTTTCCGGCGAGGTCGAGGAAACCGATCACCTTGCCAGGGTCCGTCATACCCCCCACCACCAGGCCTGCGCCGAACAGCGCGCCCGCAACCAGTGCGACCAGAGACTGCAAATTCACGATACTCCTCCCAGCAGGTGACGCAGAGCGAACACGGTCGCGAAACCCGCCGCCATGAACGTGCACGTCGCGACGATCGAACGCTGCGACAGCCGGCCGATGCCGCAGACCCCGTGTCCGGAGGTGCAGCCGCTACCCATGCGGGTGCCGAAGCCGACAATCAGACCAGCCGCGATGGTGCCGATCCAGCCGGTCTGCAAGCTGACCGCGGCGAGGTCGGGCCGCAGCAGACCGACCAGCAACGCACCCACGATCAGCCCGCCCAGAAACAACGAACGCCACGGTGTCTCGGCCCCTTTTCGATCCAGGACAAGCCCACCTAGCACACCACTGACGCCGGCGATGCGCCCGTTGAAAACGATCATCAGTGCAGCGGCCAGCCCGATCATTCCGCCGCCGATGGCCGCCCGGGTCCAGGAGTCCAAATTTACCGTGATGTCCACTTCGCTGCTCCTTGGGGATGTCCCCGTCAATCCGTTTGAATCCGCTAACCGGAGCCGGCGTCCCAAGCGGGCCGCCCAGGGCCGAATCCATCTAAACTCCGGTCCGTTCGCTACCATCCACAATCGGCCAGGGACCGCAAGGTTCCACCGCATCGACGCCGACTCAATCGCTGATCGAGAGGATACTACATGGGGTATGTCGCAAAAAAGGGCGCCGCGCCTTCAAGGTCTGCCAAGACCGCGCGTCCTGCCTCCAAGGGCACCATCGAGGTGACGTCCGAACACCGGCCGCATCAGAAGGAAGTCATGCACCGCCTGCGTCGCGTCGAGGGCCAGATCCGCGGCGTGCTGGCAATGATGGAGCAGGACAAGCCCTGCGATGCCATCGCCCAGCAGCTTTCAGCCGCACGCAAGGCGCTGGATCGGGCGTTCTACGAGATGATGGCGTGCAGCCTGGAGATGGAAGTCAGCGGCGCGTCCAACGACACGGCACTGTGCGAGCGCATCGCCGAGAAAACGCGCCTGATGGCGAAGTACGCCTGAGACAGCGACGTAGCCCGCACGCAGTCCGGGGCCAGCACCTCAACAGATCGCGGCAAACCCGGACTTCGTCCGGGCTACGTCAGACCACACCTCGATTACCGTTGACGCCGATCGGCGTGGAAACCGGCAGCGCGGAATCGCCCGATTGCAGTTTGCTTAGGGCTACGCCCACCTCGAGTCCGGAAAGTTCCGCGGACGGCGGCGATGACGCTCAAGCGCGCTCGAATATCGCCGCGATCCCCTGGCCACCGCCGATGCACATCGTCGCGAGCGCGTAACGCCCGTTGACGCGCGCAAGTTCGTACAGCGCTTTGGTCGTGATGATCGCCCCGGTTGCACCCACCGGGTGACCGAGTGAAATGCCGGAGCCGTTCGCGTTGACCTTGGCCGGATCGAAATCCAGTTCGCGCGAGACCGCGCAGGCCTGGGCCGCGAAGGCCTCGTTGGCCTCGATCACGTCGAGATCCTTCACGGAAAGGCCGGCCTTCTTGAGCGCGAGCTTCGTCGCCGGCACGGGGCCGATACCCATGTACGCCGGCTCCACACCTGCGTGCGCGTACGCAACGAGGCGCGCGAGCGGCTTGAGGCCGTTGGCCTTGGCGTAGCCCGCTTCCGCGAGAATCACCGCACCCGCGCCATCGTTCAGCGTGGACGCATTGCCAGCGGTCACGCTACCGTCAGCCTTGAAAATCGGCTTCATCTTGGCGAGCGTCTCGACGTTGGAATCGCCGCGCACGCCTTCGTCAGTGTCGAAGGAGACGATGCCCTTGCGGGTCTTGATTTCGACGCCGACGATCTGGCTCTTGAAGTAGCCTTCCGCGATCGCCTTGGCCGCGCGCTTCTGACTTTCCACCGCGGCCTCGTCCTGCATCTGGCGCGTGATGCCGTAGCGCACGGACACGTTCTCGGCGGTCACGCCCATGTGAATCTTCTGGAACGGGTCGTGAAGAATGCCGTTCATGTAGTCGAGCATCTGCGTGTCGCCGAGGCGCGCTCCCCAACGCGCCGAGGGCACGAGGTACGGACCGCGACTCATCGACTCGACGCCGGCTCCAATGGCCAGATCGCAATCGCCGAGCATGATGGCTTGCGCCGCCGAAACGATGGCCTGCAAGCCGGAACCGCAGAGGCGATTCACGTTGAACGCTGGTGTCTCGATGGGAATACCGGCCTCGATTGCCGCAACTCTGCTGATGTAGGCATCGCGCGGCTCGGTGGGGATCACGTTGCCCATCACCAGATGACCGACCTGCTGGGGCTTGACCCCCGCGCGCTCCATCGCGGCCTTCACTGCGGTGGTGGCAAGCGCCGACATCGGCGTGTCCTTGAGGGTTCCGCCGAAGCTGCCGATGGCGGTGCGTGTGGCGCCGACGACCCAGATTTCACGTTGTGACATGACTTACTACTCCTTCGGTTTCTTGAGCTGAAGGCCGCTGCGCTTGCAGGAGGCCACGAGTTCGTTGCGCTGGTTAAAGCCGCGATGGATGAAGGTGACGATGCCGGCGTTGGGCCGCGACTTGCTCTCGCGCAACTCGATCACCTCGGTCTCCACGTGCAAGGTGTCGCCGTGGAACATCGGCTTGGGGAAGCGCACCTCGTCCCAGCCGAGGTTCGCCACCGCGGTGCCGAGCGTGGTGTCGCCCACCGTCACGCCCACCATCAGGCCGAGCGTGAACGCGCTGTTGACGATGCGCTGACCGAACTCGGTGTTGGCCTTGCAGTACTCCTCGTCGAGGTGCAGGTACGCGGGGTTGTGCGTCAACGCGCTGAAGAAGACGTTGTCGGCTTCCGTGATGGTGCGGCGGATCTCGTGCTTGAAGATCTGCCCTACCTTGAGTTCGTCGAAATACAGTCCGGCCATGTGAGTTCTCGGTAAGTCAAAAGGCATTTGCCACGGATTTCACGGATGAACACGGATAAGAATCCAATCGCGTAATTGCGCTAGCGCTCTAAGCACGCGCAACCCAATCCGTGTCGATCCGTGAAATCCGTGGCGAGTTTTCGTTTTAAGGTCAGTACGACTTGGGCAAGTCCAGCACCTTCTCGGCGATGAACGACAGAATCATCTGCTCGGTCACCGGCGCGATGCGCGGCAGCATCGACTCGCGGAACAGACGTTCCACCTGGAATTCGCGGGCGTAGCCCATGCCGCCGTGCGTGAGCACAGCCTTCGTCGTGGCGTCGAAACCGGCACGCGCGGACAGGAATTTCGCCGCGTTGGCTTCGGCTCCGCAAGGCAGGCCCTTGTCGTACAGATAGGCCGCGCGCATGCACATCCAGAACGCCGATTCGAGGCCGCACCAAGCCTCGGCTAGCGGGTGCTGGATGCCCTGGTTCTTGCCGATCTGGCGACCGAACACGACGCGATCCCGCGCGTACTTGGCGGCGCGTTGCAGCGCGTCGCGGCCAATGCCAATGGCCTCGATGCCGACCAGCACGCGCTCCGGATTCAGCGAGTCGAGCAGATAGTAAAAACCGCGGCCGACTTCGCCGATGACATCGGCATCCGGCACGAAGTAGTCGTCGATGAACGTCGCATTGGAATCCACCGCGTTGCGGCCGAGCTTCTTGATGCGCCGGACCTCGATCTTCGTGCGATCCAGATCGGTGTAGAACAAGGTCATGCCGTCGGTGGGCCGCTTGCACTCGCTCTTGGGCGTGGTGCGCGTCAGCAGCACTATCTTGTGCGCTTCCTGGCCGGTCGAAGTCCACATCTTGCGGCCGGTGACACGGTAGCCGCCGTCCACCTTCTTGGCGAAGGTCTTGATGCTGGTTGTGTCGAGTCCCGCATCGGGTTCGGTCACGCCGAAGCAGGCTTTCTCTTCGCCCTTGATGAGCGGCGTGAGCCAGCGCTTCTTCTGTTCCGGTGTACCGTGCACGACGATAGCGTGCGGCCCGAACAGGTTGATGTGGATGCTGCTCGCGGCCGCTTGTCCGCCTCCGCCGGAGGCGACGGTATGCATCATGATGGCGGCCTCGGTCACCCCCAATCCGGCGCCGCCGAGTTCCTCCGGCATGGTGATGCCGAGCCAGCCGGCGTCTGCCATCGCGCGGTAAAACTCTTCCGGAAAGCGCGCGTGCTCGTCGGCCTCGTGCCAATACTCGTCGGTGAATTCGGCGCAGACTTTGCGCACCGAGGTTTCGATCTCGCGCTGCAATTCGGACAGTTCGATTTCCATGGGCCTATTCGATTTCCTGGCGTGGTTGAGGGGCGGTATTAAACCGGTTCCCAGGTAAAGATGTCGGACGAACGATCCGGCCCGTAGAACGAGGGCCTGAGCGCGGGAATCGCACGGCTCAGGCAGGTCTCCGGCGTCCAGCCTTCACCGGCGTGTACCGACCGGATCGGCCGGGGCTGGCTGAACAAATAAATCTCGTTGCGACGCACGCCGAACAACTGACCGCTCACGTCCTTGGCGCCGTCGCTGCACAGCGCAACGACAAAGGGCGCGATCTTGTCGGCAGACATCATGCGATTGATGCGATGGCGCTCGGCGTTCTCGGGGGTGTCCGGAATCGAACTGACCATGCGCGTGTACGCAAACGGCGCGATGGCATTGGAGCGCACGCCGAACTTGGCCATGTCCAGCGAGATGCTCTTGGATAGCGCCGCCACACCCATCTTGGCCGCGGCGTAGTTGGCCTGGCCGAAGTTGCCAATCAGGCCGGAGGTCGAGGTCATGTGGACGAACGAGCCCTTCGCCTTGTCCTTGAAATGAGGCGCCGCGGCGCGCGAAACGTTGAAGCAGCCGGTGAGGTTCACCTGGATCACGGCGTTCCATTCTTCCGGCGACATCTTGTGGAAGATGGTGTCGCGCAGGATGCCGGCGTTGTTGACGATGGCGTCCACGTCGCCAAAGGTCTTCATCGCCGTGGCGATCAGCGCGTTCGCGCCGTCCCAGGTCGCGACGTTATTGCCGTCCGAAACCGCCTCGCCACCGGCGGTGCGAATCTCCTGCACGATCTCTTCGGCCGGTCCCAGGCCGCCGCCCTCACCGCTCTGGCTCACGCCCAGATCGTTGACCACGACCTTGGCGCCTTCGAGCGCCGCGAGCTTCGCGATTTCCGCGCCGACCCCGCGGCCTGCGCCGGTGACGATGATGACCTTGTTCTTGACGACATCTGCCATGGCCTAAGCTTGTCCTTGAAGTGCGTTATTCGGGGTGCGCCGGAACCGTGTCCGAGCATATCGTATGGTACACTACTACATATTCGGCCTTCACCTTTCTCCTCACCCTCCGCCATAAGGAATCCAGCATGACGACGTACAAGGACATCACCTACGAAGTCGGCGCCAACGCCGTCCGCATCACCATCAACCGTCCGGAAGTGTTCAATGCCTTCCGCAACCAGACGGTCGAGGAACTGATTCTCGCGTTCCGTGCCGCGGACGAGGAAAAGTCGGTCAACACCGTGATCTTCGGCGGCGCCGGCGACAAGGCCTTCTGCACCGGCGGCGACCAGAAAGTGCATCTGTCCGAAGACGGCCTGTACGGCCCGCGCGGCATGGTCGGCTTTCCGATCGAGGAACTGCAATCCGCCATCCGCGACTGCCGCAAGGTCGTGATCGCCAGAGTTCAGGGTTTTGCGATTGGCGGCGGCAACGTGTTCGCCACCATCTGTGATCTGACCATCGCCTCCGAGAAAGCGCAGTTCGGTCAGGTCGGCCCCAAGGTGGGATCGGTCGATCCGGGCTTCGGCACGGCGTACCTGTCGCGCATGGTCGGCGAGAAGAAGGCGCGTGAAATCTGGTTTCTGTGCCGCCGCTACAAGGCGCAGGAAGCGCTGGAGATGGGTCTGGTGAACAAGGTCGTCCCGCACGATCAGTTGGACGCCGAGTGCGAAGCCTGGGCCACCGAGATCAACGCGCTCTCGCCCACCGCGATTGCCATTGCCAAGCGCTCGTTCAACGCCGATTCCGAGAACATCCGCGGCATCAGCTTCATGGGCGTGGCCGCGGTGAAGGGCTACTACCAGGGCGAGGAATCCAAGGAAGGCGTCAAGGCTTTCAACGAGAAGCGCAAGCCGGATTTCAAGAAGTACGTCTGAGTCTCAAGCTATTGTTGAATTGTCGCCGGCCCCGCGCCGGCGACTTCATTTGGATCACCGGGAGTGCCATGACCGACGCCAATATCCAGACCGAACTCGACGCAGACGGCATCCTGCTCGCCCGCATCGACATGCCGGGCCGCGCGATGAACGTGTTCTCGCGCGACATGATGGATTCGCTCGAAGCGCTCGTCGCTCGCGCCGAGACCGACGACAGCATCAAGGGCCTCGTGCTGACCTCGGCCAAGGCCACGTTCCTCGCAGGCGCCGATCTCGAGATGATCAAGATGTTTGCCGAGCGTGCCCGCACCGGCACGACCGACGAACTGCACGAATTGTTCGGTCATCTCGGCCGACTGTTCCGCCGGCTGGAGCGCAACCCCAAGCCGTTCGTTGCGGCCATCAACGGCCTGGCGCTCGGCGGTGGACTCGAAGTCTGTCTGGCCTGCCACGAGCGCGTGGTTGCAGACGACCCGACGATCCAGCTTGGATTGCCCGAGATCAAGCTCGGCCTGCTACCCGGCGCCGGCGGCACGCAGCGCCTGCCGCGCCTCATCGGCACGTCCAAGGGCCTGGAGATGCTGCTGACCGGTGAACCGGTCGCGCCAGCCGAGGCGCTCAAGCTGGGGCTGGTGCACGAGGTCGTTGCACGCGACCAGTTGATCGCCGTTGCCAGGCGTCGTGCGCTCGCACTCGCCAAACCGCTGGCGAAATGGGACGTGCCCGGTGCGAGCTTCAACTCCGCACCTTTCGATTTTCCCAGCCCGAGCGCTTTCGACGCAATCGCCAAGGCCGTTGGCGTCAGCGACTACCAGCGCAAGTACTACCCGGCCTATCACGCGATCATGCAATGCGTGGTCGGCGGCTGGAATCAGCCGATGACGGAGGCGAGCGAACACGAGATGGATGTGTTCGTCGAACTCATGCGCGACTCGGTTGCCGGCAACATGGTGCGCACCTTGTTCCTCAATCGTTCAAAGGCCGCGAAGCTCGGTCTGCTGGCACCGACCAGCCCGCTCGCCAGCGGCGAGGACGCCTTGCTGCCGCGCATGAAAGCCGTGCAGGCGCAGGCATCGGTGCTGAGTCTGAGCGAAGAAGAAAAACTGCTCGCGCTCGCACTTGCCGCGGTGCAGGTCTGGGATCAGGGCAAGGTCGAACAGCCCGAACTCGCCGATGTCGCGGCCGTTTCCGCCGGGCTGTTTCCGTCCTACGTCGGCGGACCCTTCACGTATCTGCGACAGCACGGCCTCGTGGCGCTGCGTGATCGTGCACAAGCGGCGGCGCCAAAAGATGCCGGACTGTTCGAGGCTCCAGGCGGGCTCGAGCGTTACTTCCGGTAGTGGTTCGCTGTAGGAGGGGCGCAAACCCCGACAGGCGCTCGCAATACGATCCAGTCTCGGGCTTCGAAGCGCCAGTCGGGGCTGACGCCCCTCCTACAGCCGCGAAACGGCAGTCCGTCTCATCTCTAATCGGAAAGCAAAAAAATGCCTATCGAGCAAAGCGTAGACGAGGTTCTCGCCAGCCTGCGACCCGGCATGAACGTGTTCGTACCTGGCATGTCAGGCGAGAGCCTTGCGCTGTACGCCGCGCTCAAGGCCAAGCCCGAAGCCGCCGAGGGTGTGCGCTTTCTGGGCGCTCATTTCCCCGGCATCAACCGCTCCGATTACCTCGGCTTGAGCCCAACAGCCTGCCAGCGCGCGTACTTCATGTCGCCCGGCTTGCGATCGGGGCTGGGCGATGGACGCGCCGAACTAGTACCGCTCGACTATCCCGGTATCTATCGCGAGTTATCCGCGCGCGAGGACATTGACGTCGCCTTTGTACAGCTCACACCGCCCGACGAACACGGGCTGTGCAGCCTGGGTGTCGCCTGCGATTTCCAGCCCGCGGTCTGGCAGCGCGCGAAGCGTCGCGTCGCGCACATCAATCCGCGCATGCCGCGCACGCAGGGTTCCTTCAGCGTTCGATACGCTGACCTCGACGCGGTGTTCGAAGCCGACCACGAGCTGCTGAGCTACGACGGCGGCACGCCGGGCGAATCCATGCGCGGCCACGCGGCGCTCGTCGCCAGCCTGGTGCGAGATGGCGACACGCTTGAGTTCGGGGTCGGCAAGCTCCAGGCCGGCATCCTTGCAGCGCTGACCGCACATCGCGATCTCAAGGTCTGGTCGGGCATGACCTCCACGCCCGTGTTGGCGCTGCTGGACAGTGGCACGATTTCGGGTCGGCATTCGCTCAACGTCGGTGTCGCGCTGGGTGACACCGCGTTGTACGAACGCGCGGCGCGCGACGAGGCCTTCTACTTCCGCCCCGTCAGCGAAACACACGACGTGCGGCGCATCGCAGAGATCGAAAATTTCTGCGCCATCAATTCTGCCGTCGAAGTGGACTTGTTCGGGCAGGTCAATGCCGACTCGCTCAATGGCAAGCTGCTGGCCGGTGTCGGCGGCTTGCCCGCATTTGCGGCGGGCGCGCTGCTGTCACCCGGCGGACGTTCCATCGTCGCCCTGCCTTCGGCAACTGACGACGGCCGCTTCAGCCGCGTCGTCGCCAAGCTGGGCGAGCCCGGCGTCGTTGCGCTGCCGCGCAGTGCGGCCGACTACATCGTCACGGAGAATGGAATTGCCGCGCTTCGCGGGCTGAGCGTGCACGAGCGCGCGGCTGCGCTGATCCGTGTGGCTGCGCCGCAGTTTCGCGAATCGCTTTCGGCAGCCTGGGCCGAGATCGTGCGGAAACTCTAGTCCGCGGTTCTCAAGGCGTACCCGAGGGCACAAACTTGTCGGCGTGAATCCGGTCGGGTTCAACGCCCAGCTCGATCAGCTTCTTCTCGACGGCTTCGACCATGCCGAGGTTGCCGCAGACGAAGGCCGCGGTCTGCTTGAAGTCGATGCAGAGCTCCGAGGTCAGCGCCACCGTGACCAGGCCACGCGGCCCGGTCCAGCTCGAATCTTCTGGCTCGTGCGAGAGGATGGTGATGAGGCGCACGCGGTCGCCTGCCTCCGCCAGCAATTCATTGAGACGTTCGCTGGCAAAAACGTCCTTGGCGGTGCGCACGCCGAAGACGATGGTGAACTTCGCGCTCGCCGATTTCTTGAGCCGGTCGCCGACGATCGAAAGAATGGGCGCGAGGCCGGTGCCACCTGCGACGCACAACCCATCGCGATCCAGATCGTCCACGCCCATGATTCCGAACGGGCCTTCGATCCAGAATTTCGTGCCCGTGCGGTCCTGCTGGAACAGCCACTCGGAGAACTTCCCGCCGGGCAGACGTTTCACTAGGAAACCGACTTCGCTGGCCGGCGCGCCGTCGTCCTCGGGCGGCACGTCGTAATACGAGTAACTGCGACGCGTAAAGGAACCGGACTCCGCGATGGTGCAGTACTGGCCGGCGTGAAAGTGCACCGGGGTATCGAGCTTGAGACGCAGATCGATCACCTCACCCGGCAGGCGGTGCCAGCGGCTCACGCGCGCCGACACCGTCTTCACCGGCAGCAGGGCATGGTGGCCGAGCTTGGCCTCGACGACGAGATCGCCGCGCACCTTGGCCTGGCAGGCGAGGACGTAGCCGGCCTCGATCTGCTCGTTGGTCAGAGGCGAAAGCGCGAGGTCGACCATCGGGCTGACCCTGCCGGAAATCAGCCGGGTCTTGCAGGTGCCGCACACCCCGACACGGCAGTTGTGCGGGTAGTCCACGCCCTGCTCGATTGCCGCCTTGAGCAGCAGGTCGTTCTTCTTGACGTCGAAGACTTCCTCGCCGCCATTCTTGCCGCGAACGGTGATGCGGCAGAGGTCGGTGCGGGTGGGAGTTTGGGTGAGCATGCGCTTGGAATATTCAAACCGTCATTCCCGCGCAGGCGGGCATCCAGTTCTTGCCGCTACGTCGGGCTTGGGAAAGCTGGATTCCCGCCTTCGCGGGAATGACGAAGGTTTAAGAGATCAGGCCGCTTTCCAGATGCCCGGCGGCAGGTCATTCGCCGGATCGGGCGTATTCAGCTCGTGCCATCCCGCACGCTCGTTCTCGCGGCGCGCGATCTCGCGCTCCTGCGGGGTGGCGTAATACTGGTCCCAGTGCTTGAGCAGCGGCTTGATCATCATGAAGAACAACGGCGGCACAAAGGCCAGAATCACCACCAGCAGGAACTGCGGCTGCACCGGGCCGTTGGTGTCCGGCTCCAGCTTGTAGAAGGGCTTGTAGCTGTCCTCGTGGTGACCGGCGTGGTTGGTGATCTCCAGCGCCAGGATGCGCACCATCGGAGTGATGTGATTCCAGGTGTGGTGCTTCTCGAAGCGGCCGGGCGAGGCGGAAATCAGGCCGTAGTGATTCACGTAGTTGAACACCTCGAGCAGCATGCGCGGCCCGAGCAACAGCGAGAGCACCGCCAGCAGCGCGCCCTTGAAGCCACCGAGCGCGGCGAGGATGCCGGTGAAGATCACCAGGGTCGCGGCCTTCCAGACCCAGGCGTTGCGCGGGTCGTACCACTTGCGACCGCGCTTGGTCCACATCATTTTTTCGAGGTGATAGGCCTCCTTCCACTGCGCCGGGAAAGTGCGCGCGAAGTGGCCGTAGACGGTGTCGCCGCGGCGCGCATAGTCCGGGTCATCCGGCGTGGCCACGCGCATGTGATGGGTGACCACGTGCGTGATCTCGCGCCAGGTATCGAACACCAGGCACTGGCCGATGCGGCCGAGCCAGCGCAGCGCGAATTCCTCGCGGTGGAACAGCTCGTGCACCGGCGGCGCGCCGATGACGAAGCCGATGAACAGCGTGCTCAGGAAGGCGCCCAGCTCCGTCGAGGTGCCGACGAAGTGATCCTGCCCCACCAGCCAGGAGTAGAAGAAGATGTTGGCGAAGCCGGCGATCACCGTGACGGCGCAGATCACGTCGTAGATGCGCACGTAACGCTGGTCGCGCATCGAGTAGTCGCGCGGCAGGAAGGCGTCGAAGAACAGCACGCCGAGCAGCATCGCCAAGCCCAGCCAGGCGAAGTTGCCGCCCAGCCACAGCCCGTAGGCATGCGCCGCCAGAATCACCGGCGAGAGCAGGTACTTGAAGTAATCAAAGACCTTGACCGAATCCGCTTCGGCCGTAGCCACCAGAGTTGAGCTCATGTTTGTCATCCTCCTGCGCGCGTCGCCTCCTCTGACGACTCTCGCATAGTGCGTCGGATCGCCGCCGGGCGACCCAACCCATAGTTTGGCCTTGAGGATTTCAGGCAAAGCGCGGAGGCAAAACTGCGATGGCATCTCCTGCTGACACGGATGTCCGCTTCAAATTCGAAGGAGGGCCTTACCCAGACCGGAAGCTCAAGTCCTGTAACGAGGTTTGATCGGCAAGCGCCCGTCGGGGCTAAGCTCCCCCTCAACGCGGAAAGCTGACGCGGATACGACTCGTCGTGAACCGGAACGAAGCGTTTAATCCGATCTACGCATGACGCTTTGATGCCCCAGCTGTGCCCATATGACACGTCTGACGTTGATCGCCGATGTAGCGGGACAGCTAGCCAGATCGATAGCGGGCTCTTCACGAACCACAGCTGCGGCGGTTGCAATCCCATCAGATGAAGTGGTGATAGTGCGGTCCCTGATCAGACCGTCGTTTCCAAAGTGGGGGCAGTGCAAACGAAATGACGCGGAGGAGATAGCCGACATTCTTGTGAAGACGGCGGCAGGAATGGCGATGCTGAGTTGGGATAGGGCAACACCGCAATGGGAGGCCTTCTGGATAGGAACCGGCAACGTCTGTGATGCCATAACGAAGCAGGATAGGAAGAAGGTTAGCTTCGCGAAGCCATCTACGGTGGCACGGTACGCGATGATTGGGTCCGCTATGACTGTGGCCACCTCGCACGCCATCGCATCGGGGTATAGGACTGGCATCGTGGACGCCCGCGGGCTAGAGCTCATTGAGCAGACACTGATCGTGGATGATGAGTTTTCAGGCGCAGAAACGCGCGACTATCTCTATCAAATGTGGGTTCTGGAGAAGCCACGTCCACGCACAGCTTCCGCCGGCTTTCGCATCACAACCAAGGACCTCATCCTAGCTAAGGAACAGGACGAACCACTCCTGATTCTGGCTGACTATTTAGCAGGACTAGTCCATTGTTCCTTGATCGCGAATCCGGGCCGATTGAAGCTTCCGCTCACGCAAGCGGAGGCGCGAGCGGTCTTACGGCCTATATACGCAACTCGCAGAGCGCTTCTCAGGGACGAGGTGTTCAACCTCAAAAGCGAGGAGATGTTCGGTGACTTGGGGCGAAAGGTTGGATCGATCCCGCGCTAGCCAGCGGCTCAAGCCGACGACCCTGCCCGCTGTCCGCGGCTTAACCTAGGGCGTCTAGGCTGCATCGTTCTGAAGCCCTACGTGACTATTCTCCACTGCCTTGCAAACGAAATACATCTGGAACTTCCAGGACGAGAACATGAAAACCTCGGACGCGAGCCAAGGCCAGACGGCATCGGAGCTCATCTCGAAAAGAATCGCCGACCTCGGGGACTGGCGCGGGGAAACCCTCGGCAGAATGCGCAGGCTCATCCGGCAAGCAGACCCGGACGTCGTCGAGGAGTGGAAGTGGATGGGCACTCCGGTCTGGTCGCACGACGGCATCATCTGCACCGGCGAGTCCTACAAGGATAAGGTGAAGCTCACCTTCGCCAAGGGCGCGTCCCTGGAGGACCCGGCCCGTCTCTTCAACTCGAGCCTCGACGGAAACGTACGCCGTGCGCTCGACATCCACGAAGGAGAAGAAGTTGACGAGTCCGCCTTCGAGGCGCTCGTTCGCCAGGCGGTCGTCCTCAACAGTTCCGGCAAGTCGAAACCTTCGAAGAAAGCGAAGTCGTAAGGGATTTCCGCCCCATTGAGGCAAGCGAGATGGCCAGCAAGCGTCCGACCACGATCAACGAATACATCCGGGCTGCCCCACGCGAGGGCCAGCCGCATTTGGGCCGGATGTACGCGATCCTCAAGAGCGTCGCGCCGGAGGCCGAGGAGGCGATCAAGTGGGGAACCCCTTTCTTCGTGGAGCCCCGATTCCTGTTCGCTTTCTCCGCACACAAAGCACACCTCAGCTTCGCGCCGACAGCGGCGGCGCTGGAGGCATTTCGCGAGGAACTGGAAGAGCACCAGACGACCAAGAACACCCTTACGATTTCCTTCAGCGAGCCCATGCCGGAAGATCTGGTTCGCAGGATCGCCGAATACTGTCTGCGGGCTGTGCGTGAACGAAAAGACGACGCTTTCTGGTAACTCCATCCCAGCGGGCATGGACGGCCTATTTGGACTCGTCCAACGTGGGCACCTGACGACACGATGCGACCGACCCGATTCGCAACGAAGCGCCTCGACAAACGAGGAGGAGCGGGCCGAACGAGAAGCTATTTCTTCGGGTCCGGCACCAGCCGTAGATAAGGCTTCAGCTCCTTCCACCCTGCAGGGAACAGCTTCAACGCGTCTTCATTTTTCACCGACGGCACGATGATGACGTCCTCGCCCTTCTTCCAGTTCACCGGCGTGGCTACCTTATAGCCGTCGGTGAGTTGCAGGCTGTCGATGACTCTCAGAATCTCGTCGAAGTTGCGGCCGGTGCTGGCGGGATAGGTGAGCGTGAGGCGGATCTTCTTGTTGGGGTCGATGATGAAGACGCTGCGCACGGTGAAGGTGTCGCTCGCGTTGGAGTGGATCATGTCGTAGAGGTCGGCGACCTTTTTTTGCGGGTCGGCGATCAGGGGGAAGTTGAGCTTCGCGCCTTGAGTCTCCTCGATGTCCTTGCTCCAGCCGTGATGGTCTTCGAGCTTGTCCACCGAAAGTCCGATGGTCTTGACGTTGCGTTTTTCGAACTCGGGCTTGAGCTTGGCGGTGTAGCCGAGTTCGGTGGTGCACACCGGGGTGTAATTGCGCGGATGGCTGAACAGCACGCCCCAGCTATTGCCGAGCCATTGGTGAAAATGGATGGGACCTTCGGTGGTCTGGGCTTCGAAGTCGGGGGCGATGTCGCCGAGTCTCAGGGTCATGACGGGGTCCTCGTGGGCGATGGCGGAGACCGTATGGTGCGCCCGCTGGATGCAGGTTTGCCAGCAGAGGAAAGGTCTTTGTTCAGACCTTCACGGAATGTGGTGTCTTGGCCAGGAATCGCAAGCTCAGACCGGTCGCGGCCACGGCGAGCCCGGCGATAAATCCGTACCAGATTCCATCTGGTCCGCGATCCGTGAAGAACGCGAGCCCCGCCGCCATCGGCATGCCGATGCCCCAGTAGGCGAACAGCGTTAGCAGCATCGGGCGACGCGTGTCCTTGATGCCGCGCAGCGCGCCGTTCGATGTGGCCTGGATGCAATCGAAGATCTGGAAGATGGCGGCGTATATCAGGAAGCGCACGGCCGGGTCGGCGAGGTGCTGCACGTCCGTATACAGCGCCACGATCAGGCCGGGTGCAAAGCCCATCAACGCGCCCGACATGCAGGCGAACGCAACGCCGATGAGGATGCCGGTGCGTCCGCGCAATGCGACGGCCCTGGCATCGCCTGCTCCCGCGGCGTGGCCGACGCGCACCGTCGTGGCCATGCCAATCGCGGTAGGCACCATGAAGCACAGCGACGCGAAGTTGATGGCGATCTGGTGCGCCGCCACGGCATCGGCGCCGAATCGCGCCATGAGCAGGGTGCCGATGCAGAACAGCCAGGCCTCTGCCATGAAGATGGCGGCAATCGGCAGGCCGATGCGCAGCACTTCCCGCGCGTCACGTCCCGGTGGAATCCAGCCGGGACGAAAAACGCGCAGCACGCGCAGTTTCGGCACGTGTCGGTAATAAAAGAGGTACGCGATCACCATCGCCCAGGCCGCGATCACAGTGGCCCAGCCGGCACCTTCGGGGCCCATGCGTGGAAAGCCCCAGTGTCCGTTCATCAGCGGCCAGGCAAAACCCGCGTTCACGGCCAGGCCAACCAGGCCCGCGAGCAGCGGCGCGCGCGTGAGACCGTGGCCCTCGGCGCCGTTGCGCAGAAAGAAGCACAGGCAGAACGGCGGCGCGGCCCAAGCCAGTGCGCGCAGGTAGTCGTGCGTCATGGCGCTGGTCGGCGCATCCAGGCCGAGCAGCGCGACGACAGGGTTGGTCGCCACCGCCATCAGTAACAGCCACAGCAGGCCCAGGCTTATTGCCAAGGTGATCGTGCCGCGCAGGAACGTACCGATCTGCTCCGGCGTCTGCCCCGCACCGACTCGCTGCGCCACGATGGGCGACACCGCCATGCCGATGCCCATGAACATCACGAAAATCAGAAACCAGATATTGCTGCCGACGGCAACGGCCGCAAGCTCTGACGCGCCAAGCCGGCCGGCGAAGATGGTGTCTACCGTGCCCATAGCGACAAACGAAACCTGAGCCGCAATCAGCGGCAGCGCGAGGCGCAGGTTGGCGCGCGCCTCGGAGCGCAGGTCGGCGAGATAGGGGGACATCGAACACAAGTGGTGAAGCAAACGGGCGCGCATTGTAGGAGGGGCTTTGCCCCGACAGGCGCCCTCACACCGAACCATGCTCCGGATTGCGCAGACGCCGTCGGGGCTAAGCCCCTCCTACAATGCGTGTCATGGCCTTCCTGCAAATCCGCGTTCTCTCCGCACATCCCGAATTCGCCGA
Source organism: Panacagrimonas sp. (assembly GCA_052389915.1). Taxonomy (GTDB): domain Bacteria; phylum Pseudomonadota; class Gammaproteobacteria; order Nevskiales; family Nevskiaceae; genus Panacagrimonas. The sequence goes on from JBQTHL010000039.1 coordinate 19,898, forward strand.
AGAAATTCTGCTGGCCTGCGGCGCCTGCAGCGTGAGCCTGGTCGATGCCGGCGACGACCCGGTGCTGGAGCCCGCGCCCGGTGCCACCCCGCTTTGGTCGCGCACGGTGACCATCGGCATGTTCGATGCTGACGCCGACGCCGACGCCGCCCACATTCAGGCCTCGCTGCGCGAACATCTGCCCGATGGCGCGGGCCTGGAGCTGAGCACCGAACTCGTCAAAGACCAGGACTGGGTGCGTGTCTGGCTCAAGGACTGCGTGCCGATGAAGTTCGGCGAGCGCCTGTGGGTGTGCCCGCACGAGAAGCGCATCGACGAGCCGGGGTGCGCCACGCTGCTGCTCGATCCTGGCCTTGCGTTCGGCACCGGCACGCATCCGAGCACCGCGCTGTGCCTGGAGTGGATTGCGCGCAACGAGGTGCGGGATTGCGACGTGCTTGACTTCGGCTGCGGTAGCGGCATTCTGGGCATAGCCGCGCTCAAGCTCGGCGCTGCGCGCTGCACCGCGGTGGATATCGATCCTCAGGCGATTCTCGCCACGCGCGACAACGCAGCGCAGAACAATGTGGCCGATCGCATGCACGCGCTCGAACACGACGCGGTCTTCGCGCCCTTCCCCGCCGACCTGGTGCTGGCCAACATCCTGGCGCGCCCGCTGATCGAGTTGGCTCCGCTGCTGGCATCGAGCGCGAGAACCGGAGGCCACATCGTGCTGGCAGGTCTACTGACGCGTCAGGCAGAGGAGGTCCGCGCGGCCTACGCAGACCAATTCGAGTTCGAACCCGATGCCACGCGCGAAGGCTGGACGCGCCTGGCAGGCCGGCGTTTAGGAACCTGACGCGGCCGTACCGAGAACCCGTTCGCAAAATTTTTCGAACGAGGCTTTTTTCGCCTCATCGCTTCGCCTATGATTGCCGCCCTCTTTCGCGACACCGTCCGGATCGACTCTCGACCCGGGACCACAGGGCGACCCCAGAATGTCCGCTCACAGACCCTCCGATCCCAAGCCGCTCAGTCAGTCCGTGACCGAGTGCATAGACGACTATTTCCGCAGTCTCAACGGTCATCGGCCGGCGGATCTGTACACGACCGTGCTCGACCAGATCGAGCCGCCGCTGCTGCGCGCCACCCTGCGCTATTGCGACAACAACCAGTCGAAGGCCGCGGAGATGCTGGGGCTCAACCGCGCCACGCTGCGCAAGAAACTACGCCAGCACAAGATCGGGCCCGCGCTCACGCGATGAAGTCTTCTCGATGATTGGTCGCGCCCTGCTGTCGGTCTCGGACAAAACCGGACTGATCGAACTCGCCCGCGTCCTGGTTCAACTCGACGTCGAACTGCTCTCTACCGGCGGCACCTTTCGCGCTTTGCGCGAAGCGGGACTGAAGGTGCGCGAAGTCTCCGAGCACACCGGCTTTCCCGAGATGATGGACGGCCGGGTCAAGACCCTGCATCCGAAGATTCACGGCGGCCTGCTCGGCCGTCGCGGAACCGACGATGCGTTGATGCAGGAACACGGCATTGCGCCCATCGACCTGCTCGTGGTGAACCTCTATCCCTTCGAGCAGACCGTGGCCAAGCCCAGTTGTACCCTGGAACAGGCGATCGAGAACATCGACATCGGCGGGCCCGCGATGGTGCGCTCCGCCGCCAAGAACTGGCTGCATGTTGCGGTGCTGAGCGATCCCTCGCAGTACGCTGAGGCCATCGAAGAACTCAGCCGACACCGCGAGTTGGGCCGCGAGACGCGGTTCAAATTGTCGGTGGCCGCGTTCAATCGAATTGCGCAGTACGACGCCGCCATCAGTAACTACCTGTCCTCGCTCCAGGCCGATGGCTCGTGGAGGGAATTCTCGGCGCAGTCCAACAGCACCTTCATCAAGTTGCAGGACCTGCGCTACGGCGAGAACCCGCACCAGAACGCGGCGTTCTATCGCGACCTGTATCCGGCGCCGGGCTCTCTGGTACAGGCCGAGCAGTTGCAAGGCAAGGAGCTGAGCTACAACAACATCGCCGACGCCGACGCCGCCTGGGAATGTGTCAAAAGCTTCGATGCAAACAGCGATGGCGTCGCCTGCGTGATCGTGAAGCACGCCAATCCCTGCGGCGTGGCCCTGGGCACGACGGCGGCGACAGCCTACCTGCGCGCATTTCAGACCGACCCGACGTCCGCCTTCGGCGGCATCGTGGCCTTTAACGTGCCGGTGGACGCGCAAGCGGTGCAGGCGATCGGCAAGCTGTTCATGGAAGTGCTGATCGCGCCCGCCTACAGCGACGAGGCGTTAGAGCTGCTCAAGCCAAAGTCCAACACCCGCGTGCTGCGCATCGCGCTCGACGGCGTGAAGCGTGACGGTCCCACCGCCTGGTCGCGCGGCCAGAATTCGCACGACGTGAAGCGCGTCGGCTCGGGCTTGCTGATTCAGACCAGCGACAACCACGAGATCACGCGCGCGGATCTCAAGGTGGTCAGCAAGCGGCTGCCCACCGAAGCCGAAATCGAGGACTTGCTGTTCTGCTGGCGCGTGGCCAAGTTCGTGAAGTCCAACGCCATCGTGTACGCCAAGAATCGTCAGACCATCGGCGTCGGCGCAGGCCAGATGAGCCGCGTGTACTCGGCCAGGATCGCGGGCATCAAGGCCGGCGACGAGAAGCTCGAAGTGCGCGGATCGGTCATGGCCTCCGATGCGTTCTTCCCGTTCCGCGATGGCATCGACGCGGCGGCCGCGGCCGGCATCTCAGCCGTGATCCAGCCGGGTGGTTCTATGCGCGATGGCGAAGTAATTGCCGCCGCCGACGAGGCGGGAATGGCGATGGTGTTCACCGGGGTGCGGCACTTCAGGCATTGAGGCGCCGTTAGTCGTTCGCTAACGGCTAAAGCTTGCGCAGCAAGCGTCCTAACGCCTAAAGCGCGAAACGCGTCCTGCTTTTTCTCAGTCCCGAACCTTCAACACCCGCTCAATCGGCGCGCCCTCGCGCAACTCCCAGGCCCGCATCTCCAGTACGCCCTTGGTGTTGAGCGACACCACCAGATAAAGCCCGCCGTCCGTGATCTGATCGGCCGTGGGAACGGCCGGCGAAGTCGGGTTGGACCATAGGCGCGCCCACAGCTTTTCTCCGCGCGCTTGGAGATCAGCGGGCGCGGCCCGCTGCAAAAAACTCGAAGGCTCATCACCCCGCGCACCGACTACACCGGTGATCGACTCCGGCTGCGCAATCTGCGCCTCGTGCAGGATTCGGATCGCGAGCGTGCGCGGCATCACCAAGTCTGGATCGGCTTTCATCGTGGGTTCCGCGTCATTGGTTTGAACAAACCGGACATTGGGGATCGCGCGGGATGCTCAGGCGGCGCGCTGCATCCGTCAACGCATCCCAGACCCACAGCGTGCCGGCATCGCTGCATAGACCGAGCAGGAACTTGAGCGCAGCGAGCGCCTGGCGCGTGCCGACGACACCGACCACAGGGCCGAGAATGCCGGCTTCCTCGCAGGTTTCCTGCGCTTCTCCGGCGGCAGGATACAGACAGGCGTAACAGGCGCTGCCGCGCGCAGAGTCGAACACCGCGAGCTGACCTTCGAAACGGATCGCCGCGCCCGACACCAGCGGCTTGCGAGCGGCAACACAGGCACGATTAACCGCGAAACGCGTGGCGAAGTTGTCACTGCAATCAAGCACAACGTCGACTTTGCGCGCCGCTGCGAGCAAACCCGCGTGGTCGAGTGGACCGGGCAAGGACTCGATTTCGCATTGCGCGTTGAGCGCTTTCAACTGCGCGCGCGCGGCTTCGAGCTTGGCGATGCCCACATCGGATTCGCGGTAAAGAATCTGGCGGTGAAGATTGGACACCGCCACGCGATCAAAGTCGGTCAGCACCACGCGACCGAGACCCGCACCTGCGAGGTACAGCGCGGCCGGAGTTCCCAGGCCGCCCATGCCGACGATCAGCGCGGACGAATCGCGCAGCACGCTCTGGCCGTTCACGCCGACTTCGCGCAACGCGATCTGGCGGCTGTAGCGCGACAAGTCGCTCATGGCCGTTGCCCGCCGCTGATCCTCTCGTTGCCGCCGTAGTCACGACGCGTCGTCACGTTTTCGAAGCCACTGGCTTGGAGCAGATCGCGAACCGCAGCGCCCTGAGTATGCCCGTGCTCCACCAGCAGCCAGCCGCGTGGACGCAGATGCTTCGGCGCGCCTGCAATGATCTGACGCAGTGCGTCGAGTCCGTCGATGCCTGAAGTCAGCGCCTGTCGAGGTTCGTAGCGAAGCTGGGCAAGATGTGGATCGTGCTCGGCAATATACGGCGGGTTGGAAACGATCAGATCGAAGTGCAGCGGAGAGCCGTTCTCATCGTGCAGTGGCTGGAACCAGTGCCCCGATAGAAATTCGATCATGTCGAACGCGAGCCGCTTCGCGTTGTCGCGCGCTACCGCCAAGGCAGATTCTGAATGATCCGTCGCAGTAATTCGGACGTGGTGGCGCGCGTCGGCGTAGGGCGGCCCGTGGCCGCCTCGCGCGGCGGGCGCAGCCAGCCCTACCTGCGGGCATGCGTCGGCAATGGCAAGGGCGAGCGCACCGCTTCCTGTCCCCAAGTCGAGAACTTCCGCGATGGACTCATCCCCACGCACCACTTCCAAAGCCCACTCGACCAGCCGCTCCGTATCCGGCCGCGGAATCAGCACGGACGAATCTACAAGCAGATCCAGCGTCCAGAACCCTTGCCGGCCGGCGACGTAGGCGACCGGCTCGCCGAGCTTGCGGCGTTCGATCCAGGACACGTAGCGCAACACGGTGGCGGCTTCGAGCGATTGCTCCGCACGCGAACGCAGTTGCGAACGCTCGCAGCCCAGCAGCGTGGCCATCAGCACTTCGGCGTCGGCACTCCCGCTGTCGGACGACGCTTCGAGCGCTCGCGCTGCCCAGTTCAGCCAGTCCGCCGCAGTTCCCGGCGCGAGGCCCTCGACCGGAGGCACCGGCTTCGGCAGCGAATCCGGAATCGGCAGGGCGTCCGCGTCGCTCACGCGGCGTCCCCACCGATGCTCGCCATCAGCTCGGCCTGATGCTCGCTGAGCAGCGGGTTGATGACGGCGTCGAGATCGCCCTGAATCACGCGATCGAGCTGGTACAGGGTGAGATTGATGCGGTGATCGGTGACCCTGCCCTGTGGAAAATTGTAGGTGCGGATGCGCTCGGAACGATCGCCGCTGCCGACCAGCTTCTTACGCGTGGCGGCCATGTCGCCCTGCTGCTTGCTGCGCTCGGCATCGAGCAGACGCGAGGCCAGCAGGCTCATGGCCTTCGCACGGTTCTTGTGCTGGCTGCGTTCTTCCTGGCATTCGACCACCACGCCAGACGGTAGATGCGTGATGCGGATCGCAGACTCGGTCTTGTTGACGTGCTGGCCGCCGGCGCCGGACGAGCGATAGGTGTCGATCTTCAGGTCGGACGGATTGATGTCGATGGCCTGCGCTTCCTCGATCTCCGGCAGCACCGCGACCGTGGCCGCCGAGGTGTGGATGCGACCCTGCGCCTCGGTTTCCGGCACGCGCTGCACGCGGTGCGCGCCGGACTCGAACTTGAGTCGCGAGTACGCGCCGAAGCCGGCGATGCGCGAAATGATTTCCTTGAAACCGCCGTGCTCGCCCTCGCTGGCGGACAGCACTTCGAGCGCCCAGCCGCGGCCTTCCGCGTACTTCTGGTACATGCGGAACAGATCGCCGCCGAAGATCGCGGCCTCGTCGCCGCCGGTGCCGGCGCGGATTTCGAGGAAGACGTTATTGCCGTCGAGCGGATCGCGCGGAACCAGGAAGCTCCGCAGTTCTTCTTCCAATGCGAGCTTGCGCGCTTCGGACTGCTTGAGTTCGGTCTCTGCGATCTGGCGCATTTCGGCGTCGGCGTCGTTGCGCATGGACAGCAGGTCTTCGATCTCGGCGACGGTCGACGTCCATGCCTGAAAGCTCTCAGCTAACGGCCCGAGCTGTGCGTACTCCTGCGACAGTCGCCGGAAGCGATCCGGGTCGGAGGCCACATTCGGCGCGGCCAGTTCGCGCTCGATCTCATGTCGGCGTTCGGCCATCTGTTCGAGCTTGGCGATCAGCGAGGGCAGCATTCTTTGGGGGATAGTGGAACGGGAGAGTCGTAGCGTGCGCCGCGCACGAAAGCGCCGGATCGTGCGCGGGTGCGCACCCTAAGCTAATGGCGCTTGTCGCGACTCATGGCTCGCCCTCTTCGGGCAGATCGAACAGCTTGCGCGCCGCGTTGACCAGCATGGCCTGCTCGACGCTGTCGGCGCTGCGCAGTCGATGGCTAGGCGCGTGCAGCAGCTTGTTGCTCAGCGTATCCGCCACAAAACCCAAGACCTCTTCTGGGGACGCGCCGGCAGCGAGTTTGCGCCGTGCCTTGTTCAGCACCTCGTCGCGCTGCTCGCGCGCACGCTCGCGCAGCGCGCGGATGGTGCGTCCCGCATCGCGACTTTCCAGCCAGCGGGTGAACTGGCGGGCGTAGTCGTCGACGATGACCTCGGCCTGCTTGGCCGCTTCCGCGCGCGCTTGCAGGTTGGCGGCGATGACGCCGCGCAGATCGTCGAGCGTGTACAGGTATACGTCTTCGAGTTCACTGATGCGCGGATCGAGATCGCGCGGCACCGCGAGGTCGATCATGAAGACCGGCTTGCGCCGACGCTTCTTCAGTGCCAGCTCCATGGCCGAGCGTTCGACCACGTGCTCTCGCGCTGCGGTGGAGGACACCACCAGATCGGCGTCGCCCAGGTACGCCCGCAGATCGCTCAAGGCGATGGCATAACCCTGTATTTCGCGCGCGAGTTTCTCGGCGCGCTCCAGGCTGCGGTTGGCCACAACGATGCGGCCGATGCCCTGCCCGCGCAGATGTCGCGCAATCAGCTGGATGGTGTCGCCCGCGCCGATCAGCAGCGCGGTCTGTTGCCCCAGGTCGGTGAAAATCTGCCGCGCCATCTGCACCGCGGCGTACGCCACGGATACCGGGTGCGCGCCCACCTGGGTGCTCGAACGCACCAGCTTGGCCACCGCGAACGCGTGCTGGAACAGCCGCGACAGCACCGGCCCGAGGGCCTGAGTCTCGGTGGCCAGCGCAAAACTGTCCTTCATCTGGCCGAGAATCTGCGGCTCACCGACAACCATGGAATCCAGCCCGGATGCGACACGCAGGCTGTGCAATACCGCGGCCTGGTCGCGATGGGTGTAGACGAACTGCTCGATCAGCCCCGCCGGGGCGCTGAGTTCGCGTCGCCACCACTCGATCAATTGCGGCGCCAGTTCCGGTTCCGCCACCGCAAGGATCTCGGTGCGATTGCAGGTGGACAGGATGGCCGCCTCGTCCACCCCTGCCAGCGCACGCAGGCGCGCCAGCGCCGCCGGCAGTTCGGAATCGGTGAAAGCCAGTCGCTCGCGTGCCTCGACCGGCGCGCTGTGATGGCTGAGACCCAGAGTGATGAAGGCCATTGCTATCTCGTGATGCTTCTATCTTCGGCGATCCGACTCCGCGCCTCAATGCGCAACGGGTTATCGTGAGGAACCGCGGTACCATACCGGGGTCCCAAGCTCTTGCCCGTGCAGGATTCCCCTCGTGTCCTTTCGTTCCGCTCTTGCTCTGTCTCTTGGCCTGTCGCTGGCCGGTACGATCACGCCTGCGCTGGCGGATGAAGCGGAGCCCGCTGCACCCGTAGTGGATGCGGTACCTGCCGAGTCCGCTTCGCCGCTGACGCCGCAGCAACAGATGCAAGTGCAGTTCCAGATCATGGCGGGCGAGATGGCGGCGGGTCGCGGTCAACCCGAACTGGCGGCGGAAGCCTTCGTGCTCGCGCTGGAGCTTCAGCCCGACGCCGACCTGGCCGGCCGTACCACGCAGCTTGCGCTCACCGCCGGCAATGCTGTCCTTGCCCAGCGCGCAGCGCGCCGCTGGTTGGAGCTGGACCCAGCGAGCATGGACGCGCGCGAAGTACTGGCGCGCCTGGCGCTGCGCGACAAGGACATGGACGAGGCCTACACCCAGGCCCTGGGCATCGTCCAGGGACATGCGGGCGGTCCGGCTGAGGGCTTTCGTCATGTCGCGCTGCTTTTGTCGGCGGAAGGCCAGCGCGGCGAACAGGTGCTGGAAGTTTTGACCCGGCTGGTCGGCGCGTATCCCGAACTGGCCGGCGCGCGCTATGCGCTCGCACTGGCGGCGCTGCGCTTCGAGCAACTGCCGCTGGCGGAAAAATCGGCGCGCGAGGCGCTCAAGTTCGAACCCGATTCGCGCGATTACACCCTGCTCCTGATCGGCGTGCTGGTCCGCACCGAGCAGTTGACGGAGGCCGACGCACTCGTCGCCAAGCTTCTGAAGAAGGCCAAGCGCGAGCAGAAGGGCGAAGTGTCGATGACCTACGCGCGCCTGCTGCTCGACGGCGGCGCGCGCGAACACGCGCGCACCCAGCTCAAGGCCGCGCTGAAGCACGACGAAAAAGATGGCGACGCTCGCTACGCGCTGGGCGTGATGGCGCTGACCGACCGAGAGTTCGACGAAGCCGAAGCCCTGTTCAAGCCCCTGGAGGCCGACGCGGAGCGCAGCGGTGACGTGCATTACCAGTTGGGGCGCATTGCCGAAGCGCGGCAGCAGTTTCCGGCCGCGATGGAGCACTACGGCAAGGTGAAGTCGGGCGGTCAGGCCATCGAGGCTGCGGTGCGTCAGGCGGCCGTGATGGCGCGCATGGGGCAGGCCGACGAAGGCCGGGAACTGCTTGGCCAGTTGCGCCGCCAGTTCCCGCCGCTCGGACCGCGCCTGGTTCTGGCCGAAGCCGAAATGCTGATGGAAGCGGATCGCAACGACGACGCGCTGAGCGTCTACACCGCTGCGCTCGAGCAGAACCCGGAAGACGAAAACCTGTTGTACGGTCGATCCCTGGTGTTCGAGCGAACCGGGCGCTTCGCCGATGCGGAAACCGATCTGCGCTCCATCCTGTCACGCGACATCGACAACGCGCGAGCGATGAACGCGCTGGGTTACATGCTGGTGGTCAACACCACGCGCTACGAAGAGGCGCACGATTTGATTGAAGGCGCGCTCAAGCAGGCACCCGACGATGCCGCGGTGATCGACAGCATGGGCTGGGTGCTGTTCAAGCTCGGCCGGCTATCGGAGGCGCGCGACTTCCTGCAGAAGGCCGCCGACAAGGTACCGGAGCCGGAAATCTCCGCGCATCTCGGCGAAGTCCTGTGGGCCATGGGCCACCACGAGCAGGCCCGGCAAGTCTGGGACAAGGCCCTGGCGCGCGAACCCGAGCACCGTGCGCTGCTCGAAACCATCAAGCGCCTGACGCGCTGAGTTCGTGATTCGCGCGTTCGTCCTCGCCGTGATCGTGGCGGCACTGTCCGGCTGCGCCCTGCTGCGCCCGAGATCGGTCGAGACGCCGCCGCACAGCCCTGCCTCGCTCGCCGCCTGGAATGTTCGCGTGGTGCAACTGCAAAAGCTGAGCCGCTTCACCGTGCAGGGCCGCGTTGCCAGCGGCGCGCTCGGCTTCAAGGCCGACCTCCGCTGGAAGCAATACGAGAACGGCCGCTTCGAAATGCGTCTGGCCGGGCCTTTCGGTGCAGGCGCCGCCGAACTCAGTGGCGATGCGCGCCGGGTGCAGGTGCGCACCGGCGAGGATGAGACCATCACCACGGCCGACCCCGAAGCCTGGCTGGAACAGCAACTCGGCGTGCGCCTACCCGTGACCGGGCTGCGCTGGTGGGCGCTGGGCCTGCCGGAACCGAACGCGAAACATCAGGTCGTGCTCGACACCAGCGGCCGCGCGCTGCGCATCGTGCAGAACGGTTGGGAGCTGAACTACCCGGAGTATCGCGTCGAGCCGCCGCTCGATCTGCCGCGCCGCATCGAGGCCGTCAATGGCGACACCCGGGTGCTGCTGCTGGCCGATGCCTGGAGCGGCTTTGCGCCGTCCCCACTGATTCCGAACCGCTGATATGTCGCGTCCGCTTTCCGAAGTTCCGCTCACCGCCGATTTCCCCTGGCCCGCGCCGGCCAAGATCAACCTGTTCCTGCACGTGACCGGGCAGCGCGCCGACGGCTATCACGAGCTTCAGACGGTGTTCCAATTCCTGGATCACGGCGACTCCCTGTTCTTCCGTCCGCGCGGCGACGGCGTGTGTCATCGCGAAACTCCGCTCGAAGGCGTGGAGCAGGACGACGATCTTTCCGTGCGGGCCGCGCGCCTGCTGAGCCAGGCCAGCGGTTGCGGGCTGGGCGCCGACATCCGCATCGACAAGCGCCTGCCGATGGGTGCCGGGCTCGGCGGTGGTTCGAGCAATGCGGCCACCACGCTCGTCGCGCTCAACCGGCTATGGAACCTGGGATTCACCCGCGACGAACTGGCCAAGCTCGGCCTCAAGCTCGGCGCCGACGTACCGGTGTTCATCCACGGCTACGCCAGCTTTGCCGAGGGCGTGGGCGAGAAGCTCAGCACGCTCGAACTGCCGGAACCCTGGTTCCTGGTGGTGACGCCGCCGGTCCACGTGTGCACGCGCGAGATCTTCCAGGCGCCGGAACTCAAGCGCGATACGCCGCGCATCACGGCGCGACAGTTCCGCGCCGGATCGGTCACGCGCAACGACTGCGAGACGGTCACGCGCGCGCGCTACCCGCTAGTCGGTGAAGCGCTGGAGCGCCTGCGCAAGTTCGCGCCGGCACGCATGAGCGGCACCGGCGCTTCGGTGTTCGCTGCGTTCGCGTCGAGGCCCGAAGCCCTGATGGCGCGCTCCGCGATGCCCAACGGATGGTCGAGCTTCATCGCACGCGGGCTCAACGAATCTCCACTCGCGCGCCTGCGCGCGGGCTGAGTCACGAAACACCGAGGCTATAATTCGCTTTCACGGATGGGGCGTCGCCAAGTGGTAAGGCAACGGGTTTTGATCCCGTCATCCCCAGGTTCGAATCCTGGCGCCCCAGCCACTCAATTTCTCTTAGCGAGCCGAATGGCGAGCTTAGAGAAATGAGTGCCCCCGAATGCTTTTATCGAGGGCCCATCTCGCAGCAAGCGTCACGCTCAGAAAACCCGATTCCCGCCCCCGCGGGAATGACGATCACACGAAGACCCGACCGATGGCCGAATCCTCCCTGATGCTGTTCACCGGCAACGCCAACCCGCAGTTGGCGCAGGAGATTGCCAACTACATGAAGGTCTCGCTGGGCAAGGCCAGCCTCGGCAGATTCTCGGACGGCGAAGTGCAGATCGAGATTCTGGAGAACGTGCGCGGCAAGGACGTGTTCGTGATCCAGCCCACCTGCGCGCCGACCAACGACAACTTCATGGAACTCATCATGATGTTGGATGCGCTCAAGCGCGCTTCGGCACAGCGCATCACAGCCGTCATGCCCTACTTCGGCTACGCGCGGCAGGATCGGCGACCGCGCAGCGCCAGAGTGCCCATCAGCGCCAAGGTGTGCGCCGACATGATCGGCGAGTGCGGCGCCGATCGCGTACTTACCGTCGATCTGCACGCCGACCAGATCCAGGGCTTCTTCGATATCCCCGTGGACAACGTCTACGCGAGCCCGGTCCTGCTCGGCGATATCTGGCGGCAGAAGTACGAGAACATGATCGTGGTCAGCCCCGACGTCGGTGGCGTCGTACGCGCCCGCGCCGTGGCCAAGCGCATGGACGACGCCGATCTGGCCATCATCGACAAACGCCGTCCGCGCCCCAACGAAGCCAAGGTGATGAACATCATCGGCGACGTACGCGGCAAGACCTGCGTGCTGGTCGATGACCTTGTCGACACCGCTGGCACCCTCGGCCAGGCCGCGGGCGCGCTGAAAGATGCCGGCGCGATCAAGGTCGTCGCCTACGTCACGCACCCCGTGCTCTCAGGTCCGGCCGTGACCAACATCATGAACTCGCGGCTCGATCAGTTGGTCGTCACCGACACCATTCCGCTGTCTCCGGCCGCGGCCGCGTGTCCGAAGATTCGGCAGCTTTCGATTGGCGGACTGCTGGCGGAAACGATCCGGCGTGTGAGTGCGGAAGAGTCGGTGAGTTCGCTGTATATCGACTGAGCAGCCAAGGCGGCCTCAGCGACCGCCTATAGGCAGGTGACGTAAACGAAGCAGGCGCGGCGTGATGGTAATCATCGCGCCCCGGTGGATAGCCGCCTCAATCCTCGGCCACACCGAAAGCAGCAACTCCGCCATTCCTGCCGCCTTCAGTCGTAGGCTGGGTTGACGCGATAGCGAAACCCAGCGGCGTGCCCGACGGACAACGCTGGGTTTCGTTCCTCAACCCAGCCTTATGTAGCGATGCAGTTACGGTAGCGTAACGGCATTCCCGACTGATCCTCGGGCGGTGCGGGGGACGCTGATCCCAGCCTGGGGCTTCGAGCCCGAAGCGTAGATGGGTGCCCCCGCATCTTTGATGTCTGACGAGTCCGGACGGTATTCGAAGGCGCGGCGCGGCGCGGTTCGCCGGAGCCTGTACGTATAAGGTGGGACGCAGGCATTGAGGCGTCGAGGAGAAGCGGGTTTCTGCCCTTCAGGAGAACCCCATGAAAGACCTCTTCACGGTGACCGTCGGCGTGGACATCGCCAAGTCCAAGTTCGACGCCGCGATTCTGCGTGAAGGTCGCTATCGCGACCGTCGTTTCGACAACACCGCCGCCGGATTTCAAGAGTTTCTGGGCTGGCTCAAACGGCAGGACGTAGAGGGTGGGCTGATCTGTCTGGAAGCCACCGGCTCTTACGGCGAAGCCCTGGCGCTGGGCCTGCATCAGGCCGGGATCGCGGTGGCTGTGATCAATCCTGCCGCACCCAAAGCGTTCGGCGCCGCCGAGCTGTCACGGACCAAGACGGATCGCTCCGATGCCCGCCTGCTGGCTCGCTTCGCCGCCGCCCAGCGCCCGGCCCGGTGGACACCGCCGCCCTCGAACCTGCGCAAACTCCAGCTCTTGCTCAAGCGCCTGGAAGCCCTGCACGAGATGCAGCGCATGGAGCAGAACCGGCGCGACACCGCCGATGTCAGCATCCAGGCCTCCATCGACGCCGTGCTAGCCACACTCGGCGATCAGATCAAAACGGTGGAAGAGCAGATTCGCAACCACATCGACAACGATCCCGACCTGAAGCGCAAAGCCCACCTGCTCGATGGCATTCCCGGGATCGGCCCGGCGACGGCAGCGGCCTTGCTGGCCGCCAACCTCGAACGCTTCGACACCGCCAAACAAGCGGCAGCGTTTGCCGGCCTGTGTCCGGCGCGACGCGAGTCTGGAACCTGGACGGGAAAGGCGCGACTGTCCAAGAAAGGCCACCCGCACCTCCGACGCGCCCTCTATTTCCCCGCGCTGTCAGCCTGGCGCGGCAATACCTTCATCCGCACGTTCTGCGAACGGCTCAAAGCCAGCGGCAAGAACGGTAAGGCCATCGCCGCAGCCGCCATGCACAAGCTCCTCCGCGTCGCCTTCGCCGTCCTCAAATCAGGTCAGCCCTTCGATTCCGCAAAAACCCTTGCTCATCACTGAGAACAACGGTATCTACGGTCTTAGTTTATTCACGCCGCCCTCGATCTCAGGCGGCGTAGCGTGCGCGATAGACACACTATCCCACTAATTGCTACCCCACCGATCCACCGCCCGCTTGCGCTTCTTGATCTGCCGCCCCGTCAGTTCGTTCTTCTTGTCCTTGAACGGGTTGTCGCCGGTCTTGAAGACGACTTGCAACGGGACGCCCTTGAGCTTGAACGCGGCGCGGAATTCGTTGATGAGGTAACGGCGGTAGTGGACCGGCAGCTTCTCGGTCTGGTTGCCGTGGATGAGAATCTTGGGTGGGTTACGCCCGGCCTGATGCGCGTAGCGCAGCTTGATGTGGCGCCCCAGGACCGCCGGCGGACTGTGCTTCTCCACCGAGCGCTCGAGAATGCGCGTGAGCTCGGGCGTGGGCATGTCGATGGTTGCGCCCTCGAAAGCCTGCTGCACGTCGATCATCAGTTCGCCCAGGCCCGAGCCGTGCTTGGCGGAGATGAAGTGCACCGGCACGTAATCGAGGAAGGGCAGCTTGAGTGTGACCTGATAGCGCACCTGGTCGCGCACGTCGTGCGCCAGGCTGTCCCACTTGTTGACGGCTAGCACCATCGCTCGGCCGCGCTCGGCAATCATGCCGAGCAGGCGCGCGTCCTGTTCGCCGATGTCGTTGCGTGCGTCGACCACCGCGATGACGACGTGCGCCTGCTCGACCGCTTGCAGCGTCTTGATGATCGAGAATTTCTCGATGACTTCGCTGACTCGTGCGCGGCGACGGATGCCGGCGGTGTCGATCAGCACGAAGGGCTTGCCGTCGTATTCGAAGGGCACGCTGATGGCGTCGCGCGTGGTGCCGGGCTGGTCGGATGCGACCAGTCGCTCTTCGCCGATGAGGCGATTGACCAGCGTTGACTTGCCGACGTTGGGCCGGCCGACGATGGCGACGCGAACCTTGTCGTCGGTCTGCGGAACCTCGCTGACCGGCACATCGGCGAGCAGGGTACGCAGCAGCGCGGCAATGCCGTCGCCGTGCTGTGCCGAAACGGGTAGCGGTTCGCCCAGGCCGAGCGAGTAGAAGTCGCCGACGGCGTGGGGCTTGTTGAGCCCCTCGGCCTTGTTGACCAGCAGGGTGATGGGCTTGCCGGTCTTGCGCAGCAGCTTGGTGATCTCGCTGTCCGAGCCGTGTCGGCCGGACTGCGCGTCTGTCAGAAACAGGATGTGGGTGGCGTCTTCGAGCGCCATCTGCGCCTGGTCTTCGGCCAGCGCGGCGAGCGGGTCGGCGGACTCGGGCATGAGGCCGCCAGTATCGACGACGACGAAGCGGCGTTCCTCGAAACTGCCGTAGCCGTACTGGCGGTCGCGCGTCAGACCGGGGAAATCGGCGACCAGCGCGTCGCGCGTGCCGGTCAGGCGATTGAACAGCGTGGACTTCCCGACATTGGGCCGGCCGACGAGGACGATGACGGGCAGGCCGGTTTGCATCTGCGCTATCAGTTCACGCTTACTGCGAGGGCTTGCTCGTCGTCAGCGCGGCGATGCGGCCGACCGAGTTGATGACGTAGAGCTTGCCTTCACCAGCGACCGGCGCGGTCATGATCGGATCGGACCCGACACGGTTACGCGCGACGACGGCGCCGGTGCTCGGGTCGATCCAGTGCAGGTAGCCTTCGAGATCGCCCACGACCACATGCCCTTCGAAAAACGCGGGCGCGGACAGGCGCCGGTAGAGCAGGGCTTCCTGCTTCCACGCGGCCGCGCCGGTGCGCAGATCGAGGCCCCAGAGCACACCGGTGTCGTCGGTGATGAACAGCTTGTCTGCGGACGCCGCCATGCCGGTGTAGCTGCGGATGGAACGGCGCCACAGGATCTGGCCCGTCTCCATTTCCAGGCAGGCCACTTCGCCGCCGAAGCTGGCGGCGACGACGCAGTCGGGGCCGTCGAGCAGATCGGCATCGACGTCGGTCAGGCGTTCGAGTTCGGTGCGGCCGGTCGGCACGGCAACGGCCTGTTCCCACTGCGGTTGACCATCGCTCAGCTTCAGGCTGGCGACGCGGCCGTTGTCCATGCCGACGATGGCGTTCCCACCGATCAGCAGCGGCGCGGAACTGCCGCGCAACACCAGGCTGGGAACCGCGCGATCAAAACTCCATACGCGCTCGCCCTCAGCGTTGGAGAGACCGAACACGCGCCCATCCACCGCACGCGCCACGATCACCTCGCCTTCCCCAACCGGCGGCCCGAGAATTTCGCTCGACATGGTGCGGCGCCAGATTTCCTTGCCGTCGGCGCGCTTGAGCTTGATGACTTCGGCATCGAGCGTCCCGACCAGCACAGAGTCGCCGGACACGCTGGGGCCCGAGGCGATCCGGGCCTTGGTCTCGGTGCGCCACAGCAGCTTGCCGGTATCGCGCGCATAGGCGAACACCGTGCCGTCGATGTCAGCGGTGTACAGCGCATCGACTTGCAGACTCAGCCGCAGGCCGGACACGCGGCCGCCGCTGCCCTCACCCGCCTGCGCATGCCACGCCGTCGAGGGCCGCACCGCGGGATTGGTGATGTCCTGCAAGGGCGCGGGCTCGCGCACCGTGGCCTTGTCGTTGCCGCAGCCGGCCGCGACCAGCGCGAGGCCAAGACACAGCAGTACTTTGAAGCTCAGATTTTTCATGACTGCGAGGCTGGCGTAAGGTCGTCCATCTTCTGTTGTAGCAGGTCGCGGTTGGCGGCGTCCTCGGTGGTCGCGGCCAATGCTTTCTCGTACGACGCACGCGCGGCCGCGGCATCGCCCTTGGCCGACTGGATATCGCCGCGCAGTTCTTCGCGCAGGCTCTCGTAGGCAGCACCCGAATCGTCGAGCAGCTTGAGCGCCTCATCGTGCTTGCCTTGCGCGAGCAGCACTCTCGCGCGGCGCAGCTTGGCGACGCCTACCAGCGCCTCGTCCGCAGAGTTTTCGACCACCCATGCGAGCCGGGTCGCGGCCTCGTCCAGCTTGTCCTGTTCGACCGCTTTCTGCGCCAGTTGCAACGCGGCGGAAGCGGCATACGGACTGCCCTTGTGATCCTTGGCCAACGTGTCGGCAATCTTGGTTGCGTCCTCGGCACGCGAGTCGGTCAGCGCCTTCTTCATGTCCTCGTACATCTGCGAGGCCATCTCGGCGCGTCCGTCGCGCCAGTTCTTGTAGAACTCCCAGCCGCCGATGGCGCCGAAGCCGATGGCCAGGCCGCCGACCAGCGCAATCCAGTTCTCCTTCCACCAGGTCTTGAGCTTTTCGAGTTCTTCTTCGTCGTCGATATGAGTTGCCACGCGCGTGCCTTGTATGGGTTCTAGGAATTCGTTGAGGGGAACAGACCTGCGAGCACGGACGCCAGGTCCGATCGGGTCACCGCCGCCTGCGGGCGGTCTTCACGCAGGAATTTTACGTTAACGGCGCCGGACGCGGCTTCGTCGTCGCCAATCACCAGCGCGATCTGCGCGCCAGACTTGTCCGCGCGCTTGAACTGCGCGCCCGGTTTGCCGCCGCCGACGTTGAGCGCCACGCGCACTTTCGGGCCGAGAACGTCGCGTACCTGCTCGGCCAAAGCGAGGCCGGCGCGTTCGCCTTGTTCGCCGAATCGGCAGACGTAGATGTCGGCTTCCGGCGCAAGCTGCGCGGTCTGAATTTTTTTAAGCAGCAGAATCAGACGCTCGACGCCGCAGGCCCAGCCCACGGCTGGCGTCGGCGAGCCGCCGAGCTGTTCGACCAGCCCGTCATAACGCCCACCCGCGCAGATCGTGCCCTGCGCGCCGAGTTCGGTCGTGATCCACTCGAACACGCCCTTGGTGTAGTAGTCGAGCCCGCGGACGAGCCGCGGATTCACGTGATGCTCGATGCCGAGGTCGGTCAAACCCTGGCGCAATCCGTCTAGGTGCGCAGCCGAATCCGCGTCGAGATAGTCGAGGATGCTCGGCGCATCGCGCACCACTGCCTGCGTCGTCGGCACCTTGGAGTCGAGTGCACGCAGCGGGTTGGTGTGAAGGCGTCTCTTCGAGTCTTCGTCGAGGCTGGTTTCGTGGCGTTGGAGAAATTCGATCAGCGCTGCGCGGTAGCGCGTACGCGTTTCCGGCCCACCGATGGAGTTGATCTCCAGCCGCAGGTTCTGAAAGCCGAGCTGCTTCCACAGCCGCGCCGACATCGCGATGAGCTCCACGTCCACGTCGGGCCCCGCGATACCGTAGGCCTCGACATCGAGCTGGTGAAACTGGCGATAGCGCCCGGCCTGCGGACGTTCGTAGCGAAACACCGGACCGGCGCACCAGATGCGCTGCTGCTGGTTGTGGAACAGCCCGTGCTCGATACCGGCGCGCACCAAGCCCGCGGTGAATTCCGGACGCAGCGCAATATGCTCGCCGCCGCGATCCTCGAAGGCGTACATCTCCTTCTCGACCACGTCGGTGACTTCGCCCACGGCGCGCTTGAACAGCGCCGTTGATTCAACCAAGGGCACGCGCATCTCACGATAGGCGTAGGACTCGAACAGCGAGCGCGCGGTGTCGAACAGGTGCTGCCATAGCGCCGAGTCGGCTGGCAGAACGTCGTTAAAGCCACGAATGGACTGAATCTTCACGCGCTCGGCACGACCTGCTTGGCTAGGCGCTCGCGGACCAGTTTCTCCAGCACATCGACCAACTGGTCGTTGTGCGCCTTGTGCGCGATCTGGCCATCGACGTAGATGGAATTGGGATAGCCGCCCGCGACACCGATGGCCGCTTCGCGCGATTCGCCGGGGCCGTTAACGACGCAGCCGATGACCGCGAGATTGATCGGCTCCTCGATCCCCTCGAAGCGTGACTCCAGTTCGTTCACCACCTTGATCACGTCGAAGTTCTGCCGCGAGCAGCTCGGGCAGGCGACGAGATTGATGCCGCGCGAACGCAGGTGCAGGGACTTGAGAATGTCCCAGCCGACTTTCACTTCCTCGACCGGGTCCGCGGCGAGCGAGATGCGGATGGTGTCGCCGATGCCGTCGGCCAGAATCATCCCGAGACCGATGGAGGATTTCACCGCACCCGCGCGAAGACTGCCGGCCTCGGTGATGCCGAGGTGCAGCGGCTGATCGATGAGCGTGGCCAGCTTGCGGTAGGCCTGCACGGTCATGAAGATTTCGCTGGCCTTGAGCGAGACCTTGAAGTCCTCGAAGTTGTGGCGCTTGAGAATCTCGATGTGGCGCAGCGCGGACTCGACCAGAGCGTCGGCATTGGGCTCGCCGTATTTTTCCTGCAAGTCGCCTTCGAGCGAACCGGCGTTGACGCCGATGCGGATCGGCACGCCGTGGTGGCGCGCACAGGCGATCACCTCCGTAATCTTCCTGTCGTTACCGATGTTGCCGGGATTGATGCGCAGGCAGTCAGCGCCCATCTCGGCGGCTTTCAGCGCGCACTTGTAGTTGAAGTGGATGTCCGCAATCAGCGGCACATAGCCGACTTCCTTCTTGATCTTGCCGAAGGCTTCGGCCGCGGCAATCGTCGGCACCGAGACTCTCACGATGTCCGCACCGGCTTTCATAGCGGCACGAATCTGCGCGACCGTGGCCTCGACATTCTCGGTGTCGGTATTGGTCATGGTCTGCACCGAGATCGGTGCATCGCCACCCACCGTGACGCGGCCCACTTTTATCGCGCGCGACTTGCGGCGCTCGATGCGGTGCTGGGCTTTCATCGCCATCGCGCGGTCCTCTCAGGTGCCCGGCAGGCTGAAACGCGCCGTCGAATTCGGCTTGGTGTAAGGCGCCAGGTCCACCGACTTGCCCGCGTATTCGACGCTGACGGCGGCGGCGTTGCCGAGCACGATCGAGTACGGCAGCTTGCCCTGCAAGGTCTTGCGCTCGCCGGCCGAGATCACACCGGACAACAACGACTTGCCGCTCGCGTCTTCCACACGCGCGAAGGAAAGCGCGTTGAACACCAGGACAAGCTGCGGGCTGCCGGCGTCCACACTTGACGCAGCTGCGGCCGGAGCGGGCGTTTCAGCCGGCGCCACGATTTCTTCGCCTTCGGCGACAAAGGACTCGGAGCTGCCTTCGACAGCCGCGGTATCGCCTGTTGCAGGCTCGCTCGCAACACTTGCGTCCGTGGCCGGCGCGGCGGCGCTTTCCGGTGTCACCACCGGCGCTGACGCCAGGGGATCGATGATGGTGACGGTCGGAGCAGTCGGCGCCGGCACTTTCGAATCGCTCCACAACCAGATTACGACCGCGACGACCATCGCCAACGGCAAGACCAGAATCGCGAGGCGACTACTGCCGCCGCGACGACTCGATGATTTCAGCTCGCCGTCGGAGCCCAGGCTGATGCGCGCAAGCGGCGGCTTCGCCGGCGGCTTGTACATCGTGTCGTAGGCCGCAATCAGCGGCTTTTCGGATAGACCCAGCGCGCCCGCGCACTTGCGGTAATAGCCGCGCGCGTAGACCGGCTCGATCAGCTTGTCGAACGCATCGATCTCCATCGCCTCCAGCGTCGGCTTCGCCAAGCGCGTGCGCGTGGCCAGCTCTTCGATGGACATGCCAGCCTGCTTGCGCGCCGCGCGGATGGCGGCGCCCGGGCTGGTGAGAGCCGTGACCAGGGGAGCGCTGTGTGCGGGCGAGTCGTTCATGAGGCGGGGCGTGGCAAGGGAGTCCGGTTTTCTTCCGACTCGGGGAACTGCGTCTTCAGGCGCGTGGCGTAATCGGCCGCGGCCTTCTTGTCGCCGAGTGCCAGTTCGACCTGCGACCCCATCGCCAGAATCTGCGCAGTCGGCGGTCCGACTTTTTCGTAGCGCTGCAGGAAGGCACGGGCGCGCAAGTAGTCGCGGCGTTCGACACAGAGCGAGGCCATCTGCGCGAGTGCCTCGCCGAATTCCGGCCGCAGTTCCAGCGCCTTGCGGAAGTAGGCTTCGGCCTTGTCGAGATCGGGAACCTTGCGCGCGCACACGCCGGCGTTGGTGTAAGCCTTTTCAGGCTCGGCGTAGCCGGAATCTTTTGCCGCGTGCAGAAACAGGTTCTCGGCTTCCTTGCCGCGATTCTGACCGCACAGAAACACGCCGAAATTGTTGCGCGTGCCGGCGTCGTCGGGATTGATTTTCAGTGCGCGCCGGTAGTGCTCTTCGGCGCGCTGCGAATCGCCGCGACGCACGTACACGAAGGCCACCCCCGCATGCGCCGGTGCGTAGTCGGGCTCCTGCTCGATCGCACGGTTGAACTTGTCGAGCGCCAGATCCAGATCGTTGTTGCGGGTGTACGCCGTGCCCAGCTCGGTGTTGATGCGCGCGGCTTCCTTGAAGTCGGCCTGTGGGCGCGCGGACGAAGTTCGCGCGGCTTCGGGACTTGAAGCGCAGGCGTTCAACAGCACCGCAGCCAACAACATCGCGAGCGTCTTCACGCCGCCCTCACCGGAATATCGGAGAGGCGACGCTTCTGCTTGTTCAGCACCTTGCCGACCAACTGCCCGCATGCGGCATCGATGTCGTCGCCACGCGTGCGTCGCGTGGTCGAGACGATGTGCTTGGCGCGCAGCACGTCGGCGAAACGCTCGATCGCTTCCGGCTTCGAGCGCTTGAAGCGCGTGTCCGGAAACGGGTTGAACGGAATCAAATTCACCTTGGCCGGCATGCCGTTGAGCAGCTTCGCGAGGTCGCGCGCCAGCGCCACCGAATCGTTGACGCCATCGAGCATCACGTACTCGTAGACCACGTGCATCTTGTGGTCACGCCCCGCGGTGTAGCGGCGACAGGCGTCCATCAATTCGGCGACGGGATACTTGCGATTGATCGGCACCAGCACGTTGCGCAACTCGTCGTTAGGCGCGTGCAAGGACACAGCCAGTGCCGTGTCCACGTCCTCGCGCAGCCGGTCCATGAATGGCACCAGGCCAGAAGTGGAGACCGTGACACGCCGCTTGGAAAGACCGAAGCCGAAGTCGTCCTGCAGGATTTTCACTGCCGGCATCACGGCGTTGTAATTGGCCAGGGGCTCGCCCATGCCCATGAACACCACGTTGGAAATCACTCTTTCGTTCTGAAAATCGCCGCCGAGCGCCTTGGCCGCAAACCAGACCTGCGCGACGATTTCAGCGGTGTCGAGATTGCGATTCAAACCCTGCTGGCCGGTGGAGCAGAACGCGCAGTCCATCGCGCAACCCACCTGCGAGGAGATGCACAAGGTGCCGCGTTCCTTGTCGGGGATGAAGACAGTTTCGATGGCCTGTCCGCCGCCCACTTTCAGCACCCACTTGCGCGTGCCGTCCACCGACTTCTGTTCGGTGAGCAGCTCCGGTGGACGCACCACGAAGCTCGCTTCCAGTTCGGCGCGCAGATCCTTGGCGAGGTTCGTCATCGCGCCAAAATCATCGACACCGCGACGGTAGATCCACTGCATGATCTGGTCGGCCCGCCAGGGCTTGTGGCCGATGGCGGCGAAGGTCTCGCGCAGCTTGTCGCGATCCATGCCAAACAAGTTCGTCAGACGCGACCCAACCACCCCAGCCCCGCTCGCGGGGAGGATCGGTGAGGTCGCGTCGATATTCACGAGTCTCTTCGGGTCGGAAGCCTTACCGCGTACGCGGGCACAGCTCCGTGACGCGGAAGAAATAGCTGATTTCGCGCGCGGCATTTTCGGCGCTGTCCGAGCCGTGCACGGCGTTCTCGTCGATGGAAGCAGCGAAGTCGGCGCGGATGGTTCCGGGAGCGGCGTTCTTGGGGTTGGTGGCGCCCATGATGTCGCGATGTTTCGCAACGGCGTCTTCGCCTTCCAGCACCTGGATCATGACCGGGCCGCTGGTCATGAAGCTCACCAGGTCCTTGAAGAACGGGCGCTCGCGATGCACCTCGTAGAAGCCGCCGGCCTCTTTCTCGGTGAGGTGCTTCATGCGCGCGGCGACGATTTTCAGGCCGGCCTGCTCGAAACGGCTGTAAATCTGGCCGATGACGTTCTTGCCGACGCCGTCGGGCTTGATGATGGAGAGGGTGCGTTCGACTGCCATGACCGATAATTCCTGTGGTTGCTGCTGATTTTATTGGGAAATGAGGCTGGGGATCGCTATCGCGAGGCCCGCAAAAAAGCGCGAGAGTTTACCGGCCCGTGCCGCACTGCGGCAATTCTTGCGTCAGTGCGGTCGCGGCGCTCGCGCGGCCAGACTCACGAGCAGCGCCCCGGTCAGCAGCATCGGCAGGCACAGCAACTGCCCCATGGTCAGCCAGCCCCAGGCGAGATACCCGATGTGGGCATCGGGCACGCGCACGAACTCCACCAGCGAGCGGAACGTGCCGTACAGAATCAGGAACAGACCGGAGATCGCCATCGGCGGGCGTGGCTTCGAGGAAAACCACCACAGGACGATCAGCATCACGGCACCTTCGAGGAAGGCCTCGTACAGCATGCTGGGATGGCGCGGCAGGCGATCCGGGTCGGTCGGAAACACCATTGCCCAGGGCAGGCTCGAAGGTGCTCCCCACAGCTCGGCATTGATGAAATTGCCGAGGCGTCCGGTGAGCAGGCCAAAGGGCACGACGATGGCCGTGAAGTCCATCACGTAGAAGAACGCGAGCTTGCGTGTACGCGCAAACAGCCAGACCGCGCCGATCACACCGAGCAGTCCGCCGTGGAAGGACATGCCGCCCTTCCAGATGCGCACGATTTCCAGCGGGTCGGCCAGGAACGCCGGCAGGTTGTAGAACAGGGTGTAGCCGATGCGGCCGCCCAGAATCACGCCCAGCGCGACGAAGAACAGCAGGTCGGAAACGGCTTGCGCCGAAAACGGCATGTGCTTCGACTTGCCGCGCTGCACCGCCAGCCACCAGGCACCGTAGAAGCCGAGCAGGTACATCAACCCGTACCAGTGAATCTGGACGGGTCCGACGCTGAGGGCGACGGGGTCGAAGTCGGGATGGACAAGCATGGGTTGGTCCGGCTCAGTTGACCCGGCAGTAGAACGCCTTCAGGTAACGCGTTTCGACGATGGCCGGATGCACCGGATGATCCGGCCCTTGCCCGCCCTGCTCCAGAATCTGCAAGCGCCGATTCTGCGTTCGCGCCTCGCGCAGCAGCACCCTTTGCAATTCCTCCGGCTCCAGTTGATACGAGCAGGAGCAGGCCACCAGCACACCACCCGGAACCAGCAACTGCATGGCTGCGCGATTGAGCGCGGCATAGTGCTCCAGGCCGGCGTCGTGATCCTTCTTGCGCTTGATGAGCGCGGGCGGATCGACCACCACCACCTCGAACGTGCGGCCGTCGGTGCGCAAGGCTTTTAGACGGTCCAGCGCTTCGCCGCGCAAGGTCTCCAGTTCGAAACCGTTGGCCGTGGCGCTCGCGCTCGCGAAGTCCAGCGCGGGCTGCGAACTGTCGATGGCGGTTGCAGACGCGGCGCCGGATGCGAGCGCGCGCAGACTCCAGGCGCCGACATAGCTGAAGACGTCCAGCACGCGCTTGCCTTTGGCGTAACGCGCGAGACGATCGCGGTTGTCGCGCTGGTCGTAAAACCAGCCGGTCTTCTGGCCGCTGCGCGCGGAAACCTGGAAGCGGGTACCGCCTTCGATCACTTCGAGGGTGTCCGGAATTTCGCCCACAATCTCGACGACTTCCGGCAGCGCTTCGGCCGCGCGCGCGCCGCCGTCGTTGCGCAACAAAATGCCCTTGGGCTTGAGCACCTGCTGCAAGGCTTCTATCACCACGGCCTGCAAGCGATCCATGCCGGCGGTCGCGCTCTGCATCACGCAGCAGTCGCCGTAGCGATCGACCACCAGTCCGGGGAGGCCGTCGGACTCGCCGTAGACCAGCCGGTAGTGCGGCGTCGGGTAAATTGCTTCGCGCAAGGCCAGGGCCGCAGACAGGCGACGCACCATCCACTCGACATTGATCGGCGCATCGGCGCGGCTGCTGAGCATGCGCGCGGCGATCAGCGTCGTGGGATTGACGTAGGCGGTGCCGATCGAGCGTCCGCGCGCGTCGATCACATTCGCCAGTTCGCCGGCCTTGATCGACTTCAGCGGGGTCTTGGCGACATCGACCTCGTTGCTGAACACCCAGGAGTGGCCGACTCGCAAACGGCGTTCGGCATTGGGGTTCAGGCGGAGCAGCGAATAGGGGTCAGTCATGAGCGCATACATCAAACGGACGCCCATTGTGCTACATCGCGGGCTTCAGGCCGGCAGCGCCCAGTTGGAAACCGGCGTCGAAAAGCCCTTGATGCCCAACGGTGCCTGCTCCACCAGACCCGCGACACCCGCCAGTTCGACAGTGCGCGCATCCACCAGAATCTCGCGATGCTCCGCCTGTTCGCACAGCCGCGACGCCAAGTTCACCGCCGGCCCCACCGCGGTGTACTCCCAGCGCGAGGCCGAGCCGATGATGCCCACCGTCACCAGGCCGCTCGCCACACCCACACCGATGCCAAGCGGATGCGTGGCGGTGCTCCAGCGCAGCATGACCTTGGCCGCGGCCTCGCGGATGAGTTGCGCCATCTCCAGGCCCGAGCGCGCGTGGTGCGGCACCGGCAACGGCGCGCCGACCAGAATCAGGATGCCGTCGCCCGCGTAGTCTTTGACCGTGCCGTCGTACTCGGCCACGACTTTTCCCACTGCGTCGTAATACTCGCGCAGGGTCTTGATGACGCTGGACGAGGGATGCGCCTGCGCGTACGCGGTGAAGCCGCGCAGATCGCTGCACACCACGGTGATCTCGACCGTGCGATGCCGCACCGCGTAGCGCAGGCCGCGCGCGCGCACCAGTTTCTCGACCTGCGGAGAGAGAAAGCGCGCCAGGAATTGCCCGCGCTCACCCTGCACCACCAGGTACTGCATGGCACCGATCAGGAACACCATCTGCCCGATCACCATCAGCAGCGCGCCGACCTTGGCCGGCACGATCAGTCCCAGCACGATCAGCGGAAAGCCGACGATGGCGGCGATGATGCGAATCCGCTCGGAACGGTCGGGCCGCGCCAGCAGCAGCAACAAGGTGCTGACCGCGCCGGTGAAAACCGCCAGCAGCACCGGACCGCCAAAAATCCAGAACCCGGGCCTCGTGAGCACGTAGACGTTGTTGACCGCGCCCAGAAACTCGTCGCGCCGGATTTCGGGCAACAACATGCCCATGACACCGAGCACGACGGCTGCAACTTGCCCGATGCGCAGCAGTACATCGCTCAAATTGACATGCAGATGGGTGATGTCGATGGTGCGCCGAACCCTGCGCACCCACTCCAGCGAGGCGATCAATCCCACGGCATCGGCCAGCGGCAGCCAGCGCGCGGTCCAGGGCACCAGACCCGCGCCGCCACCGAGCGGCAGGGTCAACCCGGTCGAGAGGCCGAAGGCGATGAAGGCCAGCGCCAGCGCCCGGCTGGTCGGCGCGCGAAAATCGGCGAAGAGAAAAGCCAGGCCGATGCCGAAACTCACCAGCGCCACCAGCAGGCTCGGCAGCCACGCAACCGGAAGATCGCCCATCGGGTTCGTGGCTCAGACAGTTGCGGCGAACAGCGCCACCGGCTCGGCGAATCCCTTGACCCGAAGCGGCGTGCGCGTTTCCAGCACGTCCGCGGGCGCGAGTTCGCGGGTGCGATGATCGATCAGGATTTCGCCGTCCGTGGCCTGCTCGCACAAGCGGCAAGCGAGGTTCACCGCCGGACCCACCGCGGTGTACTCCAGCGCCGCCGAACCGATCACGCCGACGGTCACGGTGCCGCTGGCCACGCCGATGCCGATGCCCAGCGGAGTCCCTCGTAGTGCCCAGACTTCGCCCAGCCGCTGGCAGGCTTCACGGATACGTCTCGCCATCGCGATTCCTGCGGCCGCATGGTTCTCCACCGGCAGCGGTGCACCGACCAGAATCAAAATGCCGTCGCCCGCGTAATCCTTGATCGTGGCGCGGAATTCACCGACCACGGCGCCGACGGAGTCGTAGTACTCGCGCAGCACATTCAGCACTTCGCGCGAAGGTCGCAGCGAGGCAAACGGCGTGAAGCCGCGCAGATCGCAGCACACCACCGTGATCTCCAACTGGTTCTCCTGCATGGCGTGCGCGAGCCCGCGCTCGTTGACCAGCCGCGCCACGTCGGGCGACAGAAACCTCGCCATGAATTGCCCGCGCTGGCCCTGTTCCTGGTAGTAGCGCACCGAACCCACCAGCATGACGATCTCGCCCAACACGCAGCTCACTGCCGCCATTTCGTGCGACAGCACGAAGCCCGCGAGAAAGAACGGCACCGCCAGCGACATGGCGATCACGCGAATCTTTTCCGCGCGGTCGGGCTTGCGGTTGAGCAGCAGCAGCAGCCCGGCGAGTCCCGCCAGGGCCGCCAGTTCGATGGGCGCCGCGAACAGCCAGAACTGCCAGGTCTCCAGGACTTCCGGCTTGCCGCCTGCACGAATGAAATAGCCCAGCCGCAGGTCCGGCGCAGCGATGGCGAACACGCTGTAGAGCGCAGCGGAGAGTTGGCCCCAGCGCAGGATTCGATCGCCTGCACGCGTATTCATGCCCGGCGCCGCGGGCAGGGTCCGGCGCACCAGCAAGAGCCATTGCAGCATCGCGATCAGGCCCAGCGATTCCGGTATCGCCAGCCAGCCCGACCACGCCGGCGGCGTCTCCGACAATTCGATCAGCGACACGTTGAGAAAGATCGCCACGCCGGTGGAAGCCAGCGCCAGGGACAGCGCCTGCGAACTGCGCGAGCGAGGGTCCGCGACCAGGAACGCCAGCGCCATCCCCAGCGCAATCAGGGAAACCAGCGAGTGCAGGGAGATCTCGAACATGGCGGGCCTATTGTAGGGTCGATGCTGTCGCGACTTGCGTCGCTATCGACATAAAGTGTCAGGAGCGTTCGTGTGCTGGCACACACACGTTCCGGGGAGGATTGTTCTATCCTTCGCGCCCAAAGCTCGTCGTCCGGCCGGACGGGAGTTGTGGTCCGGGCGGGCGCTGGCTTGCTTCATGCTGTAGCTCTGCACGACAACGTTTCCGGCAGGCCGTCGAACGGTTTGCCGGGCCCTTCTCTCGACGGAGTCGAGGAATGGATTCAGTTTCATCGAATGCCGGATTGCCAAACGCAAATACGGTGTGCACATCTGCCGAAATACTTTCAAGGAGAAACAAGATGAGGATGTCGTATCAGCAGGATCAAAAACCTGGCCTCGCCGTTGCAGCCTGGGCCGCAGGTATAGCGCTCAGCTTTTCCGCGGGCTCGGTCGTGGCAGCAGACGGCGATCTCGTCACCGCCTTTGGCGGCGGAGACGGAGCCGTAACGCAGGACATTCCCAACACCATCGCGGACAGCTTCTACGCCGCCGCCGTGTTGGCCGACACCACCATTCTCGCCGTCGGCATCAATCCGGTTCCCGTAGGCAATCCGGGAGCGGAGAACAACGACGAACTTCAGATCGGCCGCTTCACCGCAGACGGCACGCTGGTTTCAGCAACGCGCCTCGCAGACAAGACGGCCGGACAGATCACCGGCGTGGGCGTCAGCCCGGCCGGCGAAATCGTCGTGGTGAGCCTCCCCACGGCAAATCCCGCACAGCCCCAGGTCACCAAGTTCGACTCGACCGGAGCAACGGTGCTGAACTCGTTCGCGCCGCCAACCACCGCGACGTCTTCGCTGCGCTGCGAATCCAAGAGAGTGCTGTTCGACGCCGGTAAAATCGTCATCGGCTGCCAGTTGTTTACCGACGGCAACGACATTCCGGTCGTGGTCCGCCTGAACAGTGATCTGACCCCGGACACGAGCTTCGGCGAGCTTGGCCTCGCTCGAGGAACCAACCCCAACCCCGGCTTCGGCGGCTCGGTCAGCGGCAAGGTCGTGGCCTCGGACGGCGCTGGCGGTTATTACCTCCTGGCGACGAGCACTGACGACGTTCCGGGTGACGATGCCCTTGCGTCGGATATCGACGAACTGGTCTTCGTGCAGAAATTCTCGTCCGCCGGCACCCTGGTCCCCACGTACGGCGCCGGCGGCGTCGCTGCGATCGCGACCTCGGAAGCCACCGGCTCTTTCCAGGGCGAAGCACTGTTCCTCGACAGCAGCAACCGTCTGGTCGCAGGTGCGTCGCGATTCCTTCCCATCGGGTCCGAGTCCGCCATCGTTGCGCGACTTACGCCGGGAGGCACGTTCGACAGCAGCTTCGGCACGGGTGGCGTCATCACCACCCCCGACGTGTTCGTCGCGGCCGTGTTCGGCGACAGTTCCGACCGCGTCTATGTCCTGAACTCGCAGGGCCTGGTCCGGCTGACCGCCAACGGCGGGTTTGACGCAGGCTTCCCCTTCGGCCCGAGCATCATCGGCACGCTCTATAACCCGTTCGAGGGCCTGTCGCGCTGGGCCGGTGCAATCGTGGCAGACAGTGGCACCAGCGCGCTGCTGCTGGGCGGTGTGGATCAGTTCGCGGTGCAGGTGCCGCAGCAACCGCCGCAGACATCGATCGCGGTTGCCACGATCGCCAAGATCGAACTGGGCGAACTGGCGACACCTGCGGTGGCCCGCTTCAATCAGTCGGAGCGCGCCGTCGGCGAAGGCGTCGGGACGATCACCATCGGGCTCAGGCTGGAGGCTGCCGTCGCAAGCGCCACCACACTCACGTTCCGCTTCGGCGGCGCGGGTGCCTCGCAGGCGGACTTCACGCTCCCGAACGGACCCACCGTCGTCATTCCGGCCGGTCAGACCACGGGCTCCCTGTCGCTGGCGGTCGTCAACGATGCGCGCGACGAGAAAGTGGAGCGGCTCGTCATCACCCTGAACGAGGCGACCACCAACAACGTGTTCGACCTGACCATCAACGACAACGACCCAGAGCCGAGCGTGAGCTTCGACAAGGCCACCAGCTTCGTCGCGGAAGGCTCGCAGGCGGCGGTCCTGGTGCGGCTGTCCGCGCCCAGCGGCAAGCTGGTGAGCGTGCCGTTCACGTTTGCCGGAACCGCAACCCAGGGCGTCGACTACACGTTCACGCCGGATACCGGCACGCTGTTCTTCAACCCGGGACAGACCGAGAAGTTCATCCTGATCCCGACGGTCGACGGAGATGCGGACACCCGCAAGGAGTCGATCATCATCACGCTGCAGGATCCGGCGACCGCAACGCTCGGCGCCTTCCCCCAGCGCACGGTGTTCATCAATCCCTGATGCTCGATCGCATGAAGTAGCGCCGGCTTCGGCCGGCACAAGGCGGCACCTTCGGGTGCCGCCTTTTTTTCGTGCGCGATGCACGGTCGGCGCAGTACGGCGATAATCCCGCGCCGATGAGCTGCACGGGACTGGCATCGGCTCCCCTTCTTCGCCCCGCCGCCGAACCCCGTATGCGCAATCTTCGTTACTGGATCAAGGGTCATCTCGCCTGGATGCGCGTGCCGGTGCGTTCCGGCCCGCTCAAGGGGAAATGGATCGGCGTCAACTGCGGCATGCGCTTCATCCGCGGCGATTACGACCGCTCCGCAGTGGCGACCCTGACCTCGCTGCTGCGGCCGGGCATGGTGGTGTACGACGTGGGCGCGCACGTGGGATATCTCAGCCTGGTGGCCGCCGGCATCGTGGGAAGCACCGGCAAGGTCGTGGCCTTCGAGCCGCTCGAACTGAACCTCGCCTACCTGCGCGGGCACATCGGCGCCAACCGGATCGGAAACATCCAAGTCGTCGCCGCCTGCGTCGGAGACAAGCCGGGGACGATCGAATTCGATCTCGGCAAGGGCACCGGCAGGGGCCGGATGACAGCGTCGAAGAGCGGTGCGACTCCTGTGGTGTCCATCGACGACCAGGTGCTCAACCACGGCATGCGCCCGCCGCAATTCATCAAGATGGACGTGGAGGGCGCGGAGTACCTGGCCTTGCAGGGCGCCGCCGTCACCCTGGAGACCCATCACCCGATCATGCTGCTCTCCGTACACAGCGCCCTGCTCAGGCAGCAGTGTCTGGATTACCTCGAAGCGCGAGGCTATGTCATGGAGCCGACGAAGAAGTCCAACGAACTGGTAGCAAGATGGCCCGGCCTTGTTTGACTGAAACCCGAGGGAATCGGTAATGGCTCGCGGAAAGCCTGTACGGGTGTCGGGACGGTCGCGGTCTTTCGACAAGCTCAGGAGGCCTGCTTTCATCAAACCAGGATCACGCGACCTCTTGGCCTGGGGTGGTGGATGCGCTTCGCTTGTCCACCCTAGAGGCCGGCGCAGCGCAGGGTGGGTAAGCGAAGCGCATCCACCGGGGCCGGCATGGCACCAGAGAGCACCCGTGTGTTCCTCGGAGACACAGATTCCATAGGAGCGGGCCATGCCCGCGACCGTCGGCTCTCAATCCGTCCCGAGAAACAACTCGTAAACCGGGTTGTCGGTTTCTTCCCAGTATGGATACCCCAGCTCGTCCAGCGAGCGCTTGCACTCCGCGCGCTCGCGCGGCGCCACCTGCATGCCGCACAGCACGCGACCGTAAGCGGCGCCGTGGTTGCGGTAATGGAACATCGAGATGTTCCAGCGGCTGCCGATGGCGTTGAGAAAATCCAGGCAGGCGCCCGGCCGCTCGGGAAATTCGAAGCGGAACAGGCGTTCGTTCGCGAGGCCCGGTGCACGGCCGCCGACCATGAAGCGCACGTGCACTTTCGCCATCTCGTTGCGCGACATGTCCAGCACCGGGTAGCCGTGCTCCAGCAGGCCGGCGAGCACGAGTTGCCGCTCGGTCTCGCCTTCGGCGAGCCGGACGCCGACGAACACCTGCGCCGTGTCACTGGCCGCGTAGCGGTAGTTGAACTCGGTGATGACCCTCCGACCGAGTTGACGCAGGAACTGCTTGAAGCTGCCGGGCCGCTCGGGAATGCTCACGGCGAGCAGCGCTTCGGCCTCGTCGCCCAGCTCGGCGCGCTCTGCGATGTGGCGCAGGCGGTCGAAGTTGACGTTGGCGCCGGACACGATGGCGCAGAGCGTCTTGCCGCTCACGCCGTTCTGCGCGACCCACTTCTTGGCGCCGGCCACGGCCAGCGCGCCCGCGGGTTCCGGTAGCGCACGCTGTTCGTAGAACACGTCGCGGATCGCGGCGCAGATTTCGTCGATGGAGACGCGCATGCATTCGTCGACCAGTTCGCGCGCGACCTTGAAGGTTTCCTCGCCCGCCTGGCGAACCGCGACGCCGTCGGCGAACAAGCCGACCTGCGCAAGCTTCACGCGACGCCCTGCGTCGAACGCGGCCGCCATGCAGTCCGAGTCTTCCGGCTCCACCGAAATCACCTGGGTGCGCGGGCTCTTGTGCTTGATCCAGGCCGCGATGCCGGCCAGCAGTCCGCCGCCGCCGGTGCAGACGAAAATCGCGTCGAGCTTTTTGATATCCAGTTCAGCCACCTGCTCCAGCACTTCGAGCGCGATGGTGCCCTGCCCGGCGATCACTTCCGGATCGTCGTAGGGATGGATCAAGGTCATTCCGCGCTCGGCCGCGAATTGCCCGGCGTGCGCCTGCGCGTCGTCGTAGGCATCGCCATGCAGGATCGCCTTGCCGCCCAGCGCGCGCACCGCGTCGATCTTGATGCTCGGCGTGGTGCGCGGCATCACGATCCAGGCCGGAATGCCGAGCGTCTTGCCCGCCAGCGCCACGCCTTGCGCATGATTGCCGGCCGAGGCGCAGATCACGCCGCGAGCCCGCACTTCCGGAGCCAGCCCCGCAATCTTGTTATATGCACCGCGCAGCTTGAACGAGTGCACCGGCTGCAAGTCCTCGCGCTTCAGCAGCAGGCGGTTGCCGAGGCGCGCGGACATCCTGGGCGCGGGCTGCAGCGGGGAGCGCAAGGCCACGTCGTAGACACGCGTCGCCGCGTCCTCGATACGACGGGCGTAACGGTCGGTCAACAGCTTTGCGGCAGCCTTGCTGCGCGCACGCGGTGGTCGGGTCTTGCTGCTCACGAAAATTCCCAGGGGCGAACCGGCTCAGAGCCGGTTTCATAGAGTTGCCAGAGCCTTATGATAGCGGCCCTTCAACTCCTGCCCGACCCGGAATGTCCGAGATCATCGCCTTCATCGGCGGCGGCAACATGGCTGCGAGCCTTATCGGCGGTTTGCTCGCGGCCGGGCATTCCGCGACGTGCATCCGCGTGGCCGAACCCGATTCCGGCCGCGCGCAGGCGCTGCGGGAACGCTTCGGCGTCGCGGTGTCTGCGACCGGCTCCGAGGTGATCGGTGGCGCGCAGACCCTGGTGCTGGCGGTCAAGCCGCAACAGATGGCGAGCGCGCTCAAAGGACTGAAACCGGATAGCGGCGCCTGTGTCGTCTCGATTGCCGCGGGCATCCGCATCGACTTCCTGTGCCGCGCGCTGGGCTCCGACGCGCACTACGTCCGCAGCATGCCCAACACGCCGGCGCTGTACGGCTGCGGCATCAGCGGGCTGTACGCGAACAGCGGCACGCCCACCGAGGCGAAGACACGCGCCGAAACGGTGCTGCGTGCGGCGGGAGAAATCTGCTGGCTTCAGCACGAGTCCGAACTCGACGCGGTCACCGCCGTATCCGGTTCCGGCCCCGCGTATTTCTTTCTGCTGGTCGAGGCGATGCGCGAGGCGGGTGTCGCCCTCGGGCTTGCGCCCGAAACGGCGGCGCAACTCGCGGCGCGCACTTGCATCGGCGCCGCGCGGATGATCGAAGCCGGCACCACGGACGTGGCCGAGCTGCGCGCACAGGTCACGTCCAAGGGCGGCACTACAGAAGCTGCATTGAAGCATCTCGAAAACGCCGGGCTACGCCCCATGATTCGCGAGGCGCTCGCCGCTGCCGCGCGCCGCGCGGTCGAACTCGGCGACGAACTCGCCACCTCCTCCAGCCTCCCCCAATAAGAAATGGGCGCCAACGCCAACAACGCGCTGTACTACCTGGTTTCGACGCTGCTCAACATGTACATGAGCGCGGTGATTCTGCGCATCGTGCTGTCCTGGGTGCGGGCGGACTTCTACAACCCGATCTCGCAACTGGTGTGGAAGATCACGCAGCCGGTGCTCACACCGTTCCAGAAATCGATTCCTCGCTGGCGCCGGCTGGATACGCCGGCCGCGCTGTTTCTGTTCGTTCTGGCAGTCATCCATATCCACGTGTCGATGTGGCTGGTCGGCATTGGCCTGGCGCCGCTGTCCGGACTTCTGTTTGCGGTGCTGAAAATCGTCGTGCTCGCGGCCAATCTCTACACCGTCACATTGACGTTCCAGGCGATCCTGTCCTGGTTCGGGCCGGGCGTGAACAACCCGGCCTCGAACATTCTGTGGAGCATGAACGAGCCGCTGCTGCGCCCGATCCGCCGCATCATCCCGCTGATCTCGGGGCTGGATTTGTCGCCGCTGTTCGCCATCATCGGGCTGCAAGTCCTGGTCATGCTGGTGCCCCTGCCCACCATCTTCCGCGCCGGCATTCTCGGTTGATGAACGCGCCGGCCGGGCCAGGGACGTTTCCGTCCGACTCGGTAGGACTGGTCGAGCCGCGCCTCGTCCCCATCGAGCAGCCGCTGAAGCTCGACTGCGGGCGCACTCTGTCGCGCTTCGATCTGATGGTCGAAACCTACGGCAGTCTCAACGCAGACGCTTCCAACGCCGTGCTCGTCTGTCACGCGCTGTCGGGCGACCATCACGCCGCGGGCTATCACTCTGCCGACGACAAGAAACCGGGCTGGTGGGACAACTGCATCGGGCCCGGCAAGCCCACCGACACGAACCGCTTCTTCGTGGTCAGCCTCAACAATCTCGGCGGCTGTCGCGGGTCCACCGGACCCAGTACCTTCAACCCGGAAACGGGTCGCCTGTGGGGTCCGGACTTTCCGCTGCTGACGGTGCGCGACTGGGTGCGCAGCCAGGCCTTGCTGGCCGACGCGCTCGGCATCCGGCAATGGGCCGCGGCGATCGGCGGATCGCTCGGCGGCATGCAGGTGATGCAGTGGACCATCGACCTGCCGGAGCGCATCCGTCACGCCTGCGTGATTGCGGCAGCGCCGAAATTGTCGGCGCAGAACATCGCATTCAACGAGATCGCGCGGCAAGCGATCCTGTCCGATCCCGATTACCACGGCGGGCGTTTCTACGAGCACAACGTGGTGCCGTCCGGCGGCCTGAAGCTGGCGCGCATGCTCGGGCACATCACCTACCTTTCGGACGCCGCCATGCGCAAGCGTTTCGGTTCCGAACTCAAGCTGTCCGCGCCTTCGTTCAACTACGACGTGGAGTTCGAAGTCGAGAGTTACCTGCGTCATCAGGGACAGAGCTTCGTGGATCGCTTCGACGCAAACACCTACCTGCTCATGACCAAGGCGCTGGATTACTTCGATCCCGCGCGCGACTTCGGCGATTCGCTGCCCGAGGCCCTGCGTCGCGCCCGCGCGCGATTCCTGGTGATCGCGTTCTCCAGCGACTGGCGGTTTTCCCCGGCGCGCTCGCGCGAGATAGTCGAGTCCCTGGTCAAGGCCGACCGCGACGTGAGCTACGCGCTGATCGAATCGCAGCTCGGGCATGACGACTTCCTGATGCCCATCGAGGACTACCACAGCGTGCTGGGAGCCTACCTGTCGCGCGTGGCGGATGAAAGCGGGGAGACGGGAGACGGGCGTCGGGAGACCCCAGGCGGCGCGCCCGCTTACCATTGGCGTGTGGCCTGAGCCCGGACGCGCA
>JBQTHL010000040.1:0-7891 GCA_052389915.1 Panacagrimonas sp.
CCAATCGTCTGCGCGAGCACACCACGATTCACTGGCATGGAATTCTTCTGCCGTCGGGAATGGATGGTGTCGGTGGCCTGTCGCAGAAACAGATCGGTCCGGGCGAGACCTACGCGTACGAATTCACCTTGCGTCAGCACGGCACGCACATGTATCACCCGCATGCCGACGAGATGGTGCAGATCGCGGTGGGCATGATGGGCATGTTCATCATCCATCCGCGGGACGGCGAGCCCGAGCCGATCGATCGCGACTACTGTTTTCTGCTGCACAACTGGGCGCTGCATCCGGGCACCTGGCGGCCCGACCCGAGTGTGATGGTCGAGTTCGATCTGTGGACTTTCAACTCCAAGGTATTTCTGGCGATCGATCCCATTGTTGCCGCCAGCGGTGAGCGTGTGCGCATCCGCATCGGCAATCTCTCCATGTGGAATCACCCGATCCACATGCACGGTCCGAACTTCCGAGTCACCGGCTCCGATGGCGGCCGCTGGCCGCGTGCATTGTGGCGGCCGGAAGTCACCGAGATCATCGGCGTCGGACAGACGCGGGATCTGGAATTCGTTGCGGTGCCAGGTGACTGGGCGTTCCACTGCCACATGTCGCATCACACCATGAACGCGATGGGCCACGGCATTCCGAACCCGCTCGGCGTAGATCAATCGGGCTTAGAACAGGACATTCGCAAGATGCTCCCCGGGTACATGGCGATGGGCGAGTCCGGCATGGCCGAGCACCAGGAGCACGCCGACATGGGCCATAGGCAAGGTCCGGACAACACCCTGCCGATGATGTCCGGCGTCGGGCCGTTCGGGAACCTGGAGATGGGCGGCATGTTCACCGTGGTCAAGGTGCGCGATGGCCTGGGCTTCGGCGACGACGGCGATCCCGGCTGGTATCGAAACAGACCAGGAGAAGTCGCGAGCCGCGTTTCCACCGATCCGGAGTTTGGCAAGCCAGTGCGGCGCGCGCGTCCGCCTTCGCTCGAACCCCCGCGCTACACGCCCAAGCCCAATCCGGGTGCCGGTCACAAGGGTCATGGCTAATGAGTCGCCACGAAACCAACGACGAAGCCATGCACGCGCTCAAAGATCCGGTGTGCGGAATGACGGTCACCGTTCAATCGCCGCACAGGCTGGAGAGCGAAGGCACGCCGATCTATTTCTGCAGCGCGAAGTGCAAGACCAAGTTCGCGGCAGAGCCGGCCAGGTATCGGCTTGCGCCTTCAGACTCCGCCGCATCGGGTCCGACGACGACCGCGCCCGTAGCCGTTGGCACCGTCTACACCTGCCCCATGCATCCCGAGGTGCGGCAGGATCATCCGGGCGCCTGTCCCAAGTGCGGCATGGCGCTGGAAGCGGAGATGCCGAATCTCGACGAAGGCGAGAATCCTGAACTCTTGGACTTCCGTCGTCGCTTCATCTGGACCTTGCCGCTGACCGTCATCGTCACCGTGCTCGCGATGGCCGGTCATCGCCTGCAGTGGTTCGACATGGCGACGCAGAGCTGGGTCGAACTCGTGCTCACACTGCCCATCGTGCTGTGGGCGGGCTGGCCGTTTTTTGCGCGCGGCGCGCAGTCGATCATCAATCGCAGTCCGAACATGTGGACGCTGATCGGACTGGGCACGTCCGCGGCCTTCATCTACAGCGTCGTCGCGACCTTGGCGCCTCGTGTGTTTCCCGAGTCGTTCGTCGCGATGGGCCGCGTGTCGGTTTATTTCGAGGCGGCGGCGGTAATCATTTCCTTGACCCTGCTCGGCCAGATTCTCGAACTCAAGGCGCGCTCCAAGACCTCGGCCGCGATCAAGTCCCTGCTCGGCCTTGCGCCGAAGACCGCGCGGCGCATCAACGCCGAGGGCCATGAGGAGGACGTGCCGCTCACCCATGTTCACGTCGGCGACTCGCTGCGCGTGCGGCCCGGCGAGAAGGTGCCGGTGGATGGTGTCGTGATCGAAGGCGGCAGCGCGGTGGACGAGTCCATGCTCACCGGCGAGCCGATGCCGGTGACCAAGCGCATCGGCGACAAGCTGATTGGCGCGACTTTGAATACCAGCGGCGCGCTGGTGATGCGCTCGGAGAAGGTGGGCTCGCAGACCGTGCTCGCCAGCATCGTGCAGATGGTGGTGCAGGCGCAGCGATCAAAGGCGCCGATGCAGCGCATGGCCGATCAAGTTGCCGGGAATTTCGTCATCAGCGTGGTCGCCGTCGCGTTGCTGACGCTTATCGCCTGGGGCTTGTTCGGACCGCAGCCGAGCTGGGTGTACGGCCTTATCAACGCGGTGGCCGTGCTCATCATCGCCTGCCCCTGTGCGCTGGGTCTGGCCACGCCGATGTCGATCATGGTCGCGACCGGCAAGGCCGCGACGCAGGGCGTGCTGTTCCGCGATGCGGCGGCGATCGAGAACTTCCGCAAGGTCGATACCTTGATCGTGGACAAGACCGGCACGCTGACCGAAGGTAGACCGCGATTCGATCGTGCGGTGGCCGCCGCAGGATTTTCCGAGGACGAGGTGCTGCGCTTGGCGGCGAGTCTGGATCAGGGCAGCGAGCATCCTCTCGCCGCCGCTATCGTCAATGCGGCGCGTGAGCGCAAGCTCGCGCTCGACAAGGCGGATGAGTTTGAATCCGGCACCGGCATCGGTGTGCGCGGCAAGGTCGGCGGCAAGCTGCTCGCGCTGGGCAACACCGCACTGATGACCGAACTCAGGGTGCTGGTCGAATCGCTGAACGCCCAGGCCGAGACGCTGCGTGCGGAAGGTGCGAGCGTGATGTTCCTCGCTGTCGATGGTCAGCCCGCCGGTTTGCTGGCCGTGTCCGATCCGATCAAGGCCAGCACGGCGGAGGCGCTCGCCAGCCTCAAGGCCTCGGGTCTGCGCATCATCATGGCGACCGGCGATGGCGTGACAACGGCCAAGGCCGTCGCGGCCCGCCTGGGCATCGACGAGGTGCATGGCGAGGTCAAGCCCGCCGACAAGCTGGCGCTGGTGGACCGGCTGCAACGCGAGGGCCGCATCGTCGCGATGGCCGGCGACGGCATCAACGACGCCCCAGCGCTCGCCAAGGCCGACGTCGGCGTAGCGATGGGCACCGGCACCGACGTGGCGATGAACAGCGCGCAGATGACCTTGGTCAAGGGCGATCTGCGCGGCATCGCGCAAGCGCGCCAGATTTCGCATGACACCATCGCCAACATGAAGCAGAACCTCGGCTTCGCCTTCGTCTACAACGCGCTCGGCGTGCCGCTGGCTGCAGGGGTGCTGTACCCGCTCACCGGTTGGTTGTTGTCCCCGATGATCGCGGCGCTGGCCATGAGCCTGAGTTCGGTCTCGGTCATCGGCAATGCGCTGCGGCTGCGCAAAACGAAGTAGGACAGAACAATCCAACGTCGCGAACGCTGCTGGCGGCCATGCGCAACCCGTTTGGCGGGGCACGCGATCGAGCAGGAGCGAGTTCAGACCGTTGGCGTCCTCGAACAGCAGCCGCAAATGCGGCAGTGAACCGACGTTCCGCCGCTTTGTCGCTACGGTCGGTCGTGGGTGCTGATGGCGAACCTCTACGACACGACCGGGCCGAAGCCGGAAGCATTGACGATATGAACGTCCTGCACGCGGTCAACGGCGCGCACTTGAACACTCCGCAGGGAGGCGCCCCTTGAACTACTCGACTTTAATGGTGCATCTGGAACTGGGACGCTTGAACGAAGGACTGCTGAGAATCACCGGCGATCTCGCAGAGCGCCTCCACGCCAGCGTGATCGGTATCTCGGCGTGCCAGCCGATGCTGACGGTATACGGCAAGGCTGCGTAACCGCGGCGCTGTTTGAACATGACCATGAGGAAATCCAGCAAGAGATGAAGGCCGCCGAGGCGGAATGCCGCAGCGCGCTTCAGAACCATGCCAAGGCTGTCGAATGGCGCTCGTCGGTGATCCACGCCTCGCTGGCGGACTATGTGGCGCGCGAGGCGCGCAGAGCCGATTTCGTCATCACCGGTGCTGCAGCCGGCGATCTGTTCGACGCATCGAGGGCATCGACCAGGGCGATCTGGTCATGCACGCGGGCGCCCGGTTCTCTTCGTGCCCGCAGTCACGACTGCACTGAAGCTGGAACAGGTGGTCATCGGCTGGAAGGACACGCGCGAAACACGGCGAACCGCGTTTGACTGCCTTCGGAGTGGGCATTCAGGGGGTGACTCAGACCTGATTCCCGTTACCTCGACCGTTCTCAAATTACTGCCGAAGCGCGGTTTACTTGCTTAACTCACTGATGCCGAACAACTCTTGGCGCCAATCAACGCTGTGACAGATACATGCTGATCGTTTGACCTTTGCACTCCGCTGTCACACAGCTTGGGCACCGAAATTCGAGTCCCGAATGACGACTGCCTCACAACGATAGTGCGTGGGAAAGCTATCACGCTTGGTGCTCGGAGCGCATCTACTTGGTCGACGATGCGGCCTTAGTCCGAAGGCAGCGCCGAGTCACCACCGATCAACTGCACTTTCCTATACATGTCGCGCCGGCCATGTATAGAAAAGCGGAATTTTCTATACATGTCATCGGCCAAGCCGGCTGCGGTGATCCCTGCGGAAAAAGCGATCTAAGCGAGCCGGGGTCGATCTCCGCTCGGCAACGAAATCAGTTGCCGCCGCCGTCCAGTCCGAACGTATGGCGCAACAGATCCACGGCTTGCTCGGGGGACTGCCCCCGCATCCCTAGCGATTTCATCAGCGCCGCATCCAGTTCAGGCTGCACCTCGGCGAGGAAGTGGCGCAGGTCATCTGCGATGGATTCGGCCACCGCGATGCGCGTCCCCGGCGTCAGCAGCTGCGAGAGCCTCAGGACATCGCCGCGATGCTTGGAAATGTTCTTGCCGTCGATGTCCTCGCCCCGAGCCTTGCGTGCCCGCAAATCGAGCCAAGCTCTCGCTTTCAGAGGTATCAGGCAGTCAGCGGTCACAACGTTCACGCCCTCAAGCATCCGCTTGTTGGCATGGATGAAGCGGTAATAGCCCTCGTCCAGCAGGATGGCGGACAGGCTTTCCACGGCCTCGTCGATCGGCACCGGCGTCAGATGCGCACCCTCGGCCAGGGGTGCAAAGCCTGGTTCTCGGGCGAAAAATTCCAGCATGGACGGAAAGTCGGGGTTCGACGGTTTGCGAAACCGATAGAAGCATCTTGGCTCCGGACCCTGCTCGTTCACGGCATACCCGCCAGCGCGGATGAAATCCCACATTCTTCCGCCGAACTCCGGGGTCAGCGCTTCAACACACAGCACGATGTCCAGGTCCTTGGTGGCACGCGCATCGAGCCCTGCCGACTCCAGGGCAAGCACGGTCGCAACGCCCCCGATCAGCACGTATTGCTCTTCGTAGCCCGAGAAGAACTCGGCGAAGGTGCTCAAGCCTTTCACCATGGAATCCGCTCCATCATCGTCTCCAGCGCCAATTGGACGCGGTCGTCAGCGTTGTCTCGCAGGCTCAAGAATAGGGATAGCGGGTCTGCCCGCCCGCGTTCGGCGGTGACGTCGGGCGCGTAACGCCAGAGTTCGAGCCGGCAGGTCCCCTCGTCGACGGTCGGGATGGTACGGATGTCGCGGAAATGTTTCGTCCAGACTTTGCTTGCGATCGCGAAGACCGGTTCGAGTGGCGCAGCCAAGTCGCTTTCCTCTGCCAGCGCACTTTCTCCAGCAGCCGTGCGTACCTCGTCGGGCAGGTCCTGACGCTTGATCCGCAAGGTCTCGATCACCGGATTGCGAAGCATGGGTAGTGCCTTGGCCCAAGTTTCGGCATGGGTGGTACCGAGCGCAATCGTGCGGAGACGCCCGTGCTCGTTGCTGACCGCAAGCGCCGCCCCCTCCAGTTCCTTGACGGCCCGGCTCGCGCTCATCGGCGTGTATCGCAGCGCCTTAGCAGCGCTGCTCACGGTCACGGGCCGCGGGAGGCGCGCAAGCAACATCGCGATCAGCAACTGCTGCGCCACCGGTGCCAGTTGATCCACTGGCCGGGGATTCGTGCGCCGCGCTCGCTGGAGGGTTTCGGCAATCCCGAGAGCAGGCCAGTACAGCTGCCGCCCCGGGATCACGAAGGGCATGCGCATTTCCACAAGGCGCCGACGGAGGTAGGCCGGGATCTGTTCCGCCACCAAGCAGAAACCCTCGGCCGAAGTGCCGAGCAGATCCATCAGCTGGTGAACCTGCTTTTGAAGGACCAGGGGCGGTGGCGGCTCGTCCGCGATCAGAACGATCGCGAGGGTCTGACGAAGGTCGACCCGGACGCGGTACGCCTCATACCGATGTGCGAGGTACTGCGGCAATCGGGCGTCCACGCGCTCACCCCACGTCACCGGCATATCGGTGACGTGGCTGACGTAGGCCTGGAAGCGCTGGCCGAGGGTGTCCATAAGCCATATTAACAGTTATTTTTACACTAACAATTCTTTTGTTAGTGTTGTCTTTGATGCATCTCCCTGATCGACAGAGGTCGCCGCGCCAGTCGATCGCTCAGGTTTGTTGCCGGTACATCGAGCGTACTCGCCCAACCCTCTACCGTCGCAACGAGGTGTTAATCGAGTGCGCACTAGATCAGGGAAGACCCCCGACGGAGTGTTCCTTGTTCACGGCCGGCATCGATGCACATGACCTTCCACCATGTGCCGAGCAGCGACAGTCGCCGGCCGATACCGCCGCCGGCGTCTGCGGCTGGATTCGACTGGCCCTCGCCCGGTTCCTCGGACTGGGGGCGGCATGAACCTCGACCTACGGCCGCAGGACTTCGTGTGCGCGTTGTATGGTGAAACGGTAGTGCCGAAAACCCTCTACCAAGGCAAGTTGGTGTCCATTCGGCTGGAACGAGCCGCAGAACTCTTCCCCGAGTGGCATCCCCTTGCGCAAACGCTGCGACAAGCTGCCCGGATCGTCCGAGCCGCAT
Source organism: Panacagrimonas sp. (assembly GCA_052389915.1). Taxonomy (GTDB): domain Bacteria; phylum Pseudomonadota; class Gammaproteobacteria; order Nevskiales; family Nevskiaceae; genus Panacagrimonas. Next base: position 6,929 of record JBQTHL010000040.1, read on the forward strand.
CGGATCTGGGCCGCACGGCGAGGACGCTGTCCCAGACCGACAAAGGCCTCGTCAGCGTTCGCAGCCTCTGGGCAATCCTGCTGACGAATCAGGAGCGGACGTTGGCGACGCCCGCGGACACGATCCGGGCCCTGCTTCTTATCCGAGTCTGGGAAGAACCCGATCGTGAAGAACTCAGAGCCCTTGCCGAAATCCTCAACGCATTCGTCAAACGATGGGAGGATTCGGAGAAGCTGCCCCCCTTTGCACGCGCGCTGGCGCTGAAAACTTTCCTGCGATATCCGGGCTTGGGGTACGCCGCCGCACGCGACGAACTGGCGCAGATCATCACGCTGCACGGCAAGGCTCACATGCGCGAGGCCGCAACCTCGTTGCTGGCCATCGCGCGGGACCACTTGGTGATCGCAGAGTCCGAGTGGCGAAACAAGCCCGACGTGAAGCGTGCGCGCCGACGGGCGGCCATGATCGACGGTGCCCCGGATGTCATCGAGACGGTCGACGGCAAAAGCCTGCTGCTGTCCGAAGTATCCGAAACGCCACTGCGCTCGTCGGACGTCGCGCGCAAGACCATCCGGTCCGGCCAGATCATGCTCGGGTCCCTCATCTCGGGAGCGGATACCGCCCTGGACCCCGGCGAGTCACGGGACCTCTGTCGGAAACTGGACGCGCTCGGCACGAGCGACGCGAGTTGGGGTCCCCTCTCCCAGTGCGCCTTGGTCGTGGAGCCGACGCTCATTACGAACAATGGTTTCCGCGACATCCTGGCGTCACTTACCTCTCTCCGAGACGGTCATTCGAATCTGTTCACACGAGAGAACTCGCGGGTGATCCTTCGCAGTGAACCGCCCCGGGGATTTCGGAGGCTCCATCACTTGAGAGAATGGAGCCATGACCAGAGCATCGAAGTATTCCCCGGAAGTGCAGGAGCGCGCGGTCCGGATGGTGGCGGAGCACGCGGCGCAG
>JBQTHL010000041.1:0-40419 GCA_052389915.1 Panacagrimonas sp.
ACAAGCGCATGTCGCTGTGCAACCACAGCAAGGGCGCTGCCGGCGTCGAAGCGCGCTTCCAGGCCGATCCCGAATGGCTCTTCGATACCTACTGCACCGCACAGGCGATCCAGTCCCTCGGACGGGCGTAAAGACTTAAGGCATTTCTTGCCACGGATTGCACGGATGAACACGGTGAAAAGCACGATGCTTTATCCGCGTTTCCGTGTCTTCCGTGAAATCCGTGGCAAATGCTTTTCTGGCAGCGTTTCCCAAGTACGATTATTCAACGGTGGGGCTATCCGCATGAGACTGTTTTTTCTTGCGAGCTTGCTTGCTGTGGCTGCGGTGACGCAGGTGCATGCCGCGGCGAACGATGTCGAGGCCCGCACCGCGGTACTCAGCACCGAGACACCGCACGACCGCTTGTTCTCGCTGATTTTCGAAGGCGACAAGGGAATGGCAGTGGGCGAAGCCGGTCTGGTGAAAACCACGACCGACGGCGGCAAAACGTGGACGCGGCAAGCTGCCGCAACGCCCTTGTCCATGCTGGACGTGGCCAGCAACGGCCGACGGACCATTGCGGTCGGTCAGATGGGTTTGATCCTCGTACGCGAGGGCGAAGGCCCGTGGAAAAAGGTGGAAAGCGGAACCGATCGCCGCCTGCTGCAGGTCGACGTCAACCGAGATGGACTCGCATTCATCGTAGGAGCCTTCGGCACGCTGCTGAAGTCGACAGATGGCGGCGAGACCTGGAAAGACGTTGCGCCGAATTGGGCGAGTATCTACGACAGTGGCGAAGGCGACACCGCCGTGCTGCGTGACGAACCCACGAATTACATCGTCGATGTGCTCGACAACGGCGGCACGATCATCGGCGGCGAGTATGGCCAGCTCATGTATTCGCCCGATGGAGGCATTTGCTGGGAAATCGCCTACCGGCATCCTTCCGTGAGCGGCGAGAATGCGCCCACGCTGTTCGCCATGAGCATCAGACCCGATGGTACGGGTTACGCCGTGGGCCAGGCCGGACTCGCGCTCCGTACGACCAGCGGTGGCAAGACGTGGACGCCACTGAAGACACCTGTAACCGGAAGCCTGTTCGGTGTCGAATCCACGCCGGATGGCCAGGTCGCGGTCGTCGGTCAGCGCGTCGCGCTTCGCAGCCCTGACAACGGCGACACCTGGGCATCGGTGAATGCGCTGGATCTCACTTTGAACTGGTACACCGGAATAGGCCGTAGTGCATCGGCTCCGGCCGGCGAATTCATTGCAGTGGGGCATGGCGGTCGTGTCATTCGCCTCGCCCCCTGAGCACAGACCCGCATCACGGGCAAGCATCACAGGCAAGCAAATCGCAGACAACGAAATCGATTGGGAGGAGATCAAACATGTCAGTCAACGGGAAGATCAAAGCGGTATGCATGGTGGGGGCGGCTCTGCTGCTGGGCGCCTCGTCGACCGTTCTTGCACAGGATGAATCGGAATCGCGTTTCAGCGGCGACGGTGGTGGATTCTTCACAAAGCTGTGGGGCAATACCCAATTCAACGGCGTGCTTCGGGCCGATACGGCATACCGCACCACGGACTATCAGAATCCCAACAACCAGACCAATGCGCCGTTTCAGGACGTGAGCGTGCCGCGCCAGGCCTTCCTGCCTCCTGATCTGGCGGCGGGGCTGATCAACTGGGGCGCCGTACCGCTGACCATTATCGGTGGGGTGTCGATTCCGGGCTTGCAGGCCGCGAAACCCGGACTCCGCAGCGAAGTGATTCCGCAGGAAGATCTGGAGTTCAACCTCGCGTCGATACGGCTCACCGGCGAGATGAACATGCGCTTCTCGCAGGACTGGCGCCTCGCCGTTCGCCTGCGCGCGCTCTACGATCCCGTCGTTTACGACGAATTCGATGCAGGTGCCGTGTCCAACGTCCAGGGCGGTTATTCGACGACCGGCGGCGATCGCTTCGCCGATGCCGGCAAACCGAACTACTACGAGGCGCTGGATCGCAACGGCAAGCGGATCAACCCGATCGAAATCGCCGGACGCGACTACATGATCGATCTGCCGACCTTCATCGTGAACTACAAGACCGGCAAATGGGACTTTCGCTTCGGTAACCAGCAGATCGCCTGGGGTCAGGCCATCTTCTTCCGCACCTTCGACGTCGCCAACGGCCTCGACCTTCGCCGCCACCTCGTGATCGACCGCGGCATCGAAGAGTTCGAAGACGAACGCGTGGCCAAGATCGCGTTTCGTGCCACCTCGCAGCTCACGGACACGATGATCGTCGATGGCTATGTGGGCAAGTTCCAGCCGGACATCCTCCCCAACCCCAACACCCCTTACAACGTCATCCCCTCACAGTTCTATAAGCCGTTCGACAATTACTTCGAAGGCGACTACGACACCAAGATCGACGCCGGCATCCGCGTCAAGACCGATTACGGCAACTGGGGTTGGCAAGCCATGGCCGTAAGCCGCTACAACCCGCTGGGCGTCTTCAAATGGGCCGAGAGCGGCATCGAGAAGGGACTCGTACCTCATGGCGGCCTCATCGCCGCCGGCGTCCACGCCGCCTATAAATTAAAGCCACCCTGCACCGGCGACAGGACTCCCTACGACAATTTCTGCCGCCTCTATTCGGATGTGCCCGAAGCACTGTCGCACACGCCCTTCGCCGTCGCGCCCGGTGGCCTCTACAGCGACCGCGAGTATTTTGCCGGTGCTGGCTCGGTTCGTCTGGATGGCCTGGCTGCGTTGCAAACGGTCATCGACGAATTTCCTGCCGTGCGCGACCTCTTCGCATCGCCTGTCGATAATGTTCGGGAGGGCAGCGCCCTGCTCAACACCTTCTTCCTCGGCGCGGGTGGCTCGCTCATGGGACACGTGGAGCGCGACTACCGCCGCGAACAGGTATACGGCCTGGGTGCGAGCTACGTCAACGAGACCGAGGACATCAACTCGTTCTGGAGCCAGTTCATCGTCAACCTCGAGGTGCAGTACTCGCCGGATCGCACTCTGACGGCGACGTCGCTGAGCCGCAATTACGACAAGACGGACGAGTACATCATCACCCTGGTCGGGGAGAAATGGTTTCGATACACCGAATCCTTTCCGGCCGCGTATCTGGTCTTCCAAGCCATGCACCGCAGTGCAACCGATCTGGTCGGTCTCAACCTGAAGGGTTACGGCGCGAACCTGGGTGGCGGCAATCTGGATCTCGACGATCCGATTCCGATCCCCGACGGTATTGCCAACGCCAACTACCTGGTGTTCGCCGGGTTCCAGCCCTGGCCCAACCGCAAGTACATTCTCGAGTGGGCCTTCCTGTACGACATACGCGGCGGTCTTCTGGCTCAACCCCTGATCAAGTGGAACCCGGGCTACAGCATCTCGGTGGACCTGTTCTACAACCTCACTGACGGCAAGCTGCACGGCGACGGGACCGACAACCTGATCCGGGCGATCGATTTCGCCGACGAAATCGGGCTGCGAATCTCGTACGAGCTCTGATTGTCGGCATCGAGGGCCCGCTCCTTCCTGCCGCGACGTTTCCTCCTCTCGGCAGTCTTAACGGCGGCGTGGATACCACGCCGCCGGCTTTTAAGTTGTAGCGTTTCCAAGCGAGGTGGAAGTTCATGCTGATCCGCAGATATCCGCGCGACTTCAGTCGCCGGAAGTTCCTGGGTGACGCGACCCGGGGGCTGCTCGCGACGGGCGTGCTCATGCCCTTGGCCAAGGCGATCGCGGCGACGGGAGACATCGCGAAGGCCTACCCGGACGAGTTGCTGTCCATCGAGGTCTATACCAAGGGCAAGGTCAAGACCGGCGACTTCATCGACGACAAGAACGTCGAGCACGTCAAGGACCTGCTCGAACCCGTGCGCTACGAGCAGATCCTCAAGCACGGGCGGCGTCTCAAGATCGTGAAGACCACCACGGACGTGATGCGCACATCGCCGTGGGAATACATCGAAGCCACGCTGAAAAACGCCGGCAAGGCGAAGTTCGACGACAAGGGCAACGTGGTGCACGCGGCCGATGGCAGGCCCTGGATCGGCGGCAATCCGTTTCCGGACCCGAAGAACGGGCTGGAGTTGTTTGCCGCGCAGACCTTGAGCTGGGGGCGACACGACGCTTCTTTCTATGCCGTCACGCTCAAGGAGATCGAAGCGAACGGCAACATGGCCTACAACTATGCCGGCGGCTGGGCAGAGCTCTCGCCCGTGGCTCGCGTGACGATGGAACCGAAGCCCTACTGGCCCGGCCATGAAGACAAGCTGCGCTACCAGAGCGTGTTCTTCACCAATCCATTCATGTTTCGCGGCACCTCGTTCCTGAGCGTCTGGGATTACGACCACAACAAGTTCCCGGACCTGTACGGCTACGTCCCCGAGTTTCGCCGCGTGCGCCAGTTCCCCAGCGATCAGCGTTTCGAGCCGCTCCTGCCGGGCTTGTCCTTGTATCTCTCCGATGCCTGGGCAGCCGGCGATCCGCTGCATACGTGGAGCAATTACAAGATCGTTGGACGCGGGCCTTTCCTCGCCGGCATTTCGCAGGGCTGGAACGCGGAGCACAAGAACTGGGAGCACGGCACGCACGGTGGCAAGAAAGGCTTCAGCTTCTGGGATGCCACTGTTGAGCTGATTCCCGAAGCCATCATCGTGGAGGCTGAGCCGACCAAGTTTCCGCGCGCGCCGGTATCGAAGAAGCGCGTTTGGTTCGACGCGCGCAATCAGGTGGTGGTAGGCATGCTCACCTATGACCGGCGCGGCGAGCCGTATCGTTCCTTCGACGGCGCGTACTCGATGTACGAATCCGGCGACAAGAAGGTGATGGACGGCCAGCATCCGTACTGGAGTTGGTGCCACGTCACCGCCTCCAACGTGCAGACCGGATCGGTCACACGGCTGGAGCAGGTGAAGGAGGTGGAAGATCACCGCAGCGGCGCCAACGATCCGAAGATGTACGATCGCTATCTGACGCAGGGCGCGCTGATGCGGTTAGGTTCCGCATGAGCACGCGGGCCACATTCAGCGCGCGAATGGAAACCATATAGAGCAGCTTATACGCGGGGAATCGGGAGTCGGAGAAGATGCTGCAAGCTGCCGCACCCTGGAATGGGCGGCAGATGGATCCAAGAGGTCGCCAGCGGTGGCGGCTGATGTCAGCGAAGGATTTCGGATCAGTCGCTGGAACAATATTAAGGAGAAGTTGACATGGCAAATTTGGGCCGTCTGGACTGGTACGACATCGCGCGCAACACCAACTGGGCGCCGAAGTACGTGCCCGAATCGGAGCTGTTTCCCGAGGAGCTGAGCAGCGCGTTCGGCATCCCGGTGGAAGCCTTCGAGGAATACGACGAACCGTACAAGACCACCTACACCGAGTACGTGAGGGTGCAGCGCGAGAAGGACGCCGGCGCCTACTCCGTTAAGGCCGCGCTCGAACGCAGCAAGATGTTCGAGAACGCCGCGCCGGGCTGGCTGTCGGTGCTCAAATCGCACTTCGGGGCGATCGCGCGGGGCGAGTACTCTGCCTCCGGCGCCGAGGCGCGCATGGTCCGCTTCGGCCGCGCGCCGGGCATGCGCAACATGGCCACGTTCGGAATGATGGACGAGATCCGGCACAGCCAGTTGCAGCTGTTCTTCCCGCACCAGTACGTGTCCAAGGATCGCCAGTTCGACTGGGCGTTCAAGGCCTACGACACCAACGAGTGGGCGATGATTGCCGCCCGGCATTTCTTCGACGACATGATGGTCACGCGCGGCGCCACCGGCGTGGCGCTGATGCTGACCTTCGCGTTCGAGACCGGCTTCACCAACATGCAGTTCCTCGGCCTCGCCGCCGACGCCGCCGAAGCCGGCGACTGGACCTTCTCCAGCCTGATTTCCAGCATCCAGACCGACGAGTCGCGTCACGCGCAGATCGGCGGCCCGCTGGTGTCGATCCTGGTCAAGAACGGCAAGAAGGACGAGGCGCAGAAGCTGATCGACATCTCGATCTGGCGCGCCTGGAAGCTGTTCGCGATCCTCACGGGTCCGGTGATGGACTACTACACCCCGCTGGAACACCGGAAGCAGTCGTTCAAGGAGTTCATGCAGGAGTGGATCGTCACGCAGTTCGAGCGATCCTTGCTCGAACTGGGCCTGACCAAGCCCTGGTTCTGGGACGAGATGCTCGAGGAGATCGACAACCAGCACCACGGCATGCACCTGGGCGTGTGGTTCTGGCGCCCCACCGTGTGGTGGAACCCCGCCGCGGGTGTCTCGACCGAGGAGCGCGCCTGGCTGGAAGAAAAATATCCGGGCTGGAACGACACCTGGGGTCACTGCTGGGACGTCATCACTGACAGCGCACTCGACGGCAAGATGGAGCAGACCTTGCCGGTGACCCTGCCGGTGGTCTGCAACATGTGCCAGTTGCCGATCAACTACACACCGGGACCGGCGTGGGGGGTGCGCGACTTCCCGCTGACGCACGAAGGCCGCGACTACCACTTCTGCTCGAAGGGCTGCCAGTGGGTGTTCGAGCAGGAACCGGATCGCTACAAGGGTCACCTGTCGCTGGTGGATCGCTTCCTCGCGGGTCATATCCAGCCGCCCGATCTCGGCGGCGCGCTCAAGTACATGGGTCTGTCGCCGGGCGAGATGGGCGAAGACGCGCTGAAGTTCTCCTGGGTCGAGGGCATCCGCCGCGAGCGGATGCAGAAGGCGAGCTGACAGGAAAATTTTGGCCACGGATTACACGGATGAACACGGATCAAACAACATCTGTTCATCCGTGTAATCCGTGGCAAAAGTGTTTTGCAGACACCACGCAACACATCTGAGGTTTGCATATGGCCCTATTCCCCCTGACCTCGAACTTCCAGGAAGATTTCGTCCTGCAGCTCGTCCCCATCGATACCGAGAACAGCATGGACGAGCTCGCGGCCGCCGCGGCGGTCCATTCCGTGGGGCGGCGCGTCAAGGCGCGCCCCGGCGTGCTGCGCGTTCGCCGCCAAGGAGCGATCGAGCCTTTTCCGCGTGATCTGAAAGTCGGCGAGGCCGGCCTGCGCCCGATGGAGTGCGTCGAAATCTTCTGGGAAGGCTCTACTGGCAGCGTCCGCGCGCCAAGGCACTGACCATGACATTCAAAGCGGTCTGCAAGCTCGAAGATCTGTGGGAAGGCGAGATGGAGGCCTTCGACGTCGACGGCGAGGAAGTGCTCGTGGTCTGGCCCGAGGGTGGCGAGCCCTGCGCCTTCCAGGGACACTGCCCGCACCAGGACATTCCGCTCGTGGAGGGCAAGTTCGACGGCAAGGTCGTGACCTGCCGCGCCCACCAGTGGACTTTCGATGCCTGCAGCGGCAAGGGACTGAACCCTGCCGGCGCGCAGCTCTCCCGCTATCCGATCAAGATGGAGAACGGTGAGCTGCTGGTCCAGATCGAGGGCATCAAGCCCTCGACTTTCGCCTGACGACTCTCCTACTCATGAGCACATCTCCCACCAGCAGCATCGCCTCCGCCCATCTCAACAATCGCGTCGGCCCCGTGCTGCGCCAGGGCGCGCTCGCGCGCGCCGTGATCGAGGCTGCGGAGGCAGACAACCCGGACAAGATCATCGCCGTGGACGACAAACTCGCCTACGTGCGTGTCTCCACCGAGGGTGAACTGATCCTGCGGCGCGCCACCATCGAGGAGATGCTCGGCAAGCCGTTCCGCATGAGCGAGCTGGAAATCGAACTCAGCTCCTTCTCCGGAAGAATCGAGAACAGCGCGGAGCAGGTGCGGTTCTATTTCGAAAAGAAGCTTTAGCCAAGGGAAGATTCCGATGAGCGACACCACCGAAGTCCTGAAACCGCTGAAGACATGGAGCCACCTGGCCGGACGCCGCCGCAAGCCGAGCGAGTACGAAGTGGTCTCGGTGAACCTGCACTACAGCACGCGACCGGGCTCCGCCGCGCCGTACGAGCTCGATCCCGAGCTGTTCATGAATCGCTGGTATATCAAGCACCGCGACAACAGTCCGCTCAGGCACGACGACTGGAACGCATTCCGCGATCCGGACGAGCTGATTTACCGCACCTACTGCCTGCTGCAGGACGGCCAGGAGACCTTCGTTCACGGCCTGTTCAACCAGTTCAGCGAGCGCGAGCACGACAAGGCGCTGAGCCCGCAGTGGGCCGGCACGCTCGCGCGGCTGCACACACCCGCGCGCTACCTTTTTCACACCGTGCAAATGGCCTCGGCCTATCTCGCGCAGATGGGGCCGGCCAGCACGATCTCGATCGCCGCCGCGTTCCAGGGCATGGATGCGTTCCGCTGGCTCAGCCATGCCGCGTACCGCACCAAGGAACTCGCCGCCACGTTTCCGGACAAGGGTTTCGGTACGACCGAGCGCGGCTACTGGGAGAACGACCCGGCCTGGCAGGGCTTTCGCGAGCTGATGGAAAAGCTGCTGGTGGCCTACGACTGGGCCGAATGCTTTGTCGCGCTCAACCTCGTGGCCAAGCCGGCCATCGAGGAAGCGGTGCTGCGCCGCATGGGAGACGCCGCGCGCCACCAGCAGGACACGCTGCTTGGCATGCTCACCGACGCGCAGACCATCGACGCTACGCGCCACCGCCGCTGGTCGTCCGCGCTCGTGCGCATGGTCTGCGGCAAGCCCGGCAACGCCGAGGTGATCCGCGGCTGGATCGCCAAGTGGGAGCCGCTCGCGGACAAGGCCATCGAGGCCTACTGCGCGGCGCTGCCCGATGTGCCCAACGCGGCTGCCGCCGCGCAACAGGCCACGCGAGACTTCCGCCGTTCGCTCGGCGAGGGATTTTGAATCCGTCGGCAGAATGGAGCGACAGCTTGATGGCAAGATGACGCCATGAAATCCGACGACCTCGACCTGAATCTGCTGCCCTACTTCAACCAGTTGATGCGGGAGCGCAAGGTCTCAAAGGTGGCCGAGTCGCTGGGGGTGTCGCAACCTGCGGTCAGCAACGCGCTCAAGCGGCTGCGCGGCGCGATGGGCGACGACCTGTTCTTGCGCACCACGCACGGCATGGAGCCCACGGTGCGCGCGCGCCAGCTCGCGGAACCGATTGCCTACGCCATCGACACGATCAAGTCGGCGATGAGCCAGCAGGTCGCGTTCGACCCCTCCGTCGCGCAACGCAATTTCCTGCTTGGGCTGAGCGATCTCGGCGACATGTATTTTCTTCCGCCGCTGCTGTCGCGCATCGGCGAGCAGGCCAGCGGCGTTGTGGTCACCGCCGTGCACAACAACCCGCTCACGCTGAAGGACGACATGGAGACCGGCCGCGTAGAGGTATCGATCGGTATTTCGCCTCAGCTCCAGGGCAGCTTCTTCCGACAGCGCCTGTTCCGTGAGCATTACCTGTGTGTCTTCCGCAAGGGGCACCCGCTCGAAGGCCGGCGGACGACGCTCGCCGACTACAAGGCCTGCGAGCACGTCGTCGTTGCGGCCGGCAACGACCTCGGCGAAGTCGACCGCCTGATGGAGCGCAAGGGCATCGAGCGCAGGATCCGGGCGATCGTGCCGCACGCCGGCGCCATCGGGCAGATCCTGCGGACCACGAATCTGGTGGCGACGCTGCCCTCGCGCATGGTCCAGATCCTTGCGGAGCCTTTGGGCCTCTGCCACAGCGCGCATCCCGTCTCGCTGCCGGACATGTCGATCAGCATGTACTGGCACGCGGTCTTGCACCGCGATCCTGCCAACCAATGGTTCCGCCGCACGGTCTTCGAACTGTTCTCGGAATCGCCCGCCATCAACGCCTGAAGATCTCACACCGCTAGAGACTCGCGACATTGGAACTGCTGATCCGCAACAACGGGAAAACGCTCACCCTGGCACCCGGTGAGACGATGCTCGGGGCGATGCGCAGCAGCGGCATTTCCTACAGTTGCGAGGATGGTCGATGCGGCATGTGTCGCTGTCACCTCGTCCGCGGCCGGGTCAGCGAACAGGCCCGCCCGCCGCGACAAGTGTTCGGCTGCCGTGCGCGCTACTTCCTCGCCTGTCAGACCTCGCTGCTCGAAGACACGACGATCGAAGTCCCGGATATCGACGAGCCGGTGATCCATCCCGGCGGCCGCTATCGCGCCCGGGTGTCGGGAGTGGAGCAACTCTCCGACAACGTCCGGCAACTGCGCGTCGGGCTCGATCAGCCTTTCGCGTTCTCGCCCGGCCAATGCGCCGAAGTCGAGTTGTCGCGCGGGCTCTCCCGCCTGTACTCGATGGCCGGGCTCCCTGGCGACAGTGAGCTGCGGTTCCACGTGCGGATGCATCCCCACGGACGTGCGTCGCAGGTTATCGGACAGGTCCTGAAGGCAGGCGATCCCGTCAAAATCCGCGGTCCCTATGGCACCTCCTATGTGCGCCGGAATCATTCGGCCCCGATCCTGTGCATCTCGGCGGGTACCGGGCTCGCACCGCTGCTTTCCGTCCTTCGCGGGATCGTCGAAGCGCGGATGATGAATCCCGTCTACGTCTACGCCGGTTTCTCTGCACGCGAGGACGTCTACGAGCTTGCAGCACTGAACGAACTCCTGCCGCGCGTTCTGTCCGCGCGTGCCCGGCACGTGCTGGTGGCGTCCGGGCCGACGGAGCGGGGACTGCGACGCGGACTGCTGACCGAGGCGATCGATGCCGATCTCGGCGACCTGACCGGCTTCCGCGTGCACGGGTTCGGTTCGCCGTTCGCGATCGACGCCGTCGTCCAGCTCCTTCGCCGCAAGGGCGTGGCGGAGGAGCATCTCTACATCGATGGGTTCCACTCTCTGTGGAGCTGAGGGGGGCGACGCGCCATCACTACGGCGATAAGCGGGGGCAGGACCGACACTCGACGAACAGGAAATGAAGCGGAGCGATCGGGTCGGCGAGAATCGATTGGCGTGAGCAGCCCTTCACCGTTTGGGTGAAGGCGCCGACGCTCAGATTTCATCGACGTTTCCTTCTCCAGCCGGCTGCTCACGCGACCAACTGCGGTTTCCAGGTTCAAGGCAGGCACCGCGTAGCGCCAAGCAGCGGGTCTTGCCGGTGTCATCGCGTAGCGCCTCTGCACCGAACTCGAAGGTTGAGGGTGTTGGCGCGCTGCTGAAGCTGGGCTCGTCCTGAGGCCCGGCTTAGATATGACGAGGAGCGCGGGTTCCAGTTCGGTCTCCATTTGTGCCCTGCGAAACGCGGCTGGAGCGATTTTTTGGATTTCATCTCGCAGGAGTTCCGAAGCTGCTCTTGTGAAGGAGTCGGCTCTTTCGGAGTTTGAAATCGTGGCCCGAGTTTTCGAAACGCCGTGTTACGGCCCGATCAGCGCCTCGGCCCAGGCGGCGGCGTCGAAGGGCTGTAGATCGTCGATGGCCTCACCCAGGCCGACGAAGCGCACCGGCAAGGACAGCCGACGCGCGATCGCGAGCAGGATTCCGCCCTTGGCGGTGCCGTCGAGCTTGGTCAGCGTGATGCCGGTGAGACCGATGGCTTCGTGGAACTGCACGGCTTGGTTGAGCGCGTTCTGGCCGGTGGTGGCGTCCACCACGAGCATGACTTCGTGCGGCGCGTAGGGGTCGTGCTTCTGCACCACGCGCTTGATCTTGCGCAGCTCGTCCATCAGGTGGCTCTGCGTGTGCAATCGGCCGGCCGTATCCGCTATCACGATATCGATGTTGCGCGCCTTGGCCGACTGCACCGCGTCATAAATCACGCTCGCGGAATCCGCGCCTTCGCCCTGGCTGAGCATGGGCACGCCGGCACGCTCGGCCCAGGTGCCGAGCTGCTGCACGGCGGCGGCGCGGAAGGTGTCGCCGGCGGCGAGCAGCACGGACTTGCCTTCGGCCTTGAAGCGCGCAGCCATCTTGCCAATGGTGGTGGTCTTGCCCACGCCATTAACGCCGGCCACGAACAAGATGTATGGCTTGATGAAGGGCGGAATCACCAGCGGCTGAGAGACCGGGCCGAGCAGTTCGATCAGCGCCTTCGTGAGTGTTTCGCGCACCTGTTTTTCGTTCTTGACCCGGCCCAGGTTGATCTCGATGCGCAGGCGTTCGACCAGCCACTCGGTGGCGTCGATACCGGTGTCGGCCATCAGCAGGCGCGTCTCGAAATCCTCAAGCGCGTCGGGTCGCAGCTTTTCGGCGGCAAAGAAGCTGCCGATGTCGCGCGTGAGGAACGAGTCGCCCTTATTGAGACGCGAGCGGAATTTCGTGAGCAGGCTTTGCGATTCGGCCATTGAATCAGTGCGGGGTGGGAGGCAGCGCGGCCGGTCGTCCGGCGGGCGCATCGTGCAGGGGTGCAGTGTAGAGAACCCGCGGCGGGCCCATCAGCCACACGCGGTGTCCCTCGCGCTCGACGGCGCGGATGGTGGTGAGCTCGGTGCGGCCCGGCAGCGGCGGCGGGGTGGGGTCGTCCTGGTCCGCAACCGGATAGCGGAACAGCCGGTAAAACGTGCGTGCCTGCTGCTCGACCACCGAGCCCAGCCAGACCGGCATGGATTGCCCGCCGTCGGACACGCGCAGGCCGGAATCCCACAGTCGGATCAGCCGGTCACGCTCGCCGTTCAAGGGATACCGCAAGGTGAGGCGCGCGTGGTTGCCGGCATGGACCTGCGGCAGCACCGGCAACTCGCCGACCGAGGTGGTCTCGGTGAGCCAGCGCAAGGTGCCGGTCAACTGCAAAGGCGGCAGAACCTGCCAGCCGGCTCGCTCCAGTTCCGCTTCCACCAGTTCCACGGGCGCGGCCCACTGGAGATCGAACGGTCGCAGGCTGCGTCCGCGCACATCGATGCGCGAGGGCGGCAGCGCCAGCCAGCCGCCGTCCCACCACTGGTCCACGGGTATGTCGGGAGCCGTCGCGATTTCGGGAGTGTGGCCGGACGTGGTCACGGCGCGATCCAGCCCCCAGCTCAGGCCTGCGGCAGCCAGAAACGCTGCGACCACCGGCAACGCGAAGCTGCCCGCGAACAGGCGCTCGGGTCCGTGCTGGCGGTAGCCCAGCGCCAGCGCCGCGACCCACAGCAGGCCCAGAATCAGTGCGAAGACGGTGAGGCTGAACCACTCCTGCGCCAGCACCAGCCGCGCCATGGCGATCAGCAGCACCAGCGTGATCGCGATGCCATAGGCGATCTGGCGGACTCTTGCCGGCCGCTGGGTTGCGAACAAGGTCGCGGCATAGCCGTAGACGATGGTGGGCAGCACCAGGTCGCGCAGCGGCGCGTGGCCGGGCGGCAGGTGGCTGAAGAACGCGACCGGCGCTGGCAGCAGCGTAAAAAACGACAGCAGGGCCACCACCCCCGCGCCGAATATCAGCGCCGCCAGCCAGTGCGCGGCCGCGCGCAGGCGCTGCCGCGACAGCAAGGCCGCCAGCACCGCTGCCGCCGTCGTGGCGTACACCGGCCATTCGCCCAGGCGCGAGACGAGTTGCGCGGTGGCCGTACCCCACGGCGTGGAGAGATCGGACAAGGTCTGGTGAATCAGCGCGTCGAGCGCTCCCGGGTACAGCCGCCATCCGGCACCGCCGAACGTCAGCAGCCACAGCACGGAGCTCATCAGCAGCAGCCCGCCCACCGCGATCAGGGCCGGGGTTTCCGCCTGATCCGGATCGGCCAGCCCCGGACCGAAACGTCCGAGCCGGCGATGGCGGCGACTCCACTCCAGCAGGTGTCGCACCCACTGCTCGGCGCGCGTGCTGAACAAGACGATCGCGGCGCGCACAGCCGACATGCCGAGCATGAGCAGACCCAGGCTCAGCACGAGCAGCACGGCCAGGCGCGTCGCCACTTCCGCAGCCAGGCCCAGCGACGCACCGAACAGCACGCCCGGCACCAGGTAGACCAGCGCCCAACTGAGCGCAGCCGCCGCATCGATCAGCAGAAACAGGCCCAGCGGCATGTGCGAGGCACCGGCCAGGGCTGGGACGATGGCGCGCACCGGACCCAGGAAACGGGCGAACACCACGCTCTTGCCGCCGTGCCGCGCCAGGTAAGCGCGGCCGCTGGCGACGAATTCCGGATAGCGCAGCGCCCAGCGCGAGGCGAACAGACGCTGTCCGTAGTGACGGCCCATGAGGAAGCTGATCGTATCGCCGGTGAGCGCACCGGCGGCTGCGATCAGTGCGGTCGGCCACAACTCCAGCGAACCCAGCGCCACCAGCGCGCCCATGCCGAACAGCACGATCCCCGCGGGCACGAACACGCCGACGACGAGCAGCGCATCGACCATCGCCACCGCGAATAGCAGGACTTGCGACGCACCCGGATGCGCAGCGATCCAGGCGAGGAGGTCTTGCGCGTGTTCCAGCATGCGGGCTCAGGCAGCGAGTTGCGCGAAGGCTTCGCGCGCGGCCTTGAACGTCTGCTCCAGTTCGTTCGCGCCGTGCGCCGCGGAGACGAACCCGGCCTCGTAGGCCGAGGGCGCCAGGTACACACCACGGTCCAGCATCAGGTGAAAGAAGCGCTTGAAGTGCTCGATGTTGCAGGCGCCCACGTCGGAAAGATATCGGACCGGTCCGCGCCCGAAATACAGGCCGAACATGCTGCTCACGCGCGTGGTAGTGAACGCGATGCCGGCGGTATCGGCTGCAGCCTGGAGTCCGTCGCACAGCCGCGCCGTGGTCGCTTCGAGTTGCGCGTAAATCTGCGCGTCGTCGAGCGCGCGCAGCAGCGCAAGACCGGCCGACATCGCGAGCGGATTTCCCGACAAGGTTCCTGCCTGGTACACCGGGCCGAGCGGCGCGAGTTTCTGCATCACGTCACGCCGTCCGCCGAACGCACCCACCGGTAATCCACCGCCGATGATCTTGCCGAGCGTGATCAGGTCAGGCCGTATGTCGTACAAGCCCGTGGCCGAACGCGGATGCACGCGAAAGCCGGTCATCACCTCGTCAAAAATCAGCAGGCTGCCGTGCTTGGTGCACAGCTCGCGCAGGCCTTCTAAAAAGCCCGGCTGCGGCGGCACGCAATTCATGTTGCCGGCCACCGGCTCGACGATCACGGCAGCGATGGCCCCGGGATGCACCGCGAACAACTGCCCCACCGAATCCAGATCGTTGTACGTCGCCGTGAGCGTGAGTTTGGCCAGCTCGGCCGGCACGCCGGGCGAAGTCGGCACGCCAAACGTCAGCAGCCCGGAGCCGGCCTTCACCAGCAGCGAATCGCCGTGGCCGTGATAACAGCCTTCGAACTTGAGGATGTGTTCTCGACCGGTGAAGCCGCGCGCCAGACGCAGCGCGGACATCGTGGCCTCGGTGCCGCTGGAGCAGAGCCGCACCATGTCCAGATGCGGCACGCGCGCGCACAGCAGTTCGGCCATCTCGATCTCGGCCTCGGTCGGCGCGCCGTAGGACATGCCGATAGCGGCTTGTCGCGTCACCGCCTCGATCACCGCCGGATGCTGGTGGCCGAGAATCATCGGGCCCCAGGAGCCGACGTAATCGACGTAGGCCTTGCCGTCGGCATCGTGCACGTACGCGCCCTGTGCGCGCTCGATGAAGCGCGGCGTGCCGCCCACGGATTTGAACGCGCGCACCGGCGAGTTCACGCCGCCGGGAATGCTGCGCTGGGCGCGCTCAAAAAGGTCGCTGGATCGGCTCATGACGGGGTGCCACAGGGAGAGGAAAAGGGACGGAGGAAACTCCGACCGCCGATTCTACGGACTCTGTGCATACCTCTGCGTGAAGCGAATCGCCGACACGGTCTCGTTCGATCTACATCGGAACCGCGATCGAGCTGCGCCCGTGCGAGTACGAGACCCCGAGTTGACGCGCATTCAATCGAACAGGCGCACGTACATGCGCGCGGCGGCTTCGACATCTGGCGCACCGAACACGCCTTCAACAGCCGCAATCAGATCCGCTCCGGCCTCGACGAGTGGCGCCGCGTTGCGTGGCGTGATTCCGCCGATGGCGCAGATCGGAAGACTGGTCTGCACGCGCGCATCGCGAAGCAGGTCGGGCGTTGCGTGACGCGCATCGGGCTTGGTGCGCGAAGGAAAGAACGCTCCCAGAGCGACATAGTCGACGCCGCTCTCGCCGGCGGCACGAACACGGGCGAGCGAATCGGCACAGGTAACGCCGACGATCCGGTCCGGACCGAGGCGCGCGCGCGCCTCATTCACAGGCAGATCGTCCAAGCCCAGATGAACGCCGTCTGCGCCGACTTCCGCGGCGAGCTCGACATCATCGTTGACGATCAGCAGGGCGTCGTGGCGACGACAAAGGACCAGCAGCCGGCGGCAACTATCGCGCCGCCTCGCGTGGCCGTCCGACTTGTCGCGATACTGGATGCAGCGCGCGCCGCCGCGCAACGCGGCTGCAACCGCGACCAGTAGCCGCTCGGGATCCGCGCACAAAGCGGTTGGCGTGATGGCGTAGAGACCGCGAAGCAGGGGACGGGACATACGGGAATTAACGTCGGAAAGGAATGCG
The DNA here is from genome assembly GCA_052389915.1 of Panacagrimonas sp. Classification (GTDB taxonomy): domain Bacteria; phylum Pseudomonadota; class Gammaproteobacteria; order Nevskiales; family Nevskiaceae; genus Panacagrimonas. The sequence continues at coordinate 16,392 of JBQTHL010000041.1, forward strand.
GCGACCGCAGCCCACGGCGACGGCCCTGGTGAGCGCGGCTTGCGTCCATTGCTGACCGCGGACGATGGCCTCGGCCATCGACGCTCCGAGCGCGAGCTGACCCGCAATCGCGGACGCCAGCGTACAGCCGGCACCGTGAAAGGTCTCGTCCAGTCGCGGCCATTCGAAGTGCCGGGGCTCGGCATCGGCCCTGAACCAGATGTTGAGCACTGTCGGCCCCGGTATGTCGCCGCCGGTGACCAGCACGTTGCGGCAGCCGGTCGCGAGCAGGGATGCCGCGCAGGCGCCGCCAGAATTCCCGTCAGGCACAAAGCGACGAGCCTCGGCCAGGTTGGGCGTCATCAGATCGACCAGGGGGACAAGCTGATCCAGCACGGTCGCTTGCAGCTCGGGGTCAACCAGATCGGCGCCACCACCCGCCCTCAGGACCGGGTCGAACACCAGCGGAACCCGGCTGCGCCGGATCAGGTCCACCATCAGGTGAACCTGCGCCGCGCTGCCGATCAATCCGATCTTGATGGCATCGAACGGCCCGTCCTCTTCCAGCGCCGCGAGCTGCCGCTCGATCAGGGCCGCCGCCACCGGTTCGACATGCCGGACGTTGCGGGTGTCTTGCACCGTCAAGGCGGTGACGATACTCAGGGCATGGCCACCCTGTGCCGCGACCGCTTCGATATCGGCATGAATTCCAGCCCCGCCAGTGGGATCGTGCCCGGACAGGCACAGCACTCGTTTGACAAGCGGCATCATGCGGAACCGGTTCTATCACGATCAGGAGAGGATGCCCCATCGGGTGCGGCAGTGGGCGATGGACTAAACGCCGGCGAGATTTGTGCGGCGCAGCACAAGGAATGGCCTTATGCACAATATGCCGCACAGGCGGTCCGAAACCTCGCCACAGCGTCATCTGACTGCAAGAATGCTGTAGCAATCTCCCAAGCGTTTGAAAAAAATAATGAAAATGATATGAATAGAAACTGACCGCAACGCTGAAATGGTAGAGCGAGCCATGACTTAGGCCAAGCCCTAAGCGGTTTTGAACAGGCTTATCCACAGCGTCTGTGGATTCATCGACTTTCATTAATTCAACCATGAGCTTGCAATTCATACTTAAAGTAATTTGGTGGATCTCGATAGTTTTTTCGGCCGCCGTGACGATGGCCGCGCCGCTCAGTCCGCCCGCCATCGAGCCGGGGTTCGAGTACCTCGGTCGCGTCCAGGACGTGGCTTTGCCGGAGATTTCCGGCCTGGCGTACTCGCGCCGAACTGCCGGATTCGTCTGGGCGATCAGCGACAGCGGTAATCGCCCCGAACTGGTGGCGCTGGACAAGGCGCCAGGCGTGGCCGGAACGGTCCGGGTGGAGGGCGTGGTCAACCACGACTGGGAAGATTTGGCCGCGTTCGAACTCGACGGCGAACCCTGGCTGCTGATTGCCGACATCGGCGACAACTTCGCCTTGCGCTCCGAGGTCTCGCTGATCTTGGTACGCGAGCCCGAACCCGGCGCCACCTCCGTTGCGCCCGCGCGCGTGATTCGCTTCCAGTATGCCGACGGGCCGCGCGACAGCGAATCCGTGGCGGTCGATGTGCCGGGACGACGAGTGCTGCTGGCCGACAAGGGCCTGCGTCCGCCCGGCCTTTACGAACTGGCGCTGGATGGCGCCGACAGCGGTCGCAGCGCCGTCCGCATCGGCGACTTTCCTCCGCTGGTGTCCACGCCGGCACCGCGCGTGCAGAGCATCGGCGGCCCGCGCTGGCGCGGCACGCCGACGGCGATGGACGTGTCGCGCGATGGTCGCCGGCTGGCCGTGCTCACCGATCTGTCGGCGACGATCTTCGACCGCGCGCCCGGTCAGGACTGGGCCGCCGCGTTGAAGCATCCCAGCCTGAACCAGCGGCTGCCCCGCATCCCGAGATTCGAGGCCTTGGCGCTGGCCCCGGACCAGCGCTCCGCGCTCATCGCGAACGAAGCGCCGGTATCTCACTTCTATCTCTGGACCTTGCCGGTTCCTCCCTCAGAGGAATAGGGATCCGGAATTACGAGCAACTGGCGACCTTAAATTCTGCCCTGCGATCGAGCGAGTCCCGCGTGTCGTCGCTGCCGCTGCCGACGATGTTCTCGCTACAGCCTCGCCCGAGCGCCGTCGATCGCCGCATCACTTCCGGAAATTCGGGCAGCATCAACTCCTGGATGCGGCGCGCGCTCGCCAGGGACAGTTTCTCGTTGTAGTCGGCGGCGCCGGTTCCGCTGCTGTGCCCGATGATGCTCAGGCAACGGTCGCTCTGCTTGAAGTACCGGGCAATCTGCCGCAGCCAGAGCGTGTACTGATCCTTCATCTCGCGATCGGTGACGAAGTCGTTCGAGTTGATGCCGAACAGGAACTTCGCGCTGAGGTTGTGGTTCTTCACGCCAACCGACACCAGCCTGGAAAACGCCTCTTCGGCGGCATCCCAGCGGCCCAGTTTGGCGTTGGCCCGGTACAGCCCTATCTAGGTTTTCATCACCTGCCCGTCCGGACGGGCAGCGGCCTGCTCGAACAACTTGGCCGACTCGTCGTACTTCCGGGTCTCGAACAGTCCCTCGGCCTCGACCAGCAGCGCGCTGGTTTCGAGCGCGTCGTAATACGCCTGATCGGCGAGCGTCCCCACGGCGCCGCGGGCCACGTACAGATGGCCCTGCAGGCGCTCGTCGCGCGGGTACATCTGGCTGTCCTCGTACAAGGCAGTGGGTTTGTAGTCCAGGTCCGAGTTGGAAATCCAGAGATCGGAATTGGCCACGATCTTCCTGGAACTGCGTTCGACGATCAAGGCAGACAGGTGGTACTTCTTCTCTCCGCCCTTGGTGTATTCCTCCAGCAAAAACGCACGGATCATGACGTAGCCGGATTCCGCGAAATCCGCCGGGAGCATCTTGCGGACACTGGCCGGTGTCAGGTGGATTGTTTCTCGAACTCCTCGATGACCAGGCGCTCGATCTGGCGGCTGACTTCGCTCTGCTCGCCACTGTTGGCATCCACGAAGGGCGCGGCAACGATCTTCAGGGCCTGCAGGCGGCCGATGAAAAGCTGGGATTCGTTGACCTGCTTGAGGAGGTTCTGTGCCAGCAGACGAACCGCCGATTAAAACTGCACGGGTTCGCGTATGGGCTGCTGCGCGCAGGCACCTACAAACGAGACGCAAGGCAGCACGATCAAAAACAGGAAAGCCCGAACGGGTTTGCTCATGAATTTCTCCCTTTGACGGCGCCGATTGTAGGGCCATTGGGTGAGGGTCCACCCATGCTTCAGCAGTTGCGCCGGAAGAATTCGCGTTGCATGTCGTCCAGATACTCGCCCAGTCCGAACCGGGCCGTCAGGTCCTCGCATTCGCGTCGAAAGCCGGTGGCGGAAGAACTTGCGGGTGGGTCGTTCGGGCTTCTTTCTTCCGGGGGATCGGGGGAGGGGACGGCGACGATTTTCGGCTTCGGCCTGGCGGGCTTCGGTTCCGGGGCGCGTTGGAGACTGGCCCGCCGAGCGTCCAGCTCCCGTTGCAGTTCGGCGCCGATTTCCGGTTGAAGCGTCGCCAGTTCCCGGATCGCTTTCTGCGCAGCGTCCAGTTCCCCTGCCTGTAGGGTCTTGCGGGCGGTGACGCACAGGTTTTCGGCGAGTTCCAGGATCCCCGCAGTGCTTCGGCCCGATCGGGATCGAGCCGGAGTACGGCCTGGTATTTTTCGGCCGCGTTGTCGTCGGCGGGCTCGGTGACGCGCCCCGCGTCGCGGTCGGCGATGGCGGCGCTCAGCAGTGCGGCGATCTGTTCGGTTTGTGTCGGGCCGGCTGGTAAGACGGGCGTCGGTGGCTCGACAGGTGTCACCGGCGGCGCGGATGCCGGACTCTCGGCGGTTGCGGGCGCTTCCTGTTGCGGGACGACCCCGTTACGGACAACGAATGCCAGGAAGACCAGCGCGGCTACTGCCATAACCGCAAAAATCCGGACCGGCCATTTCGTTCGCGCAGACACCGGAGCAGACCGCGCCGGTATCGGGGTCTCCTGCGGGCCCGGAACTGCGGCAGCCGGCGACGCCGCGGGTACAGGAGACACGGGTGCAGCAGGGCTGGCCGGCAGCAGCGTTATTTCCGTGTCGAGCATTGGATCGCTGCGAGCACGCAACTGCTTCGGCGGACGATGCTCCGGAACCAGGGTGACGACCTGGGAAGAGGAAGGGGTAGATTGCGGCGCTGCTGCGGGCACCAAAGACGCCGTTCGATTGCCCGGAACATAGCCATCGATGAGCCGTATGAGTGCAGCAGCCGAATCCGGCCGCTTTCCGGGTTCCTTGGCCATCAGCGCGTCGATCAGCGGCTGCAAGGCGGCGTGAGTTGGCGGCAGTTTCGGAATCGGCTCGCTGACGTGCTTGAAAATCAGGGCGAACGAGTCCTCTCCGTCGTACGGCGGGTGCCCGGCCAGCATCGCGAAGAGGATGACGCCGAGGCTGTACAGGTCCACATCGTGTCCTCGAGCCTGTTCCGGGCTGATGTATCGCGGCGTGCCGATCGAGGTTCCGGTCGCTGTGAGCCTGGCGCCGGACGCAAGCGCCTTGGCAATCCCGAAATCCGTGAGCACCGGGTGGCCCTGCTCGTCGAACATGATGTTCTCCGGCTTGACGTCCCGGTGAACGAAACCTTGCAAATGAGCGTGAGAGAAGGCGTCTGCCACTTCCCGCAGAATGCCCAGCGCCGTAGCGGCATCCAGCACTCTTTCCATGCGCGTGCGCAGATCCCCGCCGGTCAACAGGCGCATCGAGAAAAAATGCACGCCCTGATCCTGCCCCACGCCGAACACGGAGACGATGCCGTTGTGGTTCAGCGAAGCCGCCGCGCGAACCTCTTTTTCGAATCGCTGGACGGCCTTGGGATCGCGACCGAATTCCGGCGGCAACACCTTCAGCGCTACGCGGCGACCCAGCCTTTCGTCCAGCGCCTCGTAGACATCCGCCATGCCACCTGTCCCGATCTGCGTGACGAAGCGGTAGTGGCTGAGCCGGGTATCGGGGGCTCCATGCAAGCATTCTGGATTGCAGACTTGCGTTATTCCAACAAGGTGGAGTCGCGGCGCGTCGATGGTTCGCGAACGAACATCCGGTCCAATCCCCACAGCGCGAGCACCGAGGCGCCCAGCATCGGCATGAACACGCACAGCCCGATGCCCGTGCCCAGCGCCCAGCGCGGCAGCCGGATTTCCGCGCGCAGCGGCGCCGCGAGCCTGCCCTTGGGACGACGCAGCCACCACGACAGAAATCCGGTGAGGCTGATCCACACCAGAGCCAGCGACACGGTCGTGTTGAACCACTGGTTGGCGCGGCCGAAGAAACTGCCTTCATGAAGATCGACGCCGGTGGCCACCGCGCGTGGCACGGCCGGGAAATCGGCCCAGGTGGTTTCCACCAGCACCTCGCGCGAACCGCGATCGAACGCGAGCGCGGTTTCCTGCGCGGCGCGCGGCATGCGGTTGCGCACCGACAGCGCCGAGTCGGCTGCGCCGTCGAGCTTCACTTCCAGGTCGCCGTGCACGCCGGCTTTGCGGGCGAGTTGCACCGCTTCGTCCAGGCTGATCGGCGGTACGTCGGCCAGAGGCTTGCTCTTCGCGCGCGTCGCGACGCCGAAAGGCGAGGCCTGGCCGATCGCGTTCTGCACGGGCTTGAGCAACTGGTCGCCCCAGAACTTGGTCCACGGCAACGCGCTGACCAGAAACACCAGGATGATTCCGGAGAACAGTACGGCGACGCTGCCGTGCAGGTCCTTTATCAGGACGCGTGCGCCCTGGTTGGTTCGAGGAATCAGCGACGCGATCCAGCCGCGTTCACGCGGCCACCACAGGTAAAGGCCGGTGAGAATCATCACCACGGCCCAGCTTGCACCCAGTTCCAGCAGCCAGGAACCCGCGTCACCCAGCGGCCATCCGCCGTGAATCTTGCGGCTCCAGCCCGGCATCCACGACCAGCCCGGCAGATCGCCGAGCACGCGGCCGGAGTAGGGATCGACGAATACCGGAAAGGGCAGGGCATCGCGATCGTCGTGGTGGCCGCCGAACATGATCTGCGTGGCGCGGCGCGGGTCGTCCGACACCATCAAGGTGGTGGCTTGCGCGTCGGGATGAGCTGCGCTCGCCGCCGCGACCTGCGCATCGAAACTGGCGGTGCCGGCGTCGGGCTCCACGAAACGCAATTCGGGATGCGCCCAATCCGCCCATTCGTCATGCCACAGGTACAGCGTGCCGGTGAAGCTCTGTATCAGCACAAAGGGAATGACGAGGAACGCCGCATAGAAATGCCAACGCCACAGTCGCCGATAAAGTCGGCTGTTGTGCTCCCCTCCCCCCTCGCGGGGGAGGGGCCGGGGGAGAGGGGGCGCGTGCATCAGAACGTCCCCCTGAATTCCGCCAGCAAGGTGCGCTGCGGGTAGGGATGAAACTCGTAGTAATCCTCGTCCGTGAGATTGGACATTCCCAGCCCCAACTCGAAGCGTTCGCGGAAGGTGTAGCCGAGCTTGGCGTCCACCGTGGTGAACTTCGAGGCGCAACCGAAGAACTGGCATCCGCCGTCGTCCTTGTTATCGATCTCCGCGTAGTTCTTGCCGGTGTGCAACGCGGCGAGGTTGGCGTTCCAGTTCGGCGCGAAGCGCCAGTTGGCGACGATGTTGGCGCGCACGTCCGGGATGCGCACCCAGTTCTTCCCCACCGAGGCCGGGTTGTTGCCGTTCTTCTCGATCTCGCTGTCCACCAGCGACAGGTTGGCGTCCAGGTCGAAGGATGGCAGCAGGTCGCGCGCGCCATAGACCAGTTCGATGCCCTGCGTCACCACCTGGTCCACGTTCTGGATGTTGGTGATGTTGGGCGTGACATTGACGTTGGTCTGCTGGTGAATGGTGTCCTTGATGTCGTCGCGGAACAGCGACACGCGCACGCGGTGCTTGTCCGCAAAAATCTTCTCCCAGGCGATTTCGTGCGAGGTGGAATCCTCCGGTTTAAGGTTCGGATCGTTGTTGACGATGGTCGCCACCGGCGGTGCGTTGGGGTCGGGCTGGGTGGTGCCGATGGAGCCCTGGAACAGCTCCGAAACGGTTGGATAGCGCACGCCGCGGCCGACCGAGTAGCGCAGCGTGTAGGCTTCTGGCGCGTAGGCAATCGACAGCTTCGGCGAGGCGTCTTCCTCGGATCGCTCGGGATACGCAAAGTTGTTGAGCGCGTTGGCACGCAGGCCGTCGAAGGCTTCCCAGCGCTCAAGCCGCAGGCCCGCGGTGGCCGACCATTCGGGCGCGAACTTCCAGACGTCCTGGGCGTAGACCGCCTGGATCAAGGTGGCACCCTCGGTGTCCTCGATCAGTGAATCGCGCCCGCCACGCTTCCAGTTGGAAGTGGAGAACCGCTCCTGGTCCAGTTCGTAGCGCGAGCGGTAATACCCGAAGGTAAAGGCGTGTGCGAGATCCTCGCGTCCATAGTTGGCTTGCAGGTCCAGGTTCCACCAGCCCTTGCCCGAACCGCCGTCGGTGATGGTTCCGGCGAGCAGATTTTCGGTCTCGCCACTGCCGGTGGGCACGCTGGCGCGCAACTCGTCCTCGCCGATGTCGTACAGCGACACCACGCTCGAATAATTCCAGCCGCCATCGCGCTTGGTACGCGCGGTGAGCGCGGTCATCAGGTGCTCCTCGATGCCCTCGCGCGGGCCGAAGGCGCTGTCCGCCACGGTATAGACGCGGTCCTGGAAACGGATGGCGCCGCGCGTCACGGTGTTGCCGGCGGCGTCGCGCAGGAAGCTGAGGCCCTCGCGCTCGTAGTCGTTGCGCCAGAAGCCGATCTGGCCGTCGGCGCGCAGCCACTCGTTCTCGTAGGCCAGCTTGGTCTTGATCTGGTTCTGCAGGTTGTCCTCGATGGCGCCGCCGTCCGGCCCGAGAATCAGACGGTCCGCGCCCTTGGGATCCTGATCCAGGATGGCGCCCGTCACATCGACGCCCGTCGGGCAGACGCGCGGCGGGTCGGCGGCGGGATCGGGCACGCACAGCGTGCCCGTGGCGTACTGCATCGGATGGCTGCGATTGGCGAGCTGGTTGACGCCCAGCGTGCCGGTCAGGTCGCCCCAGCGATTGCCGCCGAAGACGCTGAACTGGTGGCCGCTGTAGTCGTCCTCGTAGCCGTACTCGGAGAAGCTTTCGGTGAAGTACTGGGCGCGGCTCGAAGCGGTGGCCTGCGCCGGTTCGCGCGTCGTCAGCAGCACCGTGGTGCCGATGGAGTTGCCCGGATACAGCGCCGAATACGGGCCGTACAGGATGTCCACTCGCGAGATTTCCTCCGGCGCCACCATGTTCCAGCGCGGCGCGTTGAAGCGTCCGAGGAAGTTGGACAGCAGCACGCCGTCTGCGTACACCACGCCGCGCGGCGCCTGCAACACATTGTGCGAGCGCCCGCCGATCAAGGCGTTGCGATCGCCGATGTAGCGCTTGCGCATGGTCACCGTGGGCGCGTGCTTGAGCGCGTCCTCGGTGTTGACGAACACGCGCTCGCGCAACTCCGTGCCGGTGATGCCGACGCTGGTCTGCGGCAGATCGGAGGTGAGTGCGCTGCGCTTGCCGGAGACGACGATGGTGTCGATCTCCTGCGCTTCGTCGGTGAAGGACGGATCGATTGCCGTGCTGACGGCAGGCGTCTCTGGAGCATCGGCTTGCGCTGTCGACGACGGTTCGCCCGCCGGTGGTGTGGATGTGGAGTCGGCCGCGAATGCGGCCTGGGCGAACAGCAGTGCGGCGGCCGCGGCTGCCAGAGGATGCATCCTGAACATGAAAGAAATCCTGATCGGTGCCCGAGTGATGGGCGTTGCGCGATGCGCAGATCGACGGGCCTTGGGCCACGCCGTGAAGCGGGATCAGGACTTCAGCGGTGGACCGCGTGGTTGTGGAGATGAAGCGAAACTCTGGTGGGCGCGCAGCATCGGCGCGGCCGGCGCTGCTTCGAGTCCGGCCGCGCGCAGGGCCACCGTGACCGACGGCGCAGGCAGTCCGGTGCCGGAAGCATTGGCGCACAACTGGACACAGTCCTGTTGGTGATCGGCCTGCGCCGTCCCCTTCTCCAGAATGTCGCGGACCTCGTCCGGAAGCTGCGCGAGCTGCCTGGCCATACCCGGCGATAGCGGACCGCACCAGGTGGCGAGTCCCGCGTCCTGCTTCGCCATTGCCGCCGCATGCGCCACTGGCAGGCACAACTGCGCCAGCCATGCGAACAAGGCGAGCCAGATCAGCGGACGGGAACGGGTCGGGGTGAACACGAGGTGGATTGTGCCTCAGCGAATCCCGGGTGTGAACGGCACGGGCAGGAATATGCTTATTATCGATCCGCCAGCTTCGCGGGCACCTCGACGACAAGGGCGTCGCCACTACGGCACGAGCGAGCATGAATCCAGCGGTTGCCATTTTCGTCAGGACCCGGGTCTGAGTCCGGGAAGACTTGCTCATGCCCCATCTCGTTCGTCACTCCATCTTCGCCATCTTCCTGCTCGCCTTGTCCGGCGCTGCTCCCGCCGCGGGCTTCGATCACCAGCACGCTGCGTGGAGCGATCTGCTGAAAGAAAATGTGGTGGAGCAACGCGGCGGCGTTGCGACCGGCGTGCGCTACGCCGCGATCAAACGGGACCGCGCCGCCTTGCAGGCCTACCTGAAAAACCTGTCCGCAGTGAAGCGCCCCGATTACGCAAACTGGAGCAAGCCCCAGCAACTCGCGTTTCTGATCAATGCCTACAACGCGTACACCGTCGAACTGATACTGACCGAGTACCCCAACCTCAAGTCCATCAAGGATCTCGGCTCCCTGCTCAGCAGTCCGTGGAAGAAGAAGTTCGTGCCCTTGCTGGGCCAGACGATCAGCCTCGACGATCTCGAGCACGGCGTGATTCGAAAGCCCGGCGCGTTCGACGATCCGCGCATCCACGCCGCGGTCAACTGCGCCTCGGTCGGCTGCCCGGCGTTGCGCTTTGAGGCCTTCGTGGCCGAGACGCTCGATGCGCAACTCGACGACAGCCTGTCGCGCTTTCTCGACGACGACACGCGTAACCGTTTCGATGCACGGCGCGGCGTGCTCGAGGTGTCCGCAATCTTCGACTGGTATCGCGAGGATTTCTCAAAAGGCCACAAGGGCTACGATTCGCTCAAGACCCTGTTCGCACGTCACGCCGACAAGCTCGCCGACACCGCCAGCGCGCAAGAAGCGATTCGCGAAGGCCGGTACAAGCGGAAGTTTCTCGACTACGACTGGTCACTCAACGACGCCAGGTAGAAACGAATTTCGGGCATGAGACGCAAAGTGAATCCGCCGACGTTCAAGGTGTCTGCCCGCTTCTCGGGCTTTTGCGCTGGTGCCATCCACTGCGGGGATGATCGAGTCCGCGCAGGTTGCGATGAAGCAGCCTGCGAAAGCTCGGATCACATACCGCTCGGCCGGCGCAAATCCAGCGTGCAGGGATAGTCCGGATTCGGCGTTTCCGACGGGGGCCAGTAATTGGACGGCGTGTGGCCGAAGGGCTCGAAGCGCGACAAGCGCCGCGACTCGGCTTCGTAGTTGTTGATCGGGAAGGTCTCGTAGTTGCGACCGGCCGGGTGCATGACGTGGTAGGTGCAGCCGGCGACTGCGCGGCGGTGACGCGCATCGTATAAATCGAACACCAGCGGCGTGTGTACGCCGATGGTGGGATGCAGCGCCGAAGATGGTTTCCACGCGCGATACCGCAAACCGCAGACGTACTCGTCCTTGACGCCGGTGGGACGCAGCGGCAATCGACGCCCCGCAACCGTGACGAAATGCCGGCCCGGTGTAAGTCCGCGCGACTTGATCTGCAAGCGCTCCAGGCTGGAATCCACGAAGCGCGTGGTGCCGCCAGCCGCGCCTTCTTCGCCCAGCACCGGCCAGGGTTCCAGCGCATGCCGCAGTTCCAGTTCGACGCCGGAGTGGTTGATGGTTCCGTGCAGCGGAAAGCGGAATTCGAGGTGCGGCTCGAACCACTCGGAGCGGAAGTTGTAGCCCCAGGTCTTCAGCTCGCTCAGCACGTCGAGGAAATCCGCCCAGACGAAATGCGGCAGCATGAATTCGTCGTGCAGACGCGTGCCCCAGCGGATCAGCGGCTCGGTGTAGGGCCGCTTCCAGAACGAGCTGATGAGCGCACGCACCAGCAGTTGCTGCACCAAGCTCATGTGCGCGTGCGGCGGCATCTCGAAACTGCGGATTTCGACCAGGCCGAGCCGGCCGGTCGGGCCGTCCGGCGAATACAGCTTGTCGATAGACAGCTCGGTGCGATGCGTGCTGCCGCTGACGTCGATGAGGATATTGCGGAACAGCCGATCCACGATCCACAGCGGGAATTGGCCTTGTTCGCTCTCGATGCCTACGGGCGGCAACTGCGCGAGCGCAATTTCCAGTTCGTACAGCGCCGAGTCGCGGCCCTCGTCGGGACGCGGGTGCTGCGAGGTGGGGCCGATGAACAAGCCGGAGAACAGATAACTCAGCGCCGGATGGTTCTGCCAGTAGCGGATCATGCTGCCGAGCAGATCGGGCCGGCGCAGGAAGGGCGAGTCGGCCGGCGAGGCCGCGCCGACCACGATGTGATTGCCGCCGCCGGTGCCGACGGCGCGACCGTCGATGAGAAATTTCTCGGTGCCCAGTCGCGTGAGCCGCGCCTGCTCGTAGAGTTCCAGCGTGATCTCGCGCAACTGTTCCCAGGAATGCGCGGGGTGGATGTTGACTTCGATCACTCCGGGGTCGGGCGTGACCCTGAGCACGTTGAGACGCTCGTCTCCAGGCGGCGGATAACCCTCGATGCGCACCGGCACGTCGAACTCGGCCGCGGCGTCTTCAACCGCGGTGATGAGATCGAGATAGTCCTCAAGACCCTGCACCGGCGGCATGAACACGCACAGGTGTCCTTCTCGCGGTTCGATGGTGAGCGCGGTGCGCACGTTGCCGCCTTGCAGGTAAGCGCCGGTCCGTTCAGGCAGCGGCTGATCGCGCTCTTCGGTGAGTTTCTGCTGGCGGTCGCGCTTGCGCTTTTCCTGCTCGGTGACCGGCGCCTGCAGGAAAGGCTGACGGCGCACATCGGTTTTCGGCAGCGGCTCGCGCGGCGCGAAGGGATCGTAGGGAATGAGCTGCGGCCGTTCCTTGGGCGGCAGCCAGGGCAGGGTGTCCAGCGGCAATCGATATCCCACCGGCGAGTCGCCTGGAATCAGGAACATGCGCCCGCCGCGAAAACTCCAGCGCTCGCTCATCCACGAGCGCGACTGCCAGCGCTGAATCGGCAGCGCGTAACCCTTCGGGGTATTCAGGCCGCGCGAGAACACGCGACTCAGGCGCGCGCGCTCTTCCGGATCGTCGAGCTTGCTCGCTTCTGCGGTCACGTTTTCGGGCAGCTTGCGTTCCCGATGCATGTAGTAAAACGAGTCCTCGTAGCCGGGCACGGCGTTGTCGGGATTGACCTCCAGCCGCTCGGCAATCGCGCGGGTCAGCGCGCGCGCCGAGTTCACGTCTGCTTTTGCCGAACCGTCCGCGAGATCGCCGCGCACGATGGGCTTGCCATCGCCGCGCCAGTACAGCGCGTAGGCCCAGCGCGGCAGCGACTCGCCCGGATACCACTTGCCCTGGCCGAAGGTCAGCAGGCCGCCGCCCGGTGCGAAGCGTTCCTTGAGCCGGCGGATCAGGCTGTTCGCGAGCCCTTCCTTCATTGGCCCGACCGCGGCGGTGTTCCACTCCGCGCCCTGCATGTCGTCGATGGAAATGAAGGTCGGCTCGCCGCCCATGGTCAGGCGCAGATCATCGGCTTTGATCTGCTCGTCCACGCGCGCGCCGAGCGCATCGATCGCACCCCACTGCTCGTCGGTATAGGGCTTGGTCACGCGCGCGGTTTCGACCACGCGCGTGATCTTCATCTCGTGCGCGAACTCGGTCTTGAGTTCGCCCTCGCCCTCGAAAGACATCGTGCCGCTGATGGGCGCAGCGCTCGAAGGCTCCGGCGTGGCGCACAGCGGGACATGCCCTTCGCCGGTCAACAGGCCCGAGGTCGGGTCCAGACCGATCCAGCCGGCGCCGGGCAGAAACACCTCGCACCAGGCGTGCAGATCGGTGAAATCGATTTCGGTGCCGCTGGGTCCGTCCAGCGACTTCACGTCCGGCGTGAGCTGGATCAGGTAACCCGAAACGAAGCGCGCGGCCAGACCCAGATGCCGCAGCATCTGCACCAGCAGCCAGGTCGAGTCGCGGCAGGACCCGGAACCACGTTCCAGAGTCTCCTCCGGCGACTGCACGCCGGGCTCCATGCGGATCAGGTACTTCACGCGCTCCTGCACCTTGCGCGTCAGGCCGATGACGAAATCCACCGTGCGCTCGCGGTTGCGGTCGATCCGATCCATCCACTGCGTGAAGCGCGGGGTCAGCGGGTCCAGCCGCAGATAGGGTTCGAGGTCCTGCTTCAGCGACGCGGCGTATTCGAACGGGAAGAACTCCGCCTCCGGCTCCACGAAGAAGTCGAAGGGGTTGTACACCGCCATGTCGGCGACCAGGTCTACCGTGACCTTGAAGTGATCGACCGCGTCCGGGAACACCACGCGCGCCTGCCAGTTGGCGAAGGCGTCCTGCTGCCAGTTCAGAAAATTGGGCTGCGGCTCCACCCGCAACGAGTACGACATCACCCGCGTGCGCGAATGCGGTGCAGGGCGCAGGCGAATGATCTGCGGCGACAGCGTGACCCTGCGGTCGTAGCGGTAGACGGTCTGGTGAAAAACGGCTGCGTGGAGCGTCATCGGTTCTGGACGTCTGAGTGTTTGACGATGGTACACGGCACCCGCTGAAAGAACGGGCGGCTTGCTGACGCAAGAATCGCCGCAAGCCTGTTGGGACGGCGTTTGCGATCTTTACGCTTTCCTTATGCGCGGCGTCGTGGATCGGTATCGATTCCTTACGGGGTTTGGCTTGATGCTGCTTGTGCCCTGCGAACTCACGTACCAACCCGGAAACACAGAACCGTCATGCCCCGCGAAGGCGGGCATCCAGTTGTCGCTCGCAACCCCAAGCGCCGTTGGGGCTGAGGGGCTGGATTCCCGCCTTCGCGGGAATGACGGTTCTCAAAATTCGTGCGGACTTTCATTTCCAGACAGCTTTAACCATGAACCTAGAATCCCTGATTGCACTGGCGTTCGCCGCCGGACTCGCCGGCTACCTCGTATACGCGCTGCTCAAGCCCGAACGCTTCTGAGCCCACCATGCCCATCACCGACCTGCTCCAGATCCTGCTCTACCTGGCCCTGCTGCTCGGCCTGACCGTGCCGCTAGGCCTTTACCTGGCCGCAGTATTCGAAGGCCGTGTGACCTGGCTCGCGCCGGTCGAGCGCGGCTTTTATCGTCTGTGCGGTACCGCCCTCTCACAGGAACAGAGCTGGTCCACTTATGCCGCGGGTCTGCTCGTCTTCAATGCGATGGGCTTCGTGTTGCTGATGACCTTGCTGATGACACAGCAATATCTGCCGCTGAATCCGCAGAACCTGCCGGGCCTGACCTGGCACCTGGCGTTCAACACCGCCGCGAGTTTTGTGACCAATACCAACTGGCAGTCCTACGGCGGCGAAGCCACGCTGTCCTACTTCAGCCAGATGGCCGGGCTCACCGTGCAGAATTTTCTGAGCGCTGCGACCGGCTTCGCCGTCGCGGTTGCGCTGACCCGAGGCCTGGTTCGAAAAGCCGCGACTGGCCAGGCGACCTTGGGCAATTTCTGGGTCGATGTCACGCGGAGTACGCTCTACGTCCTGCTGCCGCTATGCGCGATTCTCGCCCTGGTGCTGGTCTGGCAGGGCGTGCCGCAGAACTTCGAGACCTACGTTACGGCCACTACGCTCGAAGGCGGGCAGCAGACGCTTGCACAGGGACCGGTGGCCTCGCAGATCGCGATCAAGCAGCTCGGCACCAACGGCGGCGGCTTCTTCAACGTCAACTCCGCGCATCCTTTCGAGAACCCGACGCCGATCTCGAACCTGCTGGAGATGCTGTCCATCCTGCTGCTGCCCGCGGCGCTGGTCTACGCCTTCGGACGCATGGTCGGCGACGTGCGCCAGGGCTGGGCGATTTACGCTGCGATGCTGCTGCTGTTCCTGCTGGGACTGGCCATCATTTACGGCGTGGAGTCCGGGCCCAACCCGCTGCTTGCGAACCTTCCGCTCGACACGTCCGCCGGCAATCTGGAAGGCAAGGAAACGCGCTTCGGCGTGGTGAACTCGGCGCTGTGGGCGACCGCAACCACCGCCGCCTCGAACGGCTCGGTCAACGCCATGCACGACAGCTTTCTGCCGCTGTCCGGGCTGGTGGCCATGGTCAACATGATGCTGGGCGAGATCGTGTTCGGCGGCGTCGGCGCGGGCCTGTACGGCATGTTGCTGTACGTGCTCATCACGGTGTTCATCGCAGGGCTCATGGTCGGCCGCACGCCTGAATACCTGGGCAAGAAGATTGAGGCGCGCGAGGTGCGCTGGCTGGTGCTGGCCATGCTGTCGATTCCGCTGGGCACGTTGGTGTTTGGCGCCGCCGCCATCGTGATCCCTGCAAGTCTCGCGGGTTTGCAGGACAGCGGCCCGCATGGCCTGTCCGAAATTCTCTACGCCTACACCTCGGCCACCGCCAACAACGGCTCGGCCTTCGCCGGGTTCACCGCGAATGTGCCGTACACCAACACCGCGCTGGGGCTGGCGATGATTCTGGGCCGCTATGCCTACATCGTGCCGCTGCTCGCCGTGGCCGGCAGTCTCGCGGCGAAGAAGCGCGTGCCGGCGTCAAGCGGCACCTTTCCCACACACGGACCGTTGTTCGTGGGACTGCTGCTCGGCGTGATTCTCATCGTCGGTGGCCTGACGTTTTTCCCCGTGCTGGTACTGGGCCCTATCGCCGAGCACTTCGCGATGCTGGCCGGCCAGTCCTACTGAGGCGCGCATGAACACCCAAACGATGTCTCTCAACGTCGGCCTGAACGCCGCGCAGTTGCGGGCCGCGATGCTGTCGGCTGCACGCAAGCTCCATCCGCGCGTCCAGGTCCGCAACCCGGTGATGTTCGTGGTCTGGGTCGGCGCAGTCGGCGTGAGCGTGCTGTTTCTGCGCGACCTCTTCGGCCCGGCTTCAGCCGCGCAATCGGGCCAGATCGCGCTGTGGCTGTGGTTCACCTTGCTGTTCGCTAACTTCTCGGAAGCCGTCGCCGAAGGCCGTGGCAAGGCGCGCGCCGATTCCCTGCGCGGCACGCAGCAGGACACCGAGGCCAAGAAGATGAATGGCCGGCGCATCGAGCGCGTGTCGTCCAAGTCGCTGCGCGCAGGAGACGTGGTACTGGTGGAGGCCGGCGATCTCATTCCCGGAGACGGCGAGGTGATCGAGGGCATTGCCAGCGTCAACGAGGCGGCGGTGACCGGCGAGTCTGCGCCGGTGATCCGCGAATCCGGCGGCGATCGCTGCGCCGTCACCGGCGGCACGAGAGTGGTGTCGGACCGCATCAAGGTGCGCATCACGGCCAATCCCGGCGAGAGTTTTCTGGACCGCATGATCGGCCTGGTCGAGGGCGCGGCGCGACAGAAGACGCCGAACGAACTCGCGCTGTCCGTGCTGCTCACTGGCCTGACCCTGATCTTCCTGATGGTGGTCGCGACCCTGCCTTTTTTCGCGCATTACTCGGGTGGATCGATCGACACGGTTTCGCTCGTCGCGCTGCTGGTGACTCTGATTCCCACCACCATCGGCGGCCTGCTGTCTGCGATCGGTATTGCCGGCATCGACCGGCTGGTGCGCGCCAATGTCATCGCCAAGTCCGGCCGCGCGGTGGAAGCCGCGGGCGACGTGGACGTGCTCCTGCTCGACAAGACCGGCACCATCACCTTCGGCAACCGCATGGCCGAAACCTTCGTGGCAATGCCTGGAGTCGAGGCGCCCGAACTTGCGTACGCCGCATGGATCGCATCGATTTCGGATGAAACCGCCGAAGGCCGTTCGGTGGTGGACCTGGCGCTGCGAAAGTACGGCATCACGGCCGATGCGCCTGGTGTCGCGCGCAGCATCGAGTTCAGCGCGCAGACGCGCTTGTCCGGCGTGGATCTCGAAGACGGCACGCAATACCGCAAGGGCGCTGCCGAAGCCATTCTCAATGAGGCTTTCGGCAGCGCGCGCGACTCTGTGCCCGCCGCATTCCGCCAGGCCGTCGAACGCATCGCGCAGAGCGGCGGCACGCCGCTGGGCGTGATGACGCGAGGTGCCCAGACCGCGCGCCTGCTCGGCGTGATTCACCTGAAGGACGTGGTCAAGCCCGGCATCCGCGCGCGTTTCGGCGAGCTGCGCGCGATGGGCATCCGCACCGTCATGATCACCGGCGATAACCCTCTGACCGCGGCCAGCATTGCGGCCGAGGCCGGCGTCGATGATTTCCTCGCGGAAGCCACGCCCGAGAACAAGCTGGAGCTGATCCGAAAAGAACAGGCCGGTGGCCGCCTGGTCGCGATGTGCGGCGACGGCACCAACGACGCGCCCGCGCTCGCGCAGGCCGACGTCGGCGTGGCCATGAACGAGGGCACACCTGCGGCCAAGGAGGCCGCCAACCTGATCGATCTGGACAGCGATCCCACCAAGCTGATCGAGGTGGTGATGATCGGCAAGCAATTGCTGATCTCGCGCGGCGCCTTGACCACGTTCTCCATCGCCAACGATATCGCCAAGTACTTCGCCATTCTTCCCGCGCTGTTCGTCGGCATGTATCCGCAGCTCTCGCCGCTGAACCTGATGCAGCTCGACAGTCCGCAGAGCGCGATTCTGTCGGCCGTGATCTTCAACGCGCTCATCATCGTGGCGCTGATTCCACTGGCGTTGCGGGGCGTCGGGTATTCCGCGGTCTCCGCATCCGCTTTGTTGCGGCGGAACCTTTTGATCTACGGACTGGGTGGCGTGGTGCTGCCTTTCGTCGGCATCAAGCTGATCGACCTGTTCGTCTCGACGCTTGGCCTTGCCTGAGAAACGTAAATGACCCGACACCTGCGTCCCGCATTCGCAATGTTGCTGCTCATGAGCCTGCTGACGGGCGCGCTCTATCCGCTCGCAATCACCGGCATCGCGCAGATTCTGTTTCCCAACCAGGCCAGCGGCAGCCTGATCGAACGGGACGGCAAGCTCATCGGCTCGACGCTCATCGCCCAGGCCTTCGCATCGGACCGTTATTTTCATCCACGACCTTCTGCGGCCGGTGCCGGATACGACGCTGCGTCTTCTTCCGGTTCCAACTACGGCCCCACATCGAAAGCGCTGGTGGACGCGATCGCCGAACGCACCACCGCGCTGCAAGCACAGAACCCGGGCGCCACGGTTCCGCTGGAACTGGTCACGGCTTCAGGCAGCGGACTCGACCCGCACGTATCGCCGGTCGCCGCGCTGTTCCAGATCCCGCGTGTGGCAGAGGCACGCGATGTCGATCCCACTTTGTTGCGCGCGCTCGTCGAAAAGCATGCCGAAGCTCGCACCCTGGGCTTCATCGGCGAGCCGCGAGTTAACGTCCTGCAACTTAACCTCGCGCTCGACGCGCTGCCCGGTACTCCCGCTGCGCCTTAAAGTGTCGGCATGAATCAAGCTGACAACCGGCCTTCGCCCGATCAGTTGCTGAAGGATGCGCAGCGCGCGCATCGCGGAAAGCTGAAGGTTTTTCTGGGCGCAGCGCCCGGCGTCGGCAAGACCTACGCGATGCTGCGCGCGGCGCAGCGCGAGCGGGCGGACGGCGTCGAGGTCTGCGTCGGCCTGATCGAAACCCACGGACGCGCCGAGACCGAGGCGCAGCTCGCCGGACTCGAACTGCTGCCACGTGCGCGCATCGAGTACCGCGGCCGCAGCTTCGAGGAGCTCGATGTTGCCGCCATATTGCGGCGGCGCCCGCAACTCGTGCTGGTCGATGAGTTCGCGCATTCCAACATTCCCGGCGCCTCGCATCCCAAGCGTCATCAGGACGTGGAGGACCTGCTCGAAGCAGGGCTCGATGTCTGGACCACGCTCAACGTGCAGCACCTGGAGAGCCTCAACGACGTGGTCGCGCGCATCACCGGCGTTCCGGTGCGCGAAACCGTTCCCGACGAGGTGCTGGATCAGGCTGACGAAATCGAGCTGATCGATCTGCCTCCGGAGGACCTGATCCGCCGGCTCAAGGAGGGCAAGGTTTATGTGCCGGACCAGGCGCGGCAGGCGCTGGGCCAGTTCTTCGGTCGCGGTGCGCTGACGGCGCTGCGCGAGCTGGCCTTGCGCGCTGCGGCCGAGCACATCGACGCCGAGATGCTGGAGTTCAAGGCAAGGCACGCGGTGGACGAGCCCTGGCCCACGCGCGAGCGCTTGCTGGTCTGCATCAACGAGCAGGACGTGAGCCAGACCGTGGTACGCGCGGCGCGGCGCATCGCCGAGCACCGGCGCATTCCCTGGATTGCAGTGCACGTGATCACGCCGCGCGCGCTGGGCCTGGACGATCGTGCGCGCGACAAGGTGGCGCGCAACCTGCGGCTGGCCGAGCGTCTCGGCGCGGACACCGTGAGCGTTCCCGGAAACGATCTGGTGGAGACGCTGATCGAGCTGGCGCGTGCGCGCAACGCCACGCAGATCGTGGTCGGGCGTCCGCAGCGTCGGCGGCTGCGCATGCCGTGGACAAAGTCCATCGCGGTGGAATTGATGCGGCGTGCCAGCCCGCTCGAAATCACCGTGGTCACTTGGGAGGCGCCGCGCGCGAGCACCGGCCTGAGCCTGCAACTGCCGACGAGGGAATCGCTGTCGTGGAAACCGTATGCCATCGCCACGGCGCTGTCGGTTGCGACCGCGCTGCTGTGCTTCGCGCTGGAAAGAGTGCTCGGCGTGCACAGCATGGGGGCGGTGTTTCTGCTGACCGTGCTGGCGGTCGCGGTGCGTCTGGGTCTATGGCCTTCGCTGTTCGCGAGCCTGCTGTGTTCGGGCCTCTACAACTATCTCTTCACCGAGCCGCGCTTCACCCTGCTGGTGGCGCAGCCCGACGATCTCGCCGCGGTGGTTTCGTTCTTCATCGCGGCGCTGCTCGCGGGCAATCTCGGCGGACGCCTGCGCAGCCAGCTCGATCAGCTCAAGACCGGGACCCGACAGGCCTACGAGCTGGCCGAATTCAGCCGTGGCCTCACGGCCGCCGCCGAGAGCCGCGAGGTCGTGCGCGCCACGGTGGAACACTTGAACGCGACGCTCATGCTCGAATCGGTCGTGATGCAGCGCGGCGAGGAGGATCGCCTGATCGTGCAGCCCGGCAGCAGCAACCAGCGGCCGATTCCGGACATCGGCCACGCCGCCGCGCAGTGGGCGTGGACGCACGACGAGGCCGCGGGTTTCGGTACCGACACCTTGCCGGCTTCGCCCTGGCGATTCCTGCCACTGAGCTCGGCACGCGGGCGCATCGGCTTGCTCGGCGTGCACCTGGCCGCGCGCGGTCGCGATGCCGACGCGGCAGAGTTGCGCCTGCTGCAATCGGTCGCGGGTCTCGCCGCTGTCGCGCTGGAACGAACGCGCCTCGTCGCCGACCTGGAATCTTCGCGCGTCGCCACGGAAACCGAGCAGTTGCGTGCGGCGCTGTTGTCCTCGGTTTCGCACGACCTGCGCACGCCGCTGGTGTCGGTGCTCGGTGCGGCCGAAACGCTCACGGGCGAGAACGGCAAGCTCGCGGAATCCTCGCGTCGCGAGCTGGCGGCGCACATTCTCGAAGAGGCCGAGCGCCTCAACCGCTTCGTGCAGAACCTGCTCGACATGACGCGCCTTTCGTACGGCAAGCTGGTGCTGCGCAAGGACGCTTGCGACGTGCACGAGCTGCTCGCGGGTGCGCGCAAGCGCATCGAAAAGCTGCTCGGCGGAAGAGTATTGAACGTGTCGGTGGCCCCCGACCTGCCGATGATTCAGGCCGACGCGATGCTGGTCGAACAGGTCTTGGTCAACCTGCTGGATAACGCCATCAAGTATTCGCCTGCCGACCAACCGGTGCGCATCGAGTGCCGCGTCGAGGGCGCGCAGTTGCTCGTCACCGTGATCGATCGCGGGCCGGGCATTCCCGAAGCGGATCGCGAAAAAGTGTTCGACATGTTCTACCGCGTGAAGCAGACCGACACGCGCAGCGCCGGCACCGGCCTGGGTCTGGCGATCTGTCGCGGCATTCTTGCCGCGCACGGCGGCAGCATCGTCGCGCTGGCAGGCAACGACGGCGTCGGCACGCGCATGGAAGTGCGCCTGCCGACGAAAGTCGCGGAAGCGCGCGCCATATGAGCATCGCAGACGCGCGCATCCTCGTGGTCGATGACGAGGCCGCGATCCGCAAGCTGCTGCGCATCGGCCTCTCCGCGCATGGTTACGAAGTGATCGAAGCCGCAACCGGCGCGGAGGCCTTGCGGCTTGCAGTTGCGCGCGCGCCGCAACTCGTCGTGCTGGATCTGGGCCTGCCGGATCTCGACGGCGTGGAAGTGATCCGCCGCCTGCGCGAATGGAGCGCGGTGCCCGTGTTGGTGCTGTCGGTGCGTGATCGTGAAGACGACAAAATTGGCGCGCTTGACGCGGGCGCGGACGATTTTGTCACCAAGCCGTTCAGCGTCGCCGAGCTTCTGGCCCGCATCCGCGTGGCGCTGCGGCGCGTCGTGTCCGCGGTCGAAGCGCCCGGCGTGTTCGAGCACAAGGGGCTGCGCATCGACTTCGCGGAACGCCGCGTCGTTCTCAACGGCGCGCCGCTCGCACTCACGCGCAAGGAGTACGCGCTGCTGCTGGAACTGGTGCGCCATCCCGGCCGCGTGCTAACGCACTCGCATCTGCTGCGGGCGGTGTGGGGTCCGGTGCACGAACACGACACGCAATACCTGCGCGTCTTCATCCGCCAGTTGCGCGACAAGTTCGGCGACGACAGCACCGATCCGCGCTGGATCGGCACCGAGGCGGGTGTGGGTTATCGCTGGCTCGACGCCGGATAAGATCGAAACCAGTCGCCCTGACGGCCTGAATGTCGTGTCATCCGCCCGGTACAGGTCTGGTCTAAGCTTTGCTGCACGAGTGCAAGGCTGGGGACCATAAGGAGACAAACATGAACATTGGAAGTGCTTGGAGAGCGGTTGTAGTAACGGCAGTTGCGTATGCGGGAGTCTGGGGTTCGGCTTGGGCGGAGCCCGGAGACTTGGCCGGCTTCAATCTCACCCGCGATTCGGGTAGCGCCAAAGAGGATCCAGTGGACGTCGTCGTGGCGCCTTCCGGCAAGATTTACGTGCTCAACCGCGTTGGAGACTTCACGGACTTCACGTACTTGCTGCAGCGTTTCAACGCCGACGGTGCGGTGGATACCTCGTTCAGCGGCGACGGCAAGATCGAGTTCACGGCGGCGAGCAATCTGTTTGCGGACGCCGAAGCTTTCTTCGCGCTGGCTGTGGACGAAACCAATCAGCGTGCCCTGATCGGCGGTACCCAGGTCGCGGGCTTCGGCGGAGATCCGCAATTCGTGGTCAAGCGTCTGAACTTCAGCGGCAGCTTCGACGGCGCTTTTGGCAGCGGCGGCCGGGCCTTCGTCGGCACTCCGGCGCAGGGCGTGGTGACGCGCATGACGCTCGACGGCACGGGAAGAATCCTGTTGGCCGGCGTGGACGGGACGCTCAATCTCACCCAACAGACATTCTCCGGGTCCAAGCCCTTCATCGCGCGCCTGACGGCCAACGGCCAGGTCGATGCCAGCTTCGCCCAGACCACCATTCTCTGGGGCGGCACCAACGATGGCCCGGCCGGCATCTTCGTGCAGGCCGACGGCAACATCCTGGTGAGCGGCGCGGCCAACCTCAACTCCAAGCTGGAGTTTGGCGGTCTTTCCGGATTTGCGCGCCTGCTGCCCAACGGCGGCGGCGATGCCAGCTTCACCGGCGGCGCCGGCGGCAACGGCGCCTTCACCACCGACTTCGAACCCGGCATCTGTGTGGACAACAACAAGGTTGGCTGCGAAGGCGCAGGCCTGTACCGGCCGCTGGCCGGCGGCAAGTTCCTGATGGCGGTCTACATCGACCGCACCGGCGACGCCGGCACTTCGGACACCATCCAGATCACCCGCTTCAATGCCGACGGCTCGCTTGACACCAGTTTCGACAACGATGGTTTCCAACGCTTCGATTCGCGCTTCTTCCTGCAAGGCATGGTGCCCGCGCTGGCGCCGGACGACACGGTGGTCGGTGCGCGTGACGTACCCGGCAAAGACTTGCAACTCGTGAGAATCAAGGGTTACACCGAATTCGTCGGCAGCGCCAACACCGCGCCCAAGGCGAAAGCCGACAGTTTCACCGTCAAGGAAGACAGCAAGAGGACCGATCTCAAGGTCGTGAGGAACGACACCGACGCGGATGGCGATACGCTCACCGTCACCACGCTCACCAAGCCGACCAAGGGCGGCACCGTGGTGCTAGCGGCGGGCAGCAAGTCCGTGCTGTACACGCCGAAGGCCAACTTCGTCGGCACCGAGACCTTCAAGTACAGCATCTCCGACGGCAAGGGCGGCACCTCGCAGGCCACGGTGACGATGAAGGTGAACAACGTCAACGACGCACCCGACGCGCGCAACGACAGCTTCACCGTTCCGAAGAATGCTGCGTTCCGCACGCTCGCCGTGCTGACCAACGATCGCGATCCTGATGCGGGCACCACGCTGAGCATCACCCGTCGCGTCGGCGCGCAGCCGGCCAACGGAACCGTGCGCATCCAGAACGGCCAGATCCAGTACAAGCCCAACGCCGGCTTCGTCGGTACCAACACCTTCCGCTACGAGATCAGTGATGGCGCGCTGACCGATACCGCGGTCGTGACGGTCAGGGTGCAGTAGCTGGGACGAGAGTTCTTCAACCTGCAGGGGCGCGAGGTCTGCGCCCCTTCTTTTTTGTGCGAACCACGGAAATGGCGACTCTCGATGCAGGGGATTGGGGCCTCGGACAAGTGGGTTCAATCGTCGCCCGCTCACGAATGAGCGGGCGAC
>JBQTHL010000042.1:0-161361 GCA_052389915.1 Panacagrimonas sp.
GTCGGCATCAAGCTCGCTTATGCCGCACCAAAAACCGCTTCGGTTCTAGCACGTAACGCAAGACTTCATACAGGCCAGCGCCATGTGCAATAAATTCGGATTGCACCGCAGCCCAAGAAACTCCAACACCAATTAAATGGAACGCCGCGCGCGGTGTAACTCGGCTGATGAGCAGCATGACCCGAACTGTTCGGATACGGTCATGTGCGAAGAGCCAGAATCAGTAGCCGGGCCGATGCTGAAAGCGTCTCGGCGGCTCCTCAGCTTTCTTCGGCGGCACCGCAACCGGCGCGGCTGCGGGCGCCGATGGAGTGACCCCCGCCAGCGGGGAATATGCGCGCGCGCTGACCTGGAACTGCATGTCTGGCAACGGCAATCCCACCACCGTCAATGCCGTCCACGCGGGGCGATGCTCGCCGAAGGCTTCGTTGCGGCCATCGACCACGAGATTGAAATCGGTCTTGTCGAGCTGGTAGCTGGTGATCTCGACGACCTGGTTCATGGACGCACCGGAGGCTTCCAGCACCATCTTCAGGTTGGCGAATGCGGCATCGACCTGCTCCAGAAAGTCTTTCGGAAACGCGCGCTTTGCGATGTCGAATCCGGGCTGCGCCGACACCGTGAGCCAGGGTCCGACTCTCACCGCCTGCGAGTAGCTGAACAGGCCGGAGACGAATTCCGTGCCGACGGGAACGATGAACTCGGGCGTGGGTGGAGGGGGCGGTGGTGGTGGAGGCGGCATCAAGGTCGCGCAGGCGGGCAGCAGGGCCAGCGGCAGGAGGCGCAGGGTTCGGATCATTTTGGTTTTCCCGAAGACAGGTGTTGAACGCGCGCCGACGATACGCCATCGAGCGCCACTGTAGGAGGGGCGTAAGCCCCGATAGCCGCTCACCCCCGAACGGGGGTCGGTGCTCACGCCCCTCCTACGTGCATCAGCAGAAACCACAGCGGCGCCGTGACGAAGGACATCAGAATTCCAAAGCCCACGACCAGCGTGACCAGCTCCGGATCGAGCCGATGCTCCTGAGCCAGAATCCCGGCCGTGATCATCGGCCCCTGCGCGGCTTGGAGCACGCCGGCCATCAGTGGGGTGCCGCCGACACCGCAGACCAGCCCCACGAGCAGCGCAATCAGCGGCGCCAGCACGAGCTTCCAAGCCAGACCCGCGGCGAGAAACCGGGTGCGACCGCTCAAGGCGCCGAACTGGAATACGAGTCCCACCGAGAACAGCGCAAGCGGCGTGATGGTGTCGCCCAGCCGATGTAGCACCACCGCCACCGGCTCGGGCCAGCCGCCCAGCTCGCGCACGACCAGCGCGACCGGCAGCGCGAGAAAAGGCGGGAAGCGCAGCAGACGTTGTGCAACCTCGCGCAGTTCGATGCGATCTCCGGCGTAGATCGAGGCCAGCAGCACGCCGGCTGTGGAAAGCGCGATGAAGCTTCCGAGCTGATCTGCAATCAAGGCCGCGCCCAAAGCCTGCGGGCCGGCCAGGGCCTGAATCATCGGCAGGCCGATGAACGCCGTGTTGCCCAGGCCACAGGTCAGCACCAGGGCACCGATGCTGGCGCGATCCCAGCCCAGGCGACGCCCGACCATCGGAATGAACACGGCGGCGCCGAGGACGACGATCCAGGGCGTTGCGGCCGCGAACAGCAGGGCCGGTTCCCAGTTGAGGCGCGGCACCTGTTCGAGCACCAGCGCCGGCAGCGCGATGCGCATCACCCAGGCATTGATCGCAACGGCCGCGCCCGCGGGCATCCATTGCCTGCGAGCAAATACCCATCCCAGCGCGGGACAGGCGATCAGCAACAGGAAGGCGCTCAAGCGCTTCTTGCGAGCAGCTTGTCGAACCCGAAACTGCGCGGCTGTAAAACGTTGTGCGGATCGAATTTGCGCTTTCGCGCGGCCAACTCGGCCAGCCGCTCGGGCGGTGTGCGCAACAGGAATTCGTCGGCCCACTTTGCGCCGACGCCGTGCTCTGCGCTGAAGGTGCCGCCAAATTCGAGCGTGATATCGAACACCAGCTTCGTCAGGCGCGCCGCATCGGGTGCGATGGAGTTGCCCGCGCCACCGAGCAGATGCAAGTGAGCGCCGCCGACACCGGCGTGACCGAAATCCACGAGCTGAACGTCGGGCCGCGCCGCGCGCAGCTCGCGTGCGAGCCGGTCCAGGTAGTCGCCAAAGCAGGCCACCGGCGTGGCCGTGTCGAACGAAAGCCGTCCGCCACCGAGCGCGCGCATTTCCAGGTTGCTGGCTTCGGTCACCGAGTGACGGATTTTCTTCAGCGCGTGCAGCGGTGCGTAGCCGATGTTTTCGTCCGGCACGCCGGCACGCCCAGCGCAGAAAGCGTAAAGCTTTTCTGCGAGCGTCTCGTCGGCCCGGTCAGACTTGACTTGCAGGAGCACCAGGTACGGCGCGTCGGGCGTGCGTTCGAACGGCAGGCGCACTTCCGCGCCCTTGCGTCGCAGCACCAGTTCCACCGCGCTGCGAGAGAGAAACTCGAACTCCTCGACATCGCGCCCGAACTCGGCGCGCGCATCCCCGAAGACCTCCATCGCTTGCGGCATGCCGGAAACCGCAATCAAAACCGCTTCACGCGACTGCGGGACAGGCTGCGTTCGCAGCTCGACCTGCGTGATCAGGCCGAACGCGCCCTGCGACCCGATCAGCCCCCAGCGCTCGGGCATCCGCGTGGAGTCGATGGCGAGCTGGGACGGATCGGGCTGAGTCCAGGGCTCGGCCGCACAAGGTCCGGCGGCAAGGCCGTTGCCCCAGAAGCCGGAGGCCGCAACCGCCATGTGAGCCGAGGTTCCATAGCACACGGCGTTGGCGCCGGCCGAGGCATTGGCCACGCAGGCGCCCACCGTGGCCGAGGCCGTGGACCCCATCTCCATCGGGAACATGCGGCCGAGCGGTGCGAGCAAGTCGTTGAGCGCATCGACCGCCAGGCCTGCTTGCACGGTGACGGTCGAATCGTCGAGCGCTGGACTGCGCTGCTCCGTCCACCACGCGAACAGGCGCTCGCGCGCGGCGTCGAGCGATGAGCCGGATTCGAAACGAAAGCTGCGCCCGTCGACCAGCGTGAACGCGAGCGGACGATTCAGTCTCTCCAGGCTCAGCACCAGTTCGCCCTCGGGCCTCTGTGCCTCCACCAGGCCTGTGCGCCCGCTGCTGATGACGTAGTGCAGGTTCTCGCGATGCCCCAGTTGCAGCGCGGCCTGGATCTCGGCCTCGGACTCCGGCACGACGACACCAGCGGAATGACCGGGGGCGCCACGTTCGGGAACTTCGTAGGGTCGGCGTCTCTCGGGCGCGGTCAGCAGGCGCGCGCCGAAGCGCTCGATCAGATCGGCGGGAAGATTCGCTTGTGTCTCGGCGTGCAAGGACTTGAACCTCCGGGAACCGCGCGGGCAGCGGACGAGCCGATATGCCTGGTCGCGGACGGATGAAGAGCGGGAGTGGGATTTTAGAGCAGTCTCGGGGCCTGTCCGGTGGTTCAGGTGCCTGCGGCCAAGCTGCTACGCTTCCGAAACCTCAGCGCGTTCCGTCATCCCTTGAAAATCAGCGAGTCCTCCCTGCCCGGCGTATTCGTCCTGGAACCGCGCGGCTTCGGCGACGCGCGCGGATTCTTCGTCGAAACCTTCCGCGAGTCGCTGCTGGCGGAAGCCGGTATTGCATCGCGCTTCGTGCAGGACAACCACTCGCGCTCGCGCCGCGGCATTCTGCGCGGTCTGCATTACCAGCTCGTGCAGCCGCAGGGAAAGCTGGTTCGCGTCACGCGCGGCCGGGTGTTCGATGTGGCGGTGGATATCCGTCGCGGCTCGCCGCATTTCGGCCGGTGGTTCGGGCTGGAGCTGGACGACATTCACCATCGCATGCTGTACGTGCCACCGAAGTTTGCGCACGGTTTTCTGGTGCTGTCCGACGAGGCAGACTTCGTCTACAAGTGCACGGACTACTACCACCCTGAATCGGAACGCGGCATCTTGTGGAACGACCTCGGCGTGGGCATTGCTTGGCCGGATGCCGGCGTCACTCCCCTGCTCTCGGGCAAGGACGCGGTGCTGCCGGGTCTGGCGGACCAGGCCGATCTGCCCTCGATTTGAGTCATGAAAATTCTTCTCACTGGCGGTAGCGGACAGGTCGGCACCGAGTTCCGGCGTCGTGCACAAGGCCTCGACTTGCTGGCGCCGGGCCGATCCGAGTTCGACCTGTCCCGACCCGAATCCTTGGGGGCCTGGCTGGATGCGCATCGGCCCGATGTCATCCTGTCGGTGGGCGCCTACACCGCCGTCGATCGCGCGGAAGACGAACCGGATGTGGCCTTTCGCGTGAACCGCGATGCGGTTGCCGTCATGGCGGATTATGCGCAGCAGCACGGCAAGCCGCTGGTCCACCTCTCCACGGATTACGTGTTCGACGGCAACCAGCCAGAACCCTACTTGGCGTCGGATTCCACCGGCCCGACCGGCGTGTATGGCGCGTCCAAACTCGGCGGCGAAGAGGCGGCGCGCGCCGCCGACCATCACCTGATTCTCAGGGTGAGCTGGGTGTTCGCCGCACGCGGTGGCAATTTCGTTCGCACGATGCTGCGCTTTGGCGCCGAGCGCGAAGTGCTACGGGTGGTAGACGACCAGTTCGGCGGCCCGACCTGGGCAGGCCATATCGCGCAGGCCCTGCGAACGCTGGTCGATAGGCTGGCCGCAGGAGAATCACTGCCCTCGGGCACCTGGCACCACGCCGGTGAGCCGCATGTGAGCTGGTGCCAGTTCGCTCGCGAGGTGCTTGCCCTGGCGCACGCGCGCGGCCTGATTCCACGCGTTCCGAGAGTGGACGCAATCGCAACGCACGAGTACCCCACCAAGGCGCGACGCCCCGCGAACTCGCGGCTGGACAACAGCGCGGCAGAGCGCGAACTGGGATTGAAAGCGCCGGACTGGCGGCAGGGTCTGGCCGACACGCTCGAAGAGTTGGCGCGCGGCTAACGGGTGCCGCTGAAAGACGCCGGCAACTCTTTGATAAGCCCACCCAGCGGAAACGCGACGCCGCGGGTGCGGGTGCTGGTGGTCAATCACAACGCGGGCCCGTGGCTGGCGCGCTGCCTTGAATCGCTGCGCGTGCAGTCGATCCCCGACTTCGAGGCGGTGATCGTCGATAACGCGTCCGCCGACGAATCACGGACGGTGCGCATCGCCGATCCGCGTTTCCGCTTCCTGCCGCAGAGCGCAAACCTGGGGTTCGCCGCTGCCAACAACCTGGCGGCAAGAGGCGCCCAAACCCCGTGGCTGGCCCTGCTCAATCCGGACGCGATGGCGCAGCCGGATTGGCTCGAACACCTGCTGCGGGAAGTCGCGACGCATCCGGATTGCGACATCTTCGGCTCGGCACAACTGCGCGCCACCGACCCGGACACTCTCGACGGCACCGGAGACTGCCTGTCGCTTTACGGTCTGGGCTGGCGCTCGGGCTACGGCCATCCGCGGCCCGCGAGCTTGCCCGAGGGCGAGGTCTACGGAGCCTGCGGCGCCGCGATGATGATCCGTCGCTCGCGCTTCGAATCGCTGAGCGGTTTCGAGGAAAAATTGTTCTGCTACCTGGAAGATAGCGACCTGTGCTTTCGGGCGCGCTTGCAGGGCTCGCGCGTGTGGCAATCGAGCGGGGCCATCGTCCATCACGTCGGCGGCGCCAGCAGCGGAAAGGCCAGTCCGTTCTCGCTGTACCAGGGCAATCGAAACCTGATCTGGCTGTTCTTCCGCTGCATGCCCATGCCCTGGCTGCCGATCTCGCTGCCGTTCTGCCTGGGTTTCATGTTGTTGCGGATGATGTTCCTGCCGGTCGGCCTGAAGCAGCGCGCGGCGATGCTGCGTGGCCTGTGGGACGGCATACGCGGATGTCCCGGTCTGCTCGAAGATCGGCGGCGTATTCAGGCCTCCCGTTCTGTTAGCCGCATCGCAGTCCTGCGCTGGCTCAGTTGCAATCCTCTGGACGCGCCGCGGCGGCGTTGTATTTTCATGGCGCCCAAAAAAAACGCCCGGCCATGAGGCCGGGCGCGAATACAAACAACTTGATCAGGTACCGAGGCGAGCCATTGCCGAGGTGGTGAGGAACTTGTTGTAAACGTCCTCGCCTTCTGCAGCGTACTTGCTCTTATAGCCGGCGGACACCTGCTTTTCGTGACGGAAGCGCGTCATGCGGCCCGACTGGATGTCGTGCGTGTGGCAGTAGATCCAGCTCCAGTCCGGCTTGCCGTTGGCGTCCACGACTTGCGCCTTGTCGTTCTTGTACTGGCCAAAGCCCGGTTCGAACTGCTTCCAGATCGCGCCACGACGGTCGTACGTGACCTGGCTCGGGAACATCATGTTGCGAGCGTCCACATAGACTTCCTTGCGGCCAACCGGGGCGCGCGGATAGCCGGTGGGCTCGGCCGAGAACGTGATGGCTTCCGGGATCAGTTCCATCCAGGTGTCGTAGAAGGTCTTGCCCTTGGGACCACCGTGAACGGTCATGTTCCAGTTGGGATCCTTGCCGCCGCCCCAGTTGTGATAACCGGAGATCGCACCGAGCATCGGACCGCGCTTGACGATCTTGTAGTTACCCCAGGTCAGGATCGGGTCGCCAGCGGCCCAGGCATCCGACAGGAAGAACGTCACACCCGGAACCAGCGGCTCAAATCTCTGGTTGGTCGGGAACTGGCGCACGCGCTTGAACGCGGGGAAATATCCATAGAGGTCCGGGAACTTGCGCTGGTCGTAGTACCACACCGACAGGAACGAGGAACCCTTGGTGTCGTTCGGCGCAGTGAAGAACACCGACTGGAAGCGCAGCTTGTCCTTGTGGCCCTGGAAAATCGTGCCGTCGTTACGGGCCGTGGTGTTCAGTTCGCACCACACCAGCTCGTGCTTGTAGCCGACTTCACCATCCGGGTTGAGGCTGTAGAACGGCACCGCGTACTGCGAGTAGTCGTGACGGCCCCAGCTCAGCGTGAGGTTGGCCTGCACTTCAAAGCCTGTCTTGGCATCCGGGAAGGGGTTGCCGCCAATCCAAGGCTGGCTGGTATCGCCATCGGTCCAGATGTTGCCGTCGGCATCGAGCTTGGCGCGACCTGCGTTCTTGAGCGTCTTTTCCAGGTAGGTCGCATTGAACAGCTTGGTGACGTCCTTATTGGACTGCACGATGTTGATGCGACGGCCGTGGTTCTTGACCTGCTCCAGCGCGATGGGTTCGAGCAAGTCCTTGACGAACTCGACGTTGTCCTTGGTGATGACGTCACCCGGCTTGACCTTGCCCTTGGTGTACATCTCGATCGACAGCA
This sequence comes from Panacagrimonas sp., assembly GCA_052389915.1. Taxonomy (GTDB): domain Bacteria; phylum Pseudomonadota; class Gammaproteobacteria; order Nevskiales; family Nevskiaceae; genus Panacagrimonas. The sequence goes on from JBQTHL010000042.1 coordinate 7,313, forward strand.
GCTCGTCCGGATAGGCCTTGCTGATGTCGTCTGCCGAATTGGCAATGGTTGGCCACAGGGGCGCGAGCACGCCACCACCGGCACCCAGGGCCACCTTCTCCATGAACACGCGACGGCTGTAGTCGAAATCGTACTTTCTGATACGCATGTTGATCTCCTTCATTTGACGACTTGATCCCGGAATTCCCGGGGCTTTGATCACTCTCCCTCGACCCTTTCCCAACTACGATGTCAAGAACGAATGCTGTAGCTAGATACTCGTCGCGGCGCGCTTGGACGCGTCAGTTCGTCAGGCGCTTCCGGAACTGCATTGCAGCGGCAGGGGGACAACCCGCTACGCTCACCGGTTGCAACGAAAAAGGCCGACATCGCACAGCTCAGGCGATAGCGGCTTTCACAAATTAATTGATGCAGCCGGATTCCTAGCCCTTCTTGCCCGCCTCCAGTTCCTTGATGCGCGCTTCCAGAACGGCAATCTTCACGTCGCGCGGATTCGGCATGTAGATGGGCTGGATGTCGGACGCGCTCATCGTCGTGCGGGGTACGCCGCCGTGCGGACCGGCAAAGATCGTTTCGCGGTCTGTGCCCCAGGCGCCGTAGTACGGCAGGTCGGCAGGCGGCTCGGCCTTGACCCACTTCTTGACGAAGTCTTTGTATGGCAGGCCGCGCTTCTTGCGCGCATCGCGCTCGGCCTGACGGGCCTTCTTGGTGCCGTCGCGGTCCAGGACCAGGGTTTCCGGGTTGTAGACCAGCTTGTAAACGCGCTGGGCGGCCTCGTGCGAGAGCAGGCCTTCCTCAATATCCTTGATGACCAGGTCGGGGTCACGTTCCAGCGCGTCGCCATAACCGCCGCCCGAACCCTGCGTTATCATGTACAGTTCGCCGCGCTTGGCCAGCTCGAACTGCAGCCCGGTATGGTGCGTCGTATACGAGGCACCCTCGAAGGGCCTCTTGTTCATGATGTCGATGATCGAGAACTCGAACTTCTTCGGATCGGTCTTCATGACCTCGAAGACGTCGACGTTCTTGACCTTGCACAGCGGGTAGGTCGGCGCACCGTAGCCGCCGAAGATGCCCGGCACGCAGCCGACCTTGGAGCCGATGCAGCAGGTCATGAAGCCCCACAGCGGGCTGCCGATGGACGAGGCGATCATCTCGTAGCCTTGGCCGCCGCGGAATTTGCCGAAGGCCACGTTGTCCTTCATCAGCTTCTTGCTGACGATCTGGATGAACGGAATCTCCTCCTCGTTGAGTTCCTGCTCGCCGAGGTCGGCCATCGGCGCGAAGATCGGCGCGATGGCGTGCTCGCCGTCGCGATCGGCGCGCGCACCGCCGCCCATGCCGTTCAAGTCGGCGCACAGATTGCCGACCATCTCGTTGTGCTGCGTGATGCCACCCCAGATGAAGGTGCGGATCATGTTGTGCCACGGCGCGATCAGCTTCGAGTACTTCTGTGGCGTGCTGTAGACGAACTTCGCCACCGCCACCTGCACGCAGGAGAAGGACGGGAAGAAGGTCATCATCGACTGCGCGTTCGGCGTGGTGTACGACGAATGCAAAGCCGACTTCGGATCGGTGATCACGCGGATCGGCGCGAACACGCCCTGGTTGCGCGGCAGATCAGGCCAGACGAACACCAGGAACAACTGCGCGAGCATGCCCTTCAGCGAGGACAGCAGCGTGTTGTTGGCGCGGTTGGCGAACTCCGGGCTGGAGCCGCGGAAGTCGCAGATCAGCTCATCGCCGACCTTGCTCACCTCGCACTGGATCTTGATCAGCGCGTTCTCGCGCAGGGTGGAATCCGCCATCACGCAGGAGCGGACCTTGCCATCCGGCCAGGCGGCTAGGCGGCGCTTGGTCTCGGCCTTGCAGTCATCCAGGCCCTTGCGCAGCGAGGCAACCACGTAATCGAGGCCGAATTCCTCGATGCAGGCGTGGATGCGCTGCTCCATGCGGCGGCAGGCGAAGAGCTTGGTCTTCATGTCCTCGAACTGCAGCTTGGGCTCGCGCACCGAGTTCTGCAGGAAGGTCACGAGGTCCTTCTTCAGCTCATAGTTCTCGCAGACCTTGAAGGGTGACATCTTCAGCCCCTCCTCGTATACCGACTCCGCGAGCGAGGGCATGCCGCCCGGCTCGATGGCGCCGTTCTCGCCTTCGTGCACCGTGGCGCCGGCCCAGCACACTAGCTTGCCTTCCCAGAACACCGGCAGGATCAGCGACTGGTCCGTGTTGTGGATGTTGCCGTAGCGGGCGTCGTTGTGGATGAAGCCGTCGCCCTCCCGGATGCCGACCGTGGGATCGTTGGTCCAGTACTTGACGATGTATTTGATCGGGTGGTGCACGACCGCCGCGAAGATCAGCACGCCGCCAGCGCTGGAGACCGCAAGGTCGCCGCTGGCTGTGAACACGCCGGTGATGAGATCGCCCCACTTGGCCCCCGGGGCCGCACCCATCTGCTCCAGCATCTCGAACGATTCGTTCGTCCCGGCCTGCAGGCGGTCACGCACCAGGCCGTGAACCGCGGGATCCGTGGCCTTGGCAAGGGCGGCCGTCTCGGCTGCCGTGATCGGCGAGAGGTCATGCTCTTCCATGATCTCGGGGTCGGGACCGAGGAAGAGCACGTTGTCGGCCAGGAACTGGTCGACAACGGATTTTTCCTTCTCGGTGTAGCTCTGTGCTTCGTTCTTGCCCATGTTGATGACTCCAGAATTCGGTTGAGACTCAGACGTTGGCCTTGGATTTGGTGGAAGCCCTCACAGCCTTGCCGCCCGCAGTTGCGTCACCCCGGGTGAACCATGCCGCGCCGTGCTCGCCGATCTCGGTCGACCAGCCCGGCTCGACCAGGTAGGTCGTGGTCGGCGACACGACGACTGCCGGACCGGTGACGACCGCGCCCACGTCGAGCTCCTCGTGCGTGTAGACCGCCGTGTCGACCGCAACATCAAAGCCCACGAACCAGCACTTGCGCGAAGCAGCAGCCTTCGGCGCGGCCTTGGTGGACTTCGCGCGCAGCTTGCCGAGGCTGACCGTTTCGAGTTCCACGTAGCTCTGCACGCGGATCGTGTTGATGCGGATGCCGGCTTCCGGCGCTTCCGAGCCCTTGCCGAAACGGTTGCCGTAGTCGAGCGAGAACTGCTTGATGATCGCCATCACATCGTCCATACCCTCGAAACGCAGCTTGGGCGAGACCACCGTGGTCTGCGCGAGCTGGTTGCCGAAGCGCATGTCGAGCTCGAGCTTGTGCTTGATGTCGCCCGGCTTCATGCCCTGGCGCAGCAGGTCCTGACGCCCGGCGTCCTCCAGTTCCGCGACGATCTTGTTGAACGCCGCGTAGTCGTTGTAGAGACGGCGCGTGTTGCTGTCGAAGATCCACATGAACAGCGATTTCTCGTGGATGTGCAGCTGGTGCATGTTGCCCGCACCCACCGCCGAGAACACCGAGCAGAACGGCGGCACCAGGATGCGATCAATACCGAGCTGTTCGGCGATGCCGCAGCCGTGCAGCGGACCGTTGCCGCCGTAGGCGAGCAAGGTGAAGTTCGACGGATCGTAACCACGCGCGCGCAGTTCGGTGGCAATGCCGTTGGCCATGTTGGCGTCGACCTTGCGCTTGATCATCAGCGCGGCCTCGGTCACCGAGTTGTCCATCGCCTCGCAGATCTCGTCTTCGATGGCCTGCTTGGCGCGGCTGGCCTTGAGCTTGATCGCGCCGCCGGCGTAGTTGGCCGGGTCGAGGTAGCCAAGCACGAGATCGGCATCGGCCACCGTGGGCTTCAGTCCGCCACGGTCGTAGCACGCAGGTCCCGGGCTGGAACCTGCTGACTCGGGGCCCACCTGCACCGTGTTGTACAAGCGGTCGTAACGGCAGATCGAACCACCGCCAGCACCCAAGGTGACCAAGTGAATCATCGGCACGCTGACCATCCAGCGCTCGATGACCGGGTTGAAGTCGTAGTGCTTGACGCCGCCTTCCACGACCAGACCGATGTCGAAGCTCGTGCCGCCCATGTCGGTGCAGATCACGTTGCCTAGATCCGCTTCGGCCGCAAGATGCTCCGAGGCCGACACGCCGGCGACCGGACCCGAGTGGATCGTCTGCAGCGCGTCGGTGGAGTTGAGCTGCGCCATGCCACCCGAGTTGTGGATAACCAGCATCGGCTTCTTGTAGCTCGACTCGCGCAGGTTCAATTCCAGCGAGGAGAGACCGTGATACATGACGTCGTGCAGGAACGCGTCGATGATCGTCGACGAGGTGCGCACGTACTCGCCCTTGCGGCCGGCCACCTTGTGCGACATGACGATCGGCATCGCGCCGAGCAGATGCTCCGGGTACTCCTCGAGCAGTATCTCCTGCACGCGGCGCTCGTGCACCGGGTTCGACACCGAGTTGACCAGCGCCACGCAGAAGCTCTGCGCGCCGCGGTCGACGAGGTTGCGGATGGTCTCGCGAAGGTGATCCTCGTCGAGGGCCATGAGCACGTTGCCGACGGCGTCGAGGCGCTCGCGCACGCCGGCGATCATCGGGATCGGCACCAGCGCGTCCGGACGACAGGCGCCCGGAAGATCCTGCTGCGCGCGGAAGTCGAGGCCTTCACCGTAGCCACGGCCACGCGACAGCGGCACCGAGGACTCGAAGCCGGCGCTGACCAGCAGCGCGACCTTCGGTCCCTTGCGCTGGATCAGCGCATTGGTACCCAAAGTAGTGGCGTAACGCACGGAATCGACTTCGGACAGCACGTCCTGCATGTCGAGATTGAGCTTGGCGCAACCGGCCTGCAACGCCTCCCGGAACCCGAGCGCGAGGTTATGGTGCGTGGTCAGGGCCTTGGACTGGATGGTGTGCTCGTTCCAGACCATGAAGCAGTCGGTGAAAGTTCCACCGATATCGACGGCAACTCGTTTCATTCTGGTTCTCCTAGCGGCCGCGCGTGCCGGCGGACTGGTGGGAGTGGTAATCGACGCCCATCGGCTCGGGGCCGGCGATCTTGCTCAGATCCTGCGGAGCGCGCTCGGCCCACTGCGCCTTGAGCGCATCGATGTCGAACTGCATGTCGTAGAGCGGCGGGTGGCCAGGCGTGAGGTACTCGACCTCCACCTGGGTGCCGCAGCTGGGGCAGTAGTACTCGACGATCTGAACCCAGTTCGGGTCGGGCGCGAACGTGAACTCATAGGACGGATCGAGAATGGGTTTGTGGATTTCGCGCGGATCGCGCGCGTGCACCAACAGCCCCTCCTTGTACGAGCTGCGTGCGGGTCCGATCTCGTGCTCGCACACGCGGCACTGCCACAGCTCGCGATCGAGATCGATCCTCAGGTATTCGGTCATTGCGACGTTCATCGGGTTTGCTCCTCGTGTTCTTTATGCGTGGCGCGCTCGGCGCGCGCCACGATTCGAATCAACTCTTGCTCAGCACCAGGTCGTGGTTGTCGTTGACCAGGAACTTCCAGCCCTCCGGCACCAGGCTGGTGAAGTATTCCTCTTCCACCACCGCCGGTCCTGCGGCCCACTGGCCGGGCGCCAGTTCCTCGTGCTTGAACAGGGGCAGCACGCCGTCCTTGAGCTTGCCACCGGATACCAGTCGCACCTTTCGTGTGAGTGAAGTGCTCACCGCCTTGCCGGCCTGCGTGTCGGAGGGCTTGAGATTGAAATGCGGAATGGATTTGGTGGCGCGCAACTGCACTCGCAGGTCCTGCGCCTGCTTGATGCCGTCCGGCACCCGCGCCTCGCCGTTGATGTGACGGGTCGCCTGTTCCCCGTTCTGGCTGAAGCTCAAGGTCTTTTCGATGGCGCACTCGGACAGATCGAAGCCTTCCGCGAACATGTCGCGCTTGGCGCGCTGGGTCAGCCCTTCGATCACGTTCGCCAGGCCTTTCTCGCCCTTGTCCGTGAGCGCCGAGTCGTAGCTGTGCGCGATATCGGAGAAGCCGATACCAAAGGCGCTGAACACCGCCGCCATGCGCGGCACGATGATCTCGACGATGCCGAGTTGCTCTGCGATACGGCAGGCCGACATCGGGCCGGCGCCGCCGAAGGCCAGCAGGGTCGCGTCCTTGGCCTGCTTGCTGGTCACGCCTATGGCATGCGCAATCTTGGCCACGTAGGCCTGCTCCATGGCCAGCAGCGCCTCGTCCAGGCTCAGGCCGAGCGGCTTGGCCACGTTCTCGGTGATCGCCGCCTTGGCGCGTTCGGCGTCCAGCTTGAGGCTGCCGCCAAAGTAGGAATCGCCGTCGAGAATGCCGAGCAGGAGATAGGCGTCGGTGATGGTGGCTTCCTTGCCACCGTAGCCGAAGCAGGCCGGGCCGGGCGCACCGCCCACGGATTCCGGACCCACCTTGACCTTGCCATCGACTACCTTGAACACCGAGCTGCCGCCCACGCCCAGGCTCTCCACCTCGCACAGCGGGAAGGAGATCTGGATATCTTCCAGCGAACCCCAGCGCTGTTCTCGCACGACCCCACGATCGACCACGCCGATATCCGTCGTAGTGCCACCGATGTCCATCGTCACCAGCGTGTTTTTGCCGTAGTGCTGAGCCAGGGCCTTGGCGCCTTCCATGCCACCGCGCGGACCCGAACCCCAGGTCTTCACCGCCACGGTCTTGGCCACGCGCGAAGACGTGCCGTCGTTGCAGAAGATCAGCAGCGGGTTGCGCGCGCGTGCATCGCGGAGAACGTTCTCCGCGTTGTACAGGAAGCGCTCCATTGCCGGATGCAGAAAGGCGTTGAGCAGGCTGCTCCAGGTGCGGCGCGGGTTGTCCACGTCGTCCGAAAGCTGGTGCGAATATAGGATAGGTACCGCGCCAAGCAGATGCCGTGGATAGCGCGACAGCACTGCGCGCTTAACCTTCAGCTCGTCCACAGCGAGTGTGTCCCCGCTCAGGCTCACCACCAGGCGATTGGCTCCGTCGGAGATCAGGTTATTGATGACACCGGTCAAGGTCTCCTCGAGCTTCTCGTCCGACAGGCTCGGATCGATAAACGCGAGACGCTCACCGAGCATCGCCTGCATCAACTCTTCCTCATCAGGGTTGCGGACGAGCTTTTTGGCGTCCTGGCCCTTGCGCAGAATCAGGCCCAGGCGCGGCCCCTTGCGTTGCACCACGGCGTTAGTGCCCTGCGTGGTCGAGTAGCGGATGTAATCCACTTCTTCGAGCAACGCGGCGAGTCGGCTTTCGCCGTAGACGCGCTTGGAGACTTCCTTGAGAACCTGCACGAAACACTGCGTGAGATCGTGCGGCGTTGTCAGAGTCTTGGCCCGGAATACCTTGGCGCCGTAAATCACGCACGCGTCGGTCAGCGTGCCGCCGTTATCGATACTGATCAGCATGGACATGGAGTCCGCCCCTTTGGTGAGTGGCTGTTCTATTAGAGGATTGGCCGACGCGGCCGGCCGATGAAATCTGCCGACCGACTATGAAATTTGCACCCCCGTGCAACAACTAGGACGTGCCCCTAATCGCTACGGGTTGCTCCGGAAGGGCCGACGCGCGCAGGCGAGACGGGGCTGAAACCCGTGAGATTAAAAGGTTTTTAAGTACCAACCGGTACAGTATTAACGGCGCGCAACCCGCTACGTCTTCGGCACGGCGCCGACTAGCGTTTGCCGGGCTTGGGCTTCGTCTCGACGCGGCTGATCTTGAGCTGCTGACCGGAAACCCAGACCTTTTGCAGGTCGCGGAAGATCTTCTTCGGCATGCCGGTCGGCAGATCGATGAAGCTGTGATCCTCGCGAATCTCGATCTTGCCGATGTGCTCGCCGTCGAGTCCCGCCTCGTTGGCAATGGCGCCGACGAAGTTCGCGGGCTTGACGCCGTGAACCTCGCCGACTTCGACGCGGAAGGTTTCCATCTCTTCGGCATCGGAGGACTTGCGCCCGGGCTTGCGTTCGCGCTCCCGGATCGGATGCGGCGAAGGATCCGGTGCAGGCCGATCAGGCGCGGGCCGGGCGAGCACAGGCCGTTCGGGCGCAGAACGTTCCGGCACAGGCCGCTCCGGTGCAGGACGGGCGGGCTGGGGCCGTGGAGCACTTGCGGGTTTTTCGGCAAAGAACTGGCGTGACACCGGTTCTCTCGGCGGCGGCGCCGGCGCACGCTCCGGTTCGATGAACTCGCGCTTAGGCTTGTTGCTGAGCGGCGGCGGAATCGGCAGCGCTTTCTTGCCTTGCGCAAACAGCGCCAGCGCCGCGGCGATGCGCGTTGCCGGTACCGATCGGTCGCGCTCCATGCGCTCGATCAGGCTCTGCACGCGATCCAGTTCGCCGGTGTTGAGCGTGTCTTCGATCACATCGAAAATCGCCTTCTGGAAACGTTGCAGGCGCTTGTCCTGCACGGCGGCTTCGGACGGAAGCGACATCATGGAAATCGGCTGCCGCGTGGCGCGCTCGATGGCGCGCAGCAGGTGCTGCTCGCGTGGCGCCATGAACAGGATGGCCTCGCCGCTGCGGCCCGCACGGCCGGTGCGGCCGATGCGGTGCACGTAGGATTCGGTGTCGGTGGGAATGTCGTAATTCACAACGTGGCTGATGCGTTCCACATCGAGCCCGCGCGCGGCGACATCGGTGGCCACCACGATGTCGAGCGAGCCGTCCTTGAGCCGCGCGACGGTGCGCTCGCGCTGCTTCTGGTCCAGATCGCCGTTGAGCGCGGCACAGGAAAAGCCGCGCGCTTCCAGCTTCTCCGCCAGCTCGGTCGTCGCGATCTTGGTGCGCGCGAATACCAGCATCGCGTCGAAGGTCTCGGCTTCGAGAATGCGCGTCAGCGCTTCCAGCTTGCTCGCACCGGCCACCATCCAGTAACGCTGCCGGATGTTCGTGGCCGTCGTCGTCTTGGACTTGATGTGCACTTCGGCCGGCGACTTCAAATGCGTCTGCGCAACCCGCTTGATGGCCGAGGGCATGGTGGCCGAGAACAGCGCGACCTGGCGCGTCGGCGGGGTCTGCTGCAAGACCCATTCGACATCGTCGATGAAGCCCATGCGCAGCATCTCGTCGGCCTCGTCGAGCACCAGCATCTTGAGGTGGTCGAGCTTGAGCGTGCCGCGCTTGATGTGATCGACCACGCGTCCGGGCGTGCCGACCACGACGTGAACGCCGCGGCGCAGGCCCTTCAACTGCGGCTCGTAACTCTGGCCACCGTAGATCGGCAGCACGTGGAAACCGGGCAGGTGTTTCGAGTAACCCTGAAACGCCTCGGCGACCTGAATCGCCAGCTCGCGCGTCGGCGCCAGCACCAGGGTCTGCGGCACGGCGTGAGACACGTCCGTGCGGGCCAGCGCGGGCAGCGCGAAAGCCGCGGTCTTGCCGGTGCCGGTCTGCGCCTGGCCCAGCACGTCGCGACCGGCGAGCAGATAGGGAATGGTCTGCGCCTGGATCGGCGTGGCCGATTCGTAACCCACTTCTTCCAGCACGCGCAGCAGCGGCTCCGGCAGTTCGAGGTCGCGGAAGAGCAGGCTGGGAGCGGAAGAATCTGAAGACATTTAGGACAGGACAGGGGCGCGGGCGCGCAAGGATGGGTGTTTTGGCTCGAATATGCGAACCCCCCGACCCCTCGCCCCCATCCCACCGGGGACAACACAGCGTCCGCAATCCCGGAACCGGGCAGATGTCATCTCGGCTCGACGCCACTCCTACACAGATTCGACGCGTGAGCAGCAGCCTTCAGCGCCATGCCCGCGGCAGGCGCAGCCCATGAAGGCGAGGGCATACCCGCTGGCCGCCACGACGGTGCGCTCAAGGAACATTCCGCCCCGCATGGTCGGCCGGCAGGCCGTTCCGCAACCGGACGCCACTATCCTTCGACAGACTCAGGTGGCTGGCTCCTACGCCAGCCAGAAAAATAAAGACTGCAACCGTACGAACCCAATGAGTACCGGGCTGCCCACGGTTGCCTGTCCCTTACAAGTCCTGCGTCGGCTACTGCAACGTCACCGCATCGAACCACACGCTGCCCTGCGACTCCCCCAGGTTGAAGGCCAGAATCGCCGGGGTGCTCACCGGTGCGGTGAAAGTGAAGCTGAAGGTCTGCCAGCCGTTATTGAGTGCGATCTGCTGGTTGAAGTAGCTTGTGAAAGGCGACACGTTGCGCTGCACCAGCGCCCGGATAGACCGGTTGCGATCCGCCATCGCGCGGAATCTCAGGGTGTAGGTCCGGCCGGCCACCAGGCTCACTCCCTGCGCCAGAGTGGCATTCCAGGGCGCCGCGGCATCCGCCCGGGTAATGTTCACCCGCCCCGAACGGTTGCCCTCGAACTTCTGGCTGGTGTCGGAGGTGGCGTTGCCCTGCGCATTGCCCACGGCGAAGAAGTACCAGGGTGCGAGGGTGCCGTTCTCGAAGCCGGGGTTCTGAATCAGGCTGACCGGGGTCGGCGCGGGTGGGGGTGGCGGAAGCACCAGTTGGGCCAGCGATACCGCATCGATCCAGACATTGCCCAGCGCTTGCCCCATGTTCAGGCTCAGGGCGACCCGGGCGCTGACGGTGGGCGTGAAGGTGTAGCTGAATTCCTGCCAGCCGGTGTTGAGCGCGAGGGTCTGGTCGATGTAGCTGGTGAATGGGGCGTTGGGCAACTGCACCAGGGCTCTGATGGAGCGGTTGCGATCGGCCATGGCGCGGAACTTCAGGGTGTAGGTGGTACCAGCCACCAGGTTGAATTGCTGTGCCAGGGTGGCGTTCCACGGGGCGGCGAGGTCGACGCGGGTGATGGTGACCCGGCCGGAGCGGGTGCCTTCAAACCTGATGGTGCTGTCCACCGACGCCGTACCCAGGGCGTTGCCCACGGCGAAGAAGTACCAGGGACTGAGGCTGCCGGTTTCGAAACCGGGGTTCTGGACGAGATTGGCCGCGGCTGGCGGTGGCGGGACAGGTACGACGACCGGATTCACAGCGACCATCGCGGTAGCATTGCCGCTACCTGTTCCCGTGCAGGTCAGGGTGTAGCTAGCGTTGCCAGTAGCCGCGGGCGTGACGCTCTGCGTGCCGCTGGTGGCGCGCGCGCCGGTCCAGGCGCCGCTCGCGGTGCAGGCGGTGGCGTTGGTCGAAGACCAGGTGAGCGTGGAACTGGCGCCGAGCGTGATCGAGGTGGGACTGGCCGCAATCGTCACCGTCGGTGCCGGCGTTGCAACCGGGTTAACCGCGATCATCGCGGTGGCGTTGCCGCTACCTCCCGGTCCCGTGCAGGTCAGCGTGTAACTCGCGTTGCCGGTAGCAGCCGGCGTGACGCTTTCCATACCGCTGGTGCCGCGAGCGCCGGTCCAGGCGCCGCTTGCGGTGCAGCTCGTGGCATTGGTCGAAGACCAAGTGAGCGTGGAACTGGCGCCGAGTGTGATCGTGGTGGGATTGGCCGCAATCATCACCGTCGGTTCAGGCGTCGGCACCGCATTCACGGTCACGTTGGCCGTGGCATTACCGCTGTCGCCAGGCCCCGTGCATGTCAGCGTGTAGGCCGCGTTGCCGGTGGCAGCCGGCGTGACGCTCTCCGTGCCACTGGTGGCGCGAGCGCCCGTCCAGGCGCCGCTCGCGGTGCAGGCCGTGGCGTTGGTCGAAGACCAGGTCAGCGTCGATGAAGCATCGAGGGTGATCGTCGTCGGATTGGCCGTGATCGTCACCGTCGGCGCCGGCGTCGGTACTGGAGCGTTGCAAACCGTGGGCGTGAGAATCAGCGAGAACGCCCGGATACTGCCGGTATCCGCCGCTGCAAAATCCTGCGCCCGCAGCGCCCAAGTACCGTTGGGGTTGCCTTCGTCGAATCCGGACAGCGGCGATGCGGGAGTGAACGAGCCCGTATATGGCGCGCCAGTACTAATAATGCCCTGGATGCTGCTACCCGCGGACTCGTCGTCGAGTACGGTCTGGCAGAAGTTATTGCCTGAGTTGGCGCCTGTGCCGGGTCGACTCATGAGGTTGATGACCTGACCACCTGGCGAAACCAGGCTTACGCCCAGGTCGCCGACAAAGTTATGGTCGAGACCGACAGTGGTCGAACCTTCGATGGTGCTGCAAGCGCTGCCATCGATGCGAAGGTTGACGTCCTTGATGAAGTTGGTCAGTCCGGAGACGACCAGACTGGCGTCCGCCGCCGCGCCCGGGGTATTGAGGCCCGTGCCGTCGGGGATCGCCACAGGGCTACCGGCGTAAGTGAAGGTCGACGGCGCGCCGATTCCACCGGTAGGCGTTGAGAACCCGAAGATCTGCGAGCTTGTGCGCCCGCCGGTGTACGACACCAGGGCAGAGAATTCGATGGCCCCCCCGCAAGGAAAGCTGGACTCCACGCGGAAGCTGAAGGCAGTGGTGTTGGACTGGCTGGCGTCTGGCGCAATGTTCGGATAGGCAGACGTATTGCCGAGCAAGCTCACGTCGCCGGAAGTCATGCTCAGGGTGGCATTGACGGCCGTGGCGGTCGAAGGTCCGCGCTTGGTCAGCGGCAGGCTGATCGACCAGGTTTCGTTGGGTTCGATGGCGCTGTCGCCGTCGCCAATGACCTGGGTATAAACCGCCGCGCCCGCGGTGAGAGCGTCCGCCGGAGTCGACAGCCCGAACGCAGTGGCGTTGGTTTCGTCCTCGGTGCCGGTAAATCCTTCGTCCGCGAAGAATTCGTCCGGAAGCAGACCGACATCGATGTCGTCGGCCGTGCCGAAGATACCGTCCGGACCAACGCCCGCTCTTCTATTGATGCCGCCCGCATCGCCACCTGCATCGATCACCGTCGAGACGGGGCTGGTATTGCTTGTGTGGTAGAGCCCGAAAAAATGCGCAGCCTCATGGCTGGTGGTGTAGCCCACCACGCGGGCCACCGCTTGCAGCTTCAGTCCCGGATTCGCAAGCACAAGGCTGTTAATCGAATTAGGGTTTGACGCAGGCGCACTGAACAAGTCCAGCAGCGCGAGGGCCGTATCCGTTGTTCCGAAGTTTCCGGGATCGATGGCGGATGCAATACCGAACGTTTGGATACCCGATTCGGCGACCGTGCCCCCGATCACGACGCGGCTGACGTTGGGCAGCCCGACCGGGTCGGCATGATCGCGGCTGTTGCGGATATCGATATCCGTGGTCGGGTTAAGGCCGATGGCTAACAGGTCGTCGCGAAGATTCTCCTGCACCACCGCAATGATCGCGTCGATCAGCGCATTTTCCTGGCCAGCCAGTGACCAGTCGGCCAGAAACGCGGACAAGGGCGAAAGGGTGGCGGGGTTGTTGCCACCACCAAACAAGGCGTTGGCGTCGATGGTTGCGCCGTCAAAATCCAGAAACAGGACTTGCTTGGAGCCGAGGGGACCGGATTCCAGAACCGGGCGGAACACTCGCAGTTGTCCGATGTAAGAAGCCGCTGTTCCAGAGGCGCGGCGGAACGCCACCGTGTAGGTTCCGGCAACTGGCGCCACGACATCGGCAAGTGCAGTGCCGCTGCTGGGAAGCGGTGATCCGGGCGGGAACAGGGAGCTGATATTCTGCGCGGAACCCATCATCAGCAGGCCGCTGGGATCGCGAATCTCCACGATGTCGGCGCCGGCAGAGCCGCTTGAAACGCCCAGGATGTCTCCGGCATCCAGTTGCACCGAATAAAAATCCACATCCCCGGCGGGGGTCAGGGCTCCGGTGACGCTCGCGATGGGGTCATCACCACTGCCGGTACCGAACCCGGTAACGGGGTTGGCCGTGGCGATGGTGTCGTTGGGCTCACTCTCTCCGGTCGCGATCAGGGCGTCCAGGGAGTCTTCCTGCTTGGCGGCCTTGCGCCGCATCGCCTCGCGCCAGTAGGTGTAGTCGGGGACCACACCTTCCGGAAGATTGGCCAGGTAGGGGTTGGCCGACAAGGGCTTTTCCTGCGCGAACTCGGCGTCGCTGAGTCCCTTCAACCACAGCGCTCTGGCGGCATCCTCGGCGAGGGAAGATTTTTCGCGAAATTTGACCTCACTGCTGCGCCCGCCACTCCCTTGTTCTATCGACACGGCTTCGGCCTGGGCCGCCACAAGAAACGGCCCGCAAAGGATCGCGAGGCGAAGAAAAGAGATCAGCGGGCGGAATTCTCCCGATACCCGGTTTTTCATTCGTATTCTCCCTGGTGTCGCTGTCGTCACGTTTCCAGTGTCGCCCCCCGGCGACGACGCGATATTGGTCAAGAGCTCAGGGAAACACAACACTCAAAATAGCTCTGCCAGCTGCGTCACATAGACGGAGCTTATTTTTTGGGACCTCATCATTCGACTTACGCGGGGGCTGACTCGCGATGAAGATTCCGCCCCGATTCGCAAGATGACCGCTATTCTTTCGCGCACCCGGCCACGCCTCTACAGGCTTTGTCTTCCATGCAGAACACCCCCCGCGGTCCGTCCGCGCCGGCCGACGAATCGGCGCTGCGCAGCGTGCACACCTCCAATCTGCCAGCGATCTTCGAGCAGTTGCAGATCAGCCTCGCGGTTTCGACCTACCAGGCCGGCAAGCTGATCCTGGTGCGCAACGATGGCGGCGTGCTCAACACGCACTTCCGGCCGTTTGCCAAGCCGATGGGGATCGCAGCCGATCACGCGCGACTCAGCGTGGGCGGCGCCAACACGGTGTGGCATTACCGTAACGTGCCGGCGGTCGGGCCCAAGCTGGAACCTGCAGGGAAGCACGACGCGGCCTTCCTGCCGCGACGCATCCACGTCACCGGCGATATCGATATCCACGAGATGTCCTGGGATAAGGACGGCGAGTTGTGGGCGGTCAATACGCGCTTCGGTTGCCTATGCACCTTCGACGCGGATCACAGCTTCACGCCGCGCTGGCAGCCGTCGTTTTTGTCCGCGCTGGCGCCGGAAGATCGCTGCCATCTCAACGGCCTTGGCATGGTGGACGGCTGCGCGAAATACGTCACCGCGCTGGGCGAGACCGACACCGCCGGCGGCTGGCGCTCCAACAAGGCGCGGGGCGGAATTCTCGTGGATGTCGAGAGCGGCCAAGTGCTGTTGCGTGGCCTGTCCATGCCGCATTCGCCGCGCTGGTACCAGAACAAGCTGTGGGTGCTGGAATCCGGCGAAGGCGCTCTCTCCGTGGTGGACCTGAAAGCCGGCACCTGGAAAACCGTTGCCCAGATGCCGGGCTTCACGCGCGGCATCGATTTTTATGGGCCGCTCGCGTTCATCGGCCTGTCGCAGGTGCGCGAGAGCGCGGTGTTCTCCGGCATCCCGCTGGTGCAGCGCGTGCGCGAACGCACCTGCGGCGTGTGGGTAGTGCACATCGAGACCGGCGAAACCCTGGGTTTCATCCGCTTCGAGACCGGCGTGCAGGAAATTTTTGCCGTGTCGGTGCTGGCCGGCATCCGCTATCCGGACGTGCTGGAGTTCGACGATCCGCGCCTCTCGCACTCCTATGTCCTACCCGACGAGGCGTTGGCGCGAGTCCATCTGCCCAGCGAGGAGCAGCTTCGCGCAACGCCTGCGTATCATGCGGAACAGGGCACGAAGCTCTATCGCGAGAACAAGCTTGACGGGGCCATCGCCGAGTTCCGCGAGGCGCTGCGCATCGATCCGAAATTTCCCAGCGCCTCCTATAACCTCGGCGTGTGCCTGGGTGATGCGGACCAATACGACGAGGCGATCCGGCAACTGAAGCTCGCAGCCGAAGCCGAGCCCGAGCGCGCGGAAATCTACAACAGCCTCGGCTACGTCTACGCGCGCAGCGCGCGGGCGCAGGACGCGGTGCGCTGGTACGAGCGCGCGGTGCAGGAGCAGCCCGACTACGCCCAGGCGCATTTCAATCTCGGCATGATGCAATTACTGCTGGGCGACTACGCGCGCGGCTGGCCCGAGTACGCCTGGCGCTGGAAGACCGGCCAGTTCACGCCGTTCCAGTGCCCGCAGCCGCGCTGGGACGGCGGCGCAATTCCTGAACAGACCCTGCTGCTGCATACCGAACAGGGTGCCGGCGATGCCATCCAGTTCGCGCGCTACGTGCCGCTCGCGGCCAAGCTCGCGAAGCGCGTGATTCTGGTTTGCCCGGATCACCTCACCCAGCTCTTCACAGCGCTCGAAGGGGTGGCCGAACTGCGCCCGCCGGGCCAGATTCAAATAAAGGAGTTCGACACCTGGCTGCCCTTGATGGATTTGCCTCAGGTGTTCGCGACGACGCTCGACAACATCCCGGCGCAGATGCCTTACTTCGATCTGGAACTGCTGCGACGACGACGTGCGGTGCCGCTTCCGGCGAACGGAAACAGGCGAGTCGGCATCGTCTGGGCGGGCAGCCCCACCCACGCCAACGACCGCCGACGGTCCTGTGCCCTGAGCGATCTGCTGCCCTTACTGAAAGCACCCGGCGTCGACTTCTACAGCTTGCAAGTCGGCGACCGCGCCAAGGACCTTCCCGCGCTGCCAGCCGATGTGCAGGTGCATGACCTGTCGCCGCAGTTGAAAGACTACGCGGATACCGCCGTCGCGCTGGGCAATCTCGACCTGGTCATCGGCGTGGACACGTCCGTGGTCCACCTGGCGGGCGCGCTGAACGTGCCGGTGTGGGTGCTGCTCGCACAGGTTCCGGACTGGCGCTGGGGCGTAGAAAGCGCACTCACGCCCTGGTATCCCTCCATGCGCCTGTTCCGGCAGCGCGAAGCGGGTAACTGGGCGCAGCTTGTGTCGGAAGCGCGCGCTGCGCTGGGCGATCCCTAAACAGCCGCGCTCAGCCGCGCTCAGCCGCGCACGGCCTTGCGCAAGGCCAGCGGCAAAGCGAACACGATGCTCTCGGTCACACCCGGCAATTCGAGAGCCTCGATACCGCCGAATTCCTTCAGTCGCGCAACCACCTGCTGGACCAGGATTTCAGGCGCGCTGGCCCCGGCGGTGACGCCGACGCAGCGTCGGTTCTCGATCCACTCCGGCTTGATGTCCTCCGGCCCGTCGATCAGGTAGGCCGGCGTACCACGCGTTTCCGCCAACTCGCGCAGGCGGTTGGAGTTGGAGCTGTTGCGCGAGCCCACGACCAGCAGCGCATCGCATCGGGCCGCCAGTTCCTTCACCGCGTCCTGCCGATTGGTGGTGGCGTAGCAGATATCGTCCTTGCGCGGCCCCAGAATTTTGGGAAAGCGCGTGCGCAGCGCAGTGATGACTCTCGCCGTGTCGTCCATCGACAACGTGGTCTGGGTGACGTAGGCCATGTGATCGGGGCGGTGTACGTCGAGACGCGCCACGTCTTCCGGCGTCTCCACCAGGTGAATGCGCCCACCGTGGGTTTCGTCGAACTGGCCCATCGTGCCTTCCACCTCGGGGTGTCCGGCGTGGCCGATGAGTACCACTTCGCGCGCATCACGCGAGTAGCGCTTGACCTCGATGTGCACTTTGGTCACCAGCGGACAGGTCGCGTCGAACACCGTGAGCTTGCGCGCCGTGGCCGCGACACGGACCGCCTGCGAGACGCCGTGCGCGGAAAAAATGCAGGTAGCACCCGCAGGAATCTCGTCGATCTCCTCGACGAACACCGCGCCCTTGGCGCGCAGATCGTCCACCACGAAGCGGTTATGCACGACCTCGTGACGCACGTAGATGGGCGCTCCGAGCACGTCGAGCGCGCGCTCCACGATATCGATAGCCCGATCCACGCCGGCGCAGAAGCCACGCGGATTGGCGAGCAGGATCTCCATTGGGCTGGTCATCGCGTTCGCCATCAGGCTTTTACAGGCGGCGGTTTGCGCCGCCACTCCAGCAGCATGTCCAGCAACAGCAGCCCGGCGCCGACGGTAATGGCGGCATCCGCGACGTTGAACGCGGCGAAGTGCCAGTTGCCGACGTAAAAATCGACGAAGTCGGTGACATGACCCAGGCGCACACGATCGATCACATTGCCCAGCGCGCCACCGAGAATCAGCGACAAACCCGAAGCCACCAGGCGCTGACCCCTCGGGTTACGCCGCAGCCAGATCAGGATGCCGACGGCCACGCCTACGCCCAGCAGCACGAAGAACCACGGCGGCATCTGGCTCATCATCGAGAAAGCCGCGCCTCTGTTCTGCAGGTGAACCAGGTTGAACATCGGCAACACCGGCACCGACTCGAAATATTCGAGGTTGAGAATGACCAGTTGCTTGGTAATCTGGTCGGACAGCATCACCGCGGCCGACAGCCAGAGCCAATGCACGTTCTTGTACTGAAAGCCCACCGTCATTCCTCAGACGTAATGCCGCGTTTCGTCGCGGCCCGAAACATTGTCCACGCAACGCTCGCACAGCGTCGGGTGCTCGGCATGCAGGCCGACGTCCGGCCGCTGGTGCCAGCAGCGCTCGCACTTGGCGTGCGTGGACGGAACCACCATCACGCTCAGCACGCCGCCGTTTTCAAGATCGAACCTTTGCGCTTCGCCCGGGGCCTCGATCATGGATGAGGCCGTGGCCTCCGAAGTGAGGAACCAGAAGCGCAGCTCGGAACCCAATGCCTTGAGTGCATCCAGCAGCGGACCATCGGCGAACAGTCGCACTTCCGCATTCAGTCCGGAGCCGATCTGCCCACCGGCGCGCAGAATCTCCAGCGACTTGCGCACGGCTTCGCGTGCGGCAAGCAGTTGCATCCAGTCCGCGCTGCGGCTGTTTGGCACGTTGGGAAATTCGTGCCAGCGCTGCGCAAAAACGGACACACCCTGCTTGCCCGGCATGAGCTGCCAGATCTCGTCCGCGGTGAACGAGAGCACCGGGGCGATCCAGCGCTCGAAAGCTTCCAGGATGTGCCACATCGCGGTCTGCGCCGAACGCCGCGGCAAACTCTTCGCATCCGTGGTGTAAAGACGATCCTTGAGGATATCCAGATAACAGCCACCCAGATCGACCACGCAGTAGTTGTGCAGCTTCTGGTAAACCACGTGGAACTGACATTCCTCGTAGGCCTTGCGCAACTCGACTTGCAGGCTTGCTGCCTGCGACATGGCCCAGCGGTCGATCGCGACCATCTGTTCCGGAGCGACAAGGTCCGTCGCGGGATCGAAGCCGTGCAGATTTCCCAGCAGGAAACGCGCGGTGTTGCGGATGCGCCGGTAAGCATCCGCCATGCGCGTGAGCAGCTTGTCGGAGATCGCGATCTCGCCCGAGTAATCGCTGGCCGCGACCCACAAGCGCAGCACGTCCGCGCCCAGCGTCTTGGTGACCTGCTGCGGCGCCACCACGTTGCCGAGCGACTTGGACATCTTGCGACCCTGGTCGTCCACGGTGAACCCGTGCGTGAGCACCGCGCGATAGGGCG
The DNA here is from genome assembly GCA_052389915.1 of Panacagrimonas sp. Classification (GTDB taxonomy): domain Bacteria; phylum Pseudomonadota; class Gammaproteobacteria; order Nevskiales; family Nevskiaceae; genus Panacagrimonas. Next base: position 26,503 of record JBQTHL010000042.1, read on the forward strand.
CGCGACCGTACATGGCGGTGCTGGTGAGCAGGGAGGACTGGAACCAGCCGCGATGCTGGTCCGAGCCTTCGAGATACAGATCGCCCATAGGCGCGACGCCGTCCTGGATCAACTGCGGTTCGAGGGCCTTGAACGAGCACTGGTGCACCACGCCGGAGTCGAACCAGACGTCGAGCGTGTCGGTGCCTTTCTCGTACTCGCCCTCGTCCACGCCCCAATCGGAAGGCGCGGAACCGAACCAGGCTTCGAGGCCTTCGCGTTCGACCTTGTCGGCAATCCGACCCAGTAGCGCGGACGTATCGGGATGCAGTTCCTGCCGCGCACGGTGCACGAACACCGCCATCGGCACACCCCAGGTACGCTGGCGCGAGATGCACCAGTCGGGACGGCCTAAGATCATTGACTGGATACGGTCGAATCCCCACTCAGGAATCCATTTAACCGCAGCAATAGCCATGAGCGCCCTCATCCGGACGCTTTTCGGGTTCCCGCCAGAGTCTCCTTCTGGCGGCTTGCCGTCCACCAACTCCATTGAAATGAACCACTGCGGCGTCGCACGGAAAATTAGCGGCGTCTTGTGCCGCCAGCAATGCGGGAAACTGTGGGTGAGAGCGGCACGTTTCACTAGTGCGCCGCGTTCTTCGAGCGCCTGAAGAATTTTTTCGTCGGCTTTGCGTACATGCAGCCCCTCGACCAAAGCTGTACCAGCGATAAACACTCCGTTCGATCCAACTGGAGTTACAAACTCTGGCAAAGGAAGGCCGAATCGGCTCCAGAAATGGGGTTCGGTAGGGGTTTCTCCATCTCTCAGCGGCTTCAGGTATTCCAGAATAACGTTGTAGTCATCGACTCCATGTGCGGGCGCCGTATGCACGAGGCCCGTGCCGACTTCGAGCGTTACGTGATCTCCCAAAATGATGGGCACGACGCGCTCGGCAAATGGATGCTGCGCCTTCGCACCTTCCAGCGCGGCGCCGTCCACCGTCGCGATGATCTGCGCGAAATCCTCCCAGCGCCTGGCAACCGCCTCGACCATCTCGGCCGCAAGCACCACTAGTCCGGCGCGTTCCATCCGCACCAGCGAGTAGCGCAATTCGCGATTGACGGCGATGGCCTGGTTGGCGGGCAAGGTCCAGGGTGTGGTGGTCCAGATGACGAAGCCAGCGCCGGCCGCGTCGGCAATGCCGAAGCGCTGCGCAAGATCGCTCGCGTCGGCCGCGAGAAACTTCACGTCGATGGCAAAAGACTTCTTGTCCTCGTACTCGACCTCGGCCTCGGCCAGGGAGGAGCCGCAATCCAGGCACCAATGCACCGGCTTGAAGCCGCGCACCACGTGACCGCGCTCCACGATCTTCGCCAGACAGCGCAACTGCTCGGCTTCGAACAGCGGGTCCATCGTGAGGTAGGGCCGCTGCCAATCGGCGAGTATCCCAAGACGCTTGAAGTCCTCGCGCTGGCGGCCGATCTGCTCGTGCGCGTATTCGCGGCACCTGGCGCGAAACTCGGCGGCGTCGAGCGTCTGCCCGACCTTGCCGTGCTTCTTCTCGACTTGCAGTTCGATCGGCAGGCCGTGGCAATCCCAGCCCGGAACAAAAGGCGCGTAGCGACCGTCCAGCCGGCGCGACTTGACGATGATGTCCTTCAACACCTTGTTGACGGCGTGGCCGATATGGATGTCGCCGTTGGCGTAGGGCGGGCCATCGATGAAGCGATAAGGCGCGCCGTCGCCGGTGGCGGTCTGCACCTGCTCGTAAAGCTTCTCGGCCTCCCAGCGCGCGAGGAATTCGGGCTCGCGCTTGGCGAGATTGGCCTGCATCGGGAATGCTGTCTCCGGCAGGTTGAGGGTGTTCTTGTAATCCACGGGGTTCGTTATGGGTTTCTAGGATTCCAGCAACAGCCTCGCGGCCGTCGCATCGTCATGCATCTGTTTCTTCAGCGTCTCGATGGAATCGAAGCGGAGTTCCGGTCGCAAGTGCTTGCGAAACTCAACTTCGAACACGCGTCCGTACAAGTCCACGTTCGCGTCGAACAGGTGCGTTTCAAGCAGGCACTGCGTGAGGCCCAGGGTGGGGCGGATACCCAGGCTGGCAACGCCTTTCCAGGTCTGCCCTTCGCAGCGGCCGAGCACGGCATACACACCCAGCGGAAGCGCGAGCCGCTTGTGAATACTGATGTTCGCGGTGGGCATGTCGAGCTTACGTCCCAACTGCAAGCCTTTGCGAATGCGGCCGGTGACGACGTAGGCATGTCCGAGCAGACGCTGCACACGCGTAAAGTCGCAGGCGGCAAGCGCTTCGCGCACCGCGCTGGAACTGCACCGCTCGCCCGCAACTTCCACCGTGTTCACGGCCACCACGTCATAGCTCAACTCGGCGGCGCGAGACTGCAAGTAGCAGATATCGCCGGACCGGTTGCGGCCGAAGCGCAGGTCGTCACCCACGATCAGGCTTTTCGCGCCGAGCTTGCCAAGCAGAATGTCTTCGAGAAAGTCCTTGGGCGGAATGCCCGCAACGCGCTGATCGAAACGCGCCAGCACCAGCCGGTCGACACCGCAGCGCTGCAAAGCCAGCAGCTTGTCGCGCAAGGTGCTGATGCGCGGCGGCGCCTTGTCCGGCGTGAAGAACTCGCGCGGCGAGGGATCGAAGCTGAGCACCGTCGCCGGCACGCCAAACTTCGACGCCTGTTCGCGCGTCTGTTCGAGCAGCGCCTGATGGCCGCGGTGCACACCGTCGAACTTGCCCACGGTCATGACACAGCCGCGATGGCGCTCGCGCAGGTTATGCAGGCCGCGAACCAGCTCGATGCGCAGGGGTGGGGTCATCGCGCAAGTATATCGGTGCGTGCCCTGGGCTCAGGCGTGCATGCGGAAATTGGAGATGCGCAACCCGAGCAACCACAGCACCGCGAAGTAGCTCGCCACAGCAGCAGCTACCAGTCCGAGCAGGCGCAGCACGCGCTCGCGCAGGATGGCATCGCTCCAGCTTTCCAGCGATCCGGCGAGGAACCAGATCAGGACGCTCATCACCGTTACCGCGATGCCGAGCTGCACGAGATAACGGCCCCAGTTCGATCCCGGTCGATACACGCCATCGCGTCGCAGGCGCCGATACAACAAGCCCGCATTGAGCAGCGAGCTGGCCGAGGTCGCGCCGGCCAGCGCAACGTGCGGCGCGGGCAGGTCGAACCACAGGCACACACCCACCAGCGTCAGGCTGATCGCCATGCCGGAGGCCAGCGAAATCACGCCGTAACGCACCGGCACCGAGGTCTGCTGGCGCGCGTAGAACGCCGGTATCAGCACCTTGACCAGCGAGATGCCCAGGAACGCGAAGGCGTAAGCCATCAGCGCCCAGCGCGTCATGTCTAGATCGCGCACGCCGAACTGGCCATGCTGAAACAAGGTGCTGACCAGCGGCCCCGCGAGAAGAATCAGCGCGGCGGTGGCCGGCAACCCGAGCAGCAGCAGCACGCGCAGCGCCCAGTCCAGGGTCGCGCTGAAGCGCTCGGCGGACTGAGCGACATGTTGTGCCGCAAGGCTCGGCAGAATCACGGTTGCGACCGCGATGGAGAAAATTCCCAGCGGAAATTCCATCAGCCGGTCGGCGTAGTACAGCCAGCTCAGGCTGCCCGCGAACAGCAAGGATGCGATCACGGTGTCGAGCAGCAAGCTGATTTGCGCGACGGAAGACCCGAACACGATGGGCGCCATCAGTCTGACGATGCGTCGAACGCGCTCGTCCTTTCCGCCCCAGCGCGGCCGCGGCCACAACCCGATCCGCGCCAGCCAGGGCAACTGGAACACCAACTGGAATACACCTGCAACCAGAACCGCGATCGCCAGCACACGCACCGAGTCCGCATCGACGAACACCGAGCCGATCAGGCACAGATTGAGAATTACCGGCGTGACCGCAGGAACTGCGAATCGGCCGTAGGTGTTGAGCACACCGCCGGCCAGGGCAGTGAGCGAGATCAGCATCAGGTAGGGAAAGGTCCAGCGCAGCAGCTCGGTGGCCAGTTCGTGGCGCGCCGGATCGGCGGCGATGCCGGGCGCGAAGGTCCAGACCAGCAAGGGCGCACCCAGGCAACCAACCACCGTGACCAGCGCCAGCACCGTACCCAGGGTGCCGGCCACCACGTCGAACAGCTCGCGCACATCCTCGTGCGTGCCGCCAGCCTTGACCTCCGTGAACACCGGCACGAAGGACTGTGACAGCGCACCTTCTGCAAACACGCGACGGCCGAAGTTGGGAATCTTCAGCGCCAGCAGGAAGACGTCCATGGCCGGGCCGGCGCCGAAGGCGGCGGCGAACAGGATGTCGCGCACGAACCCGAGCACGCGCGACAAGAGCGTCATCAGGCCGACGATGCCGGTCGATTTCAGTAATCGGGATGAAGACATGGAGTGCTTGGCGGCGCAACGCGCGTGCGTCTGCGAGCGTTGACAAGGTGGGCGCGCCTCACAATACTACCGCGCTTTTTTCGCCAGTGATTGCGCGGGTTCGCGTGCCGTCGGCGGGAATCCCACCTCAACACGATTGCTCACAATTTTTAGGAGTCACTTTTGGCCAACACCGCCAGCGCAAAGAAGCGCGCCCGCCAAGCCGTCAAGGCCCGCGCGCGCAATGCAGGTCAGCGCTCGATGATCCGCACCACCATCAAGAAAGTTGTCAAGGCGCTGGACGCCAAGGACAAGGTCACTGCCCTGGCCGCATACGCGGAAATGGTTCCCGTGATCGACCGTTATGCCAACCGCGGCATGATCCACAAAAACAAGGCCGCTCGTCACAAGAGCCGCCTGACTGCGCGAATCAACGCGCTCGCCTGAGTTTTTCGACGGCGTTAAATCTGCGCGGGCACTTGCCCGCGCTTTTTGTTTGGGTGATTCCTTTTTTGTTTCTCGACCGATGGACTTGGACGAGGCTCACCCTCTCAGATCCAAGTGGGCACTGCCCGCATGTCGAAGCGCCTGGAACCTGTGCTAGCGTCAGGTCAAGCTCCAATCGAGGACACGGCCATGGGGACGCTTGGATTCGACGACCGCAATATCCGCTGGAACACGCTGGACGGGATCGAACATCTGCACTATTCGATCCTCGCCATCGACGAACCGGCCCGGATTGTCGATGTGATCTTCAAGTTTGCGGCCGATGCGAGGATCGTCCTGCATCGGCACAAGGTGCTCAATCACACGCTGGTTGTGCAGGGCGAGCACCGGCTCTATCACGCCAACGGCGAGGTCAAGGACATCCGACCCGTGGGCCGCTACACCGTTACGCCTGGGGGTGACGAGCCGCACCTGGAAGGCGGCGGAGAGGGTCAGGACACGATTGTGGTGTTCAGCATCCGAGCCGGCGACGTGGAAGTGCTGTACGAACTGCTCGACGACAACCAGAACCTGATCGGCACGCTGACCTTCCAGGGTCTTACCGAACTCTTCAAGGCGCAAAAGACGCATTAAGCCGAAACCCACGACCAACCCAGGCAGACCAAGCGCCTGCACGGCGTTGGAGATTTTGCCGCGCGGAGTTGGACGAGCGTAGCCTCGGGCTCGAAGAGCGCTCTAACCGATCGCCAGATTGTCGCGATGGATCAACTCTTGATCTCCCGGATATCCCAGCCTGGCCGCCACCTCGCCACGCTTGGCACCTAGCAGCTTGCGCGCTTCGGCGGCCGAATAATTACTCAGTCCCCGAGCCACTTCGCGGCTATCGGGGTCCAGGCAGATCACCAGATCGCCGCGCTCGAATTCACCGTTCACTGCCTGAACGCCCACGGGCAGCAGGCTGCTGCCTTTTTTACGCAATACCTCGGCTGCACCGGCGTCCAGGTGAAGCTTGCCGCGCGCCTGCATTTGTCCGGCGATCCAGCGCTTGCGCGCGGGCATCACCCCGCCCTCGGGTACCAGAAGGGTGCCGATGGGAGCACCCGAAGCGATCACATTCAGCACACCCGACGCACTCCCGAAAGCGATCACCGTAGCCGCACCGGAGCGAGCCGCGATGCGCGCAGCCGAGAGCTTGGTGCGCATGCCGCCGCGACCCAGCTCGCCCTTGCTTTCGCCGGCCATGTCGGTGAGTTGGGGCGCCGACAGGCCTATCTCGGACACCAATTTGGCGTCCGGATTGCTGCGTGGATCGGAGTCGAACAGACCGTCCTGGTCCGTGAGAATCACCAGCAGGTCGGCTCCCAACAGGTTCGCGGTCAAGGCGCCGAGCGTGTCGTTGTCGCCAAGCCGGATTTCGTCGGTAGAGACCGTGTCGTTCTCGTTGACCACCGGCACGGTGTTGAACTCCAGCAGGGCGTTGAGCGTGGCGCGAGCGTTGAGGTAGCGCCCGCGATCGGCCACATCCTCGTGCGTCAGCAGGACCTGCGCGGCGCGAATGCCGTGGGTCTCGAAGCCCAGTTCCCAGGCGCGCACTAGGCCCATCTGGCCGACGGCGGCGACGGCCTGCAATTCGTGCAGCACGCCAGGCCGCTTTTTCAGACCCAGCCGCGCCATGCCTTCGGCAACCGCGCCGGATGACACCAGCACGATTTGCCGGCCTCCCGCACGCAAAGCGGCAATCTGTGCGCACCAGTCGCGAATCGCGGCGTGATCGAGTCCCTGCCCGCGCGCCGTCAGCAGCGAGCTGCCGATCTTGACGACCCAGCGACGGGTGTCTTTCAGCCTCTCGCGATTCATGTGCCGCGGCCTTCTTCGACCTCCGGTCGAACGGGTGCGGTATCGGATGCCGGCGTTTCCACCGCGTCCATGTCGGGGTCACGCTCGCGCGGCGCTTGCGCGTCAATCCAGAGCATCGCTTCCGCGCAGAGTTTGTCGCAGCCCGCGCGGGTCACGGCCGAGATCGCGAACCAGCGGCCCGGCCATGCCAACTCCTTCAGCGTGTCCGCAATCAGCGCATCGGCCTGGTCCGGCGGCATCAGGTCGATCTTATTGAACACCAGCCACTGCTCGCGCGTCGCCACATCCGGACTGAACGCCGCAAGCTCGCCCTGAATCGTGCGGATTTGCTGCGCCAACGGCGCCTCGTCCGGCGGCATCACGTCAATCATGTGCAGCAGCAGACGCGTTCGACTCAGGTGCTTGAGGAATCGGATGCCCAGCCCCGCGCCCTGGGCCGCGCCCTCGATCAGGCCGGGGATATCGACCATGACAAAGGACTTGTGCAGCCCTACCGACACGACGCCGGGCTGCGGGTAGAGCGTGGTGAAGGGATAGTCCGCGATCTTGGGACGCGCAGCCGATACCGAGGCCAGCAAGGTCGATTTGCCGGCGTTGGGCATGCCGAGCAGGCCGACGTCCGCCATCAGCGACAGTTCCACGCGCAGATCGCGCGCCTCACCCGGTGTGCCGGGCGAGGCTCGCCGCGGCGAGCGATTGGTCGAGGACTTGAAGCGCGTGTTGCCCAGCCCGTGAAACCCGCCCTGCGCAATCTTCACGCGCGCGCCGGCCTGCGTCAGCTCTCCAATCTTCTCTTCGGTCGCGACATCGAAGATCAGCGAACCCAGCGGCATCGGTACTTCGATGTCCGCGCCACCGGCGCCGCGACAATTGGCGCCGCCACCCGTCTCGCCGCGCTTGGCGCGGAACACGCGATTGAAGCGGAAGTCGGCCAGCGAGTTGAGATTGGGATCGCCCACGGCATAGACACTGCCGCCGTCGCCACCATCGCCGCCATCGGGACCGCCGAACGGAATCGCGCGCTCACGGCGAAAACTCACGCAGCCGTTGCCGCCGTTGCCGGCTTCGACACGGATACTGGCTTCGTCAACGAATTTCATCGGCTCAGACGAAAAAGGCCCCGTGTCCGGGGCCTTTTTCGTTTCGATTTCTCAGTTTCAGGCCGGGACCACGTCCACATGCATGCGGTTTTTCGGGCCTCGCGGGCTGAAGCTGACCTTGCCATCCACCAGCGCAAACAAGGTGTGATCCTTGCCCAGGCCGGTGTTCACCCCGGGGTGGTACAGCGTGCCGCGCTGACGCACGATGATGTTGCCCGCAATCACCGCCTCACCGCCGAAGCGCTTGACGCCCAGACGCTTGGACTTTGAATCGCGACCATTGCGGGTTGAGCCGCCTGCTTTCTTATGTGCCATGACTGTGCTCCAAAAATTAAGCCACGATCTCGGTGATCTTCACCTGCGTGAAGTTCTGCCGGTGGCCCATTTCCTTGTGATAGTGCTTGCGACGACGATGCTTGACGATACGGATCTTGACGCCGCGACCGTGCGCCAGAACCTCGGCCTTGACCGAGCTTCCTGCCAGCAAAGGAGCGCCGACCTTGACGGACTCGCCTTCGCCCACCAGCAGCACTTCTTCGAAGGCCACGGTGCTGCCCACGTCGGCCACCAACGTTTCAACTTTCAGCGTTTCGCCGTTGGCAACGCGATACTGCTTGCCCCCGGTCTTGATGACGGCGTACATCGATATTTGCTCCCGCGACGGCCCAACAATTGCTGGTCAGGCCTAAAAAAGGTCGCGAAGTTTATGGGCATGACCCCCAACCGTCAATGGAAAACTCACGAGAACACGCGCGTTGACCCGCGGCAGCCGCATCCCTAGCATCGCGCGCTGCAAATACCCCCGACTATGGACTCCAAGACCCTGCTCGCTCCCATCGCCGACGACATGCTCGGCCTGGATGCCGTGATCCGTGCCCGCCTGTCGTCCGAAGTGGCACTGATCAACGAGATAGGCGGGTACATCGTCGCGGCCGGCGGCAAGCGTCTGCGGCCGGCGCTGGTTCTGCTGGCGGCGCGTGCGCTGGGATCGCGAGACGAGTCGATTCCGTGGCTGCTAGCCGCAGTAGTCGAGTTCATCCACACGGCCACGCTCCTGCACGACGACGTGGTCGATCACTCCGACCTGCGCCGCGGGCGCAAGACCGCCAACGCGGTCTGGGGCAACGAGGGTGCCGTGCTTTCGGGCGATTTCCTCTACTCGCGCGGCTTCCAGATGATGGTCGATGCCGGCCGCCCCGCGGTGATGCGCGTGATGGCCGACACCACCAATGCCATCGCCGAAGGCGAAGTGCTTCAGTTGATGAACCAGGGAAATCCGGATGTCGATGAAGCGCACTACCTGCGCGTGATCGAACTCAAGACCGCGGTGCTGTTCCAGGCTGCGGCCCGACTCGGCGCGATTGCTGCCGACGCCAGCGACGAACAGGAACGCCGCCTGGGCGACTACGGTCACGCGCTCGGCACGGCTTACCAGTTGGTGGACGACGTGCTCGATTACACCGCCGACCCCGAGGTCAGCGGCAAGGCCGTCGGCAACGACCTCGCCGAAGGCAAGCCCACCCTGCCGCTGATTTACGCCATGCGCACCGGCACGCCAGAAGAAGCGAGCCTGATCCGCGACGCGCTGCGCGAGCATCGCGCGGATCAACTCGAACCGATCATGAAAATCGTTGAACGCACGGGAGCGATCCCCTACACTCGCGCGCTCGCCGAGCGGCATGCCTCTCTGGCGACAGCAGCGATCGACGGTTTGTCCGATTCCCCGTATCGAACATCACTGCTTGGATTGGCCCGGTTCGCAACGAACCGGAGCCATTAGTAGTACAGCCCGTCGGGGCGTAGCTCAGCTTGGTAGAGCGCTTGCTTCGGGAGCAAGAGGTCGCAGGTTCGAATCCTGTCGCCCCGACCAATCTAATCAGTAGGTTAGATAGAAATTCCCTAGCGGACCCTCCACCTTCAGTTTGCGCTAACCACCTGCGGCGATGACTTCATCGTTTTGGTCAGCCCGGCAAGAAGCGAATCTACGCATCGGTTCCGCGGAGTTGCGCTAGTCGCACTGCGAAGTTGAGTCTGAAAACGACGACGTCGTCAGTACGTCTCACCAACCGGTTGGCCACCAATTGCCAAACAAACTACCCACCAACGGCGGCAGCGTTGGCCACCGTAAAGTGAATCAGAATTTATGGGCGGCCACGCACGAATGAAGACCACCGAGCGACTTCCGGGCATCGAAGCAGGGTCGGGCAACGTCTACCGTGATCTCGGCGTCCGCAATCCGGACGCAATGAAAATCAAGTCCACTCTCGTGACCGGTATCCGGGCCATGATGGAGGAACGGCATCTGTCTGAGGTCGAGGCCGCCCGGATCATGGGGATTCCCCAACCGCGACTTTCGAGACTGCTGCGTGGCCGATCCGAACGTATCTCTCAGGAAAAGCTGATCGAATCGCTCAATCGAATGGGCCAGAACGTCTGCATCACGCTCGGCCCTGCGCCCAGGCCGCGACCGGCGGCTTCAGGGGTAAAGGTCCGCCAGCGCCGACGGCGCCTGCGATTTCTGATTAGTCATGGGGGCAGCGGTGAACGCGCGCGACAGCGCTTCACCTTGCCAGTCGCCGCCGGCGTAGCAGGCGCGGTCGAGTTTCAGCAGCAGTGCGGACAGGGCGGGGTCCTCGAATTTTCGCGCGAGCGCATCCAGGCCGGTGGGCGGACGACCCGGCCAAATGTCGCGCGCCCAGGCAAGCAGGTGCAGACGTGCGGACGGAGCCTCATTCTTTTTGCAGGCTTGCCGGAAAGCCTTGAGAGATGCGCTCGCGCGAGTTTGATTGGCGCCGTCGGCGTGGGATGACGACCGCTCGACCGGTTTCGAGGCAGGCCGTCGCAACCACCATGCGGCGAGCGTTGCCACCCAGAGCAGGCCGAGCGCGAGGCTGATCCACGGCCAGGGCAGCGGTGCCGTCTCTCTCTGGATATCGTTCGCCTCCGGCGCACTCGATGCGATTTCGCCCGCGTGCGGCATGGTGATGGCCGGAGCCGAATCCGGAAGGGCCACCGCATCGTTCGCAGCCCCTGCGGCAGGCAACACCTCCAGCGTGCGCGTGGGCAATTCGACTTCGCGCTGCACCTCGGCCACGGTGTCCCACCAGCTCAGGCGCAGTGCGGGCAAGATGTAGCGACCCGGCTTCGTTGCGATGAGCGCAATGTCCTGATCGCGGCTGGCGACGAGCTTGTCCTGCTGCTCGCCCGTTTCGAGCCTGGGCTGATCGGGGTAGGCCTTGATCCGGTCCGGTAACGACATCAGCGTGCTCAGATCGGGCAGAGCGGCGGCGGTCAGGCCCTCCACGCGCAAACGCAGATGTCGCGTCAGCGGCTCGCCCGCCCGAACCTGCGCGTCTTCGGGATGCCAGGTTTCTTCCAGCGCGACGCTTCGCGCCGGCAGCCAGTCGCGGCCGGTCGCTTCAGCGGGGCGGGGACGCACGTCGAGCGTGATGGGCTCGCCGCGCAATCGCAGCGGGCGCGTGGTGTTGAACATCCCCGCGAAGGGATGGCCGCCGAATGCACCCATCGCCCGATCCGCGACCTGCGCATTCAGCACCGGTCCTTCGAGCGAGAACGCGCCGCTGCGCTGCGGCAGTAGCAAGTACTTGCGCTCGACCACGTCGTAGCGGCGGCCGTCGAGCGTTTCGGTCGTCTGCTCGTCCTTGCCGAGTTGCTGGACCAGCACATCGTCGACCGCTGCCAGTTCGAGGCTTGCGTTGGAGAGCGCCTGGTCCGTATGCAGGCGAACGGTCAGGATCGAGGCGCCCTGCACGTAGGGCTGCGGATCGTCCAGCGCGGAGGTGAGAAAGACAGGATCGGAACCCGCTGCGGCCGTGCTGCCGCCGCGGCTTCCGGCGCGCGCTTCACTGACGGTCAGGCCGAGCGGGGACGAGCGCTGACCGTTCCATTCCAGCGAGGGGATTTCGATTCTGCCGGCGCGCTTCGGCGACAGCACGAGGTTGAGCTGGGCTTTCTTCGAGAGTTCGCCGTTGACGAAGCTGAGGTTGGTGCTGGTACTCGTACCGAGCACGTCGAAGTCCTGCTGCAACGGCGCCAGGTCCGGCTTGCCGCCGGACTTGCCGTCGTTCTCCAGGGTGAGGCGGACGGTGCCGCCGATATTCACCTGGTCGGTATCGAGCGTTGCGGTCACGGCTGCAATTGAGCGCGCGCTCAGGCTCAGAGTCAGGACGGCGGCGAGGGCTACAGCGAGCGTGAGCGCAGGTCTGCCCGTCTTGTAGAACCCCTGAATTCCACCGAATACCTTCTTCATGGGGGCTGCTTCCGCTGCTGTTCTCTGAGCATGTGCTCGATCAGGAATTTGCGGCGCAGCAGGCCGCCCGGATCGTCGGGTATGCGACGCAGCCATTGTTCCTGCGCGAGTTGCTGCTCGGTGAGAGGTTTGGCTGCGGCGCTGTCTGTCGCGGTCGCGGGCTTTTCGCCTGCACGATTTGCGTCGCCGCGTTCAGGTTTCGTCGGTCGATCACGACCCGCCTCTTCGACACTGGCCTGCGCATCGCGCCTGGCCGCTTCGGCATCGTCCTCTTTGGGTTTGGATTCGCCCGCCTGTTGCTCCGGCTGCGACTTCTCGCCTGCCTCCTGCGAAGGGTCTTGCGGGTTCGATTGGTCGGATTTTTGGGGATCCGCATTCCCTCCCGATTCGCCCTGCTGCTTTTGATCATCGTCACCCTTCGAGTCCTGGTCCTGCTTGCCCGACTGCTGCTGTTGCTGCTGCTCCTGCTGCTCAAGCGCCTTCTCGACCAGATCGCGGTTGTGTTGCGCATCGCGATTTTGGGCGTCGCGCGCCAGCGCCGTGTCGTAGGCCTTCAGCGCTTCCTTCAAGTCGCCCGAGTGGGCCAGCGCGTTGCCGCGGTTGTAGTGCGCGTCGCCGTCGTCGAGAGCCGAGTACGCCTTCGCCGCATCGGCGAACTCGCCCGCTTTCAGCGTCGCGTAGGCCTTGTGCCGAGGATCGGTAAAAGTCTTCGCAGCGGCGGCCGCATAGCCCTTTTGCAGCAGTTGCTCGCCACGCTGATCGGCGTTGCGCCACAGCGCGGACCAGCGATCGTCGGCCTGGGCGAGGCCGCTTGCGAGCGCAAACAACAGCAGTAGAACTGACGCATCAAAATTTCGACCTTTAGCCCAACATGGCTTGATATTTGAACTTCGTACCGCCTGTGATCGAACCTTCACAGCCATCCCCGTCGCGACAGAAGGGCGGCGAACAAGAGCAGTGCCGGCAGCAGCCATACGCCGGCATCGCGCCATTGCGTCAACCGGATATCGGTCTTGTCCCCACCGCCGTCACGCGCCGCGCGCTGCGACTGCAAACCGTCGATCAAGGACGACAGGCCGGCGACATCGGCATAGGCACCCTGCCCCGCACCGGCCAGCCCGCGCAGCCGACCCTCATCCAGGCGCGCGAGCTGCGGTTGGCCCCGCTCGTTCTGCGTGAAGCCTGCCTCGCCCTGCGGCAGCGGCGCGCCCGCAGCGGTGCCGATGCCGATCACATCCAGCGCGATGCCCTTGGACCTCAAGGCACTGGCAGCGGCGAAAGCGGCGGCGGGATCGTCGAAGCCGTCGCTGAGCACCAGCACACGCGAGTCGCGGGCGGCGGCGCTCTCCAACAGCTTGGCTGCCTGCTCCAGCGCGGGTGCAAGGTGATCGCCGGGCGCGGGCATCAGCTCGGGTGCGAGCGGCGGCAACAGCGCGCGGATGGTTGCCACGTCTTCGGTCAGCGGCGTCACGGTGTAGGCCTCGTCGCTGAACACCACCAGACCGACTCGCTCGTCGCGTGCGACGCCGAGCAGGTCGTCGATCACGTAGCGCGCGCGCGTGACCCGGTTGGGCGACTGGTCGGTCGCCGCCATGGAGGGCGAAAGATCGAGCACCAGCACCCAGGCGGCGGAGCCGCGATAGCCCTCGCTCACATCGCGCTGCCAGCTCGGCCCGGCCAGGGCAAACACCGCGAGACTCCAGACCAGCGCCAGCCAAGGCCACGGTGAACGACCGGCCTTGCCTTCGTCGCCGCTCAGACGCAGCGCCGACAGCAGGTCGGCGTCGATCAGCCGCATCCAGTTTCCCTCGCGGCCTCGTTGTCGGCTCAACCGGAGCGCGAGCAGCAAGAGCGGCGGCAGCGCGAGCAGCCAGGCAGGTCGCAGAAAATGAAAATCGCGCAGCAAAGCGCTCAGGTCCATGCGCTTCCCCGCAGCAGCACGCCGGGCAGGCTCAGCAGCAGCGCCGCAGACAGCGGCCAGGTGAACCACTCCGTGCTCGGCCGATACCACTGGTCGCGGCCGGCGCTGGGTTCGAGCTCGTCGATGCGTTGGTAGACCCGGTCGAGTGCGTCTGCGTCGGTGGCGCGAAAGTATTCCGCTCCCGTGATCTGCGCGATGGATTTGAGCGTGTCCTCGTCCAGATCGCGGTTGCCGCTGAAGCCGAAGAAGCCTTCCTCTACCTCGGCGCCGACGCCGATGGTGTAGACGCGCAAGCCCGCAGTCGCGGCGAGCTTCGCGGCCTCAAGCGGCGGCAAGGCGCCCGCGTTACTGCGGCCGTCGGTGAGCAGAATCAGCACGGTCTCGTTCTTCGCCGATCCTTCCTTAGCGTCGCGCAGTCGCTTGATCGCAAGGCCGATCGCATCGCCGACCGCGGTCTCGCGTCCGGCCATGCCGATCATCGCTTGCATCAGGAACTGGCTGGCCGTATCCAGATCCGCCGTCAGCGGCGCCTGCAAGTAGGGTTGCGTGCCGAACAGAATCAGCCCGACCTGATCGCCCACGCGGCGCTTGATGAACTCGCCCGCGACCGCCTGTACCACTTGCAGGCGCGTGGCGCCGCCGGCCATGTCCTGCGCGGCCATGGAACCGGATACGTCGACCGCGAGGAGCAAGCGCCGGCCGCTGGTGGGCACCGGTTGCGGCTCGCCCAGCCACTGCGGCCGGACGGCAGCGGCGACCAGCATCAGCCAGACCAGCGCGAGCAGTGCGTCGCGCCAGCGCGGGATCGCCGTGATGCGGGGCGAGCCGTCGTTCGCCAGATTTGCGGTGAAGGGAATGAACACGGCGTCGCCCTGGGGTTTTGCTGGCGGCAAGGCACGCGCCAGCAGCCAGGGCAGCGGCAGGAACAGCAGCATCCAGGGCCAGGCGAGGTGGATCATGCGACACGGTCGCGGGCATGGCCCGCTTCTACGTAGCTGCGAATTTTGTAGGAGCGGGCTATGCCCGCGACAGGCTTGCTGTCCTTGAGAAACCCGCGCGCACCGCTGAGCGCGCGGCTGCGATCAAAGCCCCCCTGCTGCCCGCCGTAGACGAGCCGCAAAACATCTTGACCGGTAGCGCCCGCCCAGGCAGCGCCGCCATGCGCGACGACGAATTCGAGCCAGGCTTTGCCACTGAGTCGCGCCACCTTTTCGCGTCCGAATTTCGCGACGGCATATCGGCGCAGCAAGCTCTCCAGTCCCCGCGCGAATCTCGTGTCGTCGTCGTTGCTTTCCAGCGCACGCAGTTCGCGCAGCGCGACGCTGCGTAGGCGACGCGCCGGATTACGCAACCAGTACACGAATGCTGCGAGCGCGACGAGCAGCAGCAGCGCGAGCACCCACCATCCCGGAGCCGGCGGCCACCAGCCTGCGGGCGGTGGCGCGTGTGCAGGCGCCAGTTGCGACAGCCAGTCGGTGTTCATGCTGCCCACGCCGGCTCTCTCAGCAGCGGCCGCAACGAGTCGGTCACGGCATCGCGCGTGTCCAGTTTCGTCAGCGGCAGATTCAATCGACGCGCCACCTCCACCAGACGCTGTTCGCGCGCTGCCCAGGCTTGCTGCCAGGGCAGCCTGCTGTGCTCGCCGTCCAGCCATCGCAGCCGGCCCGGAAGTCCGACGCGAAACCGGCCCGCGGGCAGGCCGGAGGATTCGAGCGCATCGGTCAGCCACAGCAGACGGCAGTCGGCGCGCGCTGCGCAGACCGCAAGCGCTGACTCGGCGGATTCGTCCAGTGCGTGGAAGTCGCTGAGAACCAGCACCAGCGCGCCCGGATGAAGCAGGGGTCGAAGCGCGTTCAGCGCGGCGCCCAGGCCAGAGCCTTCTGCGACACCCGGAGCGCGCGGTTGCGCTTCGACCAGGGCTTCGAGCACCGGCAGCACGCCAGCTTGGCGTCCGCGCGGCGCGTAGATTCGAGGCGCGTCGACGCCGTTGGCAATCACCGCACCGAGTCGATCGCCACCGACGGTCGCGGCCCAGCCGAGCAGCGCGGCGGCGCGCAGCAGCAACGCAGACTTCAACTGTCGCCGGCTGCCGAAAAACAGACCTGGATGAATATCCGCCAGCAGCCACACCGGGCGTTCTCGCTCTTCACGGAACAACTTGGTGTGTGGGCGGCCGCGTCGCGCGGTCACTCTCCAGTCGATGGTACGGGCATCGTCGCCCGGTGCGTACGGACGCACTTCCTCGAATTCGAGACCTCGCCCTCGCTGCGCGCTGCGGTGGCGGCCGTAAAGATGCGCCAGCGCAGGGCGATGCGCATGCAGGTCCAGGCCCTGCGCCGCACCGCGCAGCGCCACCAGTTCCGACAGGTCCGGCAGCAGCGTCATGGCAGCGTCATGGCGCCGGCACGGTGCCGAGCAATTCCTCGACACAAGCCTGGGACGTGATGCCGCGCGCCTGCGCGGTGTAGTCGAGCAGCAGGCGATGACGTAGCGCGTCGGGCGCTATCGACTGCACGTCTTCGGGCGTCACGAAGTCGCGATCCTGCAACCAGGCCATGGTGCGTGCGCCGCGCTCGATCGCGAGCGCCGCACGCGGGCTTGCGCCCCAGCGCAGCCATTCGCCGAGCTTGGCGCTGTAGGGCGCGGGCCTGCGCGTGGCATCGACCAGCGCGGCGATGTATTCGGCGACGGAATCGGCCAGGGTGAGTTGGAGGATTTCGCGACGCGCGGCGAACACCGCGTCCTGCGTCAAACGATGAACCGGCGGTGGCAGCTCCTGTGCCTCGACCGCTTCGCGCCGCGACAACTCCATGATGCGCAAGGTCGTCGCGCGATCCGGATAGTCCACCAGGGTGTGCAGCATGAAGCGGTCGAGTTGCGCTTCCGGCAGCGGGTAGGTGCCCTCGTGCTCGATGGGATTCTGCGTGGCCATGACCAGGAACAACCGCGGCAGTGGGTAGGTCGCATTGCCGACCGTGATCTGCCGTTCCCCCATCGCCTCCAGCAGCGCCGACTGCACCTTGGCTGGAGCCCGGTTCACTTCGTCGGCAAGAATCAGGTTGTGGAACAACGGGCCGCGCTGGAACTGGAAGCCGCCTTCCTCGGGCCGGTAGATGTCCGAACCGGTGAGGTCCGCAGGCAGCATGTCCGGCGTGAACTGCACGCGCTGGAAATCGCCTTCGAGACCGTGCGCCAGGGCCTTGATCGCGCGGGTCTTGGCCAGACCCGGCGGGCCTTCCACCAGCAGATGGCCGTCCGCCAGCAAGGCCACGAGCAGGCGTTCGACCAGGTTTTCCTGGCCCAGAATCTGGCTGTTGAGATAGCTGCGCAGGCCCTTCACGGCCGCGAGCGGGGTCGCTGCTGCGGTCCCGTCTTTTATGTCTGGTTTCAATTGGTTTCTCTCAAACAAACGCGCCCTGTAGGAGGGGCGTAAGCCCCGACGGTCAGTCGCCGACCGAACCGGCCTTTCGGAATTCGAGCGGCCGTCTGGGCTTACGCCCCTCCCACAGTTCCGATCGCGCGGTAGACAGTCGCTTTGCCTGCGGCGTTCCGGAGCAATTCTTCGGCCGCGAATCTTGACCGCTTCCTTCCGGGAAGCAAGTCGGCGCCCTCCACGAACCGCGAATGGCCATCTTTTTGCGAGAGACGCGCATCTTTAGGCTAGCCTCCTCACCCAGACCCCGCGCCAAGTGAATACCGTGGAATCCACCCCGACCGACCGCACCGACGCGCCTCCCGAAGTTCGCTACATCAGCCGCCTGACGCGCGAGACGCTTGCGCTGATTCTGGCCGGCGGGCGCGGCTCGCGGCTGGCGGCGCTGACGGATTGGCGCGCGAAGCCGGCGGTGCCGTTCGGCGGCAAGTTCCGCATCATCGATTTTCCGATGTCCAACTGCGTCAACTCCGGCATCCGTCGCATCGGCGTGCTCACGCAGTACAAGTCGCACTCGCTGATCCGGCACATCCAGCAGGGCTGGAACCTGATGCGCGCGGAGTTCAACGAATTCGTGGAACTGCTGCCGGCGCAGCAGCGGGTCAGCGAAACGTCCTGGTACGCGGGCACCGCCGATGCGGTATTCCAGAACATCGACATCATCCGGCACCACGCGCCCAGGTACGTGCTGATTCTTGCCGGCGATCACATCTACAAGATGGACTACGGGCCGATGATTGCCGCGCACGTGGAGCAGCGCGCCGACATCACCGTGGGCTGCATCGAGGTGACGGTGGAACTGGCGCGGAGCTGCGGCGTGTTGACGGTGGATGACGAGGCCAGCGTGCTCAGCTTCATCGAGAAGCCGGCCAACCCCGAGCCGATGCCGGGCCGGCCCGACACGGTGCTGGCTTCGATGGGCATCTACGTGTTCAGCACGCAATTCCTGATGGAAGTGCTGAGCCGCGATGCCGGGCGTGCCGATTCCAGCCACGATTTCGGCAAGGACCTGATTCCGGGCGCCATCGGCCATCACCGGGTTTTCGCCCACCCGTTTCGCGACGTGCAGAATCACGAGCAGGGCTACTGGCGCGATGTCGGCACCGTGGATGCGTACTTCGAGGCCAACATGGAACTGATCGCGGTGGCGCCGCCGCTCAATCTCTACGACCGCGAGTGGCCCATCTGGACCTACCAGGAGCAATTGCCGCCGGCCAAGTTCGTGTTCGACGATCCGGACAAGCGCGGCTTCGCCATCAACTCGATGGTGTCCGGCGGCTGCATCATCGCAGGCGCGGAGCTGCGGCGATCCCTGCTGTTCTCCAACGTGCACATGGAAACGCATGCCCTGGTGGAAGACTCGGTGGTGCTGCCGAACGTGCGCATCGGGCACCACTGCAAGATCAGGCGTGCGGTGATCGACAAGGGCTGCGTCCTGCCGGACGGTACCATCATCGGCCATGATCGTGAGCAGGATCTCAAGCGCTTTCACGTCACCGACAGAGGCGTCGTGCTGGTGACGCCGGACATGCTCGGGCAAGCCCTGCACATGGGTCGGGTGTCCTCATGAATGGCGCCGTCCCGGAGCTGCAGGATTGAAGCTGCGCCTGTTGTTCGCGGCGGGCGAGGCCCTGCCCTTCTCCAAGACCGGTGGACTGGCCGACGTGGCGTTCGCGCTGCCGGCGGCGCTCGCGCGCCAGGGTGTGGATTTGCGCGTGGTCACACCCGCGTATCGCGGCGCGCTGGAAAAATTGCAGTCGCCGCGACGCGTTGCGCAACTCGACATCCGCGGCCAGAGTTTCACGATCTGGGAAGGCCGGGTCGAGCCTGGCGGATTCCTCGCCTGGCTGGTGGATTGCCCGCCGCTTTACCCGCGCGCGGGGACGCCTTACGCAGACGCGCTAGGCCACGAGTACGGCGACAACCCCTGGCGTTTCGGCTGCTTTTCCGAGGCCATCGCACAACTGGCGCTCGGCGCCGCGGAGACCGGCTGGCAGCCGCAAGTGGTGCATCTCAACGACTGGCATACGGGCCTCGTACCGGTCTGGCTCGGGCCGCCGCAGACCCGGCCTCGCCTGATGTTCACGATTCACAATCTGGCCTACCAGGGCCTGTTCAGTCGCGACGATTTCGACGCACTGGGCCTGCGCCCCGAACTGTGGCGACCCGACGCACTGGAATTCCACGGCGGCTTTTCTTTCATGAAATCGGCCTTGCTCCAGGCCGACGCGATCACCACCGTCAGCCCGACTTACGCGCGGGAAATCCAGACGCCGGCGTTCGGCGAACGGCTCGACGGAGTGATTCGCAGCCGCGCCAGCGTGCTGCATGGAATCGCCAACGGAATCGACACCGATACCTGGAATCCGGCCACCGATCCGTACCTGTACACGCGCTACGACCGCGACACCGTCGTCGAAGGCAAGCGCGCCAACAAGCTCGCGCTGCAAGCCGCGCTGGGCCTGGAACCGGCCATCGATGCCCCGCTGCTCGGCTTTATCGGCCGGCTTGCTTATCAGAAGGGTGCCGACCTGTTGTCGAGCGCGGGGGGCTGGATGGAGCAGCAGCGGGTGCAACTCGCGCTGCTCGGTTCCGGCGACAAGGGCCTGGAGCAGGCGTTCGCGCAGATGGCTCAACGCGCGCCCGGCCGGGTTGCGGTGCACCTGGGTCATGACGAGAAGCTCGCGCACATCATCGAAGCAGGCGCGGATTTTCTCGTCATGCCTTCGCGCTACGAGCCCTGCGGACTCAACCAGATGTACAGCCAACGCTACGGCACCATACCGGTGGTGCGTAAAACCGGCGGACTGGCCGACACCGTTGTGGATGCCGACGCCGAATCCATCGCAACCGGGCGCGCGACCGGTATCGTCTTCGAACACGCCGACGTGGGCGGAATCACCTACGGCCTCGGTCACGCCCTGCACCTGTTCCGCCAGCCGGAAACC
Source organism: Panacagrimonas sp. (assembly GCA_052389915.1). Taxonomy (GTDB): domain Bacteria; phylum Pseudomonadota; class Gammaproteobacteria; order Nevskiales; family Nevskiaceae; genus Panacagrimonas. The sequence continues at coordinate 46,860 of JBQTHL010000042.1, forward strand.
TGGCGACGCATCCAGAACGCCGGCATGGCGCGGGACTTCAGTTGGGCCGCCGCCGCGCGCAGCTATCTGGACCTTTATTCGGAGGTCCTGAAGTAGTAGAGAAGCGTAACGGGTCGCCGGTTCTTAATTGGCCGACTCGGAGCGCCAAGCCAGGCCGCGTCGTGTCGGGCAGAGCTTCTCCAAGGTCGCTTCACGATCACGAAGCGCACGGCGCGCAATTGAGCTTCTATCGCCGAATCACGAGTCCGCTTCAGGGCGCGGCAGATCCTCGATGAATCGTGTGGACCCGCTGTCCAGTCCTTCGATGGCGCGCGAGGCGCGGGCTCTGCCGTCACTCAAGCGCAGCGGGCCCGTTGCGGCGGGTTCTCGACGCGAATAGATCACCACCGGGGGTAGCGGTCCCTGCTTGGACGCTTCCACCAGAAACGGTACATCGGAGACGTCGGGCTGATCGGGGTCGAGCAAGATGCAGTCGAAGCTGCGCGCAGTCAGTGCCCGTAGTGCTTCGGTTGCCGAGTACGCCTCGGTCAACTGCAAGGGGGTACCGGACAAGGCTCGCGCGACGAGGGCGCGGGCAAGCGGATCGCGGTCGACCACGAGGATGCGTTTGCGCGCTCCGGCTTCCAGATCGCCAAGACATTCGAGCGCCTTGAGCAGCGTGGCACGTGTGGCCGGCTTTTGCAGGAAGGCGACGACGCTGGGCATGGCTCCGCCGGTAAATCCTTCGGCGCGGCCTATCTCGTGAACCGGGATTGATTGCGTGCGGGGATCACGCAGCAGGCGCTCCCGCAGCAGCGCTGCGCTGCCCTGGGCGAGGTCCGGGTCCAGCAACACGCCGGTCACCCGGCGCAAAAGCACGATGCCCAGCGCTTCTCCCGAACTGCGCGCTATGAGAACTTCCATCCCACCGCTGCGCACCGACTGGGCCAGCACCTCGGCACGCCGGACATCGCTGCACACGATCAGCACCGTCTGCAGATCCGCCGAACTGGCGAGCGACCCACCCTGGCTCGGCCCGCTACCCTGGCCCGCAGCGGCGTTCTGTATCAGCGCCTCGCGCGCGTCGTCGAGTTCCTTTTGCGTCGCTTGCAGGAGAAGCGCCTGCTCTTCGAGCGCGGCCTTCGCTCGAAGCAGCGATTCGGTGCGATCGGAGTCCGTATCCAGCGGGGACTGGCTCTGGCCCGCCTGCGCTTGCAGCGTATCGATGCGGGCATGCAATTCGAGGTTGAGCGTCTGAAGTCCGAGTGCGGACGCAGCGCGCGCGTCGAGGTCGGCATTGAGCGCGGTCAGCCGGCGCCCGTGCTGCTCCAGGGACTCGTCTCGAGCTCGCAGTTCCAGCGCCAGCCCGCGAGCTTCGGCTTCCGACGCCTTGAGCTTCGCAGCCTGCTCTTCCAGCACCGCGTCGCGCGCGTGCAGATAAGCCGTCAGCGCACTGCGAATCTCCTCGGCAGCAGCGATTTGTTGCCGCAACTGGTCCAGGGATTCGTCACGCGATTGCAGATCCTGTTTCAGACCCAGGCTTCTTGCCTCCGCCGCAGCAAGCTGTCGTCCGAGTTCCGCGAGCGATTCGTCGCGCGCGCCGAGCGTGTCTGTCAAAGCGTCATGCGCGGTTTCGATGTCCGCGAGCTGAAGCCGCTGCCGGTCCAGCGCTTCTTCCCGCACCCGCAGGGCCTGCTCCAGTTCGCGACGTTCGGATTCCGATACCAGCAGTTTCTGCGTCTGTTCGCCGAGTTCTGCGTCACGAGTGCGCAATTGATCGGTGCGCTCCCGCACGACTTCCTCGGAGGCCAGCAGGGCCTGCTCCAGCACGCCGAATTTATCGGCCAGCTCGCTCAGGCTGGTGGAGGTTGCGCGAAATTGGCCTTGCAACTCTCGACGCGCGTCTTCGGACGCGTGCACCTGCGCCTCGAGCGCGAGTTCGTGCTCGACCAGTTCGCGGACTCTCAACTCGCGAGACAGCGCCGACCACGCCAGCGCGACGCTGAGCCGTACCTCGTCCGTCAGCTTGAGCTGCCGCGGCTCCAGCTCGCGCACCAAGCCCACGATCACGACACCCAGCCTTTGATCGCGCACCACGAGCGGCAGCAGGATCGAGCCGTGCGGGCTCGGCTCGGCGATCCCCGCAATGGTGCCGGGCGCCCACCCGATTCTTCCCTGCTCGCCCATGCACAGGCCCACGGGATCTTCGTCCAGCCGGTATTCGCGACGCGTGGCAGATGCGTCGGCAAGACCGTGGCTGGCGGTCAGTTCCAGCACGGCCACGCGCTCGTCCCATCGATACGCCAGCGCGTAGCCGGCACCAAGCGCGCGGCAGATTTCCCTGGCCAGGGTGTCGCAAAATTCCGCCTCGCTTGCACAGGGCAGCAGCGCGGAGCGCAAGGCCTGGCTGCGAATGCCGACCCAGTCGCGCTCGCGCCGCCGGGCCATCGCATCGCGCATACGCTCGAAGCCGAGGGCCAGCGCGCCCACGTCGCCGGCATGATCGCGATAAGGGATGTCCGCGGCCTCGCCTTGTTCCAGGCGCGGGATCAATTCGGCGAACTCGGATAGCGGCTGCACCACGTGCCTGCGCAGACTCCGCACGGCGAGCAGGCTGCTGGCGCCACCGACGACCAGCAGCAGCACCAGCAGGCCGTTCGACAGCAGTTCGAGTTGCTGCGCCCGGGATTGGCGCTGGGCCAGCAGGGCGCGCTCCTGCCGGATCGCGCTCCTGAAGCTTTGCTCGACCGCGGTCATCAGCTCGTCGTCGATGCTTAGATTCGGCGGCGATGCGAGGGTGCCGCTGCCGGATTGTGCAAGCGCGGCAATGCCCGGCTCGGCCACCTCGGCACGCCACCGGGCCATCAGTTTGCCGATCGTGGAAGCGCGTTCGCGCTGACCCGGATTACGCGCCGCAAGGGGGAACAGGGTTTGCGCCTGCGCATCGAATTCCGACACGCTTTTCCGGTAGTCGTCCAGGCCGTCGGCCTGCCCGCCCAACAGGTATCCGCGCAAGCTGGCCTGCTGCTGCAGCGCAGCGCTTCGCAACGCTTCGAACTGGCCTGCGGCTTCGAGCGAGCGCATCGATGCCTGGCGTGCGGTCATGAGATCGCGCTGCACCCACAGCAGGCTCAGGCACCCGATGGCCAACACCAGCAGTGGCGCCTTCAGCGCAACGCCAAGCTTTCCGCGCCCCGACATGGAACCGAACCACCCCCCCTGGCGATGCTTCATGGTCAGGCTTTTTCCTGCACTTCCAGCTTGGTCCGGATGTAGTCGGCGTGCGACAGGTGCAACAGGTCGGCGAGCTTGCGCAGCAGGTGTTCCTCGTGCGCATCGATATGGCCGTCGGCGCCGGCCACGCGCCACAGCCAGCTCATCAGTTCGCGCTTGTCCTGCTGCGACAGCTCCGCGTTCAGGCGCGCCACGGGGCCATGCAGCGAAACGGCCTCGCGCGCCTCCGATCCGGCGTCGCCGATCAGGCGATCCAGCTCGGCAGACACGAGGCCGAATTTATCGGCGAGGAGCCGGCGAACCTCGCAGAACTCCGCGTCGCTGTGCTCGAAATCCGCACGCGCGCATTCCAGCAGCAGCACGGCGGTGGCGATATCGCGCGGCGGATGGGCTTCGACAGAGGGCGAATCGAGTCGCGACAGCCAGCGTTTCCACATCGGGTCAGAACGCGAAGCCGAAGCGCAGATTGAACGAGTCGCGATCGCCCACTCTCTCGTACTCCGGCGTGATTCCGATCAGCGCGGACAGGCGCAGGCCGATGAAGATGCGCGTCTCGTCGACGTCCTCGTCATCCAGGCCGAAGACCGGATCGGGGTCGAAGGTGCTGAAGACATAGCCGACGCCGGCATACGGCGTCAGCGGTCCGAACCCCTTGGAGACGGACAGGTCGAGTCCGTAGGAGTCGTAATCCAGTTCGTCCACGCCCTCGAGCCGGGAGTAGCTCGCGCGCAGGCCGAGCGCTGGCGTTGCCACGCCGCCCTCCAGAAACGCGTAGCGCACTTCGGCGCTCAGCACGCTGATGTCCGAACCCGGCACCCAGGAATAGGCCGCACCCACGTCGATGCCGAAGGGCAGGCCCTTCTGCGCAATCACGCCCACGGTGCCGATCTCGTCGATCTCCTCGCCGATCAGGCGCCGCCAGGCATTGCCGTCGTCGGTCGGCACGTAGGCCGCGAAGGCGCCGATCGAAAAGCCGGTGATACCGCCCGCTTCCGCCGGCGATAGGGACTTGGCGTTGAGCAGCGCGCCCACGTCTTCGACCACCGATTTGAAATCCGCCTGCTGCGGGTCGTCTACGAAGTCGAAATCGAAATCCAGCGCACTCGCCTGCATGGGCGAAAGGGCCAGCAGCAGCGCCGCGGAGAGGGTCGATTGCAGGGGCAATGCTTTGCGCATAGGTGTCTCCGTCAGTCGAGGAAGAGGCCGAAGTTTAACGGCACACCGGTGCAAACGAGAGACAGCCTGCTTCGCGTGACCGGCGTTGCGTCGGAACCTGTTCTCAGGCGTCCGGCCAGAGCCGCTGCAGGAACGGCAACACCGCCTGCTGCAAATCCGGCAGTCGGCCGTGAAAGAAATGCCCCGCGCCATCGACCACGACCTGCTCGGGCGCCGGCTCATACGTGGCGAGGATCGTGCGCGTCTCCTCGAACGAAACCACATCGTCATCGCGCGAATGCACGGTCATCCAGGGACATCCCGGATGTGGCGGTTGCGGCGCGTTGTCGAAATAGCGGCCGAAGGGCGGCGCGATGCTCACCAGCGCCGCCGGGCGAATGCGAGTCGCAGCGTTGAGGCTCACGAATGCGCCGAAGGAAAATCCCGTCAGCAGCATCGGCAGATCGGGCCGCTGCGTGCGCAGCCATTCGGCCACGGTCACGCAATCGTCGGTCTCGCCACGCGCATTGTCGTGCCGGCCCTCGCTGAGCCCCGCCCCGCGAAAATTGAACCGCGCCGAGACCATTCCGTGCTTGAGCGCCATCGACGCCATCGAATAGGTGACCTTGTTGCTCATGGCGCCGCCGAACAGCGGATGCGGATGACAGGTCACGGCCAACCCCCGCGGCTCGCCTTTCGGCATGGCGACGAGGCATTCGATGTGGCCGGCCGCGCCGGCGATCAGGCCCTGCGCGCTCAGACCGGGCGCGGGCAGCGCGCTCAGCAAACTCACAGGCCGCGCCCGCGCCGCGAGTCGCGCAGCATCATCGATGCGATCAGACCCACCAGCAGGCCCGCGAGAAACAGGCCCGCGCCGGTCGCCATGACGACGGCCTCGCTTCTCAGGCCGAACGACCCGATTCCCACGTGCTCCCCGGTCGAGGCGCCAGCGTCCATCGCCGCGGGCGAATCGACGCCGCGCAAGCGCGCGTTCTCGTCCTTCAGCCGGGCCACCAGATCGACCTGCTTCGCCAGCTCGCCTTCCACCGTGCTCAGGCGTTCGCGCGCGCCCGGCTCGGTCGACAGGTAGCGCGCCAGCACCCAGCCATCCCGCCCTTTGCTCACCCGAACGCGCGCATAACCGCTGGTCGAGTCGCTTTCCAGAAGTTCGACGCGCGTGCCCGACTGCAACAGCCCCGCGACCGGGGCGTTGACGCCCTTGTCCTGGCGCAAGGTGATGGCGGTTTCGTCGCTGATATAGCGCGTCGCCGGACTTGGGACCTGCGCCTGCGCCGCAAGCATCCAGCCGGCCAGCACGAGCGGCACAATCGAGCGCACGGCGCAGCCGGAAAATCGTTTGATGAGGATCATTGCGGCAAGTCTAGTAGCGCGACACAGAAAAAACTAAACGTCATGCCCGCGGAGACGGGCATCCGGTTTTCGTACGCAAGCCAAACCGCCATTGGGGCCGAAGAACTGGGTTCTCGCTCTTGCGAGAGTGACGGAAGAGGGCGGTGGGCCACTTCGATTTCAAACTGTCGCCCACCGTGAATTTTCCCTCTTGCCGTTTGACCGAGAAGCGGCGAGCCTTGTTAGGTGTGGAACCCCCAACCGTGAACGCGATGTCCCGATTCTGGGCCGAAGGCCTGCGGCCTGTCCTGATGCTCGACCTGCGTAGTCTCGCGCTGTTGCGCGTCGGCCTGGCGCTGGTGCTGCTGCTCGACGCCCTGTGCCGGTTCGGCAGCGCCGGATCGTTGTACGCGGACACGGGACTGCTGCCGCGCGCGGATGCCTTGTCGCTGATCGAACCCGGCCGGCTGTCGCTGCATTTCGTCAACGGCAGCGTCCTGTTCGCCGGGCTGCTTTGCATAGCGCAGATTCTGGCGGCCGCGGCCCTGCTTGTCGGATGGCGGGTCCGCACCGCCAGCCTGCTGTGCTGGCTGCTCGCCGTGTCTGCCAGCGCGCGCAATCCGCTGGTCGTGACCCCGGGCGATGCCTACGCCATCGCACTGCTCACCTGGGGTCTGTTCCTGCCTTGGGGAATGCGCTGGAGCGTCGATGGCGCGCGCTCGCGTATCGAGCCGCCACCGAACGAGCACTTCTCGCCTGCTGGCGTCGTGCTGTTGTTGCAGGTTCTGGCGCTGCCCTTGCTCAACGTGCTAGCCACGCCCGACGGATATCTGGCTTCGGAATCGGGCCGCTCCTCCGCGCAAGTCTTCGTCCGCGCTGCTGTCGGGTGGGTCGAAATTCTCGTGCTGCCGCTTGCCTTGGTCCCGTTCTTCGGCGCCGTCCCGCGTCGACTGGCTCTGACGGTATTTGTGCTGCTCGGCCTCCTGGCATTTGCGGCACGGTCGCCGGGCGCCCTGCCTTGGCTGGCGCTCTGCTCCGGCGCGGTGCTGATCGATGGCGGGCTGTGGGCGCGAATGGGCCGCTCGTCTGCCTCCGGCGCCTTGAAGATCTATCTGGATCGCGACGATCTCGACGGGCGGCACGCGCTGCAAACCGTGCTCGAATTTCTCTGTCTTTCGGCGACCCCTCTGCTCCCCGCCCAGGACAGCGCGCGAACGTCGCGGCTGACGCAGGCCGGGTCGCGCCTCGTGGTCATCGATGCGAACGATTCGGCGCATCTGGACGGCGAAGCCTTGCATCGAATCCTCACGGGCTCGCCTCTGCTAAGGCCGCTGCGCGCCGTGCTCGCGAGTCCGTCGATGGTGCCGGTCTGCGCTCGCATGCTGCAACTGCTGCTGCGTCCGCGTGCGGCCACCGCGGTGCTTCATGAACCGCACGCGGTCTTCGGTCGGCACATCGGCGTTCAGGCGGTGGCTGTTGTGCTCGGCGCGCTGAGCCTGGTCTGGCAGCTCGGAGCGGTCGGCGTCCTGCCCTCGTCCGCGCAAACCATAGCCGCCGAGCCGCTCCAGCCCTTAGGGCTCGACCGGGCCTGGACCTGGTTCGCGCCCGGCCCCAATCGCAAGGAGCACTGGATAGCGGTCCCCGGAGAACGCACCGACGGCCGCCTGATCGATGCGCTCGCGCGTCCCGGCCAGGCGGACCGAGGCCCTAATTTCGGTCGCGAGCAGGCGCCGATGCTCGAAGGCCTGCGCGGCTCGTACTACGAGCAGCGCCTGGCCTTCCCGGCCAATGGCGCAGCGCGCGCCGCCCTCGCCCGCCAGTTGTGCGCGCGGCATGGTGCACCGCTCGCTCGCGTGCGCGTCGTGCTCGTGACGCAGGCGAGCACGGATGCGGCTGCCGAGCAGCACGTGCTGTCGCGTCACGAGTGCGCTCCAGCAGGTTCCTGATACGCCCGATGATCGACATCGGCGCCAACCTCGCGCACGACAGCTTCGACGCGGATCGTGACGCCGTCCTGCAGCGCGCCTGGGACGCCGGACTCGAAGCCATCGTCATCACCGGCAGCTCGATGCATAGCAGCGAGCGCGCACTCGAACTGGCGCAGGCGCATCCGGGGAAACTGTTTGCCACGGCAGGGCTGCATCCGCACCACGCATCCGAGTGGAGCGAAGCCTGCGCCGACCGCATCCGCGAACTCGCGCAGCATCCGCAACTGGTCAGCCTCGGCGAATGCGGCCTCGATTATTTTCGCGACCTGTCGCCGCGCGCGGACCAGCGACGCGCGTTCACGGCACAACTCGTGCTCGCGGTGGAACTGGACAAGCCCGTGTTCCTGCACCAGCGCGATGCGCATGCGGATTTCCTGGCAATCCTGCGCGAATTCCGCTCCCGGCTCGGCGCGGTCTGCGTGCATTGCTTTACCGACACGCGGGAAGCAGCGCAGGACTATCTCGATCTCGACTGCCACATCGGCATCACCGGCTGGATCTGCGACGATCGTCGCGGCCGTCATCTGCTGGACATCGTGCCTCTGATTCCTGCGACGCGGCTGCTGGTAGAAACCGACGCACCGTACCTCTTGCCCCGCAGCGTGCCCAGGCCGCAGATGCCGCGTGACGGCAGACGGAACGAGCCCGCCTTTCTGCCGTTCGTGATCGAGACGATCACTCGGGTATGCAAAAAAAACCCGGGGCAAATTGCGTTCGAAACCGCTGCCACCGCTCGAACGTTCTTCGCACTCGACTGACGCTAAACGGCAGGAGAACGACGCGGAGGTAATGAAACCGCATACATTCCCGGTTTCTGGACCGTGTGAGCCGTCACGATTCGGTCACAGTGCGGACGTGAACAAGGACCTAACTTCCTAACTTATTGATTTTGGTGGATGGTACAGGGATCGAACCTGTGGCCCCCGCCGTGTGAAGGCAGATTTTTGGGATTTCAGGAAACACCATACCCTGTAAAACACTGGAGTTACGGCACCACAAGACACCTAGAATACCCATATGCATTGCCGTACCATTGCCGTACGGCACCCCGGCCGTGTTCGGAGCGGGAAAAAATGGCAATCGAGACGGTACGGCAACGCACGGCACTGAGCGCCCGCCGTGAGCCCTACTGGCACACCGTCTCTACCGGCCGGCATGTCGGCTACCGCAAGACCGAGGACGGACACTGGATCGCTCGCGCCTACGATTCCGGCACGCGGACACGGACCTATCAGGCACTTTCCGACATCGGCCGAGCCCCGGCAAACGAACAGTTCAGCGCGGCCGTCAAGGCTGCCGGGGAGTGGTTCCGCCACCTGGACCGCGGCGGCGCGTCCGAAGTCATCACCGTGGCTGACGCTGCGCGCGATTACATCGACGACCGCTTGAAGAAGAAGGGCAAGCGGGCCGCAGACGATGCACGGTCCCGGCTATCCCGCTTTGTCATCAATGAGGCCCTGGGTTCGATCCCCGTTCAGAAGCTCACACGCCGTCACGTCGAGCAGTGGCGCGAGCGATTGGAAGCGGCGCCCGTCGCCCTGCCCGTTCGCGGCAAGAACTGCCGAAACAAGAATCCGCTCCCCGAAGCCAAGACCCGCGCAGCGTCGTCGTTGAACCGCGACATGGTTTCGTTAAGGGCCGCGCTGAATCTCGCCAAGGCAAACGGCTACGTCACAACGGACATGGCTTGGGCCGTGGCGCTCAAGCCGGTAGAGAAGGCCAATGGACGCCGCACGCTGTACCTCGACCGTGACCAGCGGCGCGCACTACTTGCGGCTATCCCTGGCGAGTTGTCGGCCTTCGTGCGTGGCCTGTGCCTACTGCCGCTGCGTCCCGGCGCACTGGCCTCACTGAGAGTCGCGGACTTCGATTCGAGAGCGGGAACCCTGATCGTAAAGCACGACAAGGCCGGCGCGGGAAGGTCGATCCTGCTCCCCGATGCGGCCGCAGACCTACTCCGCGAGCAGGCGCGCGGAAAGACGCCGGCCGCGTTTGTGTTCACACAGTGGAACGGGACACAGTGGAACAAAGACGCATGGAAACGACCGATGCGGGCAGCCGTGGTCGCGGCCAAGCTGCCCGCAGGTACGACGGCGTACACGCTCCGACATTCAACGATTACCGATCTTGTGAGCAGCGGTCTGGACCTGTTCACGGTCGCGGCGCTGTCGGGCACGTCGATCCTGATGATTCAACAGAATTATGGGCATCTTCAGCAAGACCGCGCGCGCGAGGCTCTGTCGGTGCTCTCGCTGTGAGGAACACGGTCAAAGCCGAACACGTGCGCGCGAGCTTTGCCGAATACCTAGCCGCGAATCCGCCCGTCACAAAGACGCTCAAACAATGGGAACGCCTGTCCGACGCGGGCCGCGCAAAGTTTCGGCAACAAGGATGGATTGAGCATCACACCCGCGTAGAAAAGGCCATCGCGTACGCCGCCTCGGAACATGGTGTCTCGACTGAAAAGGTGCGTGCAATCGTCGATCACGTTCAGATTGCCGAGCCCTGGTTTCTTCAACCCATCGATGGCGCGAAAATCGCGCTGCGCGCCGCACTGATGTTTGAGAGCCACCCGGATCGAGAGTCAGCGGCGGAATGGAAACTTGCCAAGCGCCACGCGGAGTTGATGCGCACGGCCATCGCTGACGGCGACGCCGAAGGCGCCGCATGGGCCGCAATTTTTACCATGCAAAAAGTCATCCGCGCAGAGCTCTTGGAAGGGCCGATGCCCATGATCTCGCAGCTACGCAATCGTCCGCGCAGTTATGGGCAGATGGCGAAGGGCAAGCCCAAGCCGAACAGGAAGACGCCAATCCGTCAGGCACTGGAGGTGCTGGTCGACGAGGGCATGACCAACGATCAAATACTGGAGGCGCTAAGCGACGCCGACGGCATAGCGACGTCCGCCCGAGATTGGTTCCCTATCGAAGTATTGTCTCCCCACACGACCGTCAAGGATGACGGGCTACTGCTTTACTACCCGAGAGGCGGCAATAGCGAGAAACCGTCAACAAAGAAGATCGCGGACTTGCGAAAGCTGCTGTCGAAAATTAGGACATCGCGCAAAGCGGCTTAGGTTGGATTCGGGTTTGGAACATGCGCACCACGAACCCACGTGGTGCGTTGTGACAGGAAAACACAGCGCACCACCGAACCAAAGGTGCGCAATGACTACGCGAGAAAGATTTATCCGGCGCCCCGAAGTGCGCCACGTCACCGGCCTTACCGATTCAGCCTTGGATCGTCTGATCCGCGCGGGCCAGTTTCCCAAGCCCGTCAGGCTTTCGCCCGACCCGATAAGCCGAGCAGTTGGTTGGCCCGAGTCCCGCGTTTATCAGTGGAACGCTGACCGGCTGGCCGCAGCCGAGCGGGTGACGGCATGAGCGCGCGGACGCCGCAAGCCGAGCTGCAACGCGCACGCCTGGCCTTCGACGACGCGATGCTGGCCCTCGATCTGGACGAGCAGGCGAAACGCGCACTGCGCACTGCGGCGCGCGCTTGGGTAAAAGCTGGGAGTTTCGAGACGCTGTCCAAGTTCGTCAAGCCGCGCAAGCCGTCGGCTGTCAGCCGGGAGCTTGGCTGATGGCCGGCGCGCCCTGTTACCTGTCGCGGTTCACATCGGCACGGACCCTGTCCAAGGCCTTCGCCCTCGCGCCCGACGGCACATTGTCGAAAACGACCGCGGCCAACCTCGTGGATGGAACCTATGCCCGCGAGGAAGTGAACGACTTGCAGGGGCTTGATGAACTGCTGGCGACTCTGAAACCGACGGAGGCCCTGGCCTATGGCGTCGCCCCCGTCGCGAAGGCGCGGGTCGTTGCGTCATCTGTGTCAAAGGATAAGCGCCCGCCCGGCGCGATCACTCGCACACGCGATACGTTCGGCTGGCCCGATGGTCCGGGCATTTTGATGTTGGACTACGACCCCGAGCCGGGTCGTCCACCACTGACGCACGATGAACTGTTCGCGGCGCTGTACAAAGCCGCACCCTCACTCGCCGGAGTGTCCTGTCTGTGGCTGCCATCGGCGGGAAGCTGTATCTACAACGCCGTGACGGGCGCCGAGTTACGCGGTGTCCACGGCCAGCGCGTCTACTTCATCGTTGAGCAGGCCGCCGAAATCCCGGACATTGGCAAACGGCTCACGCGATTGTTGTGGATGTCCGGGTGCGGGCGCTTCGACGTTTCAAAGGCCGGCACGTTGCTGTCGCGCACGCTCGTCGATTCGAGCGTCTGGCAGCCCGAGCGGCTGGACTTCGCCGCCGGTGCGCGGTGCTCGCCGCCGCTCGAACAACGGCGCGGTGCCGCGGTGCTGCGGCCCGGCCGTCCCATGCTCAAAGCGGCGGACCTGCCTGCGGTTGCCGATGCGAACCTAAAACCTTTGCAGGCCGCGGCCCGCGCCGCCGTCGCCGACAAGGCCCGGGACGTGCGCGCGGCGTACCTCGACGAGCGCGTCGGCGAACTGACCGCGCGACGCAAGATTGCTCCGGAACTTGCCCGCGAAATTGTGACCCGCGCGCTGGACGGCTCGCATCTGCTGGCTGAGTTCGAATTGACGCATTCATCGGGCGAGCGTGTAACGGTCGGCGATGTTCTGGACAACGCAGACCGCTGGCACAACGAACACTTCGCTGATCCCGTCGAGCCGGACTACCGCGACGATATGCGCATCGCCTGGGCGAACCTTTGCGGCGGCGGGCGGCCGTATTTGTGGAGCCACGCGCACGGCGGCCGCAGGTTCTTGCTGTTTCGGCAGACACGCACCATCCAGTTGCAGTCAGGCGAGATGCCGCGTATCTCCGATGAGTGCGCCTCGATCCTGGCCGCTGGCGGCGAGACTTACTCGCGAGGGGGCGCGCTGATGAGCCTTCGAGACGCGAGCTTGGTGCCGGCATCGTTGCACTCGCTACTTTACGCTTTGGGAAGCGAGGTTCGGTTCACCAAATACGATGCGCGTTCCAAGGAATGGCGACCCGCCGACGCGCCCGAAGCCCTCGCCAAAATGCTGCTTGCGACGCTCGGGAACGGGCGCATCCCCGAAGTGCGCGCCGTGATCACCGTCCCGCTGATTTTTCCGGACGGCCGCATTCTGGACAGCCCGGCTACGACACAGAATCGAAACTGCTCTACCTCGCCGACGATCCGGAGCCGCCGCGCGTGCCCAGTTCACCCACACCCGCAAGGGCGCTGGCGGCGGCTATCCGACTATGGGCGCCGTTCGGATCGTTCCCCTTCGTGGACGACGTTGCGCGCGCTGTGCACCTTAGCGCGGCGCTGTCGGCGGTCACGCGCCCCGCCTTGCCGACTGCCCCCGGTGTGCTCTACGACGCGCCCACGGCCGGCAGCGGCAAAACGCTGCTCGCGCGTTGCGTTGCGGCTCTGGCGTCGCATCTGGAGCCTGCGACGACTTCGCCCGCGGCCGAGGATGACGAGATGCGCAAACGGCTATTCGCGCTGCTGCTTAGCGGCGCTTCGGTTGCGATTCTCGACAACGTTGTCGGTCACATTGAGTCCGCGGCCCTGTGCGAATTCCTGACGAGCGGAAACACCTTGGACCGCATTCTGGGCGAGTCGCGCACCGTTGCCGTACCGAACACAACGTTGCTCATGATCACGGGCAACAACGTCGTGCCGGTGGGCGACCTGAACCGCCGCGTGCTTCGATGTCGAATCGACAGCAACGAGGAACGACCGCACAAGCGCGCGTTTGATTTTGACCCTTACGACACTATCCGCAGAAATCGCGCAGGTTACGCGGTGGACGCTTGCACGATCCTGGCCGCGTATCACGCAGCCGGCGCGCCTCGCCTCGCCGCTGACCGGCTGGGGGGCTTCGAAGCGTGGTCCGACACGGTGCGGCAGTCGATTCTCTGGCTGGCGTCCATTGGGCTTGGCGATGCGCCCGGCGGCTTCCGCGTCGCCGACCCTTCGGACAGCATCGAGGCCGGTTTCGCCAACGATCCCGACCGCGCCAAGCTGGCGGCGCTGCTGAGCACCTGGCATGCCGCGTTCGGTTCGAAACCTGTGCGGATCGCCGATGCCATCGCCAAAGCTGAGGCTGAAGAATCACAGGACATGCGCGCTGCCCTTGACGAGGCCGGAGGATCACGGCTGCTTGCTGCGATGGACGAGATTGCAGGACATGGCGGACGCATCAACCGACGCATCCTCGGCCGCTGGATCGAGCGCCACAAGGCGCGGCCGGTGGGCGACCTGATGTTTTTCCGTAAAGAGGACACGCACGCAAAGCAGGCCCTTTGGGGCGTGCAGAAACGCCAGTCTGCGGGTACACGCGGGGATACGAGGGTAATTCCCAGCCCCCTTATAGCAAGTGTCAGTGACAGTTATATAGAGATGGTGGGGGATTTCCCGCAGTTGCCCGCAATTACCCGCAACCTCGTCACCGAGGACGATCTATGCTGAGCGCGGCGCGCCGTCTGGCCGACGCTGCGGAACAAGGCGCGACGCTTGGGCTTGAAGATGGGAAGCCACGGCAACCCCACCGGGGGGCACGAATATGTTGGTTGGCGGTGTCCTTTCTGCACCGCACCCTCAAGCTTTTTCCACGCGTGTTCTTTTTCCCCTTCCCCTCCTCGTGGTGTTTTCTGTCATGAAAAGCGTTCAGCAGCGTGCAGTCAGCGGGCTTCTGGCGGGCAGCCCTAACGCCTACTCCAGACCGCCCCCGATGGGCACGGTCAACAATCCCGGAGCTGATAAGGCCGGGGTCGAGAAGCTGAGGCCCCTGGGTGAGCCATCCGTGCACCTGGACTCCTCGCAGCGTGCTATCTGGTTCGAGCTACAGTCGCAGACCGCGAGTTTCACCCTCACGAGTGCCGACCGATTCACTGTGGAGATGCTGTGCGTTCTGATGGCGCAGTTCCGAACTGACCCGGCGAAGATGTCCGACTCGCGTATCTCCCGGATGCACGCGATCCTCAAGAGCCTTGCAATGACGCCCCTGGACCGGCAGAAGCTGTTCGTCGCGCCACCGCCTGAGTCGAATGTTTTCGACTCCTTGGACGAAGAACCGGGCGAGCCCTCGCCCAACTGATACATGGCGCGGCAGGTCGCACGCCCTACAGGCGTAGAGCGAGCGCATCACTCCGCCAACGACGTGCTGTCAAACCGCATTCCGACGGGCCCTTGTGCGCCTGGCTGGGGAAAGATTCCGGCCGCCTTGCCGTATTCTTGCCGTATCGGTCAGATACTGAGATCAATAAAACCCGCAACATCTTGATTTTATTGGTGGATGGTACAGGGATCGAACCTGTGGCCCCCGCCGTGTGAAGGCGATGCTCTACCGCTGAGCTAACCATCCGTGTTCGGTGCGAAACGGACGCGAATGGTAGTGAGGCGGCAGAGGGTGCGTCAATGACCTGGGGCCGCAGCCGGTGCGCTCAGCGTGAATATGAAGCGCGTGCCGCTTCCGCCCGGGCCGGGCTCGACACGGATGGCGCCGCCGTGACGCTCGACGATCTTCTTGCAGATGGGAAGCCCCAGCCCGGTGCCCTCGAACTGGTCGTCGGCGTGCAGTCGCTGAAACAGCATGAAGACCTTTTCCGCGTACTCGGCAGGGATGCCGATGCCGTTGTCGGCAACCTGGAATTCCCAGCCCTGCTCGCTTGCCACGCAACCGATCGTGACGCGCGGCTGGGTGTTCGGCGCATGGAACTTCACCGCGTTGTCGATCAGGTTCTGAAACACCTGACCGAGCTGGATTCGATCGGCCCAGACCATCGGCAGATCATCCAGAACGACTTCGGCTCCTGCCTGATCGATACGGCCACGCAGGTCGGACAAGGCGCCTTCGATCAGCGCGCGGCTGTCCACCCAGGCGCGCGACAGAGGCACGCGACTGGCTCGCGCGTATTCGAGCAGATCGTCGATCAGCTTCTGCATGCGGCGCACGCCGGTTTCGATGAAGCCCAGAAACTCCTGCCCGTCGGCATCGAGCTTCGCCGCGTAGCGTCGCAGCAGCAACTGCGCAAAGCCGGCAATCGTGCGCAAGGGTGCCTTCAGATCGTGCGAGGCCACGTAGGCGAACTGTTCGAGCTCCGCGTTGGTCCGCACCAGTTGCCCGGCCTGGTCGAGCAGTTGCTGCTCGATCCTCCGGCGTTCGGCGATCTCGACTTCCAGTTGTCGATTGCGTTCGAACAGTTCCAGGCTTTTCTGCTCCAGTAGCTGTTCCGCCTGGCGTCGCGCAGCCTTCTGCCTTTCGAGCTCTCGCCGCAGCAGATCGATGTCCTCGCTGCTCAAGCTCGTGTCCTGGTGAGGGTGTAGCGAGCGGCCGTGCCCTGCCCGGCAGAGAGGTCCCGCACGTCGAACTGGATCGGCTCGCCGAAGTGCGCGATGGCGGATCGCACCAGACCGGTTGCGAACGCGGCGAGCGGGCGCGGAGACCGGTACTCCATCACCAAGGTCGCGTCGTCGCGGTGCGGGTAGCTGAAACCGGGCAGCTCCGCCTGCGGGTAGAGCTTGCGCACCTCGACGTGAATGTAGTCGTCGATATGCGCCAAAAAAGTCGAAGCAGGACTGGGAGGCCGGAAAAAACCGGCCGTAGTGCCGGGTGAAGTGCCCGAACATGTGCCCGCCGAAACGCTCCAACAGCGCTTCGACGGACTGCCCCGTTTCGATTGCGAGCGCCTGCACCAGCGCCAGCAACTCGTCCACGTCGTAGTTGCCGACGGTGGTGTAGCTGCCGCCCGACGCGGGTTGGGCGCGCTGCAGGATTCGATCCTTCATCGCCAGACCCATGCTGTCTTCGACCATGTCGAGCAGCTCGGTGAAGATCATTCCCTTCATCGGCTGGTCCCGTCGATTCCGGATCTTCGGCTCACGCCGGGCGCCGGCCGAACATGCCGAGCGTCTTCATGGTGACCACCAGCTCACCGTGCTGGTTGACGCCGCGATACTCGCTGCGCAGCACGCCGCGGTCGGGCTTGGACCGGGAGGGAATCGTCTCGACGATCTTCATCGTCACGTTCAGCGTATCGCCGAGCCGCGAGGGCTTGTGCCAGCGGATCTCGTCCACGCCGGGCGAGCCCAGGCTCACCGTCTTCACCAGCAGTCCATCGACAAGCAGACGCATCAGGACCGAACAGGTATGCCAGCCGCTCGCCACCAGCCCGCCGAAAATGGATTGCCGTGCGGCTTCAGGGTCGAGATGAAAAGGCTGCGGATCGAACTGGCGCGCAAAGTCGATGATCTCGGTTTCCGTGAACGTGTGGCTGCCGAGTTCGATGATCTGACCGGCGTGAAAATCCTCGAAGTGGAGAAGGCTCATGTGTTCTCGTCATCCGTCAATGAAATGGGTTCGCTGCGCGCGGATTTCCGCCGGGCCCGGAAAAACTGGCGCAGCGTCTCGCCGCACTCGGTTTCCATCACGCCTCCCCGCCATTCGACGCGATGGTTCAGGCGCGGCTGCGAAATGAGGTCGTACACCGAATGGACTGCGCCGGCCCTGGGGTCGGCGGCGCCGAACACCAGGCGCTGCACGCGCGCGTGAATGATCGCACCGGCACACATCGCGCAGGGTTCCAGAGTCACGTACAGCGTCGTACCGGGCAGACGGTAGTTACCAAGGAGAGATGCCGCTGCGCGCAGTGCGATCATCTCGGCGTGTGCGCTGGGATCGTGGTTGGCGATGGGACGATTCCAGCCCTCGCCGATCACCCGACTGTCCTGGACCAGAACGGCGCCGACCGGAACCTCGCCGGCTTCGGCCGCGCGGCCGGCGAGCGCAAGCGCCTCATTCATCCAGTGCCGGTCGTCATCAGGGCTCATCGTCTCAGGCACCGGACAGCCCCGCGCGCAGCGTCCACGCGCCGATCAGCACAAATCCAATTCCCGCTACCACCTGCAAGTGCTTCGGATTGACGTGCTGCGCCACGAACGCGCCCGCCAGTACCCCGATGGCGCAGGCCAACACCAGCGCGCTCGCGGAGGCCGCGAAGACGGTCCACTTGGCGCTCGGCTTGTCGGCCGAGAAGAGGACGGTGGCGAGCTGCGTCTTGTCGCCGAGTTCAGCGAGAAAGACGGTGCCGAAAACCGTTACGAAAATTTTCCAGTCCATGCATTGAGGGATTTCGATTGAGGACCGACCGTGAAGGCCAAGCATTATTTTGCACCTGAGACATCGGCTTCTGCCCGTGATGGACGCTTGGCCGTGCTTGCAAGCCGCGAACGCACGCCCGTAACGTCCGATCCGCCTCGCCCCCGAGCTGTCGAAGATGCAGGACTCTCTTTTCTCCGAACCCGAAGCCATCGACCCGGCACCTCGCCAACGCGCAAAGCCGGCCAAGGTCCAGCCCGCGCGGACGTTTGAGCTGCAAGCAGCGCTCTCGCGCGCGCTTCCGCAGAATCTGCGCATGGGAACCTCCTCATGGAGCTACCCCGGATGGATCGGCACGGTCTGGGATCGCGAGTATCCCGAAGCCAGGCTCTCGAAGCATGGTCTGTCCGCCTACGCACAGCACCCCTTGTTTTGGGCGGTCAGCCTGGACCGCGCGTTCTACCGGCCGCTGACCGCGAGCCAGTACGCGGCTTACGCGGCGCAGGTTCCGGAGGATTTCCGCTTCGTGGTCAAGGCGCCGAGCCTGATCGCCGACGCGATGATGCGCAGTGAGAGCGGGCGCGGCACGCAGCCGAATCCGGCCTTCCTGAACCCGGAGCTTGCGGTCGAGCAATTCGTGCAACCCGCACTCGCCGGGCTCGGACAACGTGTCGGCGCCCTGGTGTTCCAGCTCAGCCCCTTACCCGCTCACCTGCTGCAACACCTGCCCGACGTCATTCGAAGCATCGGCTCGATGCTGCGCGCGCTTCCGTCCTTGCGACCGGCCGCACCGGACGGCGTGATCGCGGTCGAAGTGCGCGACCCGGGATTCCTGACACCCGCGTTCGCCGAGGTTCTGCGCGAAACCGGCGCCACGTACTGCATCGGCCTGCACGCCAAGATGCCACCCATCAACGAGCAGTTGCCGATGCTGCGCGCGCTCTGGCCGGGGCCGCTGGTGTGCCGGTGGAATCTGCATCGACGACATGGCGCCTTTGGTTACGAGGAGGCCAAGCGTCTCTACGGCGCATTTGATCGTCTGGTCGATCCCGATGAGGAAACCCGGACGGCACTCGCCCGCGTCATCGCAGGAACGACCGGCGCAGGGCACCTCGCTTACGTGACCATCGGCAACAAGGCAGAGGGTTCGGCGCCGTTGTCGGTGGTCGCGCTAGCAGAGGCGCTTGAGGGCCTCGGGCGGCTTGGCGCGTAGCTCACTCCCACTCGATCGTCGCGGGCGGCTTTCCCGATACGTCATAGACCACGCGCGACACGCCCGCGATCTCGTTGCAGATGCGGCGCGAGACCACGTCGAGCAGCTCGTACGGCAGGTGCGCCCAGCGCGCCGTCATGAAATCGATGGTCTGCACGGCGCGCAGCGCGATCACCGGTTCGTAGCGGCGCCCGTCGCCGGTCACACCGACGCTCCTGACCGGCAGGAACACGGCGAAGGCCTGCGAGGTCTGGTCGTACCAGCCGGCCTTGCGAAGCTCCTCAATGAAGATATGGTCAGCCAGCCGCAGCGTGTCCGCCGCAGCCTTGGTGACTTCGCCAAGAATCCGCACGCCCAGTCCCGGCCCCGGAAACGGATGGCGGAACACCATCTCGCGCGGCAGGCCCAGCTCCAGGCCAATCGCGCGAACCTCGTCCTTGAACAGCTCGCGCAGCGGCTCGACCAGCTTGAGCTTCATGCGCTCGGGCAGGCCGCCGACGTTGTGATGACTCTTGATGACATGCGCCTTGCCGCTGCGGGCGCCGGCGGACTCGATCACGTCCGGGTAGATGGTGCCCTGCGCGAGGAAGCGCACGTCATCGATCCTGCTTGCCTCTTCGTCGAACACGTCCACGAACAGACCGCCGATGACCTTGCGCTTGGCCTCCGGATCGCTCACGCCCTTGAGCGCGGTCAGGAAACGTTCTTCTGCGTTGACACGGATCACGCGCACGCCGAGATGCTTGGCAAAGATGCGCATCACCTGGTCGCCCTCGTCGAGCCGCAGCAGGCCGGTATCGACGAACACGCAGGTGAGTTGCTGGCCGATCGCGCGATGCAGCAGTGCGGCGACCACGGACGAATCTACGCCGCCCGACAGACCCAACAATACATGTCCCTCGCCGACCTGCTCGCGCACGCGTTCGGCCGCGTCCTCGATGATGTTGACCGGCGACCACGCGCGCCCGCACCCACAGATCTCGTGCAGGAAGCGCTCGTAGATGCGCGTGCCCTGCGGGGTGTGAGTGACCTCGGGATGGAACTGCAAGCCGTAGTAATGGCGCTCCTCGTCGCCCATGCCGGCGATGGGGACGTCCGCCGTGGAGGCAATCAGCTTGAAGCCCTGCGGCAGCTCGGTGACTCTGTCGCCGTGACTCATCCACACGTCGAGCAGGCCGTGGCCATCGGCGTTGATGCGATCCTCGATGTTGATGAGCAGGGTCGAATGATTGCGCGCACGCACCTCGGCGTAACCGAACTCCTTGGATGCGGAGGCCTCGACCTTGCCACCGAACTGCGCCGCCATGGTCTGCATGCCGTAGCAGATGCCCAGCACCGGCGTGCCCAGCTTCCACACCGCATCTGGCGCGCGCGGGGAGCCGGCCTCAGTTACCGACTCGGGACCACCGGAGAGAATCACGCCGCGTGGCGCGAAGTCGGTGATGTGCTTCTCGTCCACATCCCAGGGGTACAGCTCGCAGTAGACCCCCAGCTCGCGCACGCGGCGCGCGATGAGCTGGGTGTACTGGGAACCGAAGTCGAGAATGAGAATGCGGTCGGCGTGAATGTTCACGGCGCGGTTCGGGGTCGGGGGCTGGCGCGCATTTTAGGGCGGCTGGATCAGCATCGCGTCGCCATAGCTGAAGAAGCGGTAGCGCTGCTCGACAGCGTGGCGGTAGGCCGCGAGCATGCGCTCCTGCCCACCGAACGCGCAGACCAGCATCAGCAGCGTGCTTTCCGGCAAATGGAAATTGGTGAACAACAGGTCCACCGCGCGGAAGCGGTAGCCCGGCGTGATGAAGATACGCGTCTCGCCCTCGCCCGCCTGAACCTGCCCGTGCCGGTCCGTGGCGGACTCCAGCGCACGCACGCTGGTGGTTCCAACCGCCACGACTCGTCCACCTGCGGCGCGCGTAGTCGCAAGTCGCGCAGCGAGTTCGGCCGAGACTCTGAAGCGTTCGGCATGCATGCGGTGCTCGGCCGGATTTTCGACTCGCACCGGCTGGAACGTGCCGGCGCCGACGTGAAGGGTGAGGGTTGCGGTTTCGATCCCGCCTGCGCGCAAGGCCGAGAGCAGCGCGTCGTCGAAGTGCAGTCCGGCGGTGGGCGCCGCGACGGCGCCGGGCTCGCGCGCAAACACAGTCTGGTAACGCGCGTCATCGTCCGCGGCGGGATCGTGGTGGATATAGGGCGGCAGCGGCAGGCGGCCCACTCTTTCCAGCAACTCCAGCCAGTTTCCTTCCGATTCGAGACGCAGGTGGAAGAAGGACTCGTCGCGACCCAGCACTTCCACGCGCGCACCGCCACCGTCGATCTCGATCCAGCTTCCCGCTAGCGGAGTCTTGGACACACCGAGCTGCGCCAGCGCCTCACGCTCGCCGAGCAGGCGTTCGACCAGGACTTCCACGCGCCCACCCGTCGGCTTGCTGCCGAACAAGCGCGCCTTGATGACGCGCGTGTCGTTGAACACCAGCAGATCGCCCGCTCGCAGCAGCGAGGGAAGCTCGCCGACCGCGCGGTCCTGCAAGGCGCTGCCCACGTGAAGCAGGCGGCTACCGCTGCGGGTGGCAGCGGGTCGTTGGGCGATGAGGTCCGGCGGCAGCACGTACGCGAAATCCGAAATTTTCATGTGGGGAGCTTGGCGCCTCCGCGCGCGTCCGTATAATCGCGCCCCGCGCCTGAGTGGCGGAATCGGTAGACGCAGGGGACTCAAAATCCCCCGAGGTAACCCCTCGTGCGAGTTCGAGTCTCGCCTTAGGCACCAAGCTTCAACGTCGTGACGGGAATCGCGGACCCGACGACAGAAATCCAGCCCGGCCGAGAAGGTTTGCGCGTTCCCCGCGGCCAGCGGTTATCCGCACTTGGGCTTGCGCCCCTGCCCCAGCGCCGCCACGTACAGATCGAGCGCCGATTTCATGCGGGCATTGAGATCGGCCGTGCGGGTTGCATCGGAAGGGTGAGTCGAAAGAATCTCCGGCGGCTTGGCGCCGCCAAGCTTGGACATGTTCTGCCACAGTGCAACTGCCCCGCGCGGATCGAACCCGGCCTTGGCCATCAGGTCCAATCCCAGCAGGTCGGCCTCGGTTTCGTGACTGCGCGAGTAGGGGTTGAGGAACAGCGCGCTGACACCCAGACCATAGAGCTGGCCGAGGCCGTAGACCGAGGCCACTGCGCCCCCGATCTGGGCCGGGATGCCGGCCGACGCACGTTCCTGGGAATGCCGCGCCAACACGTGCGCGACCTCGTGCCCCATAACGGCCGCAAGCTGATCCTGCGTTTTCGCCACACCCAGCAGCCCGGTGAAGACGCCCATCTTGCCGCCCGGCAAGGCGAAGGCATTGACGTCCTTGCTGGCGAAGACGCCCACCTCCCAGCTCGCCGGGATACTGAGTTCGCCCTTTTCCCGCAGCCCAGGCACCTGCGCCGTGATGTTATCGGCGATGCACTGCACGTAGCGCACCGTACGCACATCGGTGGATTGTGGGATCTGCTTCTGCATCTGCCGGAAGGACGCAATGCCCTGCTCGGCGATGGAAGACTCGGAAACGATGATGAGCTGCTTGCGGCCCAGCGGCGACGTCGCACAGGCAACCAGGGCAACAGCAGCAGTGACGATCAGAATTCGACGCATGGATGAAGTCCGGCAAGCACGGATTCGTGCGGGTTTGAGACGATGTTAGCCAAGTGTGCTTGAACCGCGGTTGAACTGTCGCGACGGAATCCACGGAACCCTGTGCACCGTAGCGGTCCTAAGAACGAGAATCACGAGACGCCGAGGAAAATTCGATGACCCACCACCCTATTCCCGCAATATTGCTGTTCCTGTCGCTGCTGCTGCCGGCAGCGAGCGCCCAGGACGCCGCCGCGCGCGGCCCGCATCCCGACCTGGAGCCGCCCCAGGTCGTTGCGGCCATGCTCGAAGCAATGAAGAAGAACTCGCCTCAAGGGCTGGCCGAGCTTTACCAATTCTCCTCGCCGGGCAACCGCCAGCGTACCGGCCCGCTACCGCAGTTCATGGCGATGATCCGCGAAGGCTTTCCGGACATGCTGGGCCACCGCGAGTCGCGAGTCGCAACGCCGCTGATCGATGGCGAACGCGCGATGCTGCCGGTGGAAATTCTGGGAAGCGACAATCAGCCGCATCGATACATTTTCCTGTTGTCACGCCAGTCCATGCCCGAATGCAACGGCTGCTGGATGGCGGATGCGGTGTTCAGTCCGGACCAGGAAGGTCCTGATGGCCCCGATGGCCCCGGTCCGCAAAGCGCACCGGAGTATCCGGCGTAACCGCTACCCATAGCGCCAGCGCTGGCCGTCCTTGGAGTCTTCGACCAGCACGCCGCGCGACTTGAGCGAGTCGCGGATTCGATCCGACTCCGCCCAGTTCTTCGATGCGCGCGCCGCGGTGCGCTCAGCCAGCAGCGCTTCGATCTCCGCCACCGGAACCCCATCCGAGCCCGTCGCCGTCCAGCCAAACCAGGCTTCGGGAGCCTGCTGCAACAAGCCGAGCACGGCGCCGCAATCGAGCAGGCGCGCTTTGACTCTCGCGCGTTCCAGCGGATCGCTGCCCGCCTTGTGCGCAGCACTCGCCAGCTCGAACAACTGAGCCAGCGCACCGGGCGTGTTCAGATCGTCTTCCAGCGCTTCGATGAAGGGCGCGTATTCGGGTTCGTCCGCCAGCGGCTCTACGTCGGCAAGCTCCCGCAACGCGCCGTACAGGCGGTCCAGCTTGCGCCGCGCTTCCGACAGAACCTCGTCCGACCAGTCCAGCGGCTGGCGGTAATGCGCGGTCAACAGCAGCAGGCGGATCGCCTCGCCCGGTACCTGTTTGAGCAGTTCCCGCACCAGCAACACGTTGCCCAGGGACTTGGACATCTTGGTGCTGTCCACGTTTAGAAAGCCGTTATGCAGCCACCAGCGCGCGAACGGCTTGCCGCCGTGCGCGCACACCGATTGCGCGATCTCGTTTTCGTGATGCGGAAAAATCAGGTCGTGGCCGCCGCCGTGAATGTCGATGGTCTCGCCGAGAATGGTCTCTGCCATCGCCGAGCACTCGATATGCCAGCCCGGCCGGCCGCGACCCCAAGGCGATTCCCAGCCCGGCTGCTCCGCCGCCGACGGCTTCCACAGCACGAAGTCGCCGGCGTGCTGCTTGTAAGGCGCCACTTCGACGCGCGCGCCGGCCATCAGCGCCTGCGAGTCGCGCTTCGACAATTTGCCGTAGTCGGCAAAGCTGGGTGTGTGAAACAACACGTGGCCTTCCGCGGCGTAGGCGTGGTTCGATGCGATCAGTCGCACAATCATGTCGATGATCTGCGGCAGGTGTTGAGTCACGCGCGGTTCGAAGTCCGGCAACGCGACGCCGACTCCGGCTAGATCTTCGTGGTAAGCGCTCGCGAAGCGCTGTGCAATGACGCCGATGTCCACATTCTGTTCGACCGCGGCCTTGTTGATCTTGTCGTCGATGTCGGTGATGTTGCGCGCATACACCACCTCGGTGTAGCGCCGCCGCAGCAGGCGCGACAGCACGTCGAACACTACCGCCGGACGCGCGTTGCCGATGTGCGCGTAGCTGTAAACGGTCGGCCCGCAGACGTACATCGTCACGCGGTCCGGAGCGAGCGGGACGAAGGTTTCCTTGCGGCCGGTCAGGGTGTTGTGGAGCTGCATGCGGGCGGGGGCGATCAAAAAAATCGCGCAAGGATAACGGCGCAGGGCATCGAAGTCGCGCCGGGGAAAATGCGTCGGATCACGCGGTCGTCGTCGAACGTCTCCACGTCGAGCAGAGGGCTCCCGGAATATCCGGGAATGCCGCACGCTTCCTATCTCAAGCGGCAGTGCGCATCATGCGTCGATAAAAATCCAGCATGGCGTTCACCGTCCTCGATTCGCCGTAGCGGTGCCGGTAATGCGACAAACCGTGACCGGCCAGGCCCGCGCGCAGATCTGCATCCGACAGTACGCGCTCGATGGCCGCGGCCAGACGCGTCACGTCCTGCACCGGGCACAGCAGGCCGGTGTCGCCGCTGCGAATCAGCTCGAAACCTCCGTCCGTTTCCGTGCACACCACCGGCACGCCCTGGCTCCAGGCTTCCAACACCACGTTGCCCAGCGGCTCGACGCGCGACGGGCAGACGAACACATCGGCCAGACCCAGTACCGGCAGCGGCTGTTCGAGCCAGCCGGTGAAATGCACGCGACCTTCGGCGCTGACCGCCGCAGCGCGCAGATCAGCCAGCATCGGACCGTTGCCCAGCAGCACCAGGTGCACCGGCCGGCCCATTATCCGCGGCGACAGGCGCGCGAAGGCCAGCAGCAAATCCTGCATGCCTTTCTTTTCGATGAAACGGCCCATGGACATGACCACGAGCGCATCCGGCGGAATGCCCAGTTCCTCGCGGCCGATGGCCGGCACCGTGCCGGGCGCCACGTCCGGCACGAAGTTGTTGATCCACTCGACACGCTCGGCCGGAAAGCCCTTAGTCACCATCCAGTCGCGCAGGCCGCGGGTGTTGACGATCCAGCCGTCGGCATGCCGGAAGTAACGCAGCTTGTAATAGCCGCCCAGACGCGCGATGTGGACCGTGCCCTGCGGCGCGCGCGTGAGCCAGGTCGCGCGCGAAGCCCAGGTCTGCACCACGTTCGCGCCGAAGCTCGACACGGCCTGGCGGATCTGAACGATGGAGCCCACGTCGACGTAGTTGCGCAGGGTGAAATGCGTCAGCGGCAGCCGGCTGTCGAACTGCCTGTGCAGTGCGGAACCGCGTCGAACGCCGGCCATCACCGGATGGTGCGAAGCGTCCAGCGCTTGCGCCACGCGCTGGAACGTGATCTCCGCACCGCCCATGCGCGGGCTGGCGATGATTTGCAGACTGCGGATCGCGTCGGTCATCCGGGGTTTCTCGGAAAGCAGTCCAGCACAGAGGACACGGATGAGGGTGAATCGCCGATGAACTGCCGAGCCGGGTTCAAATCTCCTGAAACACTTCGGCCCAATCGATTTCGAGTTCGGGCAGGCTCGCGACTGCGCTGCGATCTTCCGCCGTCGCTATCTCGGGCTCGCCATAGGTCCCATCGGCGCCGAGCCGGTAAAGCTGGGCAATCCGCTCCTGCGGGTACACCAGCCAGAACTCGGCTACGCCCTGACGCTCGTACAGCCGGCGCTTGACGGTCAGGTCCTTGCGCGCAGTATTGGGCGACAGGATTTCGATGAGGAAGGTCGGCGCGCCGCGGCAGCCGCGTCCGTCGATGCGCGTCTTGTCGCAGATCACCACGATATCGGGTTGCACCACCGTGTCGTCGTCGTCCTCGTTGTCCGAGAGCTTGCGCGGAAAGCGCACGTCGAAAGGCGCGGCAAATACCGAGCATTGGCCGCGCTTGTCGCGCAGGAAATTCTTGATCTGCAGGAACAGCTCGCCGGAAATCGACTGGTGCCAGGGCGCAGGCGCGGGCGACATGTCGTAGAACAGGCCATCGATCAATTCGCCGCGAACGTTCTCGCCCCAACCGCGATAGTCCGCGTAGGTATAGCGCTCGATTCTCGCCAGTGGCTCACCCATGACACGCTCCACAACAGGCACCGCGGGAGTTTAGCGCCGTTCGTACAGGACGCGGCCGTGCGAGGGCTATGATCGCCGCCGACCTCGTCATGAAAAACGTCTTGAACAAACTCCGCTTGTGCGCGTCGGTCTGGGTCGCGGGCCTTTGCCTGGCGGGCCTCGCGGCTTGCACCGCCGGCCCCACCCGCGATACTCCGGGTCTCAGCCCCTCGACCGCACGCGCCTTGATTGCCCGCTTGCTGCCGCCCAAGCTCGCCGACCGCGACGGCTGGGCCACCGACATCTATGCTGGATTCGCGACTCAGGAGATTCCGGTCACGCCGGAAAATATCTGCGCGGTGATCGCCGTCACCGAGCAGGAGTCGGGCTTCCAGGTCGATCCGCCGGTGCCGGGCTTGGCGGCTATCGCCTGGCGCGAGATCGATGCGCAGGCCGCGAGAGTCGGCGTTCCCAAGACCGTGGTCCGCACGGCGCTTCGAGTGTCCTCACCCGACGGCCGGAGCTACCGCGAACGCATCGATGCGGCGAAGACCGAGCGGGAACTCAGCGAGACCTTCGAAGACCTCATCGGCGTGCTGCCCCTGGGCGGGAAACTGCTGGCCAACCGCAATCCGGTGCGCACCGGCGGGCCCATGCAGGTGAGCATCGCCTTCGCCGAGAAATATGCGGCGGACAACCCGTATCCCTATCCCGTGGATACGACGCTCCGGCGCGAAGTGTTCACACGCCGCGGTGGCATGTTCTTCGGCCTGGCCCATCTGCTCGACTACCCGGCCGCGTACGACAAGCCGCTGTACCGGTTCGCCGACTTCAACGCCGGACACTACGCCAGTCGCAATGCCGCGTTTCAGAACGCGCTGAGCCTCGCGTCGGGAATTCCGCTTGAACTCGATGGGGATCTCGTGCGGATCGGCAGCACCGAGGCGGACCCACCCGGCAGCACCGAACTTGCGGCGCGGGTTCTGGCGAAGCGACTGAGGATGCAGGACTCGGACATCCGCGAAGAACTGGAGCTCGGTCGGTCGGAAGACTTCGAACGCTCGACGCTGTACGAAAAGGTGTTCGATCTTGCTGAGCAGTTCGAAGGCCCCCCGGTGCCACACGCCGTCATCCCGAAGATCAGGCTGAAGAGTCCGAAAATCACCCGCCGTCTCACCACCGAGTGGTTCGCCACTCGGGTCGAGGAACGATACCGGCGCTGCGTGCTGCGTAACCAGCCTGCCAAGACTTGAGCGCTACGCCTCGCCGATGAAGTTCAGCACCAACTGGCAAAAGCGCGCTGCGTGCTCGATCTGGGTCCAGTGTCCGCACTGGCCGAACACATGCAACTGCGAGCGCGGGATGAGGCCGTGCAGCCTGACGGAGTTGTCCATGGGAATTACGCGGTCTTCGCGGCCATGGACGATCATCACTTCGTGCGGCAGCGCGCGCAGCGCCGCTTCGGGCGTGGCGAGCGCTTCGATCCAGCGCTGCCGCGGCGCCGGGAACATCGCGGCGTAGGCTTCCTGCACGCCGGGCCGGATACCGGCCTCGTAGCGCGCACGCGCGAGATCGTCGGTTACCAGGTTTCGGTTATACGCGAAGATGTCCAGCATCTTCCGCATGTTCTCCAGCGAGGGCGTGTAACCCCAGGCGGTGTCCAGTGCCTCGGTGAGCTTGAACACGGTGCCGGCCGCGCCCATCAGCACCAGACGCCGCACGCGCTCGGGATGACGTGCCGCCAGCGCCAGGGTCAGCGCACCGCCGAAAGAGTTGCCGACCACGTCGGCTCGTTCGAGCTTCAGAGCGTCCAGCACACCGATCGCGTGCTTCACCCAGGTGTCGAGGGTGTACTGGATACGTTCGGGGCGATCGGTGAATCCGAAGCCGACCATGTCGGGCGCGATCACGCGACGATGCTTGGCGAACACCGGCATGTTCAAGCGCCAGTTGGCCCAGGCCGAAACACCGGGTCCGGAGCCGTGCAGCAGCAGCAGGGGCTCGCCCTGCCCGCTATCGTGGTAGTTGGTGCGGATGCCGGCGGCAACGATGTTCGAGCCGACCTCGGGATTCTGTTGCGTCATGGGATGGGCCCTCAAGACCGTGAACGAGGCGTGGACAATAAGCCAAGGCGACACAGGTCCGGTACCGGGCGAACCCGCAGCGTCCGTTCATCACGCCCACGCCGGCGCAGTACTGCGGCGCCTACGTGCTGCTCGCCTCGAAGGAAAATTCTGCACCCACCACCGGCGCGATCATCGACACCGACGGTGGCCCGGGCGTGCGCGGCATCATGAACGTCAACGGCGGCGACGAACTCTGCTCGACCCGGAATGACGGGGCGGACTTGCATACCCCAACGAGATCGCTACGCCGACGCACAGTTTCGAGGCATCGAACATGCTTCGATGCCGATTTTTCTGGCACAGGCTTTGCGCCTCCCTAACCTATGCTTGCCCCCTGAACCTTCGCCCCAACCCAAGCCCTTTCGGAGCCCTCACATGCCGCATCTGTTCAGCCCCTACACCCTCAAGGGCGTGACCCTGCGCAATCGCATCGCGATGTCTCCGATGACGATGTACCGATCCACCGACGGCCTGATGAACGACTATCACGTCATGCTGATGGGCTCGCGCGCGGCCGGCGGCTTTGGCCTGATATTCCCCGAGCAGCTCGCGATCACCGAGGACGGTCGTACCAGCGTCAGTTGTGGCGGCATCTACGACGACGCGCAGGTCGAAGGCCTGTCGCGGATCACGAAAATCATCAAGGACATGGGCGCGGTACCGGCCATCCAGCTCGGTCACACCGGGCGCAAGGGCAGCGAGCTGAAACCCTGGCAGGGCGGCGCGCAGTTGCCACCCGATCATCCGGAAGGCTGGCCGGTCGTGGGTCCGTCCGCCATTCCCTACGGCGGACATCGCGTGCACCCCGTGCATGAGCTGAGCAGGGACGAGATCAAGGAGATTCATCGCGCCTACGCGCGCGCGGCGAAGCGCGCGGTGGATGCCGGGTTCGAGTGGCTGGAGCTGCACTTCGCCCACGGCTATCTCGGCTCCAGCTTTTTCTCGCCGCTCGCGAACCAACGCACCGACGAGTACGGCGGCAGCCTGCGCAACCGCGTGCGCTTTCATCTCGAAGCACTCGACGCGGTGCGCGAGGTCTGGCCCGAGCGCTTCCCGCTGACGATGCGCCTGGGCTCGGACGATCTGCATCCGAAGGGTGTGCAGTTCGACGACTCGGTCGCTGCGGTTGCGATGATGAAAGATCACGGGCTCGACATGGCCGATCTCAGCATCGGCTTCAACACCGACGAGATGAACCCGGTGCCCTTCGGCGACCTGGCGTTCATGCTCGAGCGCGCCACGCGCGTGAAGCGCGAGGTGGGTATTCCGGTGACGACGAGCTGGAACCTGGGTCTGCCCGCCGTTGCCGACCGCATCATTCGCGAAGGCTTGATCGACCTGGTTCTGCTCGGGCGCCCTGCCCTGTCCAATCCGCACTGGCCGGTGTGGGCCGCACGCGAACTGGCGCACGAGGATCCGTTCTCGCTGGTGCCCGAGGACTGGGCCTGGTGGCTGCGCAATTTCCGCGCACACGACGCCTGCATCGGCTGGCCGCTGGTCGAGGCTCCGGAAACGCTGGAGTTAAAGGCTGCGGCGTAGGGAGGGTTAGCCGCGCCGTTTGCAGCGTAACCCGCCGCTACCGCGCGCCGAGTCGCGACTCACGGAAGTAGTCGGAGATGCTACGACCCGCGCCGCCTGAGCTAGCTAGCCTCCGTTCTCAGGCGAAGGAGGCGGGCAATGCAACTGCAGACGACGCGGGTCATAGCATCTACGCAGACTGTCCATTGCCCTCGCCCGTCGGTCAGAGCTAGCCTCGCTTATCAATAGGCTTCGTGTCTGACATGACCCATCAGCGGAAACGCGTTGCGATCATTGGCTCCGGCATCTCGGGGCTGGCGCATGCCGATGTCCTCACCCGATGTGGGTTCCAATGCGTGCTGTTCGAGCGGGCGCCCCGCGTAGGCGGCGTGTGGGCGCACAGCTATGCGGGTGTGAGCCTGCAAAATACCGGCTACGGCTACTTCATCAGCAGCTTCCCGTGGCCGTTCGCGCCCGACTTGCATCCCACGGGCGAGCAGATCCTCCGTTACCTCGATGCGATCGTCGCCGCACGCAGCTTCGACGTGCGCCTGCGCCACGAGGTGGTATCGGCGAGGGAGCGGGACGGCGGCTGGGACGTGGCGGTGCGACGCACGGGCGAGGATGGCCGCGAACCCGAGGAGCGAACCGAGTGGTTCGATCACCTCGTCGTCTCCATCGGCCAGTACACCGAGGGCAAACATCGCCCGACGCTTCCCGGCGAGGAGGATTTCGCGGGCAGGATCATGGTCGAGCGTGACCTGCAGGACCTCTCGGAGTTCGACGGCGCCCGTGTCGTCGTCGTCGGGTTCGGCAAGAGCGCGCTCGACATGGTGAGCTTCGCGGCCGGGCGAGCGGCGGAGGTCCGCCACGTCTTTCGCACGCCGCGCTGGACCCTCCCGCGCTACATCCTCGGCGTCCACTACACCAAGCTGCTGTTCAACCGGTTCGGCTCCGTCATGATGACGTGCTGGGCGCATCCGACCGCGGCCGAGCGCTTCCTCCACCGCCAATCCGCCCTGGTGCGGAGCTTCTGGTCGGGGCTACAAAGCCTCTTCTCGATGCTGGCTCGCCGACAAGCTCGCGGCACCGGCGCACTGGGCAAGGCGCGGCTCGCCGGCGTGCTGCCGTCGCACACGTTCCTGCCGGACCTGCGCTCGGCGGCGGCGCTCGCGCCGATGGATTATTTCCGCCAGGTCGCGCACGGCACAATCATCCCCCACCACGGCGAGATGAAGGGGCTCACCAGAGACGGCCTCGAACTTGCCGACGGCAATGTCCTTGCGGCTGACATCGTCGTGTTGTCGGTGGGCTCGACCTCGCCCGTCTTTCCCTTCCTCGCCCCCGAGGTTCGCGCGCTGCTCGAAAGCGAGACTGACGGCCCCCAGCTTTACCGCCACGTCCTGCATCCCCGGCTGCCATCACTCGCGTTCGCCGGCTACAACCACGGCTTCATGCATGTGCCCTCGGCGGAGATCGGGGCGCTGTGGCTGGCCGCGCTGTGGCAGGAGAAGCTCGAGTTGCCGTCGCAAACCGAGATGGAGGACGTCGTCGAGCACGTGCGCCGCTGGAAGCGTGAGCACATCCACTTCGAGCCCTCGCGTTCGTGCGCCGTGAACACGCGGTTCCAGCAATACCTCGACATCATGCTCGCCGACCTCGGCGTCTCGCCGTATCGCAAGCTGCCGAATGTGATCGCGGAAGTGTTCAGCCCGTACGGCCCGGCCGATTACGCCGGCGTGGTCGACGACTTCCTCGCGCATCCCCCGGAACGCCGACATCGGCCGTCAGCGCTCCCCACCTGATCGAGACGAGCGTATGGCTTCATCTGCTTACGCGGATTGCGGCGAAAACGGTGGACAGATGAAAACTGTCTATTCGACAGAAACTGCGTCACGGTCCGTGCGCATCCGCCGTTGGCGGTTACTATAAATTCTCGTACCGGCTCAGATCGAACAGCCCTGCTTCGATCGGGTCGGTCTGCTCGACATAGCGCGTGAGGTCGTGGAAGACCTCCCAGAAATCCGGGCGCGTGCGACGCACGCCCCAGGTCTCCACCACCGCCTCCAGTTGCGCCGCGTCGGTCACCGTCGCGAGTTTCGCGACGAATGCATCGATGTCGGCAAGCGGTACGTCGAAGATGAAATTCGGGTAGCTGCCGAGCGCGCCGGGCAGCACGGTCAGCGTGTCCTTTGCCGGCTCCAGGCGCCGCTCCTCGCCGATCAGGAAAGCGACGTTGCTGTGCGCGCGGTTGTGAATCAGCGAGTAGACGAGGCGCTCGTTCCCGGGCGCGGTGACCCGCAGGTACGACATCTCCGGCATCAGCTCGATGACCGACAGCACGGATGCGGGAGTGGCCGCGAAGCGCCTCAGCGCGCGATTGGCCTGCCGCATCGCGGAGGTCGAACCAGGGACCGCGCAATCGCCTTGCTCGCAGCGATTGATCGCATCTGCCGGCCCCATGACCTTGCTCATGCGCTCGTAAATGCGGCCGGCGAATTCGGACTTGGGGTCGTCGGTCCTGTAGACGATCTGCGTCGGCACCGAGTCGTCCGGCGCGGCGTAGGTCGTAAACAGTTTTATTTTTCCCAAGTCCGCGTACCACGCGCTGCGCAACTTCTCCCGCTCCTTGCCCGGCAGGAAGCGCAGGAAGTTGTACTCGCCCTCGTTGCGGATCAGGTCGAAATACAGTCGCGTCTGCAACTGGTGCGAGACGCTGCCGAACACGTTGAAGTTGACCACGAGCTGGTAGTAGCTGCGTTCGAGCAGGGGATAGTCCATCACCCACAAGGTGTCCGGTACGGCGCCGAGCAGGCCGCGCTGCACCGCCGCGTTGTCGTGGTGGCGGAAGATGGTCAGCAGCGCATCGCGATTCCAGCCGTCGCCGTCCCAGAGATCGTTCAGCCCCGGACCCCGTGGTTCGGCCTTGGCGTACTCGGCCTGGCGCAACGCGATGTAGCGGTTGCGTTGCTCGCGGTATTTCTCCCACTCCGACAGCGTTCCCGTCAGGTCGGATTCCTGGCCGGGCACGCCGATCAGCGGCGTGGCCTGTTGCCGATAGGCGGCATCGTTGACATAGCGCTCGGTCTCCGGATTTTCGAACAGCACCCAGAACTGGTCGCGGATCACGTCGGTGGCGATCTGCCCGCTGCACACCGGACCGCGGATGAAGCTGCGCACGAAGTATTCCGCGTTGTCGAGCATGAACTGGTAGCGCGCCTCGGCCGGAATCGCGGCGAACGTCGCGAAGGCATTGGCACGGTCCTCATCGCCGTAGCCCGGCATTGCACCCGCGGTCCAGTCGTCACCGAAGAACAGCTTGTCGTAACGCTTCCGCTTCTTGTCGCTCAGCGCGTAGGTGATGTGCGTCTTCTCGACCAGCGTTTCCGTGATCAGGCGGAAGCGGTAGAAGAACGCGCCGCCCGGATCGTCGTTCGGTCTGGTGGTGGCGACCGGAATCAGGTCCTGGCCCGAAGGCGTGCGCGATCGGACCAGTTCGAAGAAATGCGGTTTGTCCTCGGTGTCGAAATACAGGTGTGCCAGGAACAAGTGCTCGAACAGGTAGCGCGCGACCAGCCGTTCCCGCGCACCGGATCGATTCAGATATTGCTCCCACTGCTCGACGGATTTCAGTTCGCCTGATGTCGCCTTGAGCAGTGAGGGCTCGACCACGCTGCCCTCGGCGACCCAGGTCGTCAGGGTCTGGAACTCGGCGTCCGTCAGCCCGGTCACGGCCCATGGCATGCCGTGCTTCGGTCGCTCCTCGGCGTAATTCTCGAACTCCTCCATGGTCGGACATTCGTTGACGCGATCACGCCCCAGCTCGATGTATCCAGGCAGCTTCGAGTTCGGCAGCCACCGGTTGCGATGACCCAGCTCGATCATGTTGTAGAGCAGCGAAGCCTGTAGCGGCGCACGCTTGTCGCCGACCGGCGCGTACTGCGTCGAGAAGAATCCCTTTTGGCGCCAGTCGGCAACACTCAGCGCATCGACGCCCAGCCGCGTCGGTGCCTGGTCTTCGTCGCGCAATCCGTTGTAGACCGGTAGCTTGGACGCACCACGCATGACGCCGTCCGCGCTCGAAAGCTTGAGCTGGCACGGCGCCTCGTTGCAGGAGTGACAGGCCGCGCACTTGGCGTCGAAGATCGGCTGCACATCTTTCTGGTAATGCACGGTCTGGCTCGCCGCTACGGGCGGCAGCTCGTCCTCGAAGACCATCATGCGACTGCACGCGAACACGAGCCCCAAGCTGAGGACGATCGGGCAGACCATCGCGACGCGCGACACAAGCCACTGGTTGTTTTTCATTCACATACGATCTGGAAGGGAACCCCGCGGTCACCCAGCGGCGGGGGCGCGAAGAGTAAGCGATGAACTTCGCCGCAATCGCGGCCCGGGAGACAATCCGACTGCAAGCAGTTCGGCGCAAAGCGCGCAACACATGCGCCGTGCGCTTTCACCCAGCGGAATTCCCGGGTAGTACGTCAGTTTGAAAAATAAGAGTTCAAAAGCTCCACCGGCTCGGATCGGAAGCGGGATAACTGCCACACGCCTAATTTCGCCGTTCGCTTCAACCCTGCCTCATGCGGCGGTGCCGGCCTCGTCGCGGATCGCCCGCAGCAGCAAAACGAGCATGACGACGATCCACAGCGAGAACAAGGTCAGCGGAATCCATAGACCGATCAGTCCGGTCCACGCGAACGGCCCTTGCTTGAAGTAGACGATCAGGACCGCAGGCGTGAAGGACAGGCAGGTCCAGATGTTGAAGTACGCCGCCCAGCGCGGGAAAACCGGCTTCGCACTCCTGTCGCCGAGAATCGCCAGTGCGATCGCGAAATTCTGGGACACGAACGGCGCAAACGTGATCGTGAACAGCAGCCAGCCCAGATCGTTCAGCAGCAGGATCAGTTGCGGATCGCGCTCCGGCCGGAATGTGGCCGTCAGCCAGATCATGATCGGTATCAGGAAAATCAGCATGCCGGCGGTTCCGCTCAGCGCCTGCGTTTGCGCAAGCACCGGCGACACATTCTCGATCCGCCGCATCTGTGCCGAGATGACCGCCGCCCAGGGAATGTAGAACGTGCAACTGGCCATCGCGATCAGCAGGCCCGCGCGAATAGAGGCGTTGTTGTCGCCGTAGAAGGCGGCGATCTCTTCTGCGCTGGCCATTGCCGATGGAGGCGGAAACAAACCTGCGATGACACACCAGCCGAGCAGAAACAGAACACCGAAGACCAGACCGCTCCACGCGCACATCCGTTGGTGTTTCATAGCTGATCTCCCTGATGTAGCGAGCGTGGTCTGGATGAAAACCAGGGCCGTCCCGCAATCGAAACGGTACCCAGCGATCCTACAGGCGCCGGCTCCAGCCCAACCAGATCGTATCGACGAAAGGTGTCACCGACTCTTCACCACCAATGCCGAGACCAGCGGTCGCCGATGGGCCCTTATACGTCCCTTTCAGATAACGGCCATAGGCGAACTGCAAGTCGCTCTTGTCGTTCAAAGCCCAGGTGAAGCCCGCGGTCACGCTACGGATCGGGTTGGGCGCAAACAGGTTGAAGGTCACCGAGTTGGCGCTCGCATCGGCTTGAGCGCGCTTGCCGTACAGGAAGCCCGCGCGCAGGGTCAGGCGGGTGATCGGCGCGTAGGAAACACCGAGCCGGTAGTTGGTCAGGTTGCGCCAGTTGAAACCGCTGCCGTTGGGACTGCCGAGCGGCGGCGGATTGGTGGCTGGATCGCCCAGCGAATTCAACACGCCGTTGCCGAGCGCCCGGATCTCGCCGAAGTTGATGCGCTGGATGTCGATGCCCACGACCCACTTCGACGTGGGCATGAACCCGACGCCCACGCTGAAGTTCGCCGGAATGTCGAAGGAGCCGCCGTCGGCAAGAATGCCCTCGTACTCCTCGAATTTCTGCATGTAGATGCGCGTGGAATACGCGGCACCTAGATTGAGCCAGGGCTTGATCTGGCCGTACCAGCCCACTCGCACGCCGGCGCCGAACGCGGAGTCGTAACCCTGGTTGCTCACCGCGTCGGGATGTGCGGACACGGCCTCGAAGGCTTGCAAGCCGTAGATGCTGATCTGCTGGTAGGCCAGCAGCGGCGCAACACCGAAGCTGTGCCCGGGTGCGAACTGCCAGCTCAGCGTTGGCGCCACGATTACTTGCGCGAGGTCGAAGCCGGCCTTGCCGCAACCGAAGAAAAAATTTCCGGGCCGGCTGCCGCACTTCGCGGGGTTGAAGTTGGTGTCCGGTATGCCGGTGTCGTCCTGGTACTCGGTATTGAGTCCGCCGTTGCCGTAGAGCGACACGCCCCAGCTCCATTTCTCGTTGATGCGGCGTGCGTATGCCGCCTCCGGCAGGAAGAATCGCGTGTTTTCGCTGGTGGACGTCAGGTCATAGATGCTGTTGTTCGAACCCGTACGCTCGATGCGCCGGTGCGGCATGAACGTCAGGAGCCCGAGGTCGAGACGATCGCCGGCCGCAAATAACTTTCCCGGATTCGACGCGCCCGCAAAGGCGTCGAGCCCGATAGCCGTCGAGGTGCCCGCCGACTGGTGCGCCAGCGGTCCGTAGCCGAGCACGAAGTAACCGCCACCGGCGTGCACGGACGCAGTCACAACCAACGCCAGCAGGGCCAGCATTCTAAGCAGGCCGAGCCTGTGTGAAGGACACATCTTGCCGTCGCTCCTCTTGTTCTGGATTTCCCTGACCGCCAAGACATGGCCATGTACGGGTGCCCACTTTACAGGCTCGAGGCGAAAGGGAATGAGTTTATTTCCAGCAGCTTTCTCGTCGGGCGACGGTATCAGATCACAAGGCAGGTCCGCCCTCGTTGAGCCAGCTTTGCACATCGAAGGCTTCGCGCAGGCGGTGAACTGGCCGGGGCGCCTTAACCCGACAACGAAATTTTCTCCCGCTTAACGCGGATGCCAGCCTGATCGCGATCCCAGACCACAGCGTCCCGCGCACCGGCACGGATGAAGTGCTTCTGTACTTTCTGCGTGGGCGTCCTGGGCAGCTCCGGGATTACCCAGACATAGCGCGGCACCATGAAGTGCGCCATGCGCGGAAGCAGGAAGTGGATCAGCTCGACCGGATCGAATTCCACACCTTCGCGCAGGGTGATCGCGGCAAGCACTTCCTCCTCGCCGTCCGCGCCCGAATACGCGACCGCAGCAGCCTCCTTCACCGCCGGATGCTGGTTCACCACCGCCTCGACTTCGAAGGAGGAAATGTTTTCCCCGCGCCTGCGAATCGCGTCCTTCACCCGGTCGACGAAAAAGTGGTTTCCTTCCTCGTCGCGGCGAAAGATGTCGCCGGTGTGGAACCAGCCGTTGCGCCAGGCCGTTGCTGTGGCCTGTGGCTCCTTGTGATAGCCCGAGTTCAACGCCCAGGGGCAGTCGGTCCTCACGATCAACTCTCCAGGCTCACCGACCGGCACCTCGCCATCTGCGGCATCGACCAGCCGCACTTCGACGCCCTCGCGTGGCTGGCCGGCAACGCCCACGAGCGTCGGGTTGGCCTGAGTCATCAGCGGCATCGAGACCTCGGTCATGTTGAAGTGCGTGTGCACCTCGAAGCCGAAGCGCTGGCCCACTGCGGTCGCGAAGTCGTTGAAGGGAACGATGAGTGCAGACCGCAACGTGTGCTCGCACTCGTTCGCACGCGGGGGCTGCCGCGCGATGAACGTCGCCATCGACCCCAGCAGAATCAGCGTGGTGGTCTGCGAGCGCGCGATTTCGTCCCAGAAGCGCTCGGTGCGGAAGGTCTCCACCATCGCGATGGAGCCGCCGCGCATCAGCATCGCGTAGGTCGGAAATGTACCGCCGACATGAAACATCGGCAGGTTGATCAGAAAGCGGTCGTCCGCGCCGAAGTACCGCGGCGGCGCAGCCATCGAATACAGGTGGAGGTACGACGACATGACCCCCTTGGACGGCCCGGTCGTGCCCGAGGTGTAGATGATGCTCTGCAAGTCCCAGGGCTCGATGGGCGCATCCAGCTCGGGCAGCGAATCGTCAGTCGAGCCGAGCACGCTCGCCGGCAAATACTCCAGACCGGACACGGCTGCGGCATTGCCGCCAAGCGCGACGACGCGACGCAGGCGCGAGTGCTCGATCCCGCTGAGCCGCTCGACGAGATCGGCATGGGCCACCATCAGCTCGGCATCCGAGTTGTCGATGACGTGTTCGAGCAGCTTCCCGCGGTAGGCGAGATTGATCGGCACGTACACCGCACCGAGATAATTCAGACCGAACCAGAGCCGCAGCACATCCGGTCCGCTGGGCAGCCAGCACACCACCTTGTCGCCGCGCTTCACGCCCAACGCACGCAACGCGTTCGCAGTCCGCACCACCTCGCGGCGCGTCTGCGAGTAGCTCCATTCGATGCCGGAGTCGAACCACGCGAATACCTTCTCCGGTTGCAGCGCAGTCTGCCGCTCGAGCAGCGGCCGCAGCACACACCGATCGCTCGCAGGCATGCGCGGATCTCGCGATGAGGGGGTCATTATTTTCTCTCCTTCCGCTTTGCGACCCAGATTAGCAACGAATCGCAGGGCGGGTCAGGGACGCGGCTCGCCGCCGACAACCCTGAGGTGAGCTGCATCGCTTCACCCCACCCGCGCTTCGAAAAATTCGTTCGATCGCGCGCCCGATGCGATAGCGCAACTGCCCCATGGCAGCGTTCGAATCAGGGAGAGCTTTGCCCTCCCTTTACTCGGCCTTCTCGATCTGGCCGCTGCGCAACGCCGCGACGACGCGGTCCTTGGGACCGTCGGCGACGATGCGACCAGCGTCGATCACGATCAGGCGATCCACGATGTCCAGCAGCGCCGTGCGGTGCGTGACGATCAGCACGGTCTTGTCGCGCATGTAGGTGGACAGACGCTGCCGCACCGTCTCCTCCGTGCTGTGGTCCATCGCGCCGGTCGGTTCGTCCAGCAGCAGGATCGGCGGATCGCCGAGCACCGCACGGGCCAGTCCCACGCCCTGTCGCTGGCCGCCCGATATCGTTTCGCCGCGTTCGCCGATGAGCATGTCGAAGCCGCGCGGATGCGTGTTGACGAAGTCGGTGATGCCGGCGACGTGCGCAGCGCGGACCAGCGCGGCGTCGTCGGCCAGCGGCGAGCCCATGCGCAGGTTCTCGCGCAGCGAACCGTAGAACAGCGTGATGTCTTGCGAGATGTAGCCGATGCTGCGCCGCAATTCCGCCGGATCGAGCTGGCGCAGGTCCACCCCGTCCACCTGCACCGCGCCCTGCTCCGGCTGGTACAGCCCGAGGATCAGCTTGTTGAGCGTGGATTTTCCGGAGCCCACGCGCCCCAGAATCGCAACCTTTTCGCCGGCGCGGATGTGGAAGCTGACATTGCGCAGCGCCGCGTTCTCCTGCCCCGGATACTTGAACGTGACCTCTTTGAACACGATGTCGCCCGCGAGCCGCGGGCGGCTCACGAACCCTACGTTCTCGGGGCGCTCGACCGCACGGCCCATGATCTGGTCCAGCGAATCCAGCGAGGTGCGCGC
This sequence comes from Panacagrimonas sp., assembly GCA_052389915.1. GTDB lineage: Bacteria > Pseudomonadota > Gammaproteobacteria > Nevskiales > Nevskiaceae > Panacagrimonas. Next base: position 86,543 of record JBQTHL010000042.1, read on the forward strand.
GTTGTGGTACTGCATCATCAGGCCGGCGGCCTGCCCCAGCGGGGCCATCGCACGGCCGGACAGGAACGTCACCGCAATCAAGCCGCCCATCGACAGCTTCTGGTTGATGATGAGATACACGCCCAGCACGATGATGCAGACGTTGACCAGTTGCTGGAAAAACTGCGCCACGCTCAGGGTGCTCATCGACAGCAGGCGCAACTGGGTAGAGGTGTGCGCGAGGTGCGTCGCGCTCTCCTCCCACCTGCGCTGCATGATGCCTTCGGCGCCAACGGCCTTGATGGTTTCCAGCCCCACCAGGCTTTCCACGAGCGTGGCATTGCGCAGGCTACCGGCGCGGTAGGTCGTCTCGGTCAGGCGACGCAGCGGCGTCTGCATCGTCCAGGCGTACGCGGCCACGATCAGCATGCCGACCAGCGGCGGCAGCACCAGCGGCCAGGAAATCCAGACGATGACCAGCAGGAACAGCAGCGCGAACGGCAGATCGATCAGGGCAGCGACCGAGGCCGAGGTGATGAAGTCGCGCACCTGTTCGAACGAACGCAGGTTGGCCGCGAACGATCCGGCCGACACCGGGCGCTCGCTCATCCGCAAGCCGAGCACGCGCTCCATGATGTAGGCCGACAGACGCACATCGACCCGGTTGCCGGCCAGATCCAGAAAATGGCTGCGCACCGTGCGCAGGGCCAGGTCGCCCAGCAGCACGAAAGCCACGCCGATGGCCAGCACCCACAGCGTCTCCAGCGCCTGGTTGGGCACCACGCGGTCGTAGACATTCATCACGAACAGCGGCATCGCGATGGCGAACAGATTGATCAGCACCGCCGCGAGTAGCGCGTCGCGATAGAGCAGCCAGTTGTCGCGCATCACGCCCCAGAACCAGTGACGATGCGCCTGCTGCCCCACCTCTGGAGCACGCGCATCGAAGCGGAATTCCGGGCGCAACAGAACCAGCGAACCGCTGCCGCGAGTCTCGAACGCGTCAAGCGCCAGTTCCGATTCGGCTCCGCCCTGACCCGGATCGCGCAGACGTACCAAGCCGCGCTGCCGGTCGATTTCCAGCACGACCGCGGCCGTGTCGTCCTTCAGCAAGGCGATGAGCGGAAGCGATTCGTCATCGAGCTTGTCCAGCCGCGATTGCACGAACCGCACGGAAATCCCCGCGCGCTCGGCTGCGCGTGGCAGCAAGGCGGGCGTGAGACGTCCGTCCACCAGAGGCAGACCCGCGAGCGCCGCATCCCGGCTCAAGGGACGCCCGTGGCCCAGGGCCACCACCAGCAGGCATTCCAGCAAGGTATCGATCACTTTGTTCTCGTTCACTTCTTCTCGACGACGCAGCGTTCCATGACTACTTGTCGCAAGACCACGGGCAGATGGTCAAGCGGGCGCTTCGCAAATGGTGCATAACGGCCGACAACGCCTGTGGGGGAGACCTGCGGAAGCCTGGAATATGGTCACGAGCAAGGCCCGCTTTGCTCAAACCAGGATCACCGACACCTTGGCCTGGGATGGTGGATGCGCTTCGCTTATCCACCCTACACCACGCCGACCTGTAGCAGCGTAGGGTGGATAAGCGGAGTGCATCCACCCGGGACGGCACGGCACCAGAGGCCCCGGCTTGTTCCGCGATAACGACGCGCAACCGGGCGCTGTCGACTCCTGCGGGAGGAACGGGGCATGCCCGCGACAGACTGTGCAGAGCCTACCCAAGAATCAGGGAGCGAGGCCGCGCTCCAACTCTGCCAGCCGTTGCGGCGTACCCACGTCCGACCAGCGACCCTGAAACAACTCTCCGCTCAACTGATCGCAGGCGGCGGCAAGCCGCAGCAGCGGGGCCAGCGGGAAACGGCCGTCCTCGCACTGGCCGAACAGCGCCGCGCGCAGAATCGAAATGCCGCTGAAGGTGTGCCGCGGATCGCCGTCGTTGAGCACGCGGAAGTCGTGCAGGCCGAAATCGCCGTCCGGCCGGTGCGAGGGATTGGGCACGAGCACGAGATGTCCCAGGTCGTGCTCGTCGAACGATGCGGCGCGCGCCACCAGGGGGGCAAAGTCGAAGTCCGCGTAGACATCCGCATTGACCAGCAGGAAAGGTACCTCGCCGAGCAGATCCAGCGCGCGGAATACGCCGCCGCCGGTTTCAAGCGGCGGATCGCCCTCGTCCGAATACTCGATGCGCACGCCCAGCCTCTCGCCCTGCCCCAAGTGCTCGGCGATCTGTGCGCCGCGATATCCCAGGTTCACGACCAGATCGCGAACGCCGACGCTACGCAAGGCGAGGATGGTGTGCTCGATCAGAGGACGGCCCGCGAGATTCAGCAGCGGCTTGGGCAGGGAATCGGTCAGCGGCCGCATGCGCTCGCCGCGACCGGCCGCGAGAATCATCGCTTTCATATGGCCTTCACGCGCGCAGCCCCAACTCGCCGAACAGCTCTCTCAAGGGCGCGAGTTCTGGATATCGGTCGGCCACTTCGCGCACGTAGCGGATGAACCGCGGCGCGTCTTCGAGATACTGCGGCTTGCCGTCGCGATGCCTGATGCGCGCAAAGATGCCGAGCACTTTCAGATGCCGCTGCACGCCCATCCAGTCGAACGCGCGCTGAAAATCGGCCGGCAGCTCGATGCCCGCCGCAAGCGCCTTCTGCCGGTACTGATCGACCCAACCCGCAATGCGGGCCTCCGGCCACGACAGAAACGCATCCTTGAAAAGGCACACCACGTCGTACGTGACCGGCCCGAACACCGCGTCCTGAAAATCGAGCACGCCGGGGTTGGGCGTGGACTGCATGAGATTGCGCGGCATGAAGTCGCGGTGCACATAGACTCGGGGCTGAGCCAAGGCCGATTCCACCAGGCGATCACAGGTCTCGCGCCACATCTGGAGTTGAGCCGAACTGAGGTCGCGGGCCAGATGTCGTTGCACGAACCAGTCCGGAAACAGCGCCAGTTCGCGTTCGAGCAGCGCTTTGTCGTAAGGAGGCAGCACGCCGGGCTGCGACGCGCATTGCATGCGAATCAGCGCGTCGATGGCGTCGGCGAACAAGGAGTCGGCATTGTGCTCGTCGATCGCGTGCAGGTAGGTCTTGCGGCCCAGGTCGGAGAGCAGCAGAAACCCGCGCTCCAGATCGCGATGCAGCACCTTCGGCACATGCAGCCCTGCCTGCGCGAACAGCTCCGCAATCCGAACGAAAGGCTCGCACCGTTCGCGCTCGGGCGGCGCGTCCATCACGATCCAGCTTCGGCCGGATGCGGTATTCACAACGCGGAAATAGCGACGGAAGCTGGCGTCCGCAGAAGCGGCGCCGAAGTCGCAAACCCCCAGTTGCAGCGCGTCCATGGCCCAGCGACGCGCGGCCTGTGCGCGCGGGTCGAGCGGCGTTGAAGAATCGTTCACGGCGGTGGATGAAGGAAATTCGGATCAGCGTAGCGATTGCGCCCGGTGCGAGCAAAAAAGATACTCGCCCCAAACAAGACTCTGTCCTCACAATTCCCGACCCTGTGCCAGCCACAAGCTTCCGCCTGTGTTGCCATCTGCTGTTCCTGTTCCTGGCGCTCGCGAGCCAGGCAGGTTCTGCGTGGGCGCAAGAGCCGGTGGAGCCGCAGCCGGTCGAGGAACTCGGCTGCCCGCAGCTCCAGTTCGCGGTGGAGACGCCGGAACTGGCTCTCGACGACAAGGTGGTTCTGAACGCGGACGAGGTTTCGCTGGAACGGGGCGGGCTGTCGCAACTGGCCGGGATGGTGACCTTGCGCCAGGGCGACAAGCTATTCTCGGCCGAGGAACTCAGTTTCGACGATACGACGCGCATCGTCACGGTGAAGAGCGAGTCGCTGTTCCGCAATCCCAACCTGATCGTCAAGAGCCAGGAAGCGCGCTTCGATCTCAACGCGGAATCCGGCGTATTTCTGGATACCGAGTTCTCGCTGCCCTCGCGCTCGGCGCGCGGCGACTCGGACAGCATCGAATTGAACACGGATGGCCAGGTTCGCTTGAAGGGCGCGTCCTACACCACCTGCGGCGTCGGCTCGAATGCCTGGTACGTGCAGGCCGCCGACATCAGGCTGGACCACGAAAAGGGTCTGGGCTCGGCGCGCAACGCGCGGCTGCGCTTTCTGGGCGTGCCGATCCTGTATACGCCCTACCTGCAATTTCCCATCGACGATCGGCGCCGCACCGGCCTGCTGTATCCCACGTTCGGACAATTGAGCGGCGCCGGATTCGATTTCCGCTGGCCGGTGTACGTGAACCTGGCCGCTAACTACGACGCGGTCTTTACCCCGCGCTTCCTGTCGGAACGGGGCTTGCAGTCCGGGCTGGACTTTCGGTATCTCCTGAAAAGCGGCCAGGGCAACGCGCGCTACGAGTACCTGGACGACCGCAAATTCGAAAAAGACCGCAGCCTGTTCCGGCTGGATCATCAGAGTCTGGTCAACCGGCGGCTGGGCCTTGAGGCGGTCTACGCCGAAACCTCCGACCGCACGTATTTCGAAGACCTCGGCGGCACCCTGTCGAGCACCTCGATCACGCACCTGGAGCAGACCGCGCGGCTGACGTATCAGGCGCCGGCCTCGTACCGCCTGACAGCGATGGTGCAGAACTTTCAGCCCATCGCATCAAACCTCGCCGACGTGGACGACCCCTACCGGCGCCTGCCGCAGGTCCGCTTCGAAACCCTCACCCGGCGCGAATTTCTGAACACGCGGGCCGGGCTCGGCGCGGAATTCGTCAACTTCGCCCGCGACAATTCCGCCGAAGGCGCGCGCGTGGTGCTGGACCCGTACCTGCGCTTCGAGCGCGACGCCGCGGCCTGGTACCTGCGCGGCCAGGCCGACGTGCATCACACGCGCTACGAACTCAGCGGCCTGCCCGGCAACCAGTCGGATCAGCCGGAGCGCACCCTGCCCGTCGTCAGCGCCGAGGCCGGCCTGAATTTCGAGCGCATCACCGACCGGGGCCGCTTGCAGACGCTGACACCGCGCGCGTTCGCGCTGTATGTGCCGTTCGACAACCAGGACGAGCTGCCGCTGTTCGACACCGGTGAACCCGATTTCGACTTCGTGCAGTTGTTCGCGCGCAATCGCTTTTCCGGCGAAGACCGCCTGGCGGACGCGCGGCACGTAGCCGGCGCGGCCACGCTGCGCGAACTCGATCCCGCCACCGGCCGCACCCGCTGGAGCGCGTCCGTCGGCCAGCTCTACCGCATTCGGGCACCGCGCGTTTCCATCCCCGGCCTGCTGCCGCCAGAGGACGGCGCCACTGAATTCATCGCGCAGTTCGACTACCACCTCACGCCGGGCTGGAAGGCGCTCATCGCCGGCCAGTGGGCGCCCGAGAACAACGACTTCGAGCGCACCCAGCTCGGCCTGCGCTATCGCGAACCGCTGGGCCGCCGGCAGCTCGATCTGGCTTACCGCTACCGCCGCGATCTGCTCGAACAGGCCGACCTGAGCTTTCTGACGCCGATCACCGGCGCCTGGACGTTCGCCGCGCGCACCCGCTTTTCCCTGGCCGACAACGAGAGCCGCGAGAATTTCGTCGGCGTCGAGTACGGCACCTGCTGCTGGGCGCTGCGCGTGTCCCATCGCCGTTTCATCTCCAACACTTCCGGCGACAAGGACAGCGGCGTCTACGTGCAGCTTCAGCTCAAGGGCCTGGCCAATATCGGGGCCGGCACCGACGAACTGCTTCCGGACAAGGAAATCGACGGCGACAGGCCGCAGTAGCAAGCAGGCCAAGCCCAAGCTACCGGATCTCGTCTCGAATCATCCTGCGCAACACATCCTTCCGGATCTTCCCCGACGGCGTGCGCGGAAGTTCGTCCACGACCCGCACATGCTCCGGGCATTTCTGCCGGGCGAGGCCGGCTCGCAGCACGTGTACCGCCAAGTCCTCGACCGAAACCTGCGCACCGTCGCGGGTGCGCAGGTACGCCGCAATGCTCTCGCCCATGCGCGCGTGCGGCGCCGACACGACGCTGGCCTCGACGATCAGCGGGTGCTGGTGCAGCACATCCTCGATCTCCTTGGCCGAGATGTTTTCGCCGCCGCGGATGATGAGGTCCTTCTTGCGGCCGGTGATGGTCAGGGTGTCGTCGTCGGCGCGGAAGCCGATGTCTCCGGTGCGGAAGTAGCCGTCTTCCGTGAACGCCTCGCGGGTGTTGGCAGGATTCGCGTAGCCGAGAAACATCCCCTCGCCTTTCACGAGAATCTCGCCGTCGGCACCCACCGCGACCTCGCGGTCTTGCCCATCGACGATACGGACCTGATAGTGGTTGATTCTTCCGTCCGTGCGCGCGCCGATGTCCTCGGAATCCTCCGACCTGCGGCCGAAGGTCACGAGCGGCGCTTCGGTCGATCCGTAGACGCGGCAGGCGTGACCCTCGAATCGCTTGCCGGCCCTGAGAACGAGATCGGCGGGCACCGCGGCGCCGCCGCAGGCGAAGACCCTGATGGGCAGCGGCCCGCGGCCGGACGCCTCAATGGCCTCGCATAACTCCTGCAGGAAGGGCGTGGCGCCCACGGTGCCTGCGATCCCGTGCTCCTCAATCAGTCGCGCGGCCTCTTGTGCGTTCCAGCGTTCCATCAGCACCGTGGTGGTGCCGATCGAGAACGGCATTTCCAGGCCGACGCAGTAGCCGGTGATGTGCGTCACCGGCGAGGGCATGAGCAGCGCGTCGCCGCGTTTCCAGCCCCAATGCTGCACCGCAGAGTCGATGGCGATGGGCAGGCTGCGATGACTGTGCAACACGCCCTTGGCCGGACCCGTAGTTCCGGAGGTGTACATGACCAGCTTCACCGAATCCGCGTCCACATCTGGCAATGTGAAAGAGAGCTTGGACCCCGACTCGATCAGCGAACCGTATTCGTATTGACCGGGGCTGCGGACGTTGAGGACGAACTTCAGCGACGGCACCTGTGCCGCCACGCGCTGGGCCATGGCGCTGTAATCCACGCCGCGCCAATCGCCGGGCACGAAGAACGCGCGGCTGCGGCAGTCGCCGAGAATCATGCTCAGCTCGGCGTCGCGATAGATGGGCACGACGGGATTGCAGACCAGCCCGCAGAGACAGCATGCGATATTGACGACCGCGGCCTCGGGCCAGTTGGGCAACTGGAAGCTGACCACATCGCCCGGACGCAGGCCCAGATCCCAGAGCGATGCCGCTAGCTGTCGGGCCTGTCGCCAGGCCTCGCCGAAGCTGAGCGTCTGCGCGCCATCGAAAAAAGCGATTCTGTCCGGCGTCTCGCGCGCTGCGAGTTGCGCAAGCTCTGCCACCGTCACCGCCGGCGTATCGCCAACCACGCGATCCACCCGCTGATTCGCGAGGCGCTCCCAGTCGAGGTTGTCCATACGCCGCTTTTACTTCCCGGTGAAGACCGGCTTGCGACGCTCGCGGAACGCGCTCACCGCTTCCTGGTGATCCTTCGTCGAGTTGGACATGTTCTCGTAGGCCAGGCCCATGTCGAACAGGTGATGCGCCAGCGCCTTGAGCGGCGTGTTGGTCACGATCTTGGTCCAGCGTATCGACTTGGTCGCGCCGGCCGCCAGTTCCTGCGCCAGGCCGTACACCGCTTCGTCGAGCTGTTCCGGCGGCACCACGCGATTGATCAGCCCGATGCGTTCGGCCTCCTCGGCCTTCGCCAGCTTGCCGGTGAGCAGATATTCCTTGGCGCGAGCGTAGCCCACGAGCTGCGGCCAGATGATGGCGCCGCCGTCGCCCGCCACCAGCCCGACCGAAACGTGCGGGTCGCCGATCACCGCGTTGCTGCTGGCGATGGTGATGTCGCAGAACAGCGCGAGCGAGGCACCCAGGCCGGTCGCGGCACCGTTGAGGCGGCAAATGAGTGGCTTCTCCAGTTCGAGTTGGCCGAAGACGATGCGCTTGGCCTCGCCGGACATGCGCTGGAACACCTCGGGGTCGTCGATGGCCTCCTGCAACCAGATCAGGTCGCCGCCGCCGCAGAAGGCCTTGCCCTCGCCCGTGAACACCAGCACGTCGGATTCGGAGTCGTCGGCCAGGTCGTAGAACAGCCGCGAGAGTTCCTCGTGCAAAGCCGCGTTGACCGCGTTCATCGCCTGCGGACGCGCCAGTGCGGCGGTGAGCACGCGGCCGTGGCGGCTGAACTTGATGGTGGTGTAGGTCTTGTCTTCGATACGCAAGAACTCTCCTCCGGAATGATGGATGCCTGCATTGTTCAGAGCTTGGGCGCGACAGGGAATCACGCGAATCGGGCACGCCACCAACCCATTCGAGGGATCGGAACGGGCGCCGCGCTTGTCCGCCGCACCGTGATCGTAGGCCCCAGGTGCGGCTTCAACCAGGAACCCTGTCATGAGCTCGCAGAAAACCGTTTGTACGATCGTCGGCGAAGGCCTGGGCGTTAGCGCGCACCTTCGCCGCCGATGGCGCAGACCTCGCGCTGCTCTCGCGCACCGCGGCCGGCTCGGCCAAAGCGAAAGAGGCTGCGATGGCGGCGAATCCCGGCGGCCGCGCGCTATTCGTGGAAGCCGACGCGACTCGAGCCGCATCCCTCTACCGCCAGCGGCACCTGATCGAGAACGCCCTTCTGCTTATCAAGTCAAGCAGTGGCGAGGCATCGCCACTCGCTATGCCAAGAACCTAGCCTCATTTCTGGCAGCCGTTCAGATTCGCTGTTCGGCCTTGTGGCTTCGAATCTCGTGACGACACTATCTAGGATGCAGATTTTCGGATGCGTATGGCTCATCCTTCTGCTGGCCCAATAGCGATTGCCTTTGCTCTTTACGTAATTGGAGGCCTGATTGCCTTCCAAGAAGGCCTCGAAATTCGTCATTCTGAGCGGCCGCTTTCATGCCGCGAGTTCGAGAGTCGAGCGGCAGCACTCGGCCAATTCTGTTGAAAAACTCCTCCTGATTTCAGAACTGGGCCTGCGACGCTGATGTCTGATCGGCATCGAGGTTGTTCTGGGGAGAACGCGGCGATGATGGGTCAGAGATCGAGTGGTCAAGGCCGGCTGTTTTATTCGTTCGATCTCGACGCACACGTTCCCGATAACCATCTTCTACGCGGCATTCATCGGTCTCTCGACCTGAGCGATCTGCGCACGCAGCTGGCCGATCACTACAGCCAGACTGGACGGCCTTCGATTGATCCGGAGCTGATGATCCGCATGCTGATCGTCGGATACAGCTACGGAATCCGATCCGAGCGGCGGCTCTGCGAAGAGGTCCATCTCAATCTCGGTTATCGCTGGTTCTGCCGTCTGGGTCTGGAAGACGTCGTGCCGAATCACTCGACGTTCTCGAAGAATCGTCATGGCCGGTTTCGTGAAAGCGGCATCTTCCGCTGGGTGTTCGATGAAGTGGTCCGGCGCTGCATGGCTGAAGGTCTGGTCAAGGCCGAGGGTTTTGCTGTAGACGCCAGCATCATTGCCGCTGATGCTAATAAACAGCGCAGCGTTCCCGGCACCGACCCTGTCGACTGGTCCAGCCCAGCGCTGAGCACTCGGGCCGTGCGCGAATATCTGGAAGGTCTCGATGGTGAGGCGCTTGCCGAGGCGATGCCCAAGCGCCTCTCGCTGACCGATCCGCAGTCGAGCTGGACGGCGGCGCTTGGTGGGCCGGCATTCTTCGCCTACTCGACCAATTACCTGATCGACACCGCGCACGGCGTGATCATGGATGTGGAGGCCACGCCGGCCCACCGAACCGCAGAGATCGAATCCACCAAGGCGATGGTCGATCGCGTCGAGACGCGCTTCGACATCACGCCCGGTCGCCTCATCGGCGACATGGCCTATGGAACCGCGCCGATGCTCGCCTGGATGGTCGACGAGAAGGGTATCGAGCCGCATGTGCCGGTATGGGACAAGACCCAGCGCCAGGACGGCACGCTCTCCAGCACCGACTTTCAGTGGGATGAAGACGCCAACGAATACCGGTGCCCGGAAGGCCACTCGCTACGCATCGAGCGACGACCCTTCAAGAAGGCCCGCACGCATATCACCAAGCTGAACTCGATCATCTATAGGTCGAGTCAGCACGATTGCCAGCATTGCCCCGAAAGATGCAGTGCTGTCCGCACACGCCAATCCGCAAGATCGCTCGAAGCATTCACGAGCATGCTCGTGATGTCGCGCGACAGATCAGGACGACGCCGGAGTACGCGCGGTCGCGTCGCCTTCGCAAGAAGGTCGAAATGCTCTTCGCCCATCTCAAACGCATTCTGAAAGTTACCCGCCTGCGGCTCCGTGGCCTCACCGGCGCGAGCGACGAATTCACGCTGGCGGCGACCGCGCAGAACCTGCGCCGCCTCGCCATGCTGACGCATGGCCCACCGAGTCGCAGGATAGCTACGCCTGCGTGATGCAAATGCAGGTGTAGCAAGCGGTATGACGGGCCAATAGCCCGCAAGACGCCGATGCCCGAACGAATTTCATCGCGAAAAACTCAACGCGTCGCCCAGATCCGCAGTCGAATCGAGTTTTTCAACAGAATTGGCACGAAGCCGACCTCGACGCAGTCGAGCCCGACCCAGGGCAATCCGGTCATCAGCCTCGTCGCGTGATACCCGTTCATACGTCGCATCTCCGTCACGGGTGCCGTTTTGGGGCTGTTCGAATCAGGGTCGGCGCTCGCGCCCGAAGCGTGCCGGTTCGTCACCGGACGGGACTGCGACATCAGGACGCATTGCAAGCGAGAATGGCGCCATCCACCGCCTTCATCGCCTCACTCACCGACCTGACACCACACGATGACCGACTCGACTACTTACACCCCGCCGAAAATCTGGACCTGGGACAAGGAGAGCGGTGGGAAATTCGCCGGCATCAACCGACCCGTTGCGGGACCAACCCATGCGAAGGAGCTGCCGGTCGGAAAGCACGCGCTGCAACTGTATTCACTGGCGACGCCGAACGGCGTGAAGGTGACGCTCATGCTGGAAGAGTTGCTGGCAGCCGGCCATGCGGGTGCCGAATACGACGCGTGGCTGATTCGAATCAACGACGGCGAGCAGTTTTCGAGTGGGTACGTCGAGGCGAACCCCAACTCTAAGATTCCGGTCCTGGTGGATCACGGCACGCCGTCACCGACGCGGGTGTTCGAATCCGGCTCGATCCTGCTGTACCTGGCCGAAAAGTTCGGCGCCTTCCTGCCGGCTTCGGGCGGCACACGGACGCAGGCACTAAACTGGTTGTTCTGGCAGATGGGCAGTGCGCCGTATCTGGGCGGCGGGTTCGGTCATTTCTACGCGTATGCGCCGACCAAGATGGAATACCCGATCAATCGGTTCGCAATGGAAGTGAAACGTCAGCTCGACGTTCTGAACCGGCATCTCTCGGAGCACCCGTATCTGGCGGGCTCCGAGTACACGATTGCCGATATGGCCGTGTGGCCCTGGTACGGAGCTCTGGTCAAGGGACGACTCTACGATGCAGGGGAGTTCCTGGGGGTCGGGGAATACGAGCACGTGCTGCGATGGGCGAACGAGATCAACGACCGTCCCGCTGCCAAGCGAGGGCGCAAGGTCAATCGCAACTGGGGCGATCCGTCGGACCAGCTGATCGAACGGCATGACCCGAGTGATTTCGACCTCCGGACACAGGACAAGCTGGGCGGGCAACCGTAATCGGAGACCGGGACCAGGGCACCGCCATAAAGCGTCCCTGCTTCGGTCAATGCTTGTCGATCGTGGTCAACTCGGTTTCCGCGGTATCGACGACGAAGATGGCGAGCAGGGTTGCGGGCTCGGTCGTGCTCGCGTTCTCACTGACGACGTGGCGTGCGCCGGGATTCTCCGTCCAGCTCTCGCCCGCCTTGAACACCTTCAGCGAACCGTCGTCGACCTGGCTGCGGATGGCGCCCGACAGCACGTAGCCGGTGATGAACGCCGACTTGGCGTGCGAATGCGATGGCGTTTTGCCGCCCGGCGGATAGGTCACGACCGCGGCGACCAGGCTCTTGCCCGGGATATTCGCGATCGGGTTTGCGAATGCCGGAACGATCGTCTCGCGCGGCGCGCTGCCGACCGTCGCGGTTCCCGCAGGAGGCGGAACAGTCACCACCGTGGTGGTGGCCGCCCGTGACGAAACGCTGGCCAGTACAAGCGCAACGGCGAGGATGATTCGGCGAGCAGACTTCATGCGTGATCTCCGTTTGATCGATGTGAATCCGGCAGCGAAGGATAGAACGAAACTTGGATGAGACAGAAAGAGCCCGCGTGGCGCATGGCGGGCACTCAGCAGGCTCATCCAATCAACTGCTGACGCAAGGCGATGGCCACCGCATGGGCACGATCCGCAGCGCCCAGCTTCTCGTAAATTTTCTTGAGGTGCGACTTGACCGTCTCCTCGGTAATGGACAGCGACTTGGCAATCATCTTGTTGCTCAGCCCGTCGGCGAGCGCTTCGAGGATGTGCATCTCGCGCACCGATAACGCGCCGCGATCCTCTGCGTTGCGCGCATCCTGCACCAGGCGCTTGAGCAGGGGCATAGTGATCTCCGCTTGCAGGTAGGCGCCGCCGTTGGCGACCGAACGCACCGCACGCAACAAGTCGCTGCCCGACGCGCTCTTGAGCAGATACCCACGCGCGCCGGCATTCATCGTGCTCCAGACGTAGCCGGGGTTGTCGTACATGGTGAAGACGATGATCCGGGTCTCTGGATGCGCTTGCATGATTTCGCCGATGGCACTCATTCCGCTCTGGCCCGGCATCTTCAGGTCGATCACGACGACCTCCGGGTAAGGCAGCAAGGTTTCCATGGTGCGAATACCGCTCTGCGCGTCGCCGCTTTGCCCGACGACCGTGATGTCGGATTCCTGATCGAGCATGCGCGCGATGGCTTGGCGTAGCACGTGATGATCGTCAATCAGAAACACGCGCGTCTGGCCGTTCACGCGCTCGCCCGCGGCAAGCGCACTTCGATTCTTGTTCCGCGTCGTCCGTTGCCGGCCTGCACTTTCAGTTGCCCGCCCGCAGCCTCCGCGCGCTCGCGCATGGTCATGAGGCCGTAGTGGCCCAGCGGCACCTTCTCTGGATCGAAGCCCTGGCCATCATCGGTGATGCTCAACAAGACTTCGTCGCGCTGCGGCTCCAGCACGACCTCGACATTTCTCGCATGCGCGTGCTTCTGAATGTTGAGCAAGGCTTCTTGCAGGAGCCGGAACAGCATCGCGTCCTGCTTCGATCGCCAATCGCGCAGTGAAGAATCCATGCGGTGAACCAGGCGATACGAAGAGATTTCCGACTGGCGCGCCAAGTGCTCGCTGGCCGCCTCGTAGAAACCCAGTTCGTCGAGAACGGTGGGGCGCAGCTCGTTCATGATCGAGCGCACGTCGTGCGTGCAGGCGCGCACCGTGACCTCCAGTTCGGCGAGTTTTTCGCTTACGCCCTGCCGGTCATCCAGGCCCTTCATGCATTGCTCCAGGCCCTGCCTCAAGCCGAACAGGTGGCCGCTCATGCGGTCGTGCAACTCGCCCGCGATGTTGCGGCGCTCTTCTTCCTGCACCTGCGCAAAACGACGCAGTACGGCCTGGTAGCGCTCTCCGGATTCTCTGAGCGTGCGCGCATGTTCCAGAATCAGCTTGGCGTGCTGGCGCGCCCACTCGGCGAGAATAGCGCCCATGAATCCGGAGAAGCCGAGCAGAAAAAATTTCGTCGCCAACATCAGCGGCGTGGAAGAAATCGTGTCGCCGCTGTAAATCGGCTCCACGAAAAAGATGGCGACGGTAAGAAAGCAATTGAAGCAGGCGATGCCGATGGACTCCCACACGCCGAAGCGGATGGCCACCGACATCTGCGTGAAGTAGAAGAACGGATACAGCACGGAGTCGATGCCGCCGGTGACCACGCAGATCATGCCGGCGAGCACCGGGTCGCTGAAGGTGGTGACCACGGCGGCGCGCCGGATGTTTGTCGTGCGCGCCGCCTGGAGATGCGCCCAGATGCCGTAGATCACGCCCGCCGTGTACACCGCCCACACCGGGGTAAATCCCAACTCATAGCCGTGTCCGCGCAGCACCACGAACCAGCCGATGAGCCCGATGTTGCGCAGCCAGCGGATGTCCTTCTCGGCGCGCCGCAGACGGTTTTCGTCCTGCGTGGTCTCGACCCAGACGGGCTCGCGGCTAAGCCGTAACGATTCTGCTGATAGGGACCATCCGCTCGACACGGGGAGCCACCGGAATAGCCAGGGTCGGAGCAGGATACTCCGGCTCATTCGCGGCGCTGGGGACCGGTGAGCGGCGATTGGGGAAAACCGAACAACCCACCGTTCGCCCTGAGCCTGCGAAAGGGCGTTTGCGCCGGCTCGAATTGGCGCGGGGTTCTCTGCTCGTGTTTCGACAGGCTCACCACGAACGGAGAACCCTGCTGGAGATCTTCAAAGCTTCATCCCGCTCTGCCGCTCGAAATCCGCCAGGTCGAAATAATCGCTGAAGCGCGCAATCTTGCCGCCCCTCACTTCGAACACGCCGGTCACCGGCAACTCGATGCGCGTGCCGTTGCGCATCACGAAACGATCGATGCGCTCGGCAATCACCAGGCCGGGCTCGGCCGCGAGCGTGACGATGTCCAGGCTCGCGTACTCGAAGGCTTCGAGAAAGGCCTCGAAGATCTGCCGGATGCCCTTGAGCCCGTGGATCGGTTTCACCGGCACGTTGTGGTACATCGCGTCCTCCGCAAACGCGCCGCAGATGTTGTCGATGTTGCGGTCATTCCACGATCCGAGAAAGTCGCGGACGAGTTTCTCGGAGGAGGCTTTGGTTTCAGTCGATGCAGGCATGCGGAACTCCTCTCGAAGGTTTCCAGTTATTGCGCGTCATTGCGCAACGAATCCGCCGTCCACCGCCAGGGGATGGCCGGTGACGTAGCCGGATTGATCGGATGCAAGCCAGATCGCGGCGTTGGCAATGTCCTCCGCCGAAGCGAGCCGGCGCATGGGGTTGAGCATCATCAGGCCCTCGCGCTGTTCCGGCGTCAGCTCGCCGAGCATCGCCGTATCGACCATGCCCGGGCATAGCGCGTTGACGCGAATGCCTTGCGCCGCCACGTTGAGCGCGGTCGATTTCACCAGGCCCACGACCGCGTGCTTGCTCGCGACATACGCAGCCACGCCGGTGGTGCCGATGAGTCCGGCAACCGAGGCCGTCGCCACGATCACGCCCGAACCGCGCTTGACCATTTCCGGCAGCGCCGCCTTGAAGGTGCGCCAGGTGCCGTTGAGATTCACGTCGATGATCTGGGTGAAATCCGATTCGGAATAATCCCAGACGTTCATCGGCGTGCCGAGGATGCCGGCATTGGCGTAGACGATATCGGGATGACCGAAGCGCTCCGCAGCCTTCGCGAACAAGGCCGTGAGATCCGCCTGCTTGCGCACGTCGCAAAACTTCCAGATCGATGCGGCGCCGACGCGTTCCACCAGCGCGGCTGTTTCCGCGAGTCCGGGTTCGGACACGTCACCCAGAACCAGCTTCGCTCCGGCACGACCCGCAGCTAGCGCGATGGCGCGACCGATTCCCGCCGCGGCGCCCGTCACGAGGACGGTCTTGTTCTCGAACGAAATAATCACGAGTCCTGCCCCTGCGATTTGCGGATGAACCCATAGTATTGGTTGGAAGGCTTGCCGCCCGCCGCAAGATATTCGGCCTTGGCCTGGCTCAGCAAATCGCCGCGCCACTTCTGTTCAGCGGCGTCTTTCTGCAAGTTGAAAATGCCCACGGCGTTGCCGCCGAAGATCACGGATTTCACGTTGCCGTCTGCCGCGCCCAAAGGCGCGAAGCCGTGAGTCTTCTGCATCTCCGGTGGAATCTCGATGCGCCGGAACGCGTCGATCTGCCACTGCGGCGAGCCGTACCACACGGAATCCGTCCCCCAGACCACGTGGTCGGCGCCCATGCCCTTGATGAGCGAACCCAGGATCGCGGCCGCGAGCTTGGGATGCGTCACCACGCAACTGCCAAAGGTCGTTCCAAGTTCAGCGTAGACGTTCGACACGCCGTACTTTTCCGGCACCGCAGCCAAGTCGGTCACCCAATCGATCTGGCCCGTCTTGTCGAAGCGATCGAGTGTCGGCCCCGGGTCGGTGAGAAACATGCGCAGGCCGGAGTGGTAGATGACGAACTTCAGCTCCGGCCAATCCTTCGCCGCCTTGCCCACGTCGTCGACCATGGCGTAGCGCCAGTTGGTCAGGCTGCGCTGGTAGTCGTCCGGCAGCAGGCCCTTGTGGATGCAGACGGTGCGGATGCCCGACTTCATCATCTTCTCGTAGGCCGGGTACATCAGCTTCTCGTCGTCCATGCGCCACGGAAAGTGCGAGTTCTCGAATGGATCGCCAAGCGTGTAGCCCTTCCATCCGTCCGGCTTGTAGACCTCGATAGCCTTGTCGATCTCCTCCAGCCAGCCTTTCTGTCCCGGCGCCATCACGCTGTGACACAGCATGCGGCGCGACCCGGCTGCGGCGTTCACGAGCCGCCGCGCCTGCTCCAGTCCGGCGTTGCCGACGATGACGTTGTCGCCCTGCTCGGCCGGCGCGGCGCTGACCAGGCCGATGGTGGTGTCGCTGTCGAAGTACACCTCCTTCAGGAAGTGATCGAACTTGTAGCGCTCGATCCTGACACCTTCTTTTTCCAGCACCGGGTTCCAGTTCTTGGCGTACTCGCCGAGCGCCAGGACGATGTCTTTCTTGTAGTCGTCGCGGACGAAGTGCAGTTGCACATCGACAATCAACTGATCCTTGAGTCGCGCGCGCAGCGCCGCCGCAGCATCGAGGTCGAGCGACTCGGCACTCGCGTCGTTGAAGTAAGTGCCGAACACCGTGTTCATCGCCGCGAAAGCCGTCGCCATGCCCGCGCCGGTCTTGAGGAAATCGCGGCGGCTCATCCCGAGTTCGCGACTACGCCGCGTCGCGAGCAGGCCGAGTTCGTGTTCGACGCGCTTCTGATCCTGCGTCTGCGCAATCGGCAGGAACTCCCCGTTCGAAACCATCTGCGTCGGCACCGGCCATCCATCCTGGCCGCCGTCCAGCGAGGTCACCTCGCCGATCTGTCTGTCGTCCAGCCACATGATGCGCGCGCTCCCGGGTCGGCTTGGCCGTTGTCCGGAGAGCATGGTTTCAAGCGGCGCTTGCGGGTATCACGCCATTCAGGGGTTGGAAGGACTCTTTCGGGGGGCTCAGCCCTGTGTCACGCCCAGCAGCGTCTCGATGGCAGGCACGGCCTTCGGATCGGGCTCCCAGCCCTGCGTCAGCACCCAGGAGCGCTCGCGCAGCAGTTGTTCCTTCGACATCGCCAGCACCGATTCCTGTATGCGATCGCGGGACGAGCCTTCGCCGTCTTCGTACACCTTGGTAATGAGATTTCCGGTCGCGGCGCGCAGATCGCGAACTGCGCGCTCGACCTCGTCCGGTCCAGCTTTGGCGCGCTCGGCAGTGAGGCTCGCAGCCTTCGCACTTTCAGCGAGCGCGGCGGCAGCAGCCAGAGTCTCACCTCCACCCTTGGCCAGGGTCTGAAGCTCGTTCGAGAATTCGATCAGCCGCGCCAGTTCGTCGCAGTCGAAACGGAACTGCAAGGGCAATTGTTTCGCCATCAGCGCGAGCACGCCCATGACCAGCCGCACCTGTTCCTGCGCCAGCTTGTTCTGAGGATCGAGCGCGGGCAGCACGACGTCGCTCAGCGCCTTGATGACGCTTTGAATCTGTACCTGCGGACGCATCTGCATGTCAGGGAGCTCCTTCAATCAGCGAACGCATTTCTTCCAGCAGCACGTAGCCGATGCCCATGAGCCAGGTGACCAACACGTCCTGGTGGGTCTTGCCGTTGCGCGCGACTCTGTAACCCGTGGCGAACAGCAAGGTGGCCATCATGTAGTCGTTATAGATCTTGTACCAAAGCACGGCCTTGGCATCGACCTTTAGACCGGAAGCCTTTTCGTAGGCTTCGAGGAACTCGGTTTCGGGCAGTAGGCCGCAGGTCAGGAAGGTCTTGCCGTCTTCGGCGATATGGCCGAACGCGGCGCTGGTCGTCCAGGCAATGTCCTGGTGGCGGTCACCAATCCGGCCCAGCTCCCAGTCCAGCCATGCGGAGATGCGCGTGTCGTGTTCGGTGAAGAGAAAATTTCCGAGTCGGTAGTCGGCGTGAACGACCACGGCACGATCCAGCACCGGCAGGTTCTGCCGCAGCCAGGCTGAGCACAGGCGCATGAGCGGGATGTCTTCGTCGCTGTCTTCCTCCCACACGCGCTCCCACCAGTTGATGCCCCAGAGCGCGCACTGCGTGCTGCCGGTCTCGGGAATCTCGAAAGAGTCGAGGTTCGCGCTGCGGACATCGAAGGTATGAATCTTCACCAGATGCTCGACGAACTGCGGCGCCAGCTTCGCACGCAGCTCTATCGGCAGGTGGGTACCCAGCCCGCTCACGTGGCTGTGCGCGGTCGAGGGCTTGGTCACGCCCTCGGCGAATCCATAGATCAGCGCGGGGTACGGCAGGTGCTCGCCGTCCGCATCGCACCAGTACACCGGCGGTACCGGCACCGTACCGCGGAGCGCCTTGATGAGCTGGAATTCGCGCAAGCGGCTGGTCTCGACCACGGACTCCGAAGGCTCCATGCGCAGCACCATGGGGGTCTGCGTGCGAGGCGTGCCGTCAGGAGTCCAGGACAGCGTGAAAGCCATCTGCAACTTCGAGGCGCCGCCCGATAGCCATTTCGCGTCGGAAATTTCGAACGGCGCCGACAGCTCGGACCGGAGCAGGGAATCGACGCCCTTGACCAGGACCTCCAGCGGCACGGGCGAGTAGCCGGGGCCCGCGCGGCGTTCCATCTTGCGCGTCAGCACGCGGTCGATTTCCCGCTCCGTGGGAAAGCGTTTGCGCAGCGCCGCGATAAATGAAGGCGAGGGACGATTCTTGTCGATGGCCTGCATCGAATCTCCTTGTATGATTTTGTATTGTCGTACGGTACCGTATCACTGGGCAGGGCCGTCTTGCCAGACCCGCACGAAGGTCCGGGGTCTGCTCCGGGGCCTGCTGTCGAGAGTCGGACTAGGGGCGCTACCGGATTCGCAATAACGGTACGGAACCGTATGATCGTGCCCGACAATTCCTTTTCCACCCGTCGTTTGCGGCGCCGTCAGCAACGTTTCCCGGCAGGACTTCCATGGCAACTCGACGAACCAAAGCAGCGGACGTGGCGAAAGTGACGAAGGCTATCGCGGCCCATCGCCACATCGCCGCCGTGTCTTCGATGACGAAATCCAACGGCCCGATCCGGGAAGATGATGTCGTCAGCGAAGTATCTGGCGATGTCGCCCGCGAGGGCATACGCCTGGGCTTCCTGATTCACGACGTGTCGCGCATGCGGCGCAGCGCCTACGATCAGTTCATGAAACCGCTGGGTATCACGCGCGCGCAATGGTGGGTGCTAGCGCACCTGTCGCGCCACGACGGCATGATGCAGACCCAACTTGCCGACGTGTTGGAAGTGGGCAAGGCCAGCCTCGGCGACGTGATCGAAGGCATCGAGAGCGGCGGCTGGGTTGAGCGGCGACCGGACCCTTCTGACAAGCGTGCCAAGCGCGTCTACCTGACCAAGGCCGGCCAGGGTCTGATCAAACGCATGACAGTGATGGAGAACGAGTTCAACAGCCAGATTCTCGGCGACCTCACTCCTGCCGAGCGCACCGAGGCGACGCGCAGCCTATTGAAGATCAAGCACGCCATTGCGCGGCTCACCCCGGGTGCTGCAACTCCCGACGCAGACTAGGAAGCCCGAGCTACTTCTTGCCCGTGGTTTTTTGAGCGGTCTTCGAGACCATGGAACGCTTTGGCGGATCGACCAACTCGATGATGCTACTTACGCGCGTGAGGAAATGAACGCCCTGCGCGGCCTCGGGGGTGGAAAGGCGATCGACCATGGTCTGGATGAAGCGTCGGCCCTGATCGACCATGCGCTCGATTTCGCGAGCGCCCTTGGCCGTCAGCACCACCTGCCGCTCGCGACCCGAAGACGGATGCTCGCGAATCTCCAGCAAGCCGAGCGGTGCCCGCGCCATCGCTCTTAGCGACTTCGAAATCGCCGAGTTGCGCAGCTCGAACCAGCGCGTCATCGAGCGCTCGATCTGCTTGCGCGGAATGCTGCGTCCGCCTTCGCCCTCCGAGCGGACGAGCCACAGGATCGCGACCTGATGGCGGGTCAGCCGCCCGCCGCGCAAGGCGTCCTCGATACCGATTCCGATCTTGTAGTGCACCGGATAAAACAGATCGAGAAACTCCTTGGCCGAGTCCGAAATGCGCGGCGTCTCCTGCCCGCTCGTCGGATCGGAGCCCGCTGCCGTTGACCTGGTCGTCATCGCGCGCTTATTGTGTCCTGAAGACATAGTTGTTCCGATTCAAGCATTCTTATAACGAGCGCTCGGTAGCGAGAAGGAGAAAACAATGGGCTCGGCAATCGACCCACGCGACCTGGTCACACCGGCGATCATCGCCAATCCCTACCCCGCCTATGATGCGCTGCGCGCCAACTCTCCGGTGTCGGGCTACGCGGACTGGCCACCCGGTACGGTGCCCGGACACGACGAACCCCTGCGCGCCTGGGCGTTGCTGAAGCACGAGCACGTGCTGGCCGCCGCACGCGATCACCAGACGTTTTCGTCGGCCAATTTCCAGCAGGGCACCGGCGCGCCAACCCTGATGCTGGTGAATCACGACGACCCCGAACATGCGGGGCTGCGCAAGCTGGTCAGCCTCGCGTTCACGCCGCGTCGCGTGCGCGAACTGCGGCCCGAGGTGGAAGCGGTGGTGAAGGAACTGCTTGACGCACTTCCGCCGGGCGAATGCGACGTGGTGAGTTGGCTCTGCGCACACCTGCCCGCGCGCCTGATGCTGCGCATGCTCGGTCTGCCCTCAGAGCTGTCGCCGAAATTCCAGCGCTGGTCCAACGCCTTCATGCTCTCCGCAGCACTCTCTGCCGAAGAGCGCATGGAGAGCAATGTCGAGATGGTCAGCTACTTTCAGCAGACCGTCGCCGACCGCGCTGCGCGCCTGGCCCGCGGTGAGCCTCCCAGTAACGACCTGATCGATGCCCTGCTCATCGCCGAGGCCGACGGCAAGCGCCTCAGCCACGACGAAGTCTGGCGCTTCTGTTTCACCTTGGTCGTTGCGGGCAGCGAAACCACGATGTACTACGCGACGAACTGCTTCCACGTGCTCGCCGACCGGCCCGACCTGTTTGCCGCGCTTCAGGCCGATCGTTCCCTGATCGGCCGCTTCCAGTCCGAGACCCTGCGTCGCACCGGTCCGCCGCAGCGCCTGTTCCGCAAGGTCATGAGGGAAGTGGAGATTGGCGGCAAGAAGATCGGCGCAGGCGAATGGGTCGCGCTGTTCTTCGCCGCTGCTAACCACGACCCGGACGTGTTCCCTAACCCGCACGAGTTCCGGCTCGACCGGATCAACTCGAACGCGCAACTCAGTTTCGGTCACGGCATCCACTACTGCCTGGGCGCGCCGCTGGCGAACCTCGAAGTGGAGTGCCTCCTCAACGGCGTGCTGGATCGCTATGCCGGCATGCGTCGCGGTGCCGCACCGGCGGTCTCGCAGACCGCAACCCTGCTGCAACACAGCTACACCTCCATCCCCGTCGTGTTCGAAAACAGGAGCGCTTCATGAGCGAAGCCAACGTCAAACAGGTTCAGGAAGTGTTCGTGCGTTTCGGTCGCGGCGACGTGGCCGCGATTCTGGAGATGCTCGACGACAAGGTCGTCATCGAGTTTTACGGAACTTCCGCCATTCCCTACGCGGGTACTTACAACACCAAGGCGGAGGCACGGAAATTCTTCGAGACGGTGCTGAGCTCGGTGGACATTCACCAGTTCGAGCCGCAGGAATTCATCGCGCAGAACGACAAGGTGGTGGTCACCGGCCATCTGCGGCTGACAGCGCGCGCGACGGGCGGAAACATCGAGTCCGATTTCGTTCACGTCATCACTGTGCGGAACGGTCTGTGGCTGCGCTTCCGGGACTTCATGAATACCGCCGTGGCTGTGGCGGCGTTCTCGAAACAATAGAGAAGCCGTAGGTTGGGGTGAGCTTGCGAACCCCAACAGAGCCCATCGAACCGGGAGTGTTGGGGTTCGCTACCGCTCACCTCAACCTACCCTCTACGCCGCGGCAAACGCCGCGCGCACTGAACCAAGCCCGGATACGCGAGCTTCGAACACCTCGCCCGGCCGAACCGCGACCATTGGTCCAAGCGCGCCTGACAGAACCACGTCGCCGGCCTTCAGTGGCCTGCCGACCTCGACCATCTTGCGCGCGAGCCACAAGCTCGCATTCAGCGGATGACCCAGGCAGGCATGGCCCACACCGGTCGAGACCGACTCGCTGCCGCGCAGCATCGACATGGTGCAATCGCGAAGGTCCAGGCCATTGAGCGAGTGCGGCGTGTTGCCGAGCACGAACATGCCGCTCGATGCGTTATCCGCCACCGTATCGACCAGCCGGATATCCCAGTTCGCAACGCGACTGCCGACGACTTCGACTGCTACCACGGCGTAACCGATCGCACGGATCACGTCGGCGATGGTGGCTTGCTCCACGTTCAAGTCACGCTCCAGCACGAAGGCGATCTCGGCCTCGGCCTTGGGCTGGATCACGGCGCCGACAGGAATCGGTTCGCCATCACAGGCCGCCATGTCGGCGAACAGCATGCCGAAATCCGGCTGATCCACACCGAGTTGTTTCTGCACGGCCACCGAGGTCAGTCCGATCTTGCGGCCGACCAGCCGCCGGCCCTGCGACAGCCAGAGCTTCGTATTGATCTCCTGCACCGTGTAGGCGGACGACAGGTCGGTAAGCGCAATCACGTCGCGCACGGGCGCGCAGGGCGTGCCGCTGGCATAGGCGTCGCGGAAGCGCTGCGCGGCGTTGTCGAGCGTGGTGGAGTCGAGAGTGGCGGAGCTATTCATGGGTCGTTTCAGCGTGCAGAGAAGAATTGGCGCGCAACGCGATTGAATTCGTCCGGCGCCTCGTACTGGGGCCAGTGCGCGCCGTCCGCTTCCATCACGTAAAGCGTCGCGTTCGGAATGCGCTGGGTCGCGGCCTCGGCACATTCCAGATCGTGAATCGGGTTGTTGCGGGTCCACAGCAGCATCGTCTCGTGCTGGATCTGCTCCAGCGGCAGCAGGAATTCGTCGTGCCGCGGCAGCATGCGGTTGACCATCGGCGTGACCTCGCGGCCCTCCGGCATCAGGTAGTAATGCAGGCGCAGGTTCACCAGTTCATCCGTGACGAGCCGCGCGTGGTTCTTGGGGTGAATCAGCCACTCGATACGGTGCTTCACCGCTTCGAAGGTGGGCGCGACGCCCGCCGCTTTCTTCGAGCGTTCCATCAGGTCGGCAAGATCCGAACGCCCCTGCACGCTGACGATGGGAATACCGGCTCCGGTGTTGAGCATCACCTTCCCCACGCGCTCCGGATACTTCACAGCGATGAAGCCAGACACCCAGCCCCCCAGCGACTCGCCGGACAGATGCGCCTTCTGAATCCCCAGCACATCCATCAGCTCGCGCGTCTGTTCCGCCAGGATCAGGGGCGTGTACTCCATCGGCTTGCGCGCCGACATCGCGTGGCCCACGTAATCGAAGGCGATCACATGGAACTGGTCCGACAGCGGCACCAGGTTCTTGCAGTAAGCCTCCAGGTGCCCGCCGATGCCGTGCTGGAACAGAATCACCGGCGCGTCTTTCGGACCCGCCTCCGCAATGCGGATGCGGCCAAAGCCCGGCGTCTGCACGTAACGGATTTCGCTGCCCACCATGTCGAGCCAGAGACTCATGTCGTTTTTCCTTTCAGGGTTTTGAGATGCCCGGCGAGGATCAGCTTCCATTCGTCGAGCAGGGATCGAAACAATTTTTCGTCGCGTTGCCACAGCGCGCGCACCGCAAAGCCGCGCACGATGCTGATCGTCAACCAGAGAATCGACCGAGCCTTGTCGCGCGGCACGCCCTGTTCGCACAGCACCTCGAGCCATGCGTCTTCCACGCCCAGGCGATTCTCGCGGCTATAGCCGTAAATCTGGTCGCGCAGGCCGCGATCCTTGCTGCCGGCCAGCACCAGATCGAGGATCACGCCGAAGTCCGGACCCAAAAAAAAATCCATCGAGTCCTGGATGATGGCCTCGATCGGATCGTCGTCACGAAGCGCGCTTTGCGCGCGAAGCTTGCCGCGCTCCAAGCCGCCGCGCAGCAGGTGCGCAGCGGTCGCGAGCACCAGGCTGTCCTTGGTCGGAAAGTGATACTGCTGCGCGCCGCGCGACACCTTCGCCACCCGCGAAACCTCGTCTGTCCGAAGGCCAGCGTAGCCCTTGCGGCGCAGCACGGTTGCGGCCGCCTCGATGACGCGCGCCTGCGTTTCGTCCGAGCGCTCGGCCTGGGTGCGCCGCCTGTCTGGCTTGCGCTTGGCGGGCGCCGCGGCTGACGCCGAACGCGTCGAGCGCAACGCGGACTCGCCGGTTTCAAAACTCGACATGCAGAGTCCCTTCGATCACGCGCACCGGATACGTTTGCAGCGGCTCGCTGCACGGCGAGGCTGTCGCAGCACCCGTGGCGATGTCGAAGCCGCAGAAGTGCCAGCCGCAGATCACGTTGGCGCCATCGACGGTGCCATCCTCCGACAGCGAGGCACTCTCATGCGTGCAGGTGTCGTTGCTCGCGTAATACGCGCCGTTGAGGTTGTAGAGCGCGATGCGCGTGCCGTTCGGCAGATCGGCGGCCGTGATCTGGTCTTCGAACAGATCGGCGGCGGGGCAGATGGCGTGCAGCGTGGGCATGGGTCAGACCTGTTTCATAGCATCGTGGTGCCGCCGTTGACACTGATGACCTGGCCGGTCACAAACGCCGCCTCCTCGCCTGCGAGGTAGGCCACCATCGAGGCGATCTCGTGCATCTCGCCGGGCCGGCCCATCGGCACGACCTCGATCACCTTGCGCACCAGTTCCGGATTCACCGCCGCGACCTCGGTGAGCTGCGGCGTTGCGACCACGCAGGGCGCGACGGT
The DNA here is from genome assembly GCA_052389915.1 of Panacagrimonas sp. Lineage (GTDB taxonomy): Bacteria > Pseudomonadota > Gammaproteobacteria > Nevskiales > Nevskiaceae > Panacagrimonas. Next base: position 111,565 of record JBQTHL010000042.1, read on the forward strand.
GTTGACCGTGATGCCGTCCCGCGCGAATTCGCGAGCAAGGCCCGTGGTCATGCCGTGCATGCCGCCCTTGGCTGCGTTGTAGGCCGCGTGATCGACGAGGCCGTTACGGACCGAATCGGCACCGAGGTTCACGATGCGCCCGTAGCCCTGCGCCTTCATCAGCGGCAGCGCGTACCAACTGCACCAGATGCAGGTCCAGAGATTGCGGTCGATGGTCGCGCGCAAGGTGTCCGGCGTGTGCGACAGGAAAGGCCGCAGGATTCCGCCGCCCGCGTTGTTGATGAGAATGTCGAGACGCCCGAAGTGCCTCGTGGCGGCACCGATGGTGCGCTCGGCCACGTCCTGCTGCGAGAGATCACCCGCCTCGCCAACCACCTCACAACCGAACTCGGTCTTGAGTTTCACGATGGCATCGTCGAGTTGCCTGGCGTCGAGATCGGCGATGACGAGCTTCGCGCCTTCGCGCGCGAATCGCTCTGCCACCGCATAACCGATACCGCGTCCCGCGCCGGTCACCACCGCGACGCGACCTTTCAAGGTCTGGCTCATGCCGCGCCCGCCTGTTCGATCACGCCGATCTTCCCGAACGCCGGCGTCGGCACGCTGCCCCAGCTGTCGAGCGTGCCGGGCACCGGCTCCAGCAGCCGCGCTTCACGCGCGCCTTGCTCTGGAAACGTCTCCATGCCGAAGCTGTACTCGACAGTCATGCGATCCGGATCGAGGTAGTACAGGAAAATACTTTCGGAAGGCTGGTGACGACCGGGACCGAACACGATCTCGATGTCGTTCTTCTTCATGCGGTTCATCGCACTGCCCACGTCGTCGATGTCCTTGACCATGAAATTCACATGGTTCAGGTGATCGTTGGTGCCGGTGAGAATTGCGAGCGAGTGATGCAGGGGATTCGGATAGCAGCGCAGGAAGGCCGCGAAACCCGGCACGAAGTCCGAGGTGCGGAAGCCCAGCTTCCCGGTGAGAAAATCCAGGGTTGCATCAAAGTCTGCGACGTTCAGCACGATGTGCCCGAGTCGCTCGATCTTCGTCACCGTCGGCTCGTAAGCCTTCGCGAGCTGCATCATCTGCGTGAAGAACTCGAAGCAAAGGCCGCTGCCCGGCAGACGGAAGCGGAAGGCCGCGACCGTGCGCAGGCGCTTCAATTCATCCGGTGGAACTGCTTCCACCGCGAGGCCCAGCGATGCGACGTAGCTACGGGCTGCCGCGAGGTCCGATGCACTCTCCAGCTCGAAGCCGATGCGCTTGATGCCCGGTTCTTTCGCCGCGTACAGCAGCACGTTGTGGTGATCGCGCGAGCAGCGCAGCGCGACGACATCCTCTGCCGTGTCGCTCACCGCGAGGCCCACGCGGTCGCGATAGAACGCGGTGCTGCACGGCAGGTCAGTGACGTTGAGTGCGACGTAGCCGAGGCGGCGGTAGCGGAAGGGAAACTCTGTGCTCATGCCAGACTCGACTCAGAGAATGATGGAGATGCGGCCATTGGGCTTGAGCCCGTCCATATCCAGCACGCAGCGCTTCTCGCGGATGCGCAGCCCTTCCGGCGTCACCGCGATGCGATAGCGATAGCTGCCGATATAGGTCTCGGTCAGCCCCATCTTCGTGCGATACGTCAGCACCGCCGCGCCCACATCCAGCTCGTCATCCTTGCGTGCGCGGATGCGCACATTGCTGACGAGGTGCCGGGTCTTGGATCGCGGATATTCCGCGTGCGCCGTCTTCTTCAGCAGGCGCTCCACGCGCTGCTCCAGACGGAAGCGATCATCGGCCACATAGAACAGCGAGTCGTCCGGCGAGGCATTCGGCGCGGAGTCGGTAGTCGGCACGTAATAGCAACCGTCGGCCGTGAACAGGCCCAGCCATTCCTTGAGACGCCACTCGTCAAGCATCTCCGCTTCGAGAAACATGAAGTCCTCGACCTGATCGCGGGTCACGTTTTCCGGGCTCATCACACATCCCCCTTGGCAACCGCCGTGGCCTGCGTGCGACGCTGCCACTCGTTCCAGAACACGCGCATCTGCAGCTCGTCGTCGTAGTTCACCTTCTCCTTCTTCATGCCCTTTGAGATGTCGTTCCAGGGCGCTTCCTTCATCGCCTCGTAGCCGCGCTGGCACTGTTCCAGCGCCTCGACGTCATCCGGCGTCGCGAAGCCGCCGGGGCCGAGGAACTCGAGGAAATTCGACAGGCGGAATTTGCGCGCCCAGGCGCTCTCATCTTTCGGCGCGAGTGCCCAGCCGTTGACCTGCATCGCATCCGGCGCGGTCGGGAAATATGTGCGCACGGTGATGGCCATGATGTCGTTTATGACCAGGTTCGGGAAGATGAACATGTTGCGGTTGAGCGTCGCGATGCGCTCGGCACGCGCCTCGCCGAAGCGTTCCACCAGCCGCGCGCGAACCTTGTCCAGTTCGACCTTTCCTTCCTCGCCCCAGAGCGGAATCCACTGTGCGACAGGACGGCCCCAGGGCGCCTTGTACTCGATCACGGCGTGACCGTTGCCGAGGTCGTAGCCGGTGCCATCGAACGGCACCGGCGACATGCTGCCCTGCATGTTTTTCAGGTAATCGACGTAGGTCGCGTGCGTGTTGAGGGCGTGGTAGCCGTCGATGCTGTTCTCGGTGAGCAGCTTCCAGTTCGCGCGGATCTGGTACTCCTGCGTGCCGCCGACCAAGGTCATACCGACCTCGGACTGGTCGGCAATGATGTCGATCCACTCCTTGGCGTTAGCCAAGTAATCGCTCAGCGACTGCACATTGCGGTCGAAGCAGATGAACCAGAAGCCGCGGTAGGAATCGAGGCGCGTCACCGGCACGAGATTGCCGGCGCCGTTGGCGTTGAAGTCGTCGGGATAGCACTCGCTGCCCGGCTGGTTCTTCAGACCGCCATCCGAACCGAACACCCAGCCGTGGTAGAAGCAGGTGAAGGACTTCGCGTTGCCGGTGCGCTCGCGGCAGACCTGCGCGCCGCGATGCGGACAGGTGTTGAAGAAGGCATTGATCTTGTTCTTCGCATCGCGCGTGAACAGGATGTTGCGCTTGGCCACGACGCGCGTCACGAAATCGCCAGGCTTGTTCAGCTCGGATTCGTGTCCCAGGTACAGCCAGCATTTCTCGAAGACACGGCTATATTCGTCGCGCAGCACCTGCGGGTCGGTGAAGCTGCGGCGCGACACCTTGAAGATCAGGCGTTCCGGGTCGTGCCAGACGGCGGGCTGCTCGGGGGTGAGGGGCATGTTCATTTGTGGGTCTCCTCTCTCTCACTTCAATTCGGGAAAATCGGACTCGAAAAATTCCGCAGGCCCGCGTTCGCCAGAGGCGCGACGCTGCGCCTCGCTCGCGCGCAGTTCGGTGCGGCGGATCTTGCCGGACACGGTCTTGGGCAACTCGCAGAACTCGACGATGCGGATCTTCTGGTAGGGCGCCAGACGCGTGCGCGTGAAGTTCAAGATGGACTTCGCGGTTTCCGCGTTCGGCTCGACACCCGGCTTCAGGATGATGCAGGCCTTGGGCACGCAGAGGCGCTTCGGGTCCGGGCTCTCGACGACCGCTGCCTCGGCTACGGCTTCGTGTTCGATCAGCGCGCTTTCCAGCTCGAACGGCGAGATGCGGTAGTCGGAACTCTTGAACACGTCGTCGGTGCGGCCGACGAACCAGAAGAAGCCGTCGGCGTCGCGCGAGGCCACGTCCCCGGTGCCGTAGTGGCTGCCGCCAAGCGCCTTCTGCGTCTTGTCAGCGTCGCCCGCATAGCCGGCCATCACGCCTGCAGGGCGCGGCGTGAGCTCCACCGAGACCTCGCCCTCGCCGACGGGCTTGCCGTCGATATCGAGCAGGTCCATCACATAGCCCGGCAGCGGCCGACCCATCGAGCCGTAGCGCACTGGCTGGCCCGGTGGATTGCCGAGCATCGCGGTGGACTCGGTCTGGCCGTAGCCCTCGCGGATGATATGGCCCCAGGCCGCCTTCACCTGCTCGATCACTTCCGGGTTCAGCGGCTCGCCGGCACTGACCAGTTCGTGCAGCTTCACCGGGTACTTCTTGAGGTCTTCGAGAATCAGCGAGCGCCACGCGGTGGGCGGCGCGCAGAGCGTCGTGACGCCGCAGCGCACGAACGTCGCGAGCGTCTTCGCAGAATCGAAGCGGCCCTGGTTGTAGATGAAGATCGTCGCACCGATGGTCCAGGGCGCGAAGAAGCAGCTCCAGGCGTGCTTGGCCCAGCCCGGCGAGCTGATGTTCAGGTGTACGTCGTCGGCTTGAAGACCCAGCCAGTACAAGGTGCTCAGGTGGCCGACCGGATAGCTGCGCTGCGTGTGCAGCACCATCTTGGGCTTGGACGTGGTGCCGGAGGTGAAATACAGCACGCAGGGGTCTTCGGCTTTCGTCACGCCATCCGGCTTGAACGCTGCGGACGCCGCTGCGCTCTGCGCGTAGTCGGCCCAGCCCACGATCTTTCCGCCCACGCTGACCTGTACACAGTGATCGGACAGGCCCGCGAACTTTGCGGTGCTGGACGCATCCACGATCACCGCACGCATCTGCCCGCGCTCGATGCGGTCGCGCAGATCGGCCTCCGATAGCAGCATCGTCGCGGGGCTGAGCACGGCGCCGAGCTTTATTGCAGCCAGCATCAGCTCCCACAGTTCGACGCGATTGGGCAGCATCACCAGCAGGCGATCACCGCGCTGGATGCCGAGACTGCGCAGGAAGTTTGCGGCGCGATCCGATGCCACACGCAGTTCCTCGAACGTGCGCTGCGATTCGGCGCCGGACTCCTCGACGATCCTCAACGCACACCGTGTGTTACCGCGTGCGAGATCGTCGAAATGATCCAGCGCCCAGTTGAACTCGGGCAGCTCGGGCCAGCGGAACTCGGCCATCGCGGTCGCATAGTCCATGCGGTGACGGACCAGCAGATCGCGCGCAGCGCGGAAAACAGCGGTGGAACTCATTTGATCTTCTCCTCGTTCTTTTCGTTCGCGCTCGCTTATGCAGCGGCGCGGGCGCGCTGCAAGTCCAGCACCACACCCACGATCATGTCTTCCTGCCCACCATCGAAACCGGCTCCAGCGCCTCGCTGAGGTGCAGCTTGTACGGGAGATCGGTGGAGATCGGTGCCGATGTTGCCGGGGCCGATCAGCACGCATCGATTCCTGCTCATGACTCCCAATCCGTAACACCGCCCGGTTCGCGAGTGCGACGACGATACGGCGTCATTTCCGGATTTGCAACATTCAGGCTATACAGCTTGTAAGTTACGTGGACCCAACCGATCGATCCGGGTTCGCAAAGTTGTTTGCGTCTCGCGCGCTCAGGCAGGATGCTGCCCAATCCAATCCTCTTCAGGAGCAGCGCATGCCGGATTCTGTCGTCCACCTCAGCGTCGGGAACGGCCTTGCGCGGCTGTGCTTCACCGACCCGGCGCGCTGCAATCCCATCGACCTGCGCTTCTGCAACGAGCTGTGCGCGGCCGCCACCGAACTCTCGACACGCAGCGACGTACGCGCGGTGCTCGTGACGGCTGAAGGCAAGGCATTCAGTTACGGCGGCGACATCGCGAACTTCATCGCCAGGCTCGACGAGCTGCCGGCGGAGATCAAGCGCATGACCACCACCATGCACAGCGCCGTGTCGCGCCTGCAACGCATGGACGCGCCGATGGTGGTCGCGGTGCAGGGCGTTTGCGCGGGCGGCATGGCGGCCTTCGTCGCCGGCTGTGACGTGGTGGTGTGCGCAGACAACGCACGCTTCGCTGCCGCCTACGCGGGCATCGGCTACAGCAATGACGCCGGTTCCTCGATCACGCTCACGCGGCGCATGGGCCTGGCGCGTGCGCGCAGCTTCCTGCTGCGCAACCAGACGCTCGACGCCGCGCAATCGCTCGCCGCCGGGCTGGTGGACGAGGTGGTGCCCACTGATCAACTGCTCGCGCATGCGGAAGCCATTGCCGTTCAGCTCTCAAACGGCCCGACGCGGGCCTATGGCGAGATTCGCCGCCTGCTGCTGTCGGTGCAGGACCAGCCGCTGGAAACGCAGATGGAGTTCGAAGCGCAGGCGCTCGCACGCATCGCGTCTACCGTCGACGCACGCGAGGGCCTCGTTGCCTTCAGCGAGAAGCGCAAACCACGTTTCATCGGACGCTGAGCGACGCGAAGGGACCGATAAAATAGTGTGAATCTCAAGCACACCGTTTCGCTCTGCCGCATGAAGCCACGTCGAGGATCACTGCCATGAAAGCCGTCGTCTGCCGGAACCGGGAGCTGCGCCTCGCCGACCGGCCGGAACCCCAACCCGGCAAGGGTCAGGTGCTGGTCAAGGTCCTGCGCTGTGGCATCTGCGGGTCGGACCTGCATGTGCGCCAGCACTGCGATCACATGGGCGAACTCCTGCGCCGCAGCGGCTTCAAGCGCGCGATGCGATCGGACCAGGAGATCGTCTTCGGTCACGAGTTCTGCGCGGAAGTCATCGAGTACGGTCCGAAGTGCAGTCGCAAGCTCGGTGCCGGCTCGGTCGTCTGCGCGATGCCGCTGCTGCGTGTTGGGAAAGAGGTCGGCTTGCTAGGTCTGTCCGAGGAAGCACCGGGGGCTTACGCCGAGCGGTTGATCGTGGAGGAGTCGCTGATGATGCCGGTGCCGAACGGCCTCGATGTCGAACGTGCCGCGCTGACCGAACCGATGGCCGTGGGCTGGCATGCCGTGCGCCGCGGCGAAGTGAAGAAATCCGATGTCGCCATCGTGCTCGGCTGTGGCCCGGTCGGTCTTGCGATCATCTGCATGCTGCGCGGACGCGGCGTGGAGCGCATCGTGGCGAGCGACTTTTCTGCCGGCCGTCGCGCACTGGCCCGCCGCTGCGGCGCAAACCTGGTGGTCGATCCGCGCGAGACCTCGCCCTTCGCCAAACCCGAACAGTTCCACTTCGTCGCCGATGTTCCCGCGGCGCTCGAACTGGGCCTCGGCACGCGCGAGAAGCTGGGCAAGCTGCCGGTCGCGTGGTGGCACACCTGGCGTCTGGCCGAGGCGCTGGGCGCCATGCCCAAGCGGCCGGTGATTTTCGAATGCGTCGGCGTGCCCGGCATGCTGCAGTCGGTGATCGACGGCGCGCCGCTGTTCTCGCGCGTGGTGGTGGTCGGCGTGTGCATGCAGGCGGATCAGATCGAGCCGGCGCTCGCGATCAACAAGGAGATCGATCTGCGCTTTGTCCTTGGCTACACGCCGCTGGAGTATCGCGACACGCTGCACATGATCGCCGAGGGCAAGGTCGATCCGGCGCCGCTGGTCACCGGCACGGTCGGATTGGGCGGCGTGGAGAACGCCTTTGCTGCGCTCGCCGATCCCGAGAAACACGCCAAGATTCTTATCGACCCCGCCAGCGCGGCGACACAACCGAAATGAACATGGAAACACCAGAACATCGGCAGCAACGCGAACTACGACTCGCGGCACGGGCGCTGGCGCGCGGCAATCTCGTGCACGCCTACGGCCACTGCAGCGCGCGCATCGACGCGACGCATTTCCTGGTCTGCGCACCAAAGCCGATGGGCACGATTCTGCCCGGCGAATCGGGCACGGTCGTGCCGATCACCGGTGCGCTGCCCGAAGGCGTGCTTGGCGAAGTGCGCATCCACCAGGCGATCTACGCACGTCGCGCGGAAGTCGGCGCTATCTGCCGCATCATGCCGCCGCAGATCGGACTGCTCGCGCTGTTACGACGTACGCCGCGACCGCGCCACGGCTTCGGTGCCTACTTCGCGCCGGGCCCCGCGTTGTGGGACGACCCGCGATTGCTGCGCGACGATGCAGCGGCCGCACGGCTTGCGGAGACGCTGGATTCGGGCAAGGCCATCGTCATGCGCGCCAATGGAGCGGTCGTAGTCGGCGCCGATCTGATCGAAGCGGTGGCCCTATCCTGGTTTCTGGAAGAAGCAGCGCGAGTGGAAGTCGGGCTGAAGCAGATGGGTCAGGACGGCGATCACACCTTGCTCACCGCAGACGAAACCGTTGCGCGACAGGTCACCGCAGGCCGCGTGTACGAGCGGATGTGGGAATACCTGACACACGGCGACCCGGAGGCCGCAGCATGACCGCGATGATCGACCCTGCCGGCCTCTCCGAATGGTTCCGCCGCCGCGCGGCGCGCGCGCCGGAGCGCGCTGCGCTGACGTTCGAGAACGAGACCTGGAGCTACGGCGAGATGCAGCACCGCATCGAGCGCATGGCCGCCGTGCTTGCGCAGGGTGGTGTGCGGGCCGGAGATCGCGTTGCCTATCTCGGCTTCAACCACTCGATGATTCTGGTGGCGCTGTTCGCCTCAACGCGAATCGGCGCGATCTTCGTGCCGCTGAACTTCCGGCTCTCGCGTCCCGAACTGGCGGCCATCATCTGTGACGCCGGCGCGCACACCATCATCGCGGACGAGCATCACGAGCCGCTGATCGACGCATCGCGCGCCGATCTACCTTGCACGCGATATCTCGCGCAAGGCGTGCCGATGCCAGGCTGGGAAGCCATCGACTCCCTGATGTCGGCTGAGCTTCCGATTCCTCCGTCCGCACCGGGTCGCACCGACGACGTGGTGATGCTGATCTACACCTCCGGCACCACCGGCAAGCCCAAGGGAGTGATGCTCAGCAACGGGAATATCTGGACCAATAATCTCAACTGGATTCTGGCCTGCGACTTCACGTCCGGCGACGTCACGCTCAACTGCGCGCCGCTGTTTCATGTGGGCGGCTTGTGCGTGGTGTTGCTGCCGACTTTCATGGTCGGCGGGCACCTGATCCTGCAGCGCAGCTTCGATGCACTCGAATACCTGCTCGATCTGGAACGCTACCACGTGAAGGTCACGTTCGCCGTGCCTGCGATGATGCTGTTCGCCAGTCAGCACGCGCGCTTCGCGAACGTCGATCTCTCCGCCATGCGCCTGATCGTGGCCGGCGGTGCGCCGGTGCCCGAACCGTTGCTGCATCTCTACAACGCGCGCGGCATTCCGGTAAGCCAGTGCTATGGCATGACTGAGGCCACTTCGGGTGTGACCTTCCTCGAAACCGAGCGCGCCATCACCAAGCTCGGTTCCTGCGGCCGCCCCGGCCTGCTCACCGAGGCGCGACTGACCGATAGCGAGGGCAAGGTCATCACCGAGCCCGGCGTGCGCGGCGAGATCTGCATGCGCGGCGGCAACATCACGCAGGGCTACTGGAACCGTCCGGAAGACACCGCCAAGAGCCTCGACGCCGAAGGCTGGTTCCACAGCGGCGACGGCGCGTACTTCGACGAGGACGGCTTCTACACCATCTGCGATCGCATCAAGGACATGATCATCAGCGGCGGCGAGAACATCTATCCCGCCGAGATCGAGAGCCTGCTGTACGGGCATCCGGCCATCGCCGAGGTCGCGGTGATCGGTGCCCCGGACGAGCGCTGGGGCGAGCGCGTGCTGGTGATTGCCGCGCTAAAACCCGGCTCGACGCTGAGCTTCGAGCAACTGCTCGCGTTCGTGGAGCCGCGGCTTGCGCGCTACAAGCTGCCGCGCGAGTTGCACCTTCTTGACGTGATGCCGCGAAACTCCAACGGCAAGATTGTGAAGACGGAGTTGCGCCAAAGGTTTGCGACCCGTTCGTAGGTTGGGGTGAGCTTACGAACCCCAACGGCCTCCGGCCAATTGGCGGCGCGGTGTTGGGGTTCGCTATCGCTCATCCCAACCTACGGCTTGCTACGGCTTGCGTCTTTGCGTTGAGGGTTTTTTGAGCCGGCTGCGCAGCGAACGCGCCACGTCGAGAAACCCGACGAGCATCGGAGACTCGTCGTTCTTGCGATGGATGATGCACAGCTCCACCGTGGCTCTGTCTGCCGGGCGCAGCGGCACGTGCGTGATGCCCGGGATGCTGAGGTTCCGGCCCGAGTCCGTCACCAGGCTCAGGCCCAGTCCGCTGGCAACGAGGGCGGTTGCGGTCAGCACGTCGTCTACTTCCTGCATCTGGCTCGGGGTGATACCGCGTGCGTGGAACAGGCGCATCAACTGGTCGATGAAGCCGGGCCTTGGTGTACGCGGATAGAGAATGAGTGGCTGATGTCCGATGTCAGCCAAGCCCAGACTTGCGCGGCTCGCCAGCGGATGCGTTGATGGCAGCACCACGTGCATCTGCTCGGTCTGGATCACTTCCCAGCTCAGGTCGGGCTCCTCGCCGAAGAAGCGGTTGAAGCCGACGTGGATGCGCCGTTCGCGCAGGGCTTTGAGTTGGGCCGCACGATCGAGGCTGTGCAGCACGACTTCGACTTTCGGAAAGCGCTCGCGGAATTCGCGCACGATCTGCGGAATGGCGCCGAGAATCGCGGAGCCGAAGACGCCCACGTCGAGCCGGCCGATCTGCCCCTGCCCAGCCAAGCGCACGCGTTCGACCGCCTGCTCGGCGAGCATGAGCAGGTTGCGCGCCTCCTCGTAGAACATCTGACCCGCCGCCGTGGGTTCGGCGCCGCCCGGGCCGCGCAGCAGCAACTGCACTCCCAGCGATTCCTCCAGCAACTGAATCTGCCGAGTCAGCGGGGGCTGCGACAGATGCAGCTTGAGCGAGGCGGCGCGGAAGCTGCGCTGCTCCACCACCGCGACGAAATAGCTGAGGCGGCGCAGCTCCATGAATCCGATAGGCATAAGCTTCTCCCGCACTTTTGGCCGTGGGTGATGCCGATTCTGTATCACCTGCCGCGTGCAAAGGTATTGGACGCGACCGCGCCGCGTCCTTAGCTTCGTAGGCAGAAGAAGCAGCACGAGAGGAGTTCCGCATGCCCATCATCCAGGTTCACCTGCTGGAAGGCCGCAGCGTCGCGCAGAAGCGCGCCATGATCGCTGCGGTCACCGATGCCGTCGTGGGATCGCTGGATGTATCGCCGGACTCGGTTCGTATCATCATCGACGAGATGCACCCGGAGCACTTCGCGCTCGCCGGCATTTCCGCCGGCGAAAAACCACTCAAGGCGCGCAAGACCAATGGCGCACACGCCGCGACTGCCAATGCCAACGGCGCCGATGAGCGCAGCACGGCCTGAGGAGAAAAACGACATGACGCAAGCCACCGCCCTGCCCGCAGGATTCGAGACGCTCGAACGCTTCGTGCCGTACTGGGTTCACGAGACCAACGACCTGCGCCGCGAGGCGCGTTCGACCGCGAAGATGGAGGACATCCAGGTGTTCTACGACGCCATCGTTCCGCGCGCCGAGGACGGTATCGCCTACCTCGAAGCCTTCGAGCTGAACAAGATGCCGCCCGACGCGGAGCGGCTGTTCAAGCTGCTGCTGGCGATGAACCACGCCGCCATCGCGGTGGAGATGCACGGCGCGCCGCGCGCGTTCGACTCGACATGGCCGAGCGCGGTGCGCATTTCGCAGGGACCGTGGCCGCACGGCGGCCGGATCTGAGGAGAACAGAACGATGAGCGCAGTGATGGACACGCCGGTGGCCCCGCGCCACCAGATCGCCGAGGAATGCTTCACGCTCGACGCGGGCCTTTCGACCGGACCGGTTTCGGTGGAGCCGTACCGCTCGCCGGAATTCTTCGAACGCGAACGCGAGCGCGTGTTCAAGCGCGCCTGGCTGTTCGCAGGCCGCGTCGAACAGCTCCCAGAAAGCGATAGCTACTTCGTCAAGGAAATCCTGATCTGCAAGGCTTCCGTGCTCATCACGCGCGGCAAGAACGGCAAGGTCCAGGCCTTCCACAACGTGTGCAGCCACCGCGGAAACCTCGTCGTGAACTCGCCCTGCGGGCGCGCAGAACGCCACGTGTGCCGCTACCACAACTGGGCTTACGGAAATAACGACGGCCAACTGCTCGGCATTCCAGACCAGAAGCATTTCTTCGACGTGGACAAGAAGAGCCTGGGGCTGACGCCCGTTGCCTGCGATGTCTGGGAAGGCTTCATCTTCGTCAACTTCCAGAAGAAACCCGAAGTCTCGCTCGCAGAATTTCTCGGACCGTTCGGCACCACGTACGCCGGCATCCCATACTTCAACCTCGACGAGACCATCGTCATCCAGGCCGATTTCAAAGCCAACTGGAAGCTGATCGCGGACGCCTTCGCCGAGCCCTATCACGTGCCTTCCTTGCACCCGGCGACACTCGCGCCTGGCTTCGCGCATCCCGAGGACAACCGCTACGCGCGCCCACTGAGCGCGCGCGCGCACGGCATCCATCGCCACTTCTCCGCTTACGGCAACCCGAACTACGTGCCGGCGCCGACCTCAAAGGTCGAGAGCCTCGTCTATATCCAGGACACCGGCGGCGTGCTGGGCGGCGATGCTTCCGAGAACGCCAAGGCGCTCACGGATCATCCCGCAATCAACCCGACCAAGAATCCCAACTGGTCGGCGGACGTCACCTGGATCTTCCCCAACTTCAACATCGACTACTCGACGGGCGGCTTCTGGACCCACGAGTTCTGGCCGGTGGCCTACAACCGCACGCAGTGGACGCTTAAGGTCTTCATCCCGAAGACCTCGTCGATCCGCCACCGCCTGCAGCTCGAACACTACGCGTGCCGCTGGGCCGAGGTGGTGCTGGAGGACGTGACGAACTGCGAGCGCATCCAGCAGGGCATGGAATCTGGCGCGAAGGATTTCATGAACCTGCAGGACGCAGAGATGCTGATTCGGCACAACCTGCACGTGCTGGACAAGTGGGTGAAGGCGGATACGGTGGCGGAGGCGCTACGGTAAGGAAGGTCTGCGTAGATCGGACTTTGGTCCGACTTGCCCGGCCGGATGTCGGGCTGAAGCCCGACCTACAGCGATGTAGAGTGGGCAACACCGCTTCATGCGTTGCCCACGCGATGGCCGTGCTGCGATAGGCAAACGGTCAAAAATAACTATTCCAGGAGAACCCATGAAGCACGCCGGATACAGTCAGCGCACTTCGCGACGCAACGTACTCAAAGGTCTTGCCGCCGGCTCCCTCGCCGCCGCAGGTTCCTTTCCTGCCATCGTTGCTGCTCAGAGCAGCAGCGACACGAAGTGGGTCGCCGAAGCCGACTTGCTAATTGTCGGCACCGGCGTCGCCGGCACCGCTGCAGCGTTAGCTGCGGCCGCTAAAGGCTCGTCGGTCATCCTGCTGGAGAAGCTACCGTTCAAGGGCGGCACCACCGCCAAGTCCGGCGGCGTGTTCTGGATTCCCAACAATCCCTATCTCAAGAGCCGGGGCGTGAAGGACGAGCGCATCGATGCGCTGCGCTACATGGTTCGGCTCGCGCACCCGCAGCGTTATGTCGCGGACGATCCGCTGCTCGGCATCACGCAAGCCGAGTTCGATCTGATAGCCGCGTTCTACGACAACGGCAGCAAGGTGGTTGAGACGCTCCTGGCAAGCACCGGCCTGAAGTTCATCCCCTGGTACACCTGGGAGGGCAAGGCCTATCCCGATTACTACTCGGACATCGCCGAGAACAAGGTGCGTCTCGGCCGCTCGCTGGTGCCGGATGTGAGCGGGCATCCCGAGCGCGTCATCTGGCCACAGAATGGCGGCTCGGGCGAGTCGCTGCTGTGGCAGTTGCAGAAGGGCTTCGACAAGCTGCCGATCCAGGTGCTGCTCGATCACAGGGTGCTCGATGTGATCCGTAACAGCGAGGGCGATGTCTGCGGCCTGAGCGTGGATCGCGGCGACGCAGAGCCTGTGAATTTCCGCGCGCGCAAGGCGGTGGTGTTCTGCACCGGCGGCTTCACGCACAATCCGGAGATGGCGCGCGCACATCTCAAGGGTCATATCTGGGGCGGCTGCGCGGCGCCGGGCAGCACCGGCGATTTCATTCCCATCGCACAGCGTGTGGGCGCGGTGCTCGGCAACATGAGCAACGCCTGGTGGGGGCAGATTCCGGTGGAGGTCGCGCTCAAGACGCGCAGCGTGCCGGTGGACGTGTGGTCCACGCCAGGCGACAGCATGATCCAGGTGAATCGCTATGGACGGCGGTTCGTCAACGAGAAGATCCAGTACAACGAGCGCACGCAGGCCCACTTCGTGTGGGACCCGGTGCGCGGCGAGTACCCGAACCTGATGGGCTTCATGATCTGGGACGCGCGCACCGCGAAGCACTACGCGGGCTATGACCCGATCCCTGCGGCCAACGCCAAGCTCGACCAGGTGATCGAGGGCAAGACGCTGGATGAACTGGCGACCAACATCGAGAAGCGGCTCGCGGGCATTGCCAAGCACACGGGTGGATTCGAGTTGGCCAAGTCGTTCCGGGGAAACTTGCGCGCCACGATCAAGCGATTCAACCAGCTCGCGACCAAAGGTTCGGACGAGGATTTTTCCCGCGGGCAGGCCACCATCGAAATCGCGTTCCAGTTCATGAACGCGGCCAAGGCGCCCAACCCCTACCCCAACATTACGATGCACCCCATCGCCGACCAGGGACCGTTCTACGCCGTGATTCTCGGCGCGGGCACGCTCGACACCAAGGGCGGCGCGGTGGTGAATCCGCAGGGCCAAGTACTCGACGCTTCGGCAAAACCGATTCCGGGTTTGTACGCGGCGGGCAATTGCGTCGCGCACCCCGCGGGCGCCGCGTACTGGGCCGGCGGCGGGACCATCGGTCCCGCGATGACCTTCGGCTATCTCGCCGGTGTCGCGGCCAGCAGCGAACTCGTCAAGCCGATATGAAGCTGAAACAAGTGATGGTCGCGGCTCTACTGCTCGCGCCTCCGCTCGCCGCGGCCGATAACGCGACACCGCCGGTGAGCTTCAAGACCGACTTGCAGCCGCTGCTCAACGCGCAGTGCGTGTTCTGCCACGTCACCGGCGCCGAGAACGGCGGGCTCAACCTGGGCCGTCGCGACGCTTACGCATCGTTGATGGCGCCGAGCACCGAAGCACCGATGGCGCGCGTAACGCCGGGTGATGCCGCCAAGAGTTACCTGATTCACAAGCTCAAGGACACGCAGCTCAGCGTGGGCGGCAGCGGCAACCGCATGCCGATGACGGACCCGCCGCGACCGCTCGAACCGGCGCAGCTCGAACTGTTCGTGCGCTGGGTTGAGAGCGGCGCGCCGAACAACTGAGGCACGATGCGACCTAAGCGTCGACGTCGCGGAACTCGTTGATGTCCGCCTTCATGCGCAGCAAGGAAAAGATGGTGCCCATCAGGGTCAGACCGGGCTGTGCCCAATCCGCCTTCTTTTCCTTGGGGAAGTGCGGGACGCGCTCCAGGTAGGCCGCGATCTCGGCTTTCGCCAGGTCCTTCGCACGACCCACGTAGATCGAGACAAGGTTCGCATCGAAGCCGAGCTCCTCCGTGAACCCGGCAGCGCGCATATCGCCCCAGGTGGCGACGATCTGCGCGTCCAGCCTGCTGAGATAACGCTGCCCCTTGCGGGTCACCAGTTCGATGGCGCCGACCTTGTGCAGGGCCTTGGCATCGGTCTCAGCTTTCGGGTTGCGGTCTGCCAGCGACGACAAGGGCATCAGGGTCTGATCGGCGCCGAGCCGAGCCGCCACCAGCTCGTCCAGATGGCGGAAGGTCATGGCGTCGCCGGGCACGGCGGCGGCGTGTCCGTTGAGCGCCTTCTTGATTTCGTCGATCGATAGACGCTGCTCCGACTGGAGCCGCCGCACGGAGAGGATGCTGCGCACGTGCTCGTCGCCGTACTCCGCGACATTGGGCTTTGGCCGCGCAGGGTCCGGCAACAGCCCGTTGCGGAAATAGAAATGGATCATCTCCCGGCGTACGCCGGTGCGCTTTTCCAGCTCTTGCATCTTCATGGCCTGCTCCCGAATTCCATCGATTCTGCCCTGCCTGCGTCGAAAGCATTGTAGCACTTGACACGTATTTCAATTATGCGTAATATATTTACACGTTGTTTATTTACACGTAAATTACGAACACGCTCTGGAGATCATCGCCCTGCCCGGTTTTCGGCGCAGGTGCCGGGACTTCAACGTGGAGGAGCCACAAACATGCAGAGAGTCGGACACACGTCGAACCGCCTTGCCCCGATCTCCAGATCGGTAGGGACTACCGGCAGGAGCCGCCGCACCGGATCGCGATCAGCGGCAGATCGCGCGCTGGAACGGCGCCTCACCGCCGAGTTCTGGCGCTATACGCTGGACGTGCCCGAGGACGCATTCCCCAGTTTTCTGGAATCGCTGTACTTCGAACCTCTGACCAGCGACTACCGATCCTGAATCGACACCCCCTTTCGCGACACGCAGGTCTCCGGCTCACATCGCAACGGAAGCCTGAATCCAAGCCTCAAATCGCGATGACTACGAGGAGATACACATGGACTACTTGAAATACTGGACCCCGGTTCTGGTCTTGAGCGCCGCTTTCGCCGGCTTCTTCATGGGCGGCGACTGGGTGTGGATCGGCATCGCCAGCTTCCCCATCCTTGCGGTGCTGGACACGATCACGCCGCGCGACTACAGCGTGCGCAAGATGAACAACCGCACGCTCGCGAACATCCCCATCTGGCTATGCGCCATAGGTCCGGTGATGCTGTATTTCGCCTTCGCCTGGAGACTGAACGAGACGCCGCTAACCGTTTGGCAGACCATCGGCGGAATCCTGAGCGTGTCCTGGATGGGCGTGATTCCGCTCATTCCAGCCGCACATGAGCTGTACCACATGCGCGGCGCCATCGCGCGCACCGTCGGCCGCTACTCGCATCTGTGCATTCTCGATTGCACCCGTGATATCGGGCACGTGGTCGGTCATCACATCGATGTCGCCACCCCGGACGACGGCGACACCGCGCCGCGCGGCAAGAGCCTCTACACCTTCACCGCCGGTGCAGTGATCGAGAGCACGAAGTACGCGATGAAGATGGAAGGCAATGCGCTCAAGAAAAAGGGCCTGTCGCCCTGGAACATACGGCACCGCGTTTATCGTGCGCTGCTGGCCCTGGTCCTGTTCCACGTCGCGCTGTTTCTGGTGGGCGGATGGCAGGCGGTGGCTTTCGGCCTCTGCGCGCAGTTGATCTCACGCGTGTGGGTCGAGTCCTTCAACTACTTCCAGCACTACGGCGTGATCCGTCTGCCCGGCGCGCCCATCGGCCGCCGTCATCTGTGGAATCACCTCGGCTGGTTCTCGCGCACGATGGCGTTCGAGATCACCAACCACGCCGACCATCACCTCAACTCGTACCAGGTCTATTACAAGCTGGTGCCGCACAAGGAGGCCATCCAGATGCCGAGCGTGTTCGTGTGCTTCCTCTCGGCGATCATCCCGCCGCTGTGGCACGAGGCCATCATCAAGCCTGCGCTGAAGCGCTGGGACGCGGAGTTCGCAACGGTTGAAGAGCGTGCGATTGCCGCCGAACAGAATCGCAAGGCCGGCTGGGCGGATTGGCAGAACGAGCCGGGCCTGGACTTCGGCAAGGCTGCGACGGTCGGGGTCTGATTCGCTCGCTTAAAACAACGCCGCCGATCTCGGGAGAGATCGGCGGCGTTTTTGTATGACCGCTCGGTGCGGGTGGTCGCTGTCAAACGGTCACAGCAAGTTCAGAAGAACACCGAGACGTTCTCATCGAGAAACACGTGATGCGTCGCCAGGATATGACGCCGGACAAGTTTCCACGTGCCGTGGATGCGCCGAAAGCGATCGCGCCGCCGCGCGTTGAAGGTGACCTCCTCGTCCTGCCGGCGGCTCCGGCAGATTGAAATGCCGGAGAACACTTCGAGCGTGTCCGCGTCGCTGCCCGGAATGACCTCAACATTGCTCACCACGCGATGGGTGCGTGGCGCCGGGTCTTCACTCCACACCAGACCGGTCTCGAAGCGCTTGATACGCAACTCCAGGTCGAACAGATCGTCGTTGAACACCGAGGCGCTACTCGAAGGTTCCGGCTCGGGACGACGGTCCTTGCGAAACCGGTTCTCGCGCAGCGGCAGCCAGTAATGGATGTCGGGTGCGAGCATCGCGAGCCAGTCGCGGAAGCGCTCCTCATCCAGCGCCCGCGCCTCGCGATACAGCCACTGTGACATCTCGTGGTGGAGTTTCATTTCGGCGAGGAGCGCGGCGTCGCGCGACTCGGGAGCGTGCGTGTCGGATCGATTCATCGGACGCTCCCTTCAGGCCGCTTCCTGCCGGAACGCGTGCTCCTTGCGCAGCGCGGCTTCACGGCGCTGGGATTGCAGAACCTCGTCCCAGGATTCCGAGATCATCATCTCGCGCCAGAAGCGCAGCAGGTTGCGCTGCGGAATCTCGGCGCAGGCGTGGTCCGCGCTCACGGTGCCGGGGTATTCGGCGTGCTGCCGCTCCTTGCCCGTGCCCATGCCCATGTACAGGCTTTCCTGCCGCGTGATGAAGCCCTCGCTGCCCCAGGTGCAGCCTTCCATGTTCTCGCCGTCGTCGCCCTCGAAGATTCCGGCGGCGCCGAAGGTCAGCTCCGAGCTGTGACGGATCATCTGCTTCAACTCGTCCGACATGTCCTTCTCGACGATGACCCAGGACCAGATGTCGAGCTCGCGCGGGCCGCGCGGCTGCCACACCTTCCAGGTGTCGATGCCGCGCAGGAAGGAGCAGGACGGGAAGATGTTGGCGTCCCAGATCGCATCGTGCAGCTGGCTGCGTCGCGCGCCCAGACGCGCAGTGACGGCGGCCTGGCGCGAAAGCATGTATTCGTCGTACAGGCGCTTGGTGTCGCGCTGGTGCATCGAGGGAATCGTCCCGGGCGGACCCAGCGCGGCGGCATAGCCGTGCCCAAATTCGGTCGCGAACTGGTAGCCCGGCAGCACGATGGAATTGCCGACCACGGCGTCGAAGGGATTTCCGATGGCCGTTGCGCCGCCGCCGTGCGTCCAGCCCACGTGATACCAGTCGCCGGCAAAGTTCTCGGCGAAGTATTTCCAGTTCGCTTTCACCCGCACCTTGATCGGCGGGCCGAGCAGTTCCGCGCCACCGGGCACGTCCATGAAGCTGTCGAGATGCCAGGCCATGTCGCCGAGGTAGTCCTCGAACGAGGGCGCCTTCGGATCGAAGGTGCCGAAGATGAAGCCGCGGTAGTTTGCAACTTGCGCGACCTTGCGCGCGCCCCACTGCGACTTGTCGATCTGGTTGTAATAAGCCTCCGATTCCAGCGGCACATTCACCAGACTGCCGTCGAGGCCGTAGGTCCAGCCGTGGTAGTTGCAGACGAAGCTCCTGGCGTTGCCAGAGTCGGCCGCGCACAGCAGGTTGCCGCGATGACGGCAGGAATTCGTGAAGGCGTTGATCTTGCCGTCCTTGCCACGCGCGACGATCACGCGGTCCTGGCCCATGAACGTCGTGACGAAATCGCCCGGCTTGGGGATGGCGCTCTCGTGCGCGAGGAACAGCCAGCAGCGCGCAAAGATGCGCTCCTGCTCCAGCGCATAGATGTCCTGATCCCAGAAGATGCGACGGTCCTGAACCGCACCGTCTTCAGTGACCAGATCGCGAACATCGACTTTGGAACGCGCCATGTCTGTCTCCGGAGTCGCGTGAATTTCCAATCGTCGCAGACCGCGCGCTTCCGCGTTATTCAGGCGGCCACTATGAGCTTGAAACCGCATAGTCGGGTTGAGCGGGCATCTACTTACGAGATCCGCGTCGGCCGCCTCAACAACACAGAGCAATGTCTGGTTATTGATCCGGCCACACCAAGCGGGTCCCGCTCATCGAATTCATTAGATTGTGGCCGGATCAATAACCCACGCGCTACTGCCGACTCACATCCGCACTGCGCTGGGCAGCGCCTGAGCGCCCGCCGCGACGCGCACATCCTGCGGCGCGCGGTCGAGTTCCTTGAGCATGAACCAGGTCGTGCCGATCAGGTAGGTGCCCCAAACCGCCATCGGCAGATAGAAGCCGAGAAAGCCGTGGTAGGCGAACGGTCCGCTCTTGAAGAAGGCCGGTCCGGCGGCCGTGAGCAGCGAGGCTGCGCCGGCAAACGTGAGCCAGGTGAACCAGCGCGGGATCATCGGCTGCTCGCGCTTGTCCATCAGTTCGACCACGGCGGTCGCGATCATTTCGATGGAAAGATAAATCCAGCCGAGCAGGAAGGCGAACCAGGACCAGTCGTACCAGGACTGGATCACGTCGGCGCTGGTCTCGGGCCGGTACGCGCACACGATCCAGGCACAGGCGTTGAAGAAGATGATCAGGGAAATGAAGATGCCGCAGACCCCCGTGGTGATCGACCACAGCGGAAAGCGACCCTCGATCTTGCTCAGCATGATCGCGAACTGGATTGAGCCCGGGGCGAGAAATCCGCAGGCCACGTAGAAGATCGAGCAGCCGATGATGGTGCCCCAGCGGTGCTCCTCGGTGAACCAGGCCTTGGTCGCTTCCAGACCCGCGTCGGCCGGCAGCGGCGCGTAGAAATGCGCGATGCCGAGCCAGCCGATCACAGTCAGCGCCGCGAAGATGAAGGTGCACCACAGACCGATCTTCTGTGAGGTGATGTTTTCTGCTTGCTGCATGAGCCTTCTCCAGTAGGCTGGGCTAGCTTCACCAACCCAGCAGTTACGCCGAAATGCGCTGGGTTTCGTTTCGCTTCAACCCAGCCTACCGACTTAACCGAACCTTAGAACACGAGCACCGGCTTGATCGCCCCGCCCGACTCCGAGGCATGCGCCGCCTCGTTGATCTGCGCGAACGGGAACTTCTTGATGAGCTTGTCGAACGGGAACTTACCGGCCTTGTAGTAGCCGAGCATCTGCGGAATGAAGGTCTGCGGGTCGGCGTCGCCTTCGGTGATGTACTTGGCGCCGACACCGCGGATCAGCATGCTCATCATGTTGGCCGGCAGCATCGCATCCGGCGGCGGCACCGCGACCAGGCCGAGCATGCCATTGGGCAACATCGTTTCGACCGCGACGCCGATGACGGCCGGAATGCCGGTGGTGTCGAAGGCGTGCGTGACACCGCCGCCGCTCAGCTCCTTAATCTTGGCCAGCACGTCCGTCGTTTCCTTCGGATTGATGACGTGCGTTGCTCCGAGTTCCAGCGCCAGTTCGCGACGACCCGCATTCGGTTCCACCACGATCACCATGCCGGCATCGACCGCACGCGCGCCAAGCAGGCCGCTCAAGCCCACGGCGCCGCCGCCAAAGATCGCGAGCGACTCGCCCTTTTTCAGGCCCAGCGACAGGATGACCGCGCCGGCGCCGGTCTGGATGCCGCAGCCCAGGGGGCCGAGCAGTTCCAGCGGCAGGTCCTTGTCCACCTTCACTGCATTGCGCTCGTGCGCCACGGCGTAAGTGCCGAACGAGGACTGACCGAAGAAATTTCCGTGAATCGTCACGCCGTTCTGGCTCAGCGGCGTGCTGCCGTCGCCCGGTCGCACGCCGGAGAAATTGTTCGCTAGGAAGTTGTAGCAATAGGCCGGCTTGGTGGCGTCGCAGCTCGGGCAGGCCGAGCAGGAGTTGAAGCTGAGGACAACATGGTCGCCAACCTTCAGGCTCGTCACGCCGGAGCCCACCGATTCGATCACGCCTGCGCCTTCATGACCCAGCACGACCGGTAGCGGAACGGGGAAACCGTCACGCACCACCAGATCGGTATGACACATGCCGACCGCGACCATGCGCACCCGCACCTCGTATTCACGCGGTGCGGCCACGTCGATGGTCTCGAGGGTGAAAGGCTGGCCCGACTGGCGGACGATGGCGGCGGTGGCGCTGATGGACTGTGCTGCGTTCATGCTCTCTCCAGGAATAATGATTGGGGGACGGCGCGTCAGTCCGCGACCTTGACCACGCGGGTGCCGCGATTCTTGCCGTCGAACACGCCCAGGAAGGCTTCTGGAGCTTTCTCGAGGCCGACGATGATCTCTTCCATCGGCGTGATCTTGCCCTCGTCGATCCAGGCTTTCATCTTGTTGTCGAACATCTTGACGCGACCCTTGACGTGGTCGGTGGTGACCAGACCGCGTACCGAGATACGCCGGGCGATCACATCGCCCACGAAATTCGAGGTGATTTGATAGCGCCCCTTGAACGGGGCATCGCCGCGGAACGTCGAGGCCATCTGCCCCACCGCGGCAATGCGCGACTGGAGGTTCAGCAGCGGCATCACCGCTTCGAGCGGCCGACCGCCGTAGGTTTCCAGGTAGACGTCCACGCCCTTCGGGCAGGCAGCCGCAAGCTGGGCTTCGAAATCCTTGGCGTTGCGGTTGACGCAAGCGTCCAGCCCGAGCTTCTCGACGGCGAGTTGGCACTTCTCCGCCGAGCCGACGATGCCGACGACGCGACAGCCCTTGAGCTTGGCCATCTGCCCCGCGAGGTGCCCGAAATTGCCCATCGCAGTGCCGACCACCACCGTCTCGCCCGCACTGGGCGGCGCCAGGATTTCCAGCGAGATGTCGGCCGCAAAACCGGAGTAGCCGTAGGCGCCGAGCGCAAGCGACGGTCGTTGTGGACCGAAATCCAGGTTGCGCAGGCGCTCGCCCTTGACCACCGCGTAGTCCTGCCAGCCCCAAAGGCCGCTGGCGAAATCGCCCGGCTTGAAGCGCGGATGCCGCGACTCGACGACACGGCCCACGGCCGAGCCCATCATCGGGTCCTTGAGCCTGATCGGGTCCCGCTGTACGGCGCTGATGCGCTGAACCTTCGAATACCCAGTGGACTCCATCGCCAGCCAGGTGGTTTGCAGCAGCACGTCGCCATCCTCCGCAAGCTGCGGCATGGGCGCAGTGTCCATCCGGAAGCAGTTTTCGGTCGGAATAAAGTACTTGGGCCGTTCGGCCAAGATCACGCGTCGATTGGTGCTCACCCGCTTCTCCTCCGGCTGTCCCGCGATCCGGTTGGACCGCGGCGATTTTGCTCGATGTTTTCTCGGGGCGCGTCCTCAACTTTATTGAAGAAAAGGCGCGTCCATCGGTTGCAAAGGATCGTATGGAGCCTTACTATTTTTTGCAAGCCTTTCGATCATTCTCGAACGGGCAAAAACGCGGAGGGGATGATGGGTTTCCTGAAGTCGCTGTTTGGCCCGAAGGAGGCCAAGTTCGTGGAGGTCGCTCCCTTCGGCGCCCGCTTTGAAGTGCCGAGCGGCGAAACCATGCTCGAAGCCGCTCTCAAGAACGGCGTGCCCTTCCCCCACAACTGCACGGTCGGCACCTGCGGCTCCTGCAAGTGCAAGCTCAAGAGCGGCAGAGTCAGCGCGCTGACCGACTTCGGCTACACGCTGTCGCAGCAGGAAATCGCCGCCGGATTCATCCTGGCCTGCCAGGCCATCGTGAAAGACCCGCTGACGCAGGTCGAGGTGGAGAGCCAGACCGACGCGCCCAAGCCGGAAGCTTTCGTCGGCAAGCTCGTCGCCACCGAGACGCTGACCCACGACATCCTCAAGATCACGATCAAGCTGGATCGGCCGATCAAGTTCGTCGCCGGCCAGTACGCCAACCTCAAGTACCCCAACGTCAAGCGGGCGCGGAATTACTCGTTCGCCGATGCGCCCTCGCGCGAGGGGCGCGAAGAGATCAGCTTCTTCATCCGCAAGGTGCCGAACGGAATGTTCACCGAGGCGCTGTTCAAGGGTGAACTGAAGGATCAGATGATCGATGTGGAAGGTCCGCACGGCAATTTCCACCTGCACGCGAGCGACAAGCCGATGATCTGCATAGCCGGCGGCTCGGGCCTGGCACCGCTGATGAGCCTGCTCGAAGACGCGCGCAAGAATCGGGTGAAACGGCCCTGTGCCTTCCTGTTCGGCGCACGCACGCCGGCCGACTTGTATTGTCTGGACCAGATCAAGCAGATCGAGCAGAACTGGGCGGACAAATTCGTGTTCCTGCCGGTGCTGTCGCACGAGCCGGCGAACAGTTCGTGGACGGGCGCGCGTGGCCTGGTCACACAGTTCATCACCGACGCGATGCCCGGCATCAACTGGACGGAAGCCGAAGGCTACATGTGCGGCCCGCCGGGAATGATCGATGCGGGCATTGCCTCAATGACCGAAGTCGGCATGAATCTGGAATCGATTTTCTACGACAAGTTCACCGACGAGAGTCATATCGCGAAGATGCCTTAGAGCGGTCTGCGTGAATCGGACTTCAGTTTCGACTTGCTGGGCCGGGGCGTCGGGCTGAAGCCCGACCTACACGGCCATCCGCTTGCGAACGATTAGAGGGTGTGGCACTAACCAACGCGCAGGCCCGACCTGCCGAATTACGAGGAGCATGACCATGAGCCTGATCCAGATTGCTTTCCTGTTCTTTGCCGCCATCGCGGCTTTTGGCCTGTTGATGGCCGGGATGATTGCCGGCAAGGTCAAGCTGCCGGCTTTCTTCGGACCCGCGCACGGGCTCGGCGGACTCGCCGCGCTGGCCTTCCTGTTCTACGTCAACCTTCAATCCGACGCGACGCCGGAACGGGCCTGGTGGGCGCTGGGCGTGTTCGCCGCCGGTTTTGTCGGTGGGCTGCTGTTGTTCCGCGTGCGCTTGTTCAAGGGCATGCCGCTTCTGTTGCAGGCGGTGGGCCACGGGTCGGCTGCGGCGCTGGGGCTGTGGCTGCTGTACCCCGTCGCGTTCTGAACGTCCGGCAATCGCCGCGCTCCTACTGTCTATCGTTGTACCCATCGGACAGTGTCCAGGAGGCGAGGCATGAGATGCAGAACGCTGACGCGCGCGCTGTTGCTGGGCACACTGCTGGCCTGTCCGGTGCACGCCGCACCCGAGCCGCCTGCGGCAGACGCCCCACCACTGAAGGCCGCACCGAAAACCCCGCCGAAGGCGTCCGCACCTGCGCCGGTCGGACCACGTTCTGCGGTCGTCGTGCCCGCACCGCCTCCAGCACCTGCGCTGCCGCCCCGACCTTCGGAACGCGAGTTCCACTTCGTCGCCACCGTCGAAGCCACTCAGACCTGGAAGAAGAACGATCCGGAACATCCCGGAGACCAGTGGTCGAAGGGCTCTACCAAGCAGCGCTATGAGTTGACCACGCGCCTGCGCTCGGACGGAAAGCTGGAGGTGCGCAACCTGCTCGACCCCGACATCACCGCGCGCATGGAGGCCAAGACCATATATCTGGCGCGGCAGGCGAAGAAGATGCTGGAAAAGCCGGGACAGACATTCAAGCTGCCGAAGACGGAGCAGGAAAAAACGACGTTCATGCAGGACATGCAGCTGGACCTAAGGAGCTGCAACGGCGAACCGACCTGCCGTCAGGACAAAGAGCTTTATTACGCCGCGATACTCGCGGCGATGGAATATCCCGAGGCGATGGAAGAGGACACGGTGCCCGGCCGTTATCTCTATTTCCTGCCTTACAAGGGCTGCCCGGAGTCATCCCGCGTCACGCTCACGATCGCCATCGATGGCGCGCGCTACAACAAGGACGCGGAAAAAATTGTGCCCTTCTCCGAGCGTCACGATGCGGACACCGTGAACGCCTCGGACGGTCGTACGCTGTGCGCTCACATGGCAGCGGTAATCGACACTCAGGATTCCGCCAAACCGATGTGGCAAGAGACGGTCTTCGTGCCGCGCCCCGAAGGCATGACCGTTTACACCGAGAACGATCACACTAGCCGCGAGCAGCAGCCGCAACCGGTGCTGACGGCAGTGATCGACTGGATGGGCCACACGCTGCGCCATGCTCCGGCCGGCGGCGAGGCGAGCGCAACGCTGCCGCTGGCGCTGCCGCTCAATCAGAACGCAACCTGGCTCGGCCTCTGGACGGGCTCCGCGCACGTACATATGCGGTGGTCGTTCAAGGAAGTGCCGGCAACGCCCGCTTCCGCCCCCGCAAAATAATCACGAGGAGTTTCCATGCGGCGTTTCGCTCTCTTCACCTTGGTGGTGTTGTTATTCGGTCTGACCGCCTGCGCGCAGCAGCCCTCGCCCTTCGTCGGTTTTTACAAGGACCTCGCCACCTGTCGCGAGGAATTCGTCGCACTGGACGCGCGGGTCGCCGCGGCCGGGGTCGGCGATGCGGCCTACCATCGCGTGCCGGGTTATCCCTATCTGCGCACGGATCGCACGCTCGCGTCGTACGCCCATGAAGTGCAGAGTTTCGAGCAGGTTGCCGGCTGGATCAGGCGCATGCGCGAATTCGACCAGGAGGCGCGCGAGTTCGAGTACACCAACCTCGGCATGACGATCCGGGAAAAGGGCGGTTCGCGCTCGCGCATGCAGATTTGCAGCGGCGGCCTCGCCGGCATCGAGCTCGACAGCCCAGCCGCACTGAAAAAACTTCGCGACACGGTCCAGCCGCCGGACGAATATTCTGGCTTCGCGCGCACCCTGGGTCTGTATCCGCTCGCGGTGCCGATCCTCAACGCGCGTGTCGGCGCAGAGCAGGAGGCCGTGCGGCGCGAGTTCGCCACGCCGCTGGCCGAACTCACGGCAGAAGGTCCGTTGATGCTGTGGCAGGTAAAACCACTCAAGGACCCCGAACTGGCTGCCGTAGGTCTTAAGGCGTCGTTTCCCGACGAACTGGGCTTCCCGGGCCTGTCCGAATCGCAGTGGCAGGCGCTGGCCGAAATCAATGCGCCGGAGTTGTGGATCGAGACCGCCGGCGAACAAGACCTGCCGGCGACGCCGCTGTGGACAGAGCAGGGCGTGAGCGCGGACAGCAAGCAGCCGCTGGTGAACTACACCATCAGCTTCTCGCGCTTCGCCGGCAAGCCGGTGGTGCAGATCGTCTACTTCGTGTGGTTCAAGGGCGCGCCCGGCGCGCAGCCGCTCGATGGCAGCATGTGGCGAACGACGCTGGACCTGAAGGGACAGCCGCTGTTGTTCGAGAGCCTGCATACCTCGGGGCGCGCTCACCGCTGGTTCCCGGCGCAGCCGCTGGAGCGCCGTCCCAACGGGAGTGTCTGGCACGAGCCCGAATTGTTCCCGCAGGAACAGGTGCCGGCCGGGCGCCCGACCCTGCGCCTCGCCGCAGGCACGCACGCGCTGCGTCGCGTCGTTTCTCCGGAGCAGGCGACGGCCAACGAAACCCGCAGCTACGAGCTGCGACGATACGAAGACCTGTACCTGCTCAAGCTTCCGGGAGGCGGCACGCGCAGCCTGTTCGGGCCTGACGGCATCGTGCCCGGCACGGATCGCCCCGACCCGATCTGGCTGTGGTCCAGCGGCCTCAGCATGCCCGGAGCGCTACGCCAGTACGGGCATCACGCCACCGCCTACGTAGGGCGCAGGCACTTCGACGACCCGCTGCTGCTCGACACCGTGTTCGTTCCGCCTGCCGAATTCCTGGCGCCAGCACCGACACCGCCGGGCTGAATAAAGGGCGGGCCATTCTCATGCGGGGAGACGCGGTAGAGCCCGCCAAGCTGGTCGAGCTGATCGCGGCCATCGGTCGCGGCGACCGGCAGGCGCTGGGCGAGTTGTACGACGCCACCAGCCCGATCCTTTACGGGCTGTTGCTGCGCATGCTCCGCCGGCCGGACTGGGCTCAGGAAGCGTTGCAGGATTGCTACATCCGCGTCTGGCAACGCTCCGAAACCTACACGCCCGACAAGGGCGACCCCATCGGCTGGCTCATCGGCAACGCGCGCTACCGGGCGCTGGACCTGCTGCGCGCCGCCAGGGAGCGTGGAAACCGAACCGAGTCCACGGACGAGGAAACTATCTTCTCCCTACCCGACCATCAGCCCAGCCCCGAGGACCGCGCAGTGGAGAGCGAGGGTCTGCAACGCCTGAGCCGCTGCCTGCGGGGTTTGTCTGAAGTGCAACGGAAAAGCGTCCTGCTCGCGTACTACGAGGGATACTCCCATCCGGAACTGTCGCAAGCGATGAACGCGCCACTGGGAACCGTCAAGGCCTGGCTGCGGCGCGGCCTGGCCAAGTTGAGGGAGTGTCTGGAAGTAGGAGCGGCGTAAGCTGCAAACCGCATCAGGCGACAACGAAGGAACAGACCATGAAATACAACGACGCAGAACTCATGCGCCAACTCGGCGCCGAATATGCAATGGGCACCTTGCGTGGACGCGCCCGCCGCCGCTTCGAGCGCCTGATGAGCACCCACCCCGAGGCGCGCGCCCAGGTCGATTTCTGGGATCAGCGCCTGAGCGAATTCGGGCAGGTGCTCCGTCCGGTGACGCCGCCCACCGCGGCCCGCGCCGAACTCTTGCGCCGCGCCGCAGCGCCGATCCTGCCCAAGGGCACTACGCTGCGTGTGAAAACCGCGCGGCGCCGGCGCGGCAGAGGCTGGGCCTGGCCCTATGCAGCCGGCCTCGCCACCGCCGCGTCGCTGGTGCTGGCCTTCGTGCTCGGCCAGCGCAATCCGGATATCGCGTTGCCAGCAAGC
Source organism: Panacagrimonas sp. (assembly GCA_052389915.1). Taxonomy (GTDB): domain Bacteria; phylum Pseudomonadota; class Gammaproteobacteria; order Nevskiales; family Nevskiaceae; genus Panacagrimonas. Next base: position 139,763 of record JBQTHL010000042.1, read on the forward strand.
GATTCCGTCCTGGCGCATACCGCGCCTGCCGGCGAGGGGCTTCCCATTTACGCCGCGCAATTGCGCATGCCTGCGTCCAGCATGCAGTGGCTGGTGAGCGTGTCGTCCGATCACCGCAAATTCATCGTGCTGGCTGCCGACGACTTCCTGCAAGTGGGTCGGCACAGCTTGCAACTCTGGGGCGTCTCGCCCGGCGCGGAGCCGATCGCACTTGGCGTATTGCCCAGCGAGCGCGACGGCACCAGCTCCTTCGACATCCCGGCGTCGATGCGCGGTCAACCCGAGGTGCGTTTCGTCATCAGCCTGGAGCCGGCCGGCGGCCCTCTCCTGGGCAAGCCGAGCGGTGCCGTGATGAACGAAGCCGAGGCGGCGCTGGACGGGATCTGACGCGGCGAAGCTACCGCGCCGAGGCGAACGCCTGCCGCATCAGCATGAAGATCGCGACGATCGAGACCACAGCACCCAGCAATGCGGGCGCCAGGCCGATGATCGAGGCGAGGTTGGATTCACCCCACTTGTTGTCGGCAAAGCTGAGCGCACGATTCGGCGCGAACAGCGCCGCCCAGTAGAACAGGGTGTTGGCCCAACCCACGCCGACCAGCATCAGGAACATGCGTCGCGCCGCGGCCTCGGCGAAGCCGAGCGGCGACAGCAGGATCGCGACAATCAGGATCAGAATGCCGTTGAGCATGCCGCCTATGTGCGTACGCACCCAGGCATCGGTGTTACCGGGAATCGAGAACTCTATGATCTGACCCGGAATCAGCTCGATGCCGCCGAGCAGGCTCATGAGCAGCCCGATGCCGGCGATCATTCCAACCAGCAGCACCGCAGCGCCCTGGCCGATCATTTTTTTCTGCAACGTCGTGAAGGTCATTCGAGTCTCCTCTCGCCCTAGTTTCTTTCGACTACGCGTTCTTGACCAACTGTTCGCGAACCATTCGCTTGAGCACCTTGCCCGTTGCCGTCATCGGCAGCGCGTCCACGAACTTCACTTCCTTGGGCACCTTGTACCCGGCAATCAGCGAGCGGCAGTGGGCCACGATTTCTTCTGCGGTTGGCGTGGCGCCGGCAGCAGGAATGATGACCGCCGTCACGCGCTCGCCCCACTTGGCATCCGGCAGTCCGATCACCGCACATTGCTTCACGCCGGGATGCTTGGCCAGCGCCTGCTCGACTTCGGCGGAGTACACGTTCTCGCCGCCGGTGATGATCATGTCCTTCACGCGATCGACGATGTACAAGAGGCCTTCCTTGTCGCGAAAGCCCGCATCGCCGGTCTTATACCAGCCGTCCTTCATCACTGCCGCGGTCGCTTCCGGCTGATTCCAGTAGCCGCCGAACATATTGGGCATGCGCACCCAGAATTCGCCGTTGGCGCCCTGCGGTACTTCGCGGCCCTCGGGATCGGTGACTCTGACCTCGATCAGCGGTAGCGGCGTGCCGCAGGAGCGCAGGCGCGCCTCGTCGTTCACGTCGTGCTGTTCGGGACGCAGGAGGGTGATGGCGCCGGACGACTCGGTGGCGCCGTAGAACTGCATGAACTGGCACTTCATCTGCAGGATAGCGCGCCGAAGCAGCGTGGAGCTGATGGCAGATCCCGCGTACATCACCTGACGCAGCGAAGAGAAATCGGCGTTCGCCGAATCCGGGTGATCGAGCACCATCTGGATGGCGGTGGGCACCAGCGCGCAGATCGTCGGCCGATCACGCGCAAGGAACTTGAGCAGGTTGCCCGGCTCCAGCGCCGGCAGCACCGACACCGCCGCGCCGTTGTATAGGGCCTGCACCGACAGGCCGGTGCCGACCAGATGGAACACCGGCATGACGGTGAGCATCACGTCGCCCTCGCGCCATTCGTATGCGGGTTCCAGGTGCTCGCACAGGCGCATATTGTCGAGCCCGCCGTGCGTCAACTGCACACCCTTGGGCTTGCCGGTGGTGCCGGAGGTGTAGATCAGAAACGCGGTGTCGGACGGATGAATGCGCAGATGCGGATCGCGCCCGTCGCCGCTGGCGAGCCAGACATCGAACTCGCCGGGGCTGGCGCTAGTGGAGTCGAACACGATGACGCGGAACGACTGTGCGCACAGCTTTTGGACGGCGCCCAAGGTGTCCGCAAACTCGCGGTCCACGAAGACAATCGGACACTGCGCGTCGTCGATCACGGTCGCGAGTTCCGCGGCGGCGAGTCGCCAGTTGAGCGGTGCGATCGCTGCGCCGGCCTTGTTGATGCCGAACATCAACTCGAAATAGCGCGCCGAGTTCTTGCCGAAAAATCCGATGTGCGCGCCGGGCTTCACCCCCGAGGCGATCAGGCTGCTGGCGATGCGGCTGCTGACCTCGTCGAGCTGCTTGAAGCTGCGATGCCCGAGGCCGTCGATCAGCGCCGTGCGCTCCGGCGTGGTCTTGGCGTAGTGCCGGGGAATGTCGGCCAGATTCTTGATTTCGTAATGCAGCCACATGTTCTGCTCTCCTCAATTCATCGCAACTCGGTAGGTGGCGGGTCACCCCGCGGTAAAACCTGCGGCTAACCGCCCTACCCTCCCTGGAATTTTGCTTTGCGCTTCTCGACAAACGCCATGATGCCCTCGCGTGCATCGCTGGTGGACGCGGCTCGGGTCAGAGCCTGTGCTTCGTCTTCGAGCTGCGACTCGAAGGGCTGGCCGAGCGCGCGGCTGAACAGGCGACGAACTTCGCCGTAAGCGCGCGTCGGTCCCTGGCTCAGCTTGATCGCGGCCTTTTCGGCCTCGACCATCAAGTTCGCGTCGTCCACGACGTAATCGACCAGGCCGACGCTGGCGGCCTGGTCGGCTTCGAGCATTTCAGCCAGCAACAGGAAACGTCTAGCGCGCGCGATGCCCATGCGCGAAGCCAATCCGAATGAAGCACCGGCGTCGCAGCTATACCCAATCTGCGAGTAGGCCGCGCCGAAACGCGCGGAGCGTGCGCTGAACACCAGATCGCAATTCGCAATCAGCGCGCAGCCGCCGCCCATGCAGGTGGCGTGCACCGCCGCCACGAGCGGCGCATCCAGTCGCGCAAGGCGCGCCGCGCCCATGTGCAGGCCGGCGGTCCACTCCCGAATCTTGTTGGGCAGCACGTCGAGGTTCTTGGAGAACATGTTGATGTCCCCACCGACGGTGAAGAACTTGCCCGCGCCCGTAATCAGCACCGCGCGCACGTCCTTGCGGCCCGACAACTCGTTGGCGACTTCCGCCCACTCGGCGCAGAAACTCGCGTTGAACGGATTGCCGATATCGGGCTGGTTGAGCACCAGGCGCGCGAGGCCGTCGGTGACGGTCAGGTCTATCGATTCGTAAGACACAACTTCTCCCTGCAGGAATGAAAACGCCACTGACCTCGCAACGAGATCAGTGGCGTCGAGAAAACTCCAGGCGCAGGGCGTCAGACCCCGACGGTCGCAGCTTTACCGATCTCGATACCCGGCTCGTTCTGCCAGTCCGGCCAGCCCGCAGCCTTGTTCTGTTTCGCTGCGATGACGAGTTCTTCCTTGGTGGCGAACTCGGCGTCCCAGCGTTTGAGCGCCGGCTTGATGATCGCCTCGTGCCACAGCGGCGGAATCAGCGCGGACAGGAAGCACACGAACACCGAGGGCATCGGGATGGCTTCCTTGTGCGGCACCAGCTTGTAGTACACCTGATAGGAATTCAGGTGATGGTCAGCGTGGTTGGTGATCTCAAAGCCCATGGTGCGCGAGAACCAGACGAGGTGATTCCACAGGTGACGACGGCCGATGGGCGCGCCCTTGAGGCGGATCACGCCGTAGTGCTGGAAGTAGTTGAAGCTCTCGACCCAGACGCGGGCGACGAGTTGTCCACCGAGCGCGCAGAGGTTCGCTACCCAGCCGCCGATCATGAAGATGATCGCGTGGAAAATCGCCAGCGCGAGCAAGGCGCGGTAGGCGCGGTGGCTGATGTGCCAGGGGCTCAGACCCTTCTTGCGCAGGGCCTTGGCTTCCATGTTCAGAGCGTACTTGGTGCTCTCGATCACTGCGTTGCCGGTAAACATGTAGAGGTTCGTGCCACGTGACGCGGTGTCGCCGTCGTCGGGCGTCGCCACGTCGATGTGATGGCCGACCACGTGGCCGATGTCGCGCGTGCAATCGAGGATGCAGAGATGACCATAGCGGCCGACGGTGCGCGCGATGGGATTGCGCATGTGGTACAGCTCGTGCGCCGCAGGCACGAGCGGAATCACGCCCATCCAGCCCACGCTGAGGATTCCACCCACCATCTGCCACAGGGTGAGACCACCCTGGTCGATGCGCCAGGCGAAGGCGAAGTACAGGCACACCGGGCCGATGCAGCACAACCAGATCGGGATGTTTGCCAGGAAGGCATTGTTCATCTTGCGCACGGCGTAATCGCGCGGAAAGATGGAATCGAGCAGGGCCAGCGCCGGGAAGGTGATGATGCCGATCCAGACGTAGTCGCCACCCAGGTAAAAACCGAAGAACGACAGCCCAACCACCAACACCGGAGTCCAATACTTGAGGTAATCCATGACGCTTCTCCTGACCAGTCGCATCGCCTGTTGACGACATTTACCGCTTCTCTTCGGATTGCCTGGCAATGCATTCGGCAACCCTGCTGTTTTTTTACGCCATCGCCTTCCTTTCTGCCAGCCCTGCCACTACCCGATCAGGCCGCCCGCTTTTCCTCTGCGCTCGTAATCGGCTGCACCTTGGTGTAGGTGAGGTGGTTGCGGAACAAATCACGGCCGATGATCTGCTTCATCACCTCGATCGAGCCGCCCGCAATCTTCACGATGCGCGCATCGGCATACGCCCGTGCGATGGGGTATTCCCACATATAGCCCCAGCCGCCGAACAACTGCAGGCACTCGTCGACGATCTTGCAGTGCAGGTTCGACAGCCACATCTTCGCCATCGCCGCGTCGACCTCGGTCAGTTCACCCTTCATGAACTGCTCGATGCACTTGTCGGTGAACACGCGGCCGATCACGGCCTCGGTCTGCAGCTCGGCGAGCTTGAACTGGGTGTTCTGGAAATCCGCGATGGTCTTGCCGAACGCCTTGCGCTGCGCGGTGTATTCGACCGTCCACTGAATCACCGTCTCGGACACGACCGCGGAACGGATGGCCTGGGCCAGACGTTCCTGCGCCAGCTTAGTCATCATCAGCTTGAAGCCCTCGCCCTCGTTACCGAGCATCGAGCTGGCCGGCACGCGCAGGTTCTCGAAGAACAGTTCCGAGGTGTCCTGCCCACGCAGGCCGAGCTTCTCCAGATTCTTGCCGCGGATGAAGCCGGGAGTCTTGGTATCGACCAGAAACAAGGTGACGCCCTTGGCGCCCTGCGTGGTGTCGGTCTTGGTGGCCAGCACGATCAGGTCGCACATCTGGCCGTTTGAGATGAACACCTTCTGGCCGTTGATGACGTAATCGTCGCCGTCGCGCACGGCCTTGGTCTTGATCGCCTTCAGATCAGAACCGGCGTGCGGCTCGGTCATGCCGAGCGAGCCGATGGCTTCACCCGAAACCATCTTGGGCAGCCAGTACTTCTTCTGCTCCTCGGAGCCGAAAGATTTGACGTAGGTTGCAACCAGGTCGCAATGAATCAAGAAGCCCGGGCCGGTGTAGCCGCAGCGCGCCATCTCCTCGAACACGACCACGTCGAACAGGTAATCCAGCCCCAGCCCGCCGTATTCCTCTGGGATGGTGCAGCAGAGCATGCCGGCGTCGCCGGCCTTGATCCAGACCTCGCGCGGGACGACCTTGTCCTTCTCCCACTGTGCGTGGAAGGGCGCAATTTCCTTCTCGATGAACTTGCGCACCGTGTCACGAAACATCTCGTGCTCTTCACGGAAAAGGTGTCGCTGAAACATGTGCTGACCTCGACGATTTCAGTAGTAATCGTAGGGTACCGTACGGAATCTGTAAAGCCCTGTTCCTGCGCACACCCCTGAAGCATTTCTGCCACGGATCGCACGGATTTCACGGACAAAAACAAACCCCCATGTCACGATTCCGGTCTGCGATATCTGTGGCAAGCCGTTGCTTTCAGAGACTTCTCGAAATCAATTCCCGCATGATCTCCGAGGTGCCGCCGTAGATGCGCTGCACGCGCGCATCGGCGTAGAGCCGGCAGATCTCGTACTCGCGCATGAAGCCGTAGCCGCCGAAGAACTGGAGACACTGGTCCACCAGGCGTCCGTGCATCTCGGTACACCAGAGCTTCGCGGTCGAGGCGTCCAGCGCGCTCAAGTCGTGACGCACATGCTTTTCCAGGCACTGATCGACGAAGGCCCATCCCACGAGAAGGTCGGCCTTCAGGTCCGCGAGCTTGTAGCGCGTGTTCTGAAAATCCGCGATGGGCTGGCCGAAGGCCTTGCGGCCGCGCACGTACTCGCAGGTGATGTCGAACGCGCGTTGCGCCGAACCCATGGACTGCACCGCGATGATGAGGCGCTCCTGCGGCAACTCGGTCATCAGCGAGGCGAAGCCGGTGCCCTCGCTGCCCATGAGATTGGTGACCGGCACCTCGACCTCGTCGAAGAACATCTCCGAGGTGTCGGAGGACAGATGCCCCAGCTTGTGCAGGTTCTGGCCGCGGCGGAAACCGGGGCGATTCGTTTCCACCAGAATCAGGCTCATGCCCTTGGCGCCCGGTGCGTCAGAAGTGCGCGCCACTACGATCACCAGATCGCAATGCTGGCCGTTGGAGATAAAGGTCTTGGCGCCGCTGATGCGGTACACATCGCCGTCGCGCACGGCGCGGGTCTTGATACCTTGTAGGTCGCTGCCGGTGCCGGGCTCAGTCATGGCGATGGCGCAGACGGTTTCGCCGCTGACCATGCGCGGTAGCCAATGGCGCTTCTGCGCCTCCGTGGCGACGTTGAGGATGTAGCCGGCACAGACATCGCTGTGCACCGAAAAATCGGTCATCGGCCCGGCGAACCCGGCGTAGCCAATTTCCTCCACCACGATGCAGTTGTGCTTGAAGCTGCCGCCCGCACCGCCGTATTCCTCGGGAATGTTCGGGCACAGCAGAGCCGCCTCGCCGCCGGCTTTCCAGTAGCTGCGGTCCACGATGCCGGCTTCTTCCCAGCGCGCGAAGTGCGGCGCGATCTCGGACTTGATGAAGCCGCGAACCGCGTCGCGGAACATCTCGTGTTCTTCGTTATAGACCGCACGTTGCTTGAGCATTTTTCTTCTCGTCTCGGGAGAATCGTGACCAGATAATCGTCATTCCCGCGAAGGCGGGAATGACGGCTTTTTTACTACCGGCTCGACTTCTTCTTCACACCTTCGGTCAGCAACTTCGGCGGCTCGTCGAGATGGAAACCGGGGAAGGGCACGGACTTGTCCGTGGTGGTGCCCTTCAGGGGGGTCGGCGGGTTCCAGCAGAAACGTGCGTTGGGTGCACCGCCGTCGACACGGATACAGGTACCCGTGACGAAGGACGCCACCGGCGAAAGCAGATAAACGATGGCGCCGGACATCTCCGCGACGTTGCCGTAACGCTGAGCCGGAATGGTCGGCGGGAACTTGAGGATCTCGGCCTGGGCCTCGGGTTCATAGGTGTCGAAGCCGCTGCTGGCGATGCCGCCCGGCGCCACGCAGTTGACGCGAACGCCTGCCGGCGCCCACTCCGATGCGGCGGACTCGCTGAGCGTCCACATGCCACCGCGCGCCGCGCCGGAGTGCGCGTAGTTGGCCCAGCCGCCCCAGATGTCCGCGATGATGTTGACGATGCTGCCGCCGTTTTTTTCCATCCAGCGGTTGTAGACCTCGCGCATCACCATGAAGCCTCCGAACAGATTCAGCCGCACCACGGCCTCGAAGCCCTTGCTGCTGATCTTGTTCAGCGGCTGGCGGTACTGGCCGCCGGCATTGTTGACCAGCCCGTCGATGCGACCGTGCGCGGCAAGCAACGCGTCGATCATGGCGATGACCTGCGCCTCGTCGCGGATGTCGCAGGCGTGGACACTAATTTTTCCGCCGTCGACCTCAACTTCGGCTTTCACCGCAGCGAGCTTGTCCAGGTCGCGACCGCAGATGGCGACCGTCGCACCGAGCGAGGCCAGCTCGTGCGCCGTGCATCGGCCGATGCCGCTGCCGCCACCCGTGATAAGAATGACCTGGCCATCAAAAAGACCGGGGCGATAGACCGACTGGTAAGCCATGCGTGGCCCTTGGTTGGTTAGTGGGGACGGCAATGTAGGGCCACAACGCGGCACAGAAAAGTCCGGGCCCGTAACAATTTGCGCCCCGGGTTCAGCGAGGGCCCACCCGCCAAGCCCGCATGAACAATCTCACCAGCGATTCCACCCAGCGCCTGCGACTATTCGGATGTCGCGAGGGCGTCACCAGCACGTAGCGCCCCGCTCCGCTGGCCAGTCCCGCGATCTGCGTGGCCGCGTCGTAGGCGGAGTCGATATCGATCTGCCCGCTGTCCTTCAGGTGTTGCAGGTATTCGACCAGCGGCTCGGCGACGGTCTTGGAGTCGTTGAGCAGGGCGCGGCCGAGCTTGGGAAAGCGTCCGGCCTCCGCAATCACCAGGCGGCTGACCGCGAGGTAGCGTGGATCGGTATAGCCCAGGTAGAGCTTCTCGATAATTTCGTGCAGCGCCTGTTCCAGCGGCGCACCCTTGTCTGCCAGCCTGCCCAAGCTGTTGCGCACGCCGAGCTGGGCGCGCCGCGCGACTTCCACGAACAGGTCTTCCTTGGTCTCGAAGTGCCGGTACAAGGTGATCTTGGCCACGCCGGCCTCGCGCGCGATGCCCTCCATGCTGGCCGCTTCGAAGCCGTGCGCGATGAACACGTCCAGCGCAGCGTTGAGGATGCTCGCGCGCAGCGCCTCTGCCTCCGCGCGGGACGGCCGCCCGGGAGTTCGGGTGCGCGGGGCTTGAACGGAACGCTCCTTCATCCGTTTATGATGCGACATCCCCGCCCGGCCGCGGCAATTATTGAAGTGCGTCCGCTGCTATCGTATGGTCCCATACGATAAACCCCAGACAGGATAAAGACATGGCCCTCTTCGCTCCCGATGCACTCGCCGGCAAACGCATTCTCATCACCGGCGGTGGCACTGGCCTGGGCAAGGGCGTCGCGGGTTTTCTGGCCGCTCACGGCGCCGAGGTGCACCTCTGGGGACGGCGCCTCGAAGTCCTCCAGCAGGCCGCGAACGAGATCGACGAGAAATGCGGACGAAGCTGCGCCTACGTGCAGGCCGTCGACATCCGCAAGGCCGAACTGGTGGACGCCGCCATCGGCGAAATCTGGTCGAAGCACGGCCCGCTGACCAGTCTCATCAACAATGCGGCCGCGAACTTCATCGCGCCGACCAAGGACTTGAGCCCGCGTGGTTTCGAGGCCATCACCTCCACCGTCATGAACGGCGCCTTCTTCACCACGCACGCCTGCGGCAAGCGCTGGATCGAGCAAGGGTTGAAGGGCTCCGTCGTGTCCACGCTCGTCACCTGGATCTGGACCGGCTCGGCTTACGTAGTGCCCTCCGCGATGGCCAAGGCCGCGGTCAATGCCATGACCATGTCGCTGGCGGTGGAGTGGGCGCGCTACGGCATCCGCATCAACGCCGTGGCGCCGGGGCCATTCCCCACGGAATACGCATGGCAGATGCTGGCGCCGACGGATGACGTGAAGATCGGCGCAACACAGGCCGACGAAGTTCCGATGGGCCGTTACGGCGAAATCGTCGAGCTGGCAAACCTGATGATCCTGCTACTCGGCGACGGTTGCGATTACATCACCGGCGAAACCATCTGCATCGATGGCGGTCATCACCTGGCGGCGCCGTCGACTTTCGCCGGCCTCAACAAACTCAGCGACGACGCATGGCGCAAAATTCGGGAAGCAAGCACGGCGGCAACGGCAGCGGCGAAATCGCAGCGGAACGCCTGAGCGGGTCCAACAGCCGTCGGTATCTCCGCACCTTGTTGCTCGCCGCACTCACGGTGACGGCGTCGTTGACGGTTCAGGCCCAAACTACCGAGGGCTCGACCCAATCGAAATCTTCAAAGCCCGCGGCCGCCAAGCCTGTGAAGTTCGAGAAGCCGAAAACCACTGTCAGCTGCATGCCGGCCCCTCCGTTCGAAAAAGCGGCAGGCACGAGTCCGACGCAGGTGGTTTCGTGGCGCGACTGCGCCGATACGCCGGAGCTCGTCCGTCTGCGTGGCGGGAAGTTCCTCATGGGCGAACAGGGCAAGACCGGTACGCTCTACGAACTGCCGGTCAGGGAAGTCGCGGTCTCGGAATTCTCCATCGGCAAGTACGAGGTGAGCTTCGACGAATGGGACCAGTGCTACGCCGCCGGCGGCTGCCTCAAGCAGGCGGACGACGAGGGCTGGGGCCGCGGGCAGCGCCCGGTCATCAACGTGAGTTGGGTCGATGCACAGCAATACGTTCACTGGCTCAGCGAAAAGACCGGCCGCAAGTACCGTCTGTTGACCGAGGCCGAATGGGAATACGCCGCACGCGCGGGCACCCACACGCGTTACCACTGGGGCGACGGCGCCGAATGGTCGTGCAGCCTGGCCAACGTGCTGGATCTGACCGGCGTCCAGGCGAATCCCCACTGGCATTGGGGCGCATACTGCGACGACAGCTTCGCCGCCACTGCACCCGTCGGGAGCTTCAAGCCCAATCGTTGGGGCCTGCACGACATGAACGGCAACGTCTGGGAATGGGTGCAGGACTGCTGGCACTCGGACTACACCGGCGCGCCGCGCGACAGTTCGGCCTGGGTGACGGGCGGCGAATGCGGCAAGCGCGTCAACCGCGGCGGCGGCTGGGGCAACCATCCGCGTAGCATGCGCTCGGCCTCACGCGACGCAGATTCCGCCGAGGGTTATGGCGATGCGATTGGGTTTCGCGTGGCGCGGAGTCCTTGAGGTGACGGGAATCGGGAATGGAGAATAGGGAATCGTTACAACAGGTGCTGCTTTTCCGATTCGCGATTCCCGCAACAGGAGACGAGGCTGATGAATAACGGCACCGCATCGGCGGTCGAGAAGAAAATCTACTGCGGCATCTGCGAAGCCTCCTGTGGCTTGATCGCCACGGTGCAGGACGACGAGATCCTGAAGATGCGCGGCGATCCGGATCATCCCCAGTCCGAGGGCTTCATCTGCCCCAAGGGAGCGTCATTTGCCTCCATCCGCAACGATCCCGATCGCGTACTGCACCCGCTAGAGCGCCAGCCTGACGGATCGTTCAAACCGGTGAGCTGGGACGAGGCGCTGGACGACATCGGCCGTCGCCTGGGCGGCATCATCAAACAACACGGCACCGAATCCGTGGGCGTGTACCTGGGCAATCCCAACGCCTGGAACTACGGCGCCTTCCTGTGGCTGTTCGGCATGGCCGCAGCACTGAAGACCCGGCACTTCTACACGGCGTCGTCCGGCGACATCAACAACTACTGGGTCGTCGGGCACCTGCTGTATGGGCACAACCTCTCCAACCCATTTCCGGACGTTACGCACACGCAGTTCCTGATCGTGCTCGGCTCCAACCTCACGGTCTCGCACGGCAGCATGATGACCGTGGGCCGGGTGAAGGAAAAAATGCAGGACATCGTCGCGCGCGGCGGCCGCGTCGTGGTGATCGATCCGCGACGCACGGAGACGGCGCAGCAGTTCGAATGGCAGCCGCTCAAGCCCGACGGCGATCCCTGGCTCGTCGCTTCGATGCTCAAGACGCTGTTCGACGAGAAGCGCGTGGACGAGGCGACCCTGCGCGAGCAGACCACAGGCTGGGAGTCGCTGCCCACGCTGCTCGCCGGCATCACGCCTCAGCGTGTCGAAGCCGAAACGGGGATGCGCCACGCTGACATCCAGCAGCTTGCGCGTGATTTCAAGGCCGCGCCCTCGGCCGCGTTATACGGGCGTTGCGGCGCCTCGCTCGGACCGTTCTCCACGCTGACGAAATACCTGATCGACGTCTTCAACATCGCGACCGGCAATCTCGACAAGCGCGGCGGCGTCGTGTTCGGCCGGCCGATGATCGACACCGAGCTGTTCACCAAACTGTTCAAGGCCGACGGGTACGATCGCTGGCGCACACGGGTGGACAACTTCCCCGAAGTGCTCGGCACTGCACCGCTCGCCTCCCTGCCGCGCGAGATTCGCACGCCGGGCAAGGGTCAGATGCGCGCCCTGATCATTGGCGCCGGCAACATCGCGAGCACATCCTGCGCCTCGAACGAGGTAAGCGGTGCACTCGCCGAACTGGAACTGCTGGTGTCGCTCGATCCCTACATCACCGAGACCAACCGCCAGGCGCACTACATCCTGCCGCCCACGCTCTGGATCGAGCGCGACGGCATGCCGATCTTCACGCAGATGCACAACGCAGTGCCCTACGCGCAGTGGGTGCCCGCCACGGTCTCGCCGCGCGGCGAATCGCGCGACGACTGGTGGATCATCGACCAGATCTGCAAACGCATCGGCCTTGTGCCTTCAGCATTACAGGCGGCGCAGTGGCTGGGCAAGATCGGCATCCGCATCTCGCCGAAAACGGCGGTAGACCTGTTCATGCGGCTGGCGCCCGAGGGCGACTGGTTCGGCCTGCGGCCGAAAGGTCTGAGCCGCAAAAAGCTTTACGCGAATCCCGGCGGCATCAAGCTGGCCGAAGCCGCGCCTGTCGGCGTGTGGCGCAAGAAGATCCATCACAAGGACAAGAAGATTCACCTGCAGCACGCGCTGATCGAAACCGAGATGGAACGGATGCTGGCGCGGCCCACCGCCGCCGCCGAAGACTTTCCGCTGCGCTTGATCAGCATGCGCGAGCTGCAATCGCAGAATTCCTGGCTGCACAACTCGCCGCGCCTGATGACGGCGAACCGTATCCACCGTCTGCGCATGAATCCGCGCGACGCGCAGCGCCTTGGCCTCTTCGATACCGACACGGTCTCAGTGACCTCGCGCTCGGGGAGCATCAAGACACCGATCCAGATCACCGACGAGATGATGGAAGGCGTGGTCGCGCTGCCGCAGTCATGGGGTCATCGCGGCGGCTGGAAGCATGCGGTTGCCGCGGGCGGCAGCAGCTACAACGCCTTGACCTCGAACGCGGCCGATGAGATGGACAAGCCCTCGGGTAACGCGGTGCTCAACGGCATCGTGGTCAGAGTCGAGCGCGTGGCAGCAGAGGTGCAAGTCGCAGCGTAGGGCGGGCCATGCCCGCCTACCAAGGCGGCCACGGGCCGCCCTAGCCCCGCTTTGATTTCCTTTGCGTATCTGCGTGCCAATTCTTTTTCGCATCACGCAAACACGAAATCAAAAATGAACCCAATCGTGTGATGCATCTCCGCTTCCGTGAACACGTCGCGGCTCGTCAGCAGCTTGAATTCCGAGGACACCGACAGCAGCGTCCCGGCCAGGCCGATGATGGCGTAGTACAGCCGCGCGGAATCGCCCTCGCGCACCTGCTTCGCTGCCTGGCCGCGCCGGATCATGTCGCGCACTTCGTCGAAGGATTCGCGCAGATGCGCATCGATCAGCCAGTGAATGCGCTCGCTGCCCTGCGTGCTCTCCTGGGTCATGATGCGGTAAAGCTGCGGCACTCTTGCCGAGAAGCGCACGAAGTTCTCGATGAAGGCGCGCAGACAGGCCGCCGCATCCTTGCGATCGACATGCTTCAGCCGCAATTCGAAGTCCTGCCGATAATGACTGACGACATCTTCCAGGGTGTTCCGCCAGAGCTTTTCCTTGGAATCGAAGTGGTAGAGCAGCAGCGGATGGCTGACCCCCGCGCGCTCGGCCACCGCGCGGGTCGAGGTGCCCTCGAAGCCGAAGGCGCCGAAGCATTCCAGCGCCGCGTGCAGCACGCGTTCCCGAACGTCGACGCCGCGGGCTTTCTTCGAACCGCCCTCTTTCTTCGGAACCGCCGGCTTGCGCGTGGTCAAGCGCGCCGCATGGCTGTGCCGCTGTCCGCGCGCGTTCTTCTTTTCCGCGTCCGGCGACGGGGCTTTCTTCGCTGGAGCCATCGCCGGACTTCGCGGATCTACGCCGGCACCACTTTGTTGCCGATCGCGATCTCGACGGCCACCGTGTCGGCAAACTCCACCACGTCCTGCACCTTGCCGTTCTCGATGCGCAGCACCATGGCGTAGTGCGGCTGCTCGTAGGGCAGTCCCACCGGACCGATTCCCGATCCGGAAGCCAGGCCCACTGCGCGGTCGCCGTCCACAATCACTTCTTTCAGCGTCAGCTTGGGCGGCTTCTTAAAGCTGGCGAGCGCCGGGACGAGAATGGATTTGACGACCTCGCGCCCCTTCATCGGAGACGAAAGCGGCGTCGTGCCGATGATGCGGTAGCTCGCATCGTCGGCCAGCAGGTCGAAGGCCTCGGAAAATTTCTGCGCGCACAGCAGTTCCATGTAGTGCTGCGCGACAGCTCGGGTGTCTTTCATCGTGTTCTCCTCGTGGGTGGGACTCATCGGAAACTCTGTTGTGGCTCAACCGCCCTTCGCACCGGCCTCGGCAAAGAAGCGCCGTGCAGCCGGCACCGTCGGCTGTGTGGCCAGCGTTCCGCCATCGACCGGCAGGATATGGCCATTGATGAAGCGCGCCTCATCAGAGGCCAGGAACGCCACTGCCTGCGCCACGTCCATCGGTCCGCCGAGGAAGGGCGTGGCAGCGCCATCGATATTGATCTCGATCAGCGGCTGCGGAATGAAGCTCGCGGTCAGCGGTGTCATCACCAGGGCTGGCGCCACCGCGTTACAGCGGATGCCGCGCTTGCCGTAGGCGGTGGCGACGTGTTGGGTCAGGCTGTTGATCGCGGCCTTCGAGGCGCTGTACGCAGGCAGGCTGATGAAGGCCGCAAGTCCATAGGTGGACGAGGTATTGATGATGGAACCGCCGCTGCGCTTGAGCAATTCCGGAATCGCGTGCTTGCAGCACAGCATGGTGCCGCGCACGTTGGTGAGCATGACGCGATCCCAGATCGCGGCGTCCATCGTCGCAATGTCCGCGTCCTGCGCGAGCACGGCCGGGTCTTGCAGCGCGGCATTGTTGTGCAGGATGTCGAGCCCGCCGAAGCGGGACACCGCATAGGCGATGGCTTCGCGGATGGAGTCTTCGTTGCTGATGTCGCAGCGGACCGATTCGGCCCGGCCGCCGGCTTCGACGATGGACCTCGCGGTTGCCGCGGCGGTCTCCACATTGATGTCGGTCACCAGCACCGCCGCACCGCGTTCCGCGAGCAGTTTCGCAGTGGCCTGGCCGATGCCGGAGCCGGCACCGGTGACGAGTGCAACCTTGCCTGTGAGTGTGGCCATGAGCGTTCCTGCAGTCAGACGGGCGCGCTTTCGCGGAGCACCCGCACGGGAATGGGCAGCGGCGCGTGCGCCACCTTGGGCTTGCCGTGCATCTCGACGGCCATCGCCGCCTGGGTCAGCGCGAACAGCAGGTGCATCAACCTGTGCGCCGGCGGCGGCATGTCGTTCAGCGGGAACTGTTCGAGATAGACCAGCGCCGCATCGGCGCGCGGTTGCATGGCGTCGTAGAAGGCCTGGATGTCGGCCATCGAAGCGGCCGCGCGCAACTGCATGCGCGCATCGAAACTCGGCAGCGCCCAGACGCAGGCGTGCGCCTCCAGGTCGGCGAACTCGGGCGGCAACAGGGATTCGGAAGGGCTCATGCGGACCTCAAACGCTCATGGCTTCGGCAACGCTGTCGGCCTGCGCCCACTTGCCGACGTGGTGGACGGAATGCCGCAGCAGCACCTCGTTGTCCTGCAGGATCATCGAGTCCTTGGCGCGAGAGTTGATGCCGCGCTGCACTTTCGCCGTATTGGAAACGTCCTCGACGATCACCTCGACGACCCGCGACAGGTAGTGCTCCTGCTGGAAACGCTCGCGGATGTTGGCGGCCTTGGGCACGTAGAAGCGCACCTCGTGGCGCGTGGTCTCGTGCGTCAGTGGCCAGAAGTGATGCGTCCAGAAACCGCCGGGGCCGGTGTCCAGATTGAAGTGCGGGAAGATGAAGTTCACGTCCATCGACCAGCTCTGCGCGCGCGTAGGATTCACCGAAGGGCTCGCGAGAAAACGCTCCATGTCCGCGAGCTGGCCGGCCGCGATGGTGCTGCCGGTCTGCACCGTGCTGTAGGCCAGCGCCTCGATCTTCTGGCTCTCCTTCGGCCGGTAGCCGGGATTGCCGTACATCGAGCAGAAGCGGTGCGGGCCGAAGAAACGCGCATCGACCAGACGCGCGTAGCGGTTCTCGTCGGACGAAAACGTGGTGCCGATGGTCTCCGGATGAATCACCGGGATGTGGTAGGACTCGCTGAACGCATCCGCAATGACCTTCCAGTTACAGTTCAGATGCGCCTCAACGATGATCGGGTTGTCCGCATTCGGGTACTCCATCTTTGCCAGGAACGGCCCGAAGTTGCCGAGAAAATCCTCGAGCGAGATCGAAGGCACGCGTTCCAGGTTGATGAACACCCAGCCGTTCCAGACCTCGGTCGCAATCTTCGTCAGCCCCGCGGTCTTGCGATCGAAGGCCGGAAAGCACTTGTCGTCCGGCACGCCGCGCAGTGTGCCGTCGCTGCCGTAGGACCAGCCGTGGTAGGGGCACTGCAGCAACTTGCTGCAACCCTCGCGCGCGCTCACCAGCAGGTTGTTGCGATGCGAGCAGACGTTGTGGAAAGCCTGCACTCTCCCCTCGCCATCGCGCGTGATCAGCACCTGCACCTCGCAGATCTCGATGTCCTTGACGATGAAGCTGTGCGGCGCCGGCAGCTCCTCCTCGCGCGCCATCACCAGCCAGGAGCGGCTGAAGATGCGCTCGCGTTCGAGCTTGAAGAACTCCGGTGAGCGATAGGACTCCACCGGCACCGGCCCGGTCTTGAGGCCGGCGAGCCGGGTCCAGCGTTCGCTCAGCATGTCGCTTGTTTGATCGAGGCCCATCTTGATTTCCTCCTATTGCGGCATGCGCAAGTCGTAACTGCGGCGCCGCCCGGTCTCGGCGGATTTGGCGATCGCCTCGATCATCCGATGCCGCAGCACCGCATCATCGAAAGTCGGCGCGGTCTGGCTGCCCGTGCGCAAATCCGCCGCCACGCGCACGTAAGCCTGCGCGAGATTGAACGGCAGTCCGAGCGGCGTCTCTACCGGCGCCCAGCGGCACCAATCCGGCAAGACCAGATCGACGACCCTCGTCGTACCCCCGCGCGCGCCCTTCATGCGCAGCGGCATCATCTGGATGTGACCACCGTCGCCTTCGATCAGCAGGTCGCCCTCGCTGCCGTTGATCTCCCACAGGAAGTTGGTACCGCGCGACATGCCGCCACGAAAGTGGATCGAGGCCACCGCGCCGCTTTGCAGGATGCCGGTCACGCTGACCTGGTCGGCCACATCGCTGCGGATGATGCTGCCGTCGTCGATCAGCGTGACCTCGGGTCGGCGTGTGGCAAGCGTGGCGTTGAGTTCCTGGAACTCGCCCAGGCACCAGCAGAACGCATCGACCGTGTGTCCGAACGGAATGCTCAGCATCGTCGCGCCGGTCGATGCATTCAGTATGTAGGCGTTGGGTCCGGTGATCACCGGACCCCAGTACACCGCCGAGGCCACGATGGACGAGGACAGCACGGTGCCCACATACCCCTCGGCGAGCAGTTGCTTCACATGGTTCACGACCGGCGCCGCACGCGCCTGCAAGCCGACTCTCGCGAACACGCCGGTCTCGCGCGCGAGTCGCGCCAGTTGCTCGGCCTCGGCCAGGCCGTTTCCGAGCGGCCATTCGCAGTAGACCGGTTTGCGTGCGTTCAGAGCAGCGGTCGCCAGCTCCAGGTGATGCGGCACCTTGACCGCGACGACCGCCAGATCGACTTCCGGTCGGCTCAGCAGATCGTGGTGATTGTCGTAGGCCAGCGCCACGCCGAATTTCTTCGCCGCGGCTTCGGCGGATGCCTTGCGGCTGGTACTGATCGCGGCCAGTTCGAACTGCGGCAGTACGCGCAGCGCGGGAATGTGGGCGTCCGCCGCCCAGCCCCGCTCGGGGCTCGCGCCGATGATGCCGACACCGATTTTTCTTGAGGGCATGATGTGTTTACTCCTCGCACAACTTCATTTGTGTAGGGCGGGTTAGCAGCTTCATCGCGTAACCCGCCTTCCGCGCGTTAATGCACACGCTCTTCATCGGTTCCAGACCAAGTGTGGAAAACATACACCTCGCCGTCCGTTTGAGCCTGCTCGAAATATTTCGCACCCTCAGCGGAAGGCGTGGTTATAACGCTCGGCGCTTCTTCTACTGTCTCAACTGACCAACCGTATGCGCGGATCGCAAACTCGGCTTGTTTTTTTGCTGCAAGCACAGACGACGTCTTTACCCAGCACGCGACATATGCACCGGTGGGGCCGCCGTGCTCGACTGAAATTGGCCGAACCTTGTAGGTGATGGTAAATGTCTTCATGCGTTAGTTGCGTAGGGCGGGTTAGCGGCTTCATCGCGTAACCCGCCTTGCGCGCCGACGGCGGGTTACGCCGCAAACAGCGCGGCTAACCCGCCCTACATTCTTCCTCAGCCTCAACGAAATATGCGAACGCTCTAAGGTCAATGGTTGTGGCAACGTGACTCTGAAGCGCTTGGACATGCTCCGGTCCGACTAGCCAGGAGTCGTACATCGGAACTGCAGCGTCAGCGCCGAATAGCTTCTGCAGCATTTGCAGCGGCATGTCCTTTAACTCGGTATCGCCAAAGCAGCGATCTCCCGACCCTAATTCGTACCAGCGCAGCACCCTCGTCACGTTATTAGTCATGCGTTCGATGCCCAACACGTCGTTGTGCTGTTTGTCCTTTTTCTGTCACGACCTTTCATGCAGACGCCCAGCCCAGAATGCTCTGCAGCGCCGATCCCAACACCTCCGCGGGCTTCGCAACCACACCGGCCGACCGCCACCCCACGTGCGCATCCGGCCGCACGAGAATCGCGCCGTCATCAAAGATCTGCTTGAGCTTTCCCCAGGCACCCTCGGCATCGGCGTAATGCCCCTTCGCGCCGATCAGGTGCACGTCCAGCGCGACGCCGCAGCGCTCGGCCGCGGCGCGCGCGGCTTCCTGCCAGACCGCACCACCCTGCGTGCCCGCGAACAGCACGAATCGCCCGCGGCCGCAGAGGTCGTGCGTGGACACGCGCTCGCTGCCCTTCGTTAGCCAGGCATGCGGCAGGCGATGCCCGGGCCGCGTGCTCGGCGTGTAGATATCCCCCATCGGCGCGCGCGGCACGGGAGCGCTGCCGTCCGGAACGATGGCCGTGCCCTCGTAATGAAAGCCCAGCTCCATGTCGTGCGCGCAGAACTCCATGCGCTGCGTCATCAGCACCTCGTGCATGCGCGCGCGCGCCCACTCGCCCTCGAAACTGTCGGACAGCAGGGTATGAAACGCGCCGGCATTCATCTCCGGCGGCGCGCCCGGGATGAGGCCAAAGCCGGCGTCGGTGACGAAGTGATTCATGAAGGTGAACAGCGCCCACTTGGTGTTGCGCGCGGCGACCGGGCGGCGTTCCTGCTCGTAGGAATCCAGCAGCGCATCGCCGGCCTGGCCGCGCACCAGCGCCGCGAGTTTCCAGGCGAGGTTGTGCGCGTCCTGGATGCCGGAGTTGAGGCCCAGGCCGGTGGTCGGCGGATGACGATGCGCGGCATCGCCGATCACGACGCAGCGCCCGCCGCGGTACTTGTTGGCCAGCACCGCTTCGACGATCCAGTGGCTGACCTTGTGCACCTTGATCTCCAGATCCGGCAGCTTCAGCAGCGCGCGGATGCGCGGCACGATGGCGGCTTCGTCGAAATCCGGATCGCCGGGGCGGAACGCGAAATGGAACACCCATTCCTCGGAACGGCGGTCCCAGTATTTGGGACCCATCGGCACCATCGCGCCGCTGCCCCAGCCGCCGCCGCCCTCGGGATTGATGAACCAGCGCAGCAGCGGCGCGTCGTCGTCGATGAGCTTCGACAGGTCGCCGGTGAAATGCGTGCTGACCATGTCGATCAGGTTGGTCGGGCCTTGCAGTTCGATGCCGAGCTGCGGCCCGATGGTGCGGCCGCGGTCGGCGCCGACGAGATACTGCGAGCGCACCTGGAAGCTTTCCCCGGTGTTGAGGTTCTTGACGACCGAGGTCACGCCGCTGTCGTCCTGCGCGAAGCTCATCAGCTCGTGGCTGAACAGCACCTTCGCCAGCGGGCTCTTTTCAGCAAACTCGCGGATCACCGGTTCGAGACGAATCAGCGGCAGGTTGCCTGAGCGCGTCGGGCTGTCGGCTTCGTACGTCGCCTGGGTGCTGCCGCCACCAAAGGCATCCATCTTGTAGATGGTCTTGCGATCCAGCGGGCCGTCACCGCCGAGCGAGGTCAGCCAGGCGACCTGCCCCATGAACTCGAAGGGCGCGCCGCGCGTGTAGATCACATCCGCGATGCCGTGCTCGCGGAAAATCTCCATGGTGCGCTGGTTGAGGTAGTGCGCCTTGGGCAGGTTGGAGGTGCTGTCATGACGCTCGACCAGCATGGACTCGATGCCCTGCGCGGACAGGAATACCGACAGGCTCAGGCCGGCGCCGCCACCGCCGCAGATCAGGATTGGGGTTTCAATGGTTCGCATGCAAATCTCTCGGATGATGGGGAGTATGAGGTCCCGGTCACAGCAGCGGGGCGTGCCTCGCGGGGTTGGAAAGGGCTCAAAACTCGTAGCCCAAGGCTAGGCCGTAGGTACGTGGTGGAGCGAGCGTCTGGAACGTGCCGAAATCGATGACCAGGCTGGTCGCCGCATAGCGCTCGTCCGCGATATTTCTTCCGAACGCCGTGATCCGGAGATTCCAGGGTTGATAGAGGTAGCTCAGTCGCGCGTTGATCAGCGCGTACGCTTCCTGCTCGGTGCTGGTAGCGGCCTGCGGAGAAAAGTTAAACCCGTTGTTGTAGTAGTACTCTCCACCGATCTCGACCGGGCCGTAACGCGTGTTGATGGTCTGGCTTAGGCTCAGCGTGCCGGAAAAATCCGGCGTTCTCGCGATGTTGTTTCCGCTGAAATCGCCGTTACGGAAGAGCAGGCCGGTGTTCTCGTTGAAGCCGGTCGCGTCCTTGTAATCGGTGTAGATGGCATCCAGATAGGTTGCGCCTGCGGACACCACGAAGCCGGGGTTCCAGTCCAGGAATGGCACCCAGAGCGCATCGAACTCCACGCCACGGCTGCGCGCCGAGCCGGCGTTTTCCGCCGATATGGCGCCGCCGTCCTGCAGCGCGAGCACGGTTTCCTGAAGATTCTCGATGTCGGTTTCGAAGATGGCCGCGTTGAGGGTCAGACCCGGAACAAACGAGGTCTTGACACCGAGCTCGACCGTGGTGGCTTCTTCGGCTTCCACGTAATCGGGAGGTGCGTAGAGCGTGACGATGTTGTAGCTCCCGCTCTTGTAGCTGCGCGCCCAGGACAGGTAGATCAGGGCGTCGTCAAAGGGCGTGAAATCCAGCGACACCCGATGCGCGAAGTTGTGCTGATCGACTTCTGGCTTCCTGAACTGGAAGATCGTGACCGGCTCCAGGCCCAGCACCTTGGCCTGCACGAACTGCTTGCTCAGAAAGCGATCCTCTTCCTGGTATCGC
>JBQTHL010000043.1:0-60323 GCA_052389915.1 Panacagrimonas sp.
TCGGTGAAGATGCCGAGAACCGACGGCGCCATCATCACGCCCATGGTGATCTCGGCCGCTTTCGCCTTGTCCTTGACGTGAGCGTAGATCTCGTAATAACGCTCGGTGAACTGCACGCAATGCGAGAACGAGCGCGCCACCAGCAGCAGCGGCACGATCATCAGCAGCGGCTCGATCGGCGACTTGATCCAGCCGACGAATCCGAAGCCCCAGATGGCGGCGACGACGCTCGTGATGATGGGGGTGAGCACACCCACCAGATTGCGCATGTACAGGATCAGCATGAAGATCATCAGGCTGAGCGTGATGGCGAAGATGATCGCCATCTGCGACTGGTAGAAATAAACCCAGCCCGTGAGCGCCGGCTGGCCCGCCAAGTAAACGTTGTGATTGGCGTCGCGGTTCTTCTCGACCAGGTCCTGCACAAACGCGAACGCCACACCGTAATCGAGTTGGGATTCGATGAAGGTGGCGTTGATGAGCGTCGCCGAACTGTCGGTCGAAATCAGGAAGGTCCTGGAGCCCGGCGACTTGTCGACGCGGACGCGGAAATCGGCGATCTCTTCCGGCGTCTTGGGCACGTAGTCGCCCATGAGGGGGCGCATGTCGATGCCGAACGGCGTGGCCTCCGCGTAACGCGCCTTTTCCGTGGCGATCGACAGGATCTGGTCGTGGTCCACGCCCGGCGTCAAATCGATGTCGCGGGTCATCTGCCAGACCTTGGCCAGGGTCTCCGCGTTGTAGATGTCACCGTCCTTGCGCTGGAGCATCACCGTCACAGTCAGCGGATTGCCGAAGTTGGGATGGTCCTTGAATACCTGCACGAACGGATCGTCCTTGGGCAGCAGGTCGGAGAAGATCGTGCGCAGCTCCACGTCCTTGAGCCCGACGGCGAAGAACGCCGTGACCACCACGAACACCGCCCAACTGAACATGCGGTTGCGGATGACCCAGCGGGCAATGCGGAAACGAAGCGAGTACATGGGCTTTACCGGGCGAAGGGGAACGCGGAGACCATCCGGGAACGGGGTTCGTCCAAGAGCAACGTTTCGCTTGTCATGACTCTCCTCACGAAGCTGTGGCTAGCACCAGGGCTTGCGCCGCATTTATTTGCTCGAGCGCGTCTCGATGTGCGCGCCTGATTTGCGACGTTACAAGCTGATGTCGCGGGGCAACACTACCCGAAGGGGTAAAGTTCCACGATAGGGGTGAGTCCCTAAACTTGAGGGGCTGCCCGCGCTGCGCCGAGCGGCCGGTAAGCGGCCACAAAATCCGCCGGCTGGCGTCGCGGCTTGCCGGTCTTCATGTCGATGCAAATCCACTGCGTGCGACCGCGCAACACCGTCTTGCCGTCTTGTGCGCGGACGATCTGGTAGGCGCGCCACATGTCTAGACGGCCCTCGTTCTCGGCGATCCATGTCGCGACGTGGAGCGTGTCGCCGACGAAGGTTGCCGCGAGGTAATCCAGCTCGTGCCGTCGTGCGACGCAACCCGCGCCTACCCGCCGGTAATCCTCCATGCCAAAGCCCAGGGACACCGAATGCGCCCACGCCGCGTCCTGCAACCAGGACAGGTACACCACGTTGTTGGTGTGCCCGAAGTCGTCGAGGTGTTCGGCACCCACGGTCACGACCTGCACGAAGGGTGCAGGGACGTCCCAGGCGTAGGTCGATTCGGTCATGGCGGCTTCATCAGTCGCCATAGTGTGGCTCAGACCAGGAACGCGAGCCGGTTGAGGAGCGGACGATCGCGACGTGCACGCAGCGGTCTTCGCTCGGGCGGAGTCTGCGGCCGCGGCAAGACCAGCATCGACAACACGAAGCCGGCCGAGATCACCAGCTCCCAACGCGATGGCAGCTCCGTATCGGGCGCGAACATCGCCGCCAGAGCCCAGCAGATCAGAACGCCCTGGCCTATCCGGTAGGTGATGCGGTGTAGCAGGCTAAACCCGAGCGTCGAAAGCGGTTGATGTGCATGCATACCGGGTATTCCACAACAAGCGAGCCGAGCGCGAAAGGAAGCGATGGGTCTTTCTCCCAGTGCGAAACGGAATAAGCGCGTTGCCCCCGCGACCCCTCGCACGTTAAACTTGAATCGGCACCAATCCAGTCCCAATTCAAACCGACTCCACCCGCGCAATGCTCAAGCTCGGCAAGCTCACCGATTACGGCACGGTCCTGATGACGGCGCTGGCGCTGGATCCCGCGCGCTTGCAGACCTCGCAGGAACTGGCCACGAGTACGCACCTGGCCGCACCCACGGTGGCCAAGCTGCTCAAGCTCCTGGGCAAGGCCGGGCTGGTCGAATCGCTGCGCGGCGTTCGCGGCGGCTATCGGCTTGCGCGTACGCCGGATTGCATCTCGGTGGCGGACATCGTGGCGGCGCTGGAAGGCCCTATCGCGTTGACCGAGTGCGCCGTACATCGCGGCTGCGGTATCGAGTCGCACTGCGGCGTGCGTTCCAACTGGCGCGTGATCAACCACGCGATTCGCAGCGCGCTGGAAGCGGTCAGCCTGGCGCAGATGACCCTGCCGCTGCGACGCAGCCCGGTGACCCGCGCCGACACTCCCATTCGCTTCTCGTCTCCGCCGCCTCGCGGGTAGACACACACACGGCCACCCTTATGGCAGCCCAAGTATGGCAGCCCAAGCAGAAACTGTTCAGGACCTTGTCACGCGCAGAACGGCGCAGGCCTACTCGGCTGGTTTCATCACCGATGTGGAGTCCGACACCTCCGCACCCGGTCTTTCGGAAGACACCATCCGCCTGATTTCCGCGCGCAAGAACGAGCCGCAGTGGCTACTCGACTGGCGTCTCAAGGCCTACCGCCGCTGGCTGAAGATGACGGAGCCCAAGTGGGCGCACGTGCATTACGCGCCGGTGGATTTCCAGAGCATCAGCTACTGGTCGGCGCCCAAGTCCATGAAGGACCGGCCGCAGTCGCTGGACGAGGTCGATCCCAAGCTGCTGGAGACCTACAAGAAGCTCGGCATCCCGCTCAAGGAGCAGGAGATGCTGGCCGGCGTGGTGCCGCAGGTCGCGGTGGACGTGGTGTTCGACTCGGTCTCGGTGGGCACGACCTTCCGCAAGAAGCTGGCGGAGGCCGGCGTGATCTTCTGCTCGATCTCCGAAGCCGTGCACTCGCATCCGGAGCTGGTGAAGAAATACCTGGGTACGGTCGTGCCCTTTGGCGACAACTTCTACGCCGCGCTCAACTCGGCGGTTTTCACCGACGGCTCCTTCGTCTTCATCCCGAAGGGTGTGCGCTGTCCGATGGAGCTGAGCACCTACTTCCGCATCAACG
Source organism: Panacagrimonas sp. (assembly GCA_052389915.1). GTDB lineage: Bacteria > Pseudomonadota > Gammaproteobacteria > Nevskiales > Nevskiaceae > Panacagrimonas. The sequence continues at coordinate 3,305 of JBQTHL010000043.1, forward strand.
AGCGCAACACCGGACAGTTCGAACGCACCTTGATCATTGCGGAAGAACGCAGCCACGTGAGTTATCTCGAAGGCTGCACCGCGCCGCAGCGCGACGAGAACCAGCTTCACGCCGCGGTGGTTGAACTGGTCGCGCTGGACGACGCCGAGATCAAGTACTCGACCGTGCAGAACTGGTATCCCGGCGACGAGAACGGCAAGGGTGGCATCTACAACTTCGTCACCAAGCGCGGCGACTGCCGCGGCCCGCGCTCGAAGATTTCCTGGACCCAGGTCGAGACCGGCTCGGCCATCACCTGGAAATACCCGAGCTGCATTCTTCGCGGCGACGATTCTATCGGTGAGTTCTACAGCGTGGCGCTCACGCACCATCGCCAGCAGGCCGACACCGGCACCAAGATGATTCACGTCGGCAAGAACACGCGCTCGACCATCGTGAGCAAAGGCATCGCGGCGGGTCACGGCCAGCAAAGTTATCGCGGCCTGGTGCGCGTGCTGCCTTCGGCCACCGGCGCGCGCAACCATACGCAGTGCGACTCGCTGCTGATCGGCGACCAGTGCGGCGCCCACACCTTCCCGTACACCGAGATCCGCAATCCCACTGCGATTCTCGAACACGAGGCCACCACCTCGAAGATCGGTGAAGACCAGTTGTTCTACTGCCGTTCGCGCGGCATCCCGGCCGAGGACGCGGTGTCGATGATCGTCAACGGCTTCTGCAAGCAGGTGTTCAAGGAACTGCCGATGGAGTTCGCGGTGGAAGCGCAGAAGCTGCTCGCAGTTTCGCTCGAAGGCGCTGTCGGCTGAACAGACTTACGGCGGTTCGCCGCACAAACAGAAATCACCATGCTTGAAATCGAAAATCTCCACGCCCGCGTCGAAGCCAAGGACATCCTCAAGGGCATCACGCTCTCGATAAAGCCGGGCGAAGTCCACGCCGTCATGGGTCCGAACGGGTCGGGAAAATCGACCCTGGCGCACGTGCTCGCCGGCCGCGAGGGCTACGAGGTGACGCAGGGCGGCGCGCAATTCCTGGGTCAGGACCTGCTGGACATGGACCCGGAAGTCCGCGCCGCAAAGGGCGTGTTCCTCGGCTTCCAGTATCCGGTGGAAATTCCGGGAGTCACCAACCTCTATTTTCTCAAGGCCGCACTCAACGCCCAGCGTAAGACGCGCGGCGAAAAAGAGCTGGATGCGGCGAGCTTCCTCGCCTACGTCAAACAAAAAGTCCAGCAGATGAAGATGGACGTGAAGATGCTACATCGCGGCGTCAACGAGGGTTTCTCGGGCGGCGAAAAGAAGCGCAACGAGATTCTCCAGATGCTGGTGCTGGAGCCGAAGCTGATGATTCTCGACGAGACCGATTCGGGCCTGGACATCGACGCGCTCAAGATCGTCGCCGATGGCATCAACGCCATGCGCTCGCCGGATCGCGCGAGCCTGCTGGTCACGCACTACCAGCGCCTGCTGGACTACGTGCAGCCGGATTTCGTGCATGTGCTGGCGGGCGGCCGCATCGTGAAGTCCGGCGGACCCGAACTAGCGAAGGAGCTTGAAGAGCGAGGCTACGGCTGGCTGCAGGCGGCCTGACATGCCCGGACTGCAAGCCTACGCGGACGCTTTCGAGCGTCTGTCTGCCGGTATCAAAACGCCCACGCGCCGTGCTGCGCTGGATCGACTCCTGTCGCTCGGCCTTCCCACGACAGACGACGAGGATTGGAAGTACACCGACCTTGCGGTCCTGCATGAGTTATCGCCGGTTACAGATTCGGTCGGCGCTGAGCCGGTATCCGCGCTTAGCACCGAAGCAGACGGTCTGGATGCGCTGAACACAGCGTTCGCCAGCGGCGGACTCGACCTTAACGTTCCGCCGAACGCCGACCTCGCCGAGCCTATCCTCGCCGCGGGTCCAGGACACCGACGCCATCGCGTCCGCATCGGCCGCAACGCGCGTGCGCTGCTGCGTCTGGAAACCGACCTGGAGGCTGCCTTTCAGACCGTCTTTCTCGATCTCGATCTTGCCGACGGCGCAAATCTGCAAGTGCTGCGCGTACAGAACGCCGGACCGGAATCGCATCACCTCACGCGCGTCCACGCTCGCCTCGGACGCGACGCCAAGCTCGATGTCTCGACCGTGGACCTGGGCGGCAAGCTGTCGCGTCACGATCTCAACATCGAGCTGGCCGAACCGGGTGCGGAAGTGAGCCTGCGCGGACTGTTTGTCGTGAGCGGCAACGGCCACATCGACAACCACATTCTGGTGAATCACCGCGCGACTCACGGCACCAGCCGAATGCTCGTGCGCGGCCTTGCGCGCGATTCCGGACGCGGCGTGTTCAACGGCAAGATCGTGGTGCACGCCGGCGCGCAGAAAACCGACTCCGAGCAGCGCATCGCCAACTTGATTCTCTCGCCCAAGGCCGAGATCAACGCCAAGCCCGAGCTTGAGATTTATGCCGACGACGTCAAGTGCGCGCACGGCGCGACTTTCGGCCAGATCGACCTCACTGCCCTGTTCTACCTGCGTTCGCGCGGGCTTCCGGAAGACGAAGCGCGCGCCCTGCTGACCTTGGCTTTCGCGATGGAACCGCTGCGACAGATTCCGCATGCGGGCTTTCGTGCCGAGGTGCTTCGCCTCGTGACCACGCACCTCGGCGCGGAACTGGACGACACGGTGCTGGCATGAACGATACTGCGCTCGACCTGCAAGCGATTCGCGCGCAATTCCCGATTCTGGCCGAGAGGATTCACGGCAAGCGCCTCGCATATCTGGACAACGCCGCGACGACGCAGAAGCCCGAGGCGGTGCTGCAAGCGCTGGACGGTTACTACCGTCATGCCAACAGTAACGTGCACCGCGCGGTGCACGAACTGGCCGCACGCGCGACCACGCAGTACGAGGGGGCGAGAGATCGCATCGCGGCATTCTTCAAAGTCGCACGCGAGGAAATCGTCTTCACGCGCGGCACCACCGAGGGCATCAACCTCGTCGCGCGCAGCTTCCTGCAGCCGCGCTTACAGCCCGGCGACGAGGTACTCGTAACTGGCATGGAGCATCACTCCAACATCGTGCCGTGGCAGTTGGCGGGCGCGAAAACCGTCGCCGCACGCGTCGCCGATAACGGCGAACTCGATCTCGACGATTGGCGTTCGAAATTCTCGCCGCGCACGAAGCTGGTCGCGGTGGTGCAGGTCTCGAATGCGCTCGGCACGATCAACCCGGTCGCGGAAATGATTCGAGAGGCGCAAGAGCGCGGCGTGCCCGTGCTGGTGGACGGCGCCCAGGCCATCGCGCACGAAGCACTCGACCTGCACGCGCTCGGCGCCGATTTCTACGTCTGCTCCGCGCACAAGGCTTATGGCCCCACCGGCTTCGGCGCGCTGTACGCGAAGCGCGATCATCTGGAAGCCATGCCGCCCTGGCACGGCGGCGGCGACATGATCCGCACCGTGGCTTTCGAAAGCAGCACCTGGAACGAAGTGCCGTACAAGTTCGAAGCCGGTACGCCGGACATTTCGGGCGCCATCGGCTTCGCGGCCGCGCTGGAATGGATCGACTCGGTTGGACTGGACCGCATTCACGCACACGAGCAGGACCTGCTCGCCTACGCCACGCCGCGAATGGCCGAGATTCCCGGGCTGCGCCTGATCGGCACCGCAAGGGAAAAAGCCGGCGTGCTGTCCTTCGTCATGGAGGGCGCGCATGCCCACGACCTGGGCAGCATCCTCGACCAGGAAGGTGTGGCCGTTCGCACCGGTCATCACTGCACCATGCCGCTGATGGCGCGCTTCGGCATCCCGGCAACGGCGCGCGCCTCGCTGGCGGTTTACAACGGGCGCGACGATATCGATCAGCTTGTAGCGGCGCTGCACAAGGCGCGCCGATTGCTCGCCTGAAGTCGGGCCGGGCAGGTTACGCGGCCGACAGGGCGCCTTCGTCGCGCAGCTTGTCGAGATGCGCTTCGATGTTCTGGAGGGCCAGCGGCAGCAGACGCGGATCGGTGTCGCGATACATCGCGGCCAGCATCTCGTCGGGCGTGCGGCCTGCCCGATGGTGTTCCAGCACCGAGGTCTCGCGCTGCTGGCGATGCTTCAAGGTTTCCTGCAGGCGATGCGTGGTGCCCATCGCCAGACCGTGCGAGGGAATGATCACCTTCGGGTCCAGCGCGATGATCCGCGCCAGCGAATCGAAGTAACGCCGCATATTGCCTTCGGGCTTGTGGATGACCACCGTGCCCACGCCCTGGATCAGATCGCCAACCAGGCACCAGGCGCGATCGTCCGGCATCAGTGCGAGCTGGCCCTCATCATGTCCCGGCACCGCGATGGCGCGCACCGGACGGCCCAGCCAGTGCGTCATCACTTCGCCGTCGTTGACGATGCGCCGGGTCACGCCATCGAAATACCGCGGCGAGGTCTCGATGATGCGCGCCTCGGTGTCGGCGCTCAGCGCAATGCCCACGCCGAGCCGCCGTGCGAGCACCTCGGCGCGTTCGCGGTGATCGGGATGGTGATGTGTCAGGAAAATTTCGCGCACGCCCAGGTCGCGCACGCGCGCGTACAGAGCATCCAGTTCGTCGTCGTTCCACGGCGAGGGATCGATCAGGATTCGGTGCGCGCCCTCGTCGCCGATCAGGAAACAATTGGTGTGAAAAGCCGGCGGCAAGGTGTTGGAGCGCACCGGAATCATGCGCACGCCGAAGATCGGTTCGATGATCGGCAGGCGCTCCTTGTGGAATTCTTCCAGCGGCACCGCGCCCGGCGTGGTGCCGCCGCCGCGCGCAAACAACTCGACCGAAGCCAAGGTCGGCGGCGCCAGCAGCAACTGGCCGGAACGATATTCCTCCAGCAGTTCGGCGGGCCTCGCCCAGCGGCATTGGTCCACTTCTCCCGTATCGAGCGTGATCGCCGGCTTGTTCTTCAGCCGCACGCGGAAGAACAGCGTGTTGAATCGCACCGGCACGATGGGCGGCGTCAGCGCCGTGCCGAACAGATGCACGGCCTCGACCTCGCCCGCGGCGGCGGCGGCGTCCAGATCGAAACTGATTTCCTCGCGCAGTTCGCGCGCGAGGGCCTCGAACTGCCGCGGCTCGATATCCGCGCACCAGTCGCCGCAGCGCGCGGGCGCCAGCCCATCGGCCTTGTCCACCTTACCGCCCGGAAATGCCCAGTAACCCGGAAAGGACAGCAGCGCCGGGTGCCGGCGAATCAGGAAAATTTCGTCCCCGTGATGCAGGACGGCGGTGACGGCTTCGCGGATCGGAATCTCGACCATGGGACGATGACATGCAGTTGACCTGGTGCAGTGTATGCGCCGCGCGAGGCAATCAGTGATTGGGGCAGACTCCCGACTCATGAACCTCCATCCACTCCAAGTCGCCGTCGTCGGCGGCGGCCCGGCCGGGCTGATAGCAGCGGAGGTCGCGCGCTCGGCCGGGCTGGACGTGGACGTGTACGAGCGCATGGGCTCGGTCGGCCGAAAATTCCTGCTCGCGGGCAAGGGCGGGCTCAATCTCACCCACGCGGAGCCGTTTGCCGATTTCGTGACGCGCTATCGCGAGCGCCGGCCCGAGATCGAAGACTGGCTGCGTGACTTCGACGCGGACGCGCTGCGCGAGTGGGCGCGCGGCCTGGGCGTGGAAACCTTTGTCGGCACCTCGAACCGCGTGTTCCCCGCCGACCTGAAAGCTGCCCCGCTGCTGCGCGCCTGGGTCCGACGCCTGCGCGCGCAAGGCGTGCGTTTCCATGTCCAACATCGCCTGGTGGACCTGCAAGCGCGTGACGGGACCTGCCCCACGTTAGGGTTCGAGACACCGGCCGGCGAGCGCGCGATCAAACCCGACGCAACGATCCTCGCACTCGGCGGCGGTAGTTGGCCGAAGCTGGGTTCGGATGGAACCTGGGTCGAATTCCTTTCACGCGCAGGGGTGGACGTTGCGCCCCTGGAACCAGCGAACTGCGGATTTGACGTTGACTGGACCGCGCACTTCACTCAGCACTACGCCGGGCAGGCCGTGAAGCCCGTGGCGATGCGCTGGTGCGATGCGAGCGGGCGCGAGCACCTTCGACAAGGTGAATTCATCACCACGGCGCAAGGCATCGAGGGAAGCCTGATCTACACCGCCTCGGCCGATCTGCGACATGCCATCGCGGCGCATGGCGAGACCGTCATTCGCCTGGACCTAGCGCCCGGCCGCGAGATCGGCGCGCTCGCTTCGGCGCTGGCGCAGCCGCGCAAGGGTCGCTCCATCGGCGAGCACCTGAGGCGCGCAGCGCATCTCGATGGCGTACGCGCCGGACTGGTCTTCGAGTGCGCGGCCAAGAGCGAGCTTGGAGAAGCCTCAGCGCTTGCGGCGCGTATCAAGTCCCTGCCCCTGCGCCTGCTGCGGCCGCGGCCGCTGGCGGAGGCGATCAGCAGCGCAGGCGGCGTGCGGCTGGAAGCGATGGATTCCGGACTGATGCTGGGCGCGCATCCGGGCGTGTTCTGCGCAGGCGAGATGCTGGACTGGGAGGCGCCGACCGGTGGATACCTGCTGAGCGCATGCTTTGCGAGCGGTATGCGCGCGTCGCGAACGGCGGTTAGGTGGCTGGGTATGAAGGATGGGTATCCTTCACGCTCCCTGTAGGAGGAGCTCTGCCCCGACTGGAGCTCGCAGAGCCGACCGAGGTTCGTCGTGAGAAAGCCAGTCGGGGCTTGAGCCCCTCCTACACATAATGGATACGACATGGACCTGCTGACACCTGCCCTTGCTTCGCTGAACCAGCGCGCCGCCGCGCTCGGGCAGTGGCTGATCGAACGGGTCCCCGATCTGGTCGGCGCCGTCCTGATCGTCGTGTTCGGCTGGCTGGTGGCGCGCGCGGTGCGGGCTGCGATCCGCGGGCTCGGCTCGCGACTCAACCGTGGGCTGGAGCAGATTCTTCGCGCCGAGCGCGCCTCGCGATTGCGCCTCTCGCCGACCATGCTGCGGCTGGTCGGCACGGCAGCGTTCTGGATCATCCTGCTGCTGTTCCTGACCATGGCCACGGATCTCGCCGGCATGGAAGGCGTGACGGAATGGCTGCGCAGCGTGCTGCGTTATCTGCCGACTTTGCTGTTCGGCGTGGTCATCATCGTTGCCGGCCACTTGATCAGCCTCCTCGTGCGCGACCTGCTGCTCGAAGCGCTGGCCTCCGCGCAGGTCGAGCAGCGCGAAGTGGTGGCGCGCCTGGCGCAGGTGGCGACCTTCCTCACGGCCTTGATTATCGGCGTACACCAGGTCGGGCTGAACATCAGTTTCGTGACCCTGGTGATCGGCGTCACCCTGGGCTCGGTGCTGCTGGCGTTCTCGCTCGCGTTCGGTCTGGGTGCGCGCAGCCTGGTCGCCAACCTCATCGGCACGCACTACCTGCGGCGGCAATTCCAGCCGGGCGCTCGCGTGAAAGTCGGCGAGATCGAAGGCGAGATTCTGGAAATCACGCCGACCAACGTGGTGCTCGAAACCGATGACGGCCGTGCATTCGTGCCGTCGCGGCTGTTCGCGGATCGCGTGACCGTGCTGCTGGCCGCGGAGCGCGACGATGGCTGAGGGCATGGTCCTGGCTGAAGCGTTCGCGGAGCACGAGCCCGAAGCCGCAGCGCGCGCACTGGAAGAACTTCCTTCGGAGCAAGCGGCGCTGTTTCTGGCGGAGTTGTCGCCGAAGCTCGCGGGTCCGTTGCTGTCGCACATGGCGTCCGGCTCCGCCGCGCGACGGCTGGCGCTGCTGCCCGCCAAGCAGGCCGCGGATTTTCTGGAAGAGGTCGGCAGCCGCGGCAGCGTCGGAATCCTGCGCGTGTGTGCGCCGGATCCGCGTCGCGCCATCCTCTCGCACCTGCCGCCGCGACTGGTGCAGCATTTCCGTCGCTCGCTGGCGTACACGCTCGACGCAGCGGGCGCCTGGATCGAGTACGACGTTCCGATCATGCCGGGACACCGCAAGGCGAGTGAAGCCCTGGCCATGCTGCGACAGCGCGGGCGCAAGGACGAGGCGCTGATTTTCGTCCTGCGCGCAACCCAACAGTACGCCGGCGTCGTGATGCTGTCGGCGCTGTTGCAGGCGCCGCCCGATGCGCTGCTGTCGGGCATCGCGGATCGCAGCATCCGGCCGATATCCGACGCCCTCGATGTCGACGAAGTGAACGACCTGGAGGACTGGGACCGCTGCGTACTGCTGCCGGTGACGGCGCCCGACGGCAATCTGCTGGGCGGTCTTTCGCGCGCCGGCGTGCGGCGCGCGCTGCACTCGGTGTTTCCGCAACCCGCGACCAAGCAGCCGGAGTCGCTGCTCGCGCACCTGTTCACTGCTTACCTCTTCACCGGCGCGGACGTGCTGAGGCTGGTAATCGGTCGGGGCTTGAGCCTGTCGGGCGGGAAGGCGCGCGATGAGCGCTGAAACGGACTCTGCGCTGGGCCAGGTTCTGGCCCGGCTCAATCGCCGATTCCTGCGCGAGCACCCCGGCGCCGCTGCGCGCCAGCTCGAAGCGATGCCGCAGGACGAGGCAGTGGACGAGCTTTCCAGCCTGCCCACCGATGCGCTCGTCGCGGCCTGGCCGAATCTGGGCGCGGATCGCGGCGCCGCGCTGCTCGCAAAGATGTCGGAGACACTCGCGCGCAATCTTCTCGAGAACCTGCTGCCGACCGAAGCCGTGCGTTTTCTGGGCGCGATGCACCGGGACGACTGCACGCGCCTTCTCGGTGCGCTCGAGCCCGATCTGGGCAGCCAGTTGCGGGAGCTGATGACCTACCCGGACGACACCGCCGGGCGGCTCATGGATACGCGCGTCATCACCTTCCGCCCGGACATGACCGCGGCCGCGGCGCTCCAGACGCTGCGCATGTCGCGCACGCGCGTGGTGCGCACGGTGTTTGTAGTCGATGCCCAAAACCGGCTGAGTGGGCAGGTGCCCATCCAGCAGCTCGCGGTGGCCGAACCCGAGGTCTGCCTGCGCGATCTGGCGCAACCCGTACCCGCCGCGGTCAACGCCATGGACCCGCGCGACGAAGTGGTCGAAACGGTCGAGAAACATCGCCTCACGGACTTGCCTGTGGTCGATCTGGACGGTCGCCTGATCGGCCTGATCCAGCACGGCATGCTGGTGCAGGCACTGCAGGAAGAAGCCGCGGCCGATATCGGTGCGATGGTCGGCGTCAGCCCGCAGGAGCGCGCGCTGTCCAAGCCCTGGTTCGCGGTGAAGAAGCGTCTGCCCTGGTTGCAGATCAACCTCCTTACCGCGTTTCTGGCTGCCGCGGTGGTGGGCATGTTCGAGAACACCATCGCCCAATTCACTGCGCTGGCCGTACTGTTGCCGGTAGTTGCCGGTCAGTCCGGCAATGCCGGCGCACAGGCGCTGGCGGTGACGATGCGCGGCCTGGCACTGCGCGAAGTCACCGCGCGGCAGTGGCTGTCGGTCACATCCAAGGAAGTCGGCGTGGGCCTGATGAACGGACTGGCCGTGGCGCTTACCTGCGGTCTCGCGGTGTGGATCTGGAGCGGATCGTTCGGACTGGTTCTGGTAATCGCCAGCTCGATGGTGCTGGCGATGGTCGCCGCAGGCTTTGCCGGCGCCATCGTCCCGATGGTCCTGACGCGTATGGGGCAGGACCCGGCGCAGTCTTCGTCCATCATCCTGACCACGGTGACGGATATCGCAGGGTTCTTTTCCTTCCTCGGAATCGCAACCCTGTTATCGAGCCTGCTCTGAAGTTCCCGCCCCGCGCAGCCGCAACGGCTCAGTGCATGGCGCGCAGATGCCCGTCGAACCGGGTCAGAATGGAATCTCGATTCAGTTCCAGCTCCGCGTAAGCGCGGGCAGCCAGACCGAGTGCTACACGCTGCTCCGGTTGACCCGCCAGTTTCAGCACAGCTTCGGCCAGGATGTCGGCCCGCTCGGGCGGAACGACGATACCGCAGCCGTTCAGCACCCTGGCGATCTCCGTTCCCGGCGACGCCGCCGCAATCACCGGCCGGCCGCTTGCGAGCATGCCGGTCAGCTTGGACGGCATCACCAGATCGGCCGCGTCGGCGCGTTGGGGCAGCAGATGGATGTCCGCCATGCCCAGGAGATCGCCCAGCCACTCCATGGGTTGCAAGTCCATGAACCGAACATTGGTCAGGCCTTCGCACTGTTCCATGAGCAGCTTGCGACCGGAACCGCCGCCGCAAAACACGAACTGCACCGAAGAGTCTCCAGAGAGCAGGCGAGCCGTTTCGGCCAGCACTTCCAGCCCTTGCTTGGCGCCCATGTTTCCGGAGTAGAGCGCCACGGTTGCGTCCTGGTCGATCCCCAGTTGCGTCCTGAAAGGACTCGCGGCCTTGAGCGGCTGAATCGCGTCGATGTCCACCCAGTTGGGGAACGAAACCAGCTTCGACAATGCAACCCCCTTGGCCCGCGCGCGCTCGAACATTCGCGAGGAGATGGTGGATACCCGGTCGCATCGATTCATGACCCAGCGCTCGAACGCATCCGCCCACCGCCGCGGCCGCTCGCCCTTGAGTAGGCCCAACTCGAATGCGGCATCGATCTCGAAATCCTGGATATGCAACCAGGTTTTTGCGCCGGTGGCACGCGCAAACATCAGCGCCGCAGGCGCGACGAACAGCGTCGGCTCAACCAGCCACACTACCTGGGGCTTCCAGCGGAGCTGCGCAATAAGGACGGGAATGCTGAACAGGACGAAGCTCAACAAATGTAAAACGCGCTTCAGCCCCGTAGGTTTGCCCGGAACCCAGAGCGGCGTCCTGAACACCTGCGCCCCATTCAGGGTTTCACGCTGGTAGCGCCAGGCGCGATAAGGCTTCTGCACTTTCCACTGGGGATAATAAGGCGGAGCACAGATCACCCGGACGTCGTAGCCCTCGTCGCTAAGCCATGTCGCCATCTCGCCGGTGTACTTGCCGATGCCTGTCAGCTCCGGGGAGAAGTTGGTGGCGTAGATCAGGATCCGCGTCTTCGGGTGGTCGGTCACCCGGCTCTCCGGCAATGGCAGCACCGCCCATTCCAGTTCGTCTGCGTGCTCCATAACGACCTCTCCGTAAATTGAACGCTGGCTATCGATCAAGTCAGGAATCAAACGAGCCGCGAGTACGCGGTACGCCTGACAAGCACCTGCCTCACTTCATGAACCTCGCCGGGCGCCCCCCAAAATCGTGCATCCCAGAAACACACCAAGAACCGTCTGCCAACTACGGCCGAATGCAACTGACCGTTCAGTTACACCCCCATTTGGGGGGTGAGCAACAATCATACCGCTTCCCGAACGGCCTCGGCGTGGTTGACAAACCATTGGTAGGTCTGCCTCAAACCCCGTTCGAGTGGGATTCGCGCGCTCCACCCCAGGGCCTTGACACGGGAGACATCCAGCAGTTTCCGGGGCGTTCCGTCCGGCTTCGAAAGATCCATTTCGATGCTCCCCCGAAAGCCGACCACCTCGCGGATCAGTTCGGCAAGCTCGCGAATGCTCAGGTCTTCTCCAGTGCCCACGTTGACGATCTCGTCGCCGGAGTAAGCGTTCATCAGATAGACCGCGGCTTCGCCGAGATCGTCCACATGCAGAAATTCTCGCCGGGGCGTGCCGGTGCCCCACATCACGACGTGGCGGTCGCCGCGCAGTTTGGCTTCGTGGAATTTCCGGATCAGTGCCGGCATCACGTGCGAATTTTCCAGGTGAAAATTGTCGCCCGGCCCGAACAGGTTGGTGGGCATGAGCGAGATGGCATCAAAACCGTACTGGCGCCGGTAGGCCTGGCACATCTTGATGCCCGCGATCTTGGCGATCGCGTACCACTCGTTGGTCGGTTCCAGCGGGCCCGTGAGCAGGGAATCCTCGGGCATGGGCTGGGGCGCGAACTTGGGATAGATGCAGGACGAGCCCAGAAACGCCAGCTTCTTCACGCCGCTCTGCCAGGCCGAGTGAATGACGTTGGTCTGAATCACCAGGTTGTCGCGCAGGAATTCCGCCGGGCGGATGTTGTTGGCGTGAATGCCGCCGACCTTGGCCGCGGCGAGAAACACGTAGTCGGGCCGTTCCTCGGCAAAGAAATCGGCCACCGCATGCTGATCGATCAGTTCCAGTTCCGCATGCGTGCGCGTCAGCAGATTGGAATAGCCCAGAGCCTCCAGGCGCCGCACGATGGCCCCACCCGCCAGCCCGCGGTGCCCGGCAACATAGATCTTCGAGTCGAGTTCCATCATCGGCTCCCGAAGCGAATCGAAGGGGCGGACGCGCAACTCTGAGGGAAAGGGGTCAAGCAGGTACCTCCGGTTTTGAAGATCTGACGACGTGAGGGCAGCGATCTCACTCGTGATACTTGAACGTCCTGAATCCCGCCAGCTTCACCAGGCTGTCGCGCTTGGCACTCTGGAGGTCCTCGGTCACCATCTCCCGGACCAGTTCCTCGAAACTGATTTTCGGCGCCCAGCCCAGTTTCTTCTTCGCCTTGCTCGGATCCCCGAGCAGCGTTTCCACCTCGGACGGACGGAAGTAACGCGGGTCCACCGAGACGATCTTCTGTCCTTCCCTGACTCTGAGCTCGGGGTCCGAGATCGTGGTGACGTAACCCTCCTCGTTCACGCCCTCGCCAGTCCACCGCAGGCCGATCCCCAGTTCCCTGGCCGCGAGCTCAACGAACTGCCGCACCGAGTACTGCACCCCGGTGGCGATGACGAAGTCCTCGGGCTTGTCCTGCTGCAGCATCATCCATTGCGCCTCGACGAAGTCCTTGGCGTGTCCCCAGTCGCGCAGCGAATTGAGATTCCCCAGGAACACGCAGTCCTGCAGGCCCAGCGCAATGCGCGCAATGGCCCGCGTGATCTTGCGCGTGACGAAGGTCTCGCCGCGCAAGGGCGACTCGTGATTGAACAGGATGCCGTTGCAGGCATACATGCCGTAGGACTCGCGGTAGTTCACCGTGATCCAGTACGCATAGAGCTTGGCCACGCCGTACGGAGAGCGCGGGTAGAAGGGCGTGGTCTCCTTTTGCGGAATCTCCTGCACCAGGCCGTACATCTCGGATGTGGAGGCCTGGTAGATGCGCGTCTTGTTCACCATGCCCAGGATACGGATGGCTTCGAGCAGGCGCAGCGTCCCCAGCGCATCCGAGTTCGCCGTGTACTCCGGACTGTCGAACGACACGGCCACATGACTCTGTGCGCCCAGGTTGTAGATCTCGTCCGGCTGCACCTGCTGCACGACGCGGATCAGGTTGGTGGAGTCCGTCAGATCGCCGTGGTGCAGGATGAAGCGCCGACCTTCGACGTGCGGATCTTCGTATAGATGGTCGATGCGGTCGGTATTGAACAAGGACGAGCGGCGCTTGAGTCCATGTACCTCGTAACCCTTTTCGAGCAGAGACTGCGCCAGGTAAGAACCGTCCTGGCCCGTGATACCGGTGATAAGCGCCCGCTTCATTCGCTGATTGCTCCGGAAACTGTTCATGAAACTGTTTGTGATCGATTGCCGCACCGCAATTCCCGCGCCGAGGCGCAACGATGCAAGTGCTTCCCCGGCCCCGCCGAGCCTCCGAATCCGTTCGAGACTCCGGCGGCACACCCTCTACGACGCCCCCTTTCCCAGAGCGGTCCCGACGACCCAAGGCGATTATTCCATTCGCGCGGACGCCGTGGATATAGTCCTTTAGATGGATAGGATCTTGTCTTGAGCAAGTTAAACGAGTGGCAAAGGCCTCTCTATCAAAAAACCGGTGAAAGAATTTTTCATGCCCAAGGGACTTGACCAACTTGTTCGCTTATAGGCCCGGAGTTTCGCCAGCCAGCCGTCTATCCCTTGCTGGACCTGGTTGACGATCCAGTGGCTGTGCGACTGATCGAGCGTAAGCATCAGGTCGCTTGCCGCCAACAGCGACGGGGTAACTTGTCGGGCGCAGTGGCTGCCGATGTCGATGCCCAGCTTGTGGGCGACGGCGATCGCCATAGGGTCCGCGGAGCGGCCAACCAGGGCGTCTGTCCCGGCCGACGACACGCTCTCGCCCATTCCGGGAAGGTGCGCGCGCATCGGGCCCTCTGCGATCGGGCTGCGACAGATGTTTCGGGTGCAGACAGATGAGGATGGTGTCTGTCACAGGCTCGGCGGGGATGACACCGCGCCGCAGAGTGTCTCGAGCCGGCATCCGTTTGCGGCCGAGTCGCGACGAACCAATTTGGCGCATCCCTGCCTTCCACCGCACCGAACAGGAGCGCATGGAAGCGAAAATCTTCCTGGGGAGTCGCAAATGCAAGCCCGCGCGCCCCGCATTACCCGGCACGCCGTTTGCTGCCCAAAGTGGCGAGTAGGCCGCTAGGGTTCCGGCTCCGTCCGCGGAGCGCAGGTCCGAGAGCAGCCGGTCGGGGTGAATCCCGGCTACACGGCGGGACAAAAGCCCGGGAGACCTCAGCAGCCTGGATGGGCTGTGTTCGAGCTCTCACACCCGAACTCCGCCCGTCCTCCAACGCCGCCACGCGCGGCCATTACGAGGATGCAACGATGCTCATCAAATCTGTCGGCAAAATGCTGGTGGCGGTTGCGCTCGCCTGCAGCCTGGTTTCCACCGCGCAGGCCGAGGCCAAGAAAGAATTCGACATCGCCTGGTCGATCTACGTGGGCTGGATGCCTTGGCCGTACGCGGACCAGGCTGGCATCGTGAAGAAGTGGGCGGACAAGTACGGCATCAAGATCAAGATCACGCAGATCAACGACTACGTGGAGTCGATCAACCAGTACACCGCCGGCAAGTTCGACGGCGTGACCGTCACCAACATGGATGCGCTGACCATTCCGGCAGCGGGTGGCGTGGACACCACGGCGCTGATCGTCGGCGATTACTCCAACGGCAACGACGGCGTGGTGCTGAAGAACTCCAAGACCTTGGCCGCGATCAAGGGGCAGAAAATCAATCTGGTAGAGCTGTCCGTCTCGCACTACCTGCTGGCTCGCGGGCTCGACACCGTGGGCCTGGCCGAGAAGGACGTGAAAGTCGTCAACACTTCCGACGCCGACATGATCGCGGCCTACCAAGCGGCTGACACGACCGCTGCGGTCACCTGGAATCCGCAGCTCGCGGAGATAAAGGCCACGCCCGGCTCGACGATGGTGTTCGACTCCAGCCAGATTCCCGGCGAGATCATCGACACGCTCGTCATCAATACGCAGACGCTCAAGGACAACCCGAACTTGGGCAAAGCCCTGGCGGGGATCTGGTTCGACACCATGAAGGCGCTGCAGGACACCGAAGCGGCCGGTAAAGAGGCGCGCGAAGCCATGGCCAAACTCTCGGGCAGCACCTTGGAAAGCTACGAGGCTCAACTCAAGACCACGAAGATGTTCTACACACCAGCCGAGGCCACAGCCTTCACCACCGACGCCAAACTGGTGAAGACCATGGAACTGGTACGCAGCTTCTCTTTCGATCACGGCCTGCTCGGCGAAGGCGCCGCGAACAAGGATTTTGTCGGCATCGCGTTTCCGGACGGCACGGTGCTGGGTAATCCGAAGAATGTGAAGCTGCGCTTTGACGCGAGCTTCATGAAGCTCGCGGCCGACGGGAAGCTCTGAGCTAAGGCGGGCACGACAAGAGACGCACACATGCGTCGCCTGATGAACCTGGAGCCGGGGCGCGGCGGTCGCTGGCTGCTCGCCTGCCTGCCGTTCCTGCTGCTGGCCCTGATCTACATGGCGGGCTCGCTGGAGCGGCGCGCGGAGAACCCGAACGACAAGCTACTGCCACCGGTGTCGGAAATGGGCGCGGCCTTGCAGCGGCTCGCGTTCGAACCGGATCGCCGCACCGGCGAGTACACGTTCTGGCAGGACAGCCGCGCGAGCCTGGAGCGTCTCGCCTACGGTCTGGGTATCGCGACCGTGATTGGGCTCGTGCTCGGTCTTGCCATCGGCGTGGTGCCCTTCGTCAACGCGCTGTTCGCACCTTTGATGGCGGTGCTGTCGATGATTCCACCGATGGCAGTCCTGCCCATCCTGTTCATCGTCTTTGGCCTGGGAGAGCTGTCGAAAGTAGTGCTGATTGTGATCGGCATCGCACCCTGTCTCGTGCGCGACCTCGCGCTGAAAATCGAGAGCCTGCCGCGCGAACAACTGGTGAAGGCTCAGACGCTGGGCGCATCGACCTGGCTGACCGCGCTGCGAGTGGTGCTGCCGCAAGCGATGCCGCGGTTGATCGAATCGCTGCGCCTGATGCTCGGTCCGGCCTTCCTGTTCCTGATTTCAGCGGAAGCGATTTCCGCCGAGAACGGCCTCGGCTATCGCATCTTCCTCGTGCGCCGGTATCTCTCGATGGACGTGATTCTGCCCTACGTGGCCTGGATCACCCTGCTCGCTTACCTGATGGATTACGGACTGCTGCGATTCTCGCGCTGGGCGTTTCCGTGGGCTCATGAAGCAAGGCCGACATGAGCGCCATTCAAGTGCGTAACGTCTGGGTCGAGTATGGCGCGCAAGTCGTGCTGGAGCGTCTCAGCTTCGATATCCCTTCCGGCGGCTTCGTCTCCATCGTCGGGCCCTCGGGCTGCGGCAAGACCACGTTCCTGCGTCTGCTGCTGGGACAGGAGAAGCCAACCCGCGGCGCACTGTTACTGGACGGGCACCCGTTGCTTGCCGAACCCGGCCCTGATCGCGGCGTGGTGTTCCAACGCTACTCGGTGTTCCCGCACCTGACGGTTCTGAAGAACGTGATGCTCGGCCCGGAGCTAAAAGCCGCGCGCTTCCTCGGCCGCGTGTTCGGCGCTGCGCGGCGCAAGCTGGTCGAGGATGCAAAGGCTCTGCTCGATCAGGTCGGGCTCGGCACGGCCATCGACAAATATCCGGCACAGCTTTCGGGTGGCATGCAGCAGCGCCTTGCGCTGGCGCAAGCGCTGATCGCCAAACCCAAGGTGCTGCTGCTGGACGAGCCCTTCGGCGCGCTCGATCCCGGCATTCGCGCCGAAATCCACGACTTGATGCGCCGGTTGTGGAAAGAGACGGGCGTGACCGTGGTGATGGTCACACACGATCTGCGCGAGGCTTTTCTGCTCGGCCAGCGCGTCATCGTCTTCGACCGAGTGCGCGCGCGCCCCGAGGAAGCGCTGCGTTACGGCGCCACCATCACGCAGAACATCGAGGTCTGGCGTCGTGGCGCGCATACCCCATCCACCGACTCCAGCCGGGACGACCCGGCCACCACGGAGATCACCCGCCAGGACGACCTGGCGTCCACTGGCTAGGAGCCTGTCATGCCCGTGTCCGCTGAAACCGCCGCACTGATAGCGACCAACCGAAAGCGTTACCTCGAACTGAAATCCGCCGGCCAGGCACCGACGAAACCCCTGCCGCCACCCTCGCCTCGCAATCTCGCGCTCGATCCGTCGCGAATCGTGCGCAGAGAACGCATTCCCTGCGGCTGGTACTGGAGCACGAAGCTGCTCCGCAGTCAGGGGCTGCGGCTGCTCAATCCGGAAGCGACACAAGGCGTGTCGCTGTTCGCCTGGAACGCCGACGACGCTTCCGAGCGCTACAACGCCGGCGACACCGTGAAAATCCAGTGGAGCGCGGAACTGCGCAAAGGCCGCCTGCTGTTTTCCGACATGGGCCGCGTGCTGTTCTCGATCATCGAAGACTCTTGTGGCGCGCACGATGCCTTGGTCGGCGGCAGCACGGCCGCGAGCAATGCAGCGAAGTATGGTGATGCAAGCCTGCGCAATACGCGCGACAACCTCGTGCTCGCTGCTGGAAAGCTGGGACTGGACCGACGCGATGTCGGTCCCTGCGTGACGTTCTTCGCACCCGTCTCCACCGATGCCGAGGGCCGCTTTCACTGGCACAGCGATCGCGTGCACGCAGGCGATTTCGTGGACTTGCGCGCAGAAACGAACCTGCTCGTCGCAATCTCCAACTGTCCGCATCCGCTGGCGCCAGGCTCATACGAACCACGGGAAATCGAAGCGCTCGTCTGGAACGCGCCGCCGCCGGAACCCGACGACCTGTGCCGGAGGCTGAGCGCCGAAGCGCATCGTGCCTTCGAAAACACAGACGCGTTCTTCGCGCGCTGAACCGGAGATCGTGATGAACAAGAAGCCGGTTTACGAATTCATCGTTCCCGCAAATCAACCCTGGTCCGGCGTCGTCAAGCGCGGCCAGTCGCTGCGCATCGTCGATCTCGAAGGTCAACAGGCGGTGGACACGTTGTTCTATCGTGCGGGCGCCTTCCATGAACGCTACAGCGCACAGGACACGCTGCGCGCGCAGAACAGCGCTTACGTCGTCACCGGCACCCGCCTGATATCGAACGAGGGCAACTTGATGCTGACCGTCACGGCGAATACCGGCGGCTTGCACGACACCTCGGCCGGCGCCTGTTCCTGCGAGGCCAACACCGTGCGCTTCGGCCAGCACACCCGTTACATGCACGCCTGCCGCGAGAATTTTCTGGTCGAAGTCGGCAAGCACGGTATGAGCAAACGCGACATCGTCTCCAACATCAACTTCTTCATGAATGTGCCGGTGGAGCCGGACGGGCGCCTCGCCATCGTCGATGGCGAATCGAGGCCTGGCGATTACGTTGAGATGCTGGCGGCGATGGACGTGCTGTGCGTCATCTCCAACTGTCCGCAGATCAACAACCCCTGCAACGGCTTCAATCCGACGCCAGTGCAGGTATTGATTTTCGATCATGGCCAACCCTGAAATGAGCGACGAGATATCGACCCACCGTCGTCATTCCCGCGAAGGCGCGTTCGGATACTGGAGAGCGACATTGAGTCGCTCTCCAGCCGAGGCCAAACGCCCAGTCCCTCAGCCCGACGGGCGGTTGGGGTTGCAAGAGACATCTGGATGCCCGCCTTCGCGGGCATGGCGTTTCATTATTTATCCGGAAACCGAACGCCCAGTTCGCTGATGTTCACCAAAATCCTGATCGCCAATCGCGGCGAAATCGCGGGCCGCGTCATCCGCACGCTCAAGCGCATGAACGTGGCCTCGGTCGCGGTCTACTCCGACGCCGACCGCTACACCGCGCCGGTGCTAGCGGCAGACGAGGCCATACATATCGGCCCCGCCGCGGCTCGCGAGAGCTACCTCAAAATCGATGCCATCGTCGAGGCCTGCCTGCGCACCGGCGCGCAGGCGGTGCATCCGGGTTACGGCTTCCTGTCCGAGAACGCGGGCTTTGCCGAACAACTCGCACAGCACGGCATCCGCTTCATCGGTCCGCGCCCCGAACATCTTCGCGGCTTCGGCCTCAAGCACACGGCGCGCGAACTGGCAGCGAACAGCGGCGTACCGCTGCTGCCCGGCAGCGACCTGCTCGAAGGCGTCGATCAAGCGGTGAGCGAGGCCGCGCGCATCGGCTACCCGGTGATGCTCAAGAGCACCGCCGGCGGCGGCGGCATCGGCATGCAGCTCTGCTTCGATGCCGAAGAATTGCGCACTCGCTTCGACGCGGTGCAGCGGATGGCCAGCAGCAGCTTCGGCGATGCGCGCGTCTACCTGGAACGCTTCGTCGCAAGCGCGCGCCACATCGAGGTGCAGATTTTCGGCGATGGCCGCGGCCGCGTGGTGTCCCTGGGCGAGCGCGACTGCTCGCTGCAACGACGCAACCAAAAGGTCGTCGAAGAAACGCCGGCGCCGGGCCTGTCGGAGGCGCTTCGGCAGCGCTTGCACGCCGCGGCGCGCGCGCTGGGCGAGGCGGTGCAGTACGAGTCCGCGGGAACGGTCGAGTTCATCTACGACGTTGCGCGCGAAGACTTCTATTTTCTGGAAGTGAACACGCGCTTGCAGGTCGAGCATCCGGTGACTGAAGCGGTCTACGGCGTGGACCTTGTCGAGTGGATGATTCGACAGGCTGCGGGCGAGTTGGAGTTGCCCTCGCAGGCCTCGCTGATCCCGAAAGGCGCGGCCGTGGAAGTGCGCTTGTACGCAGAAAACCCGCAGCAGGATTTCCGCCCGTCCACCGGCTTGCTGACCGAGGTGAAGTTCCCCGACAGCTTGCGCGTAGACGGCTGGATTGCGACCGGCATGGAAGTCACGCCGTACTACGACCCGATGCTGGCCAAGCTCGTCGCGCACGCCGGTTCGCGCGAGGCGGCGATCGCGAAACTCGCGGCGGGTTTGCATGACACGGCGGTCTGGGGCGTGCAGACCAATCTCGATTATCTGCGTCGCGTGATCGCGTCGGAGGCCTTCACGAGCGGTGCGGTCGCGACCAGCGTGCTCAAGGAGTTCCGCTACCAGCCGCAGACCCTCGAAGTGCTCGCGCCCGGCGCACAGACCAGCGTGCAGGACTGGCCCGGTCGACTCGGCTACTGGGATGTAGGCATTCCACCATCGGGACCGATGGACGAACGGTCCTTGCGACTGGCCAATCGCGCGGTCGGCAATGCCGAAGGCGCGGCAGCACTCGAATGCACCCTGCTCGGCCCGAGCTTGCGCTTTCATGCGGACACCGTGATTGCGCTTGCAGGCGCACGGATGAACGCAACGCTGGACGACTCGGCCCTGCCTTACTACCAGCCGGTCGGCGTGCGCGCCGGGCAGATGCTCACGCTAGGCAGCATCGAGGGAGCGGGTCAACGCACCTATCTCGCAGTGCGCGGCGGTTTCGATGGCCCGCAGTACCTGGGTTCGCGCGCGACTTTCAGCCTGGGCGGCTTCGGTGGTCACGCCACTGGCGTGCTCAAGGCCGGCGATACCTTGCACCTCGCAGGAGACGTTAACGCGCCCTCGCCTGCCGCAGGCATTGCTGAAACGGACCGACCGACATTGACGCGCAACTGGACGCTGTGCGTGCTGTACGGCCCGCACGGCGCACCCGACTTCTTCACCATCGCTGATATCGAGACTTTGTTCTCGGCCGAATACGAAGTGCACTTCAACTCGGCGCGCACCGGCGTACGCCTGATCGGCCCGCGTCCCGCATGGGCTCGCAGGGACGGCGGCGAGGCTGGGCTGCACCCCTCCAATATTCACGACAACGCCTACGCGATCGGCAGCATCGACTTCACTGGAGACATGCCGATCATTCTCGGTCCGGATGGTCCGAGTCTCGGCGGCTTCGTGTGCCCAGCGGTGCTGGCTCGGGATGAGCTTTGGAAGATGGGGCAGTTGAGGCCGGGGGATAAGGTTCGGTTCGTACCCACAAGCGCAGTCGTAGGGCGGGCCGTGCCCGCCGGCCCTGGCGGCCACGGGCCGCCCACCGCATCTCCAATTCTCGCTCGTTCCGACGCCGGCCCCGTCTCCGTCTGCTACCGCCGAGCCGGCGATGACAATCTACTGATCGAGTACGGCCCGATGTCGCTCGATCTGGCGCTACGCCTACGCGTGCATCTGCTCGCAGAAGCGGTTCGCGGCGCGAAGCTGCCCGGCATCATCGACCTCACTCCCGGCATCCGCTCCCTGCAAATTCACTACGACAGCCGCGTGCTCAAGGCCGCAACGCTGCTCGACGCGCTCGCGGAAATCGAACCCGCCTTGCCACCGGCCGAGCAGGTCACGGTACCGAGCCGTATCGTGCATCTGCCGCTGTCCTGGAACGACTCGCAGATTCGCCTGGCCGTGCGCAAATACCAGGAGCTGGTGCGCCCGAACGCGCCCTGGTGCCCGGACAACATCGAGTTCATCCGCCGCATCAACGGCCTTAGCACCGTGGACGAGGTGCGGCGCATCGTGTTCGACGCGAGCTATCTCGTGTATGGACTCGGCGACGTGTACCTCGGAGCGCCGGTGGCCACGCCGGTGGACCCGCGCCATCGCCTGGTCACCACCAAGTACAACCCGGCGCGCACCTGGACGCCGGAGAATGCGGTCGGCATCGGCGGCGCCTACATGTGCATCTACGGCATGGAAGGCCCGGGCGGCTACCAATTGTTCGGCCGCACGATTCAGATGTGGAACCGCTGGCAACGCACGAAGGAATTCGAACAACCCTGGCTGCTGCGCTTCTTCGACCAGATCCGCTTCTATCCGGTGAGCGAAGAGGAGTTGCTGGACGCACGCGCCGCGTTTCCGCATGGACGCTACCCGCTGAAAATCGAGGAGACTTCGTTGGCGTACGCCGATTACGCGCGCTTCCTTGCGGACAACGCCGCGAGCATCGCCGCGTTCAAGCACGGTCAGCAGACGGCGTTCGAGACCGAACGCGCCGACTGGAAATCCAGGGGCCTGGACACCTTCGTGTCCGACGAAGGCGCGGCGCTTGCCAACGACGATGCACTGCCCACCGGATGTAGCGGCGTCAGCTCGCAGGTCAGCGGCAACGTCTGGAAGCTGTTGGTCGAACCGGGTCAGATCGTGGCCAAGGGTCAGGCGGTGGTCGTGCTGGAATCGATGAAAATGGAAATGGAGATCTGCACCCTGCACGCCGGCCGCGTACGCGAACTGCGTTGCCAGCCGGGCAAGACCGTGCAATCGGGTCAGATTGTCGTAGTGCTGGAGGACGCTTGATGTTGCCGTCGATGATGGGTGTTGCCGAGCTGCAAGCCGCCTACCGCGAACGGCGGCTGACGCCGCTGGCCGTGATCGAAGAAGTGCTGCGTAGAGTCGCCGCGTCCGATCCCGCGGTATGGATCGGCACCGTACCTGCCGAATCCTTGCGTGCCGAGACGCGGGCCTTGGGCGAGACTCCGCGCGCCGATCAGCCGCTCTGGGGCATTCCGTTCGCGGTGAAAGACAACATCGATTGCGCCGGCCTGCCGACCACCGCTGCCTGCCCGGCGTTTGCCTGCACGCCCGCGATCGATGCGACCGTCGTCGCGCGTCTGCGCGCGGCCGGCGCGATGATGGTGGGCAAGACCAATCTCGACCAGTTTGCGACCGGCCTCAACGGCACGCGCTCGCCCTACGGCGCGCCGCGCAGCGTGTTCGATGCGCGCTATATTTCCGGTGGTTCCAGTTCCGGTTCTGCGGTCGCAGTAGCGTCCGGACAAGTCGCGTTCGCGTTCGGCACCGACACCGCCGGCTCCGGCCGCGTGCCCGCCGCGTTCAACAACCTGGTGGGGATCAAGCCGACACGCGGCCTGCTTTCCACGCGCGGTGTCGTGCCAGCCTGCCGCAGCCTGGATTGCGTCAGCGTGTTCTCGCTCGATATCGCCGATGCGCAACTCGTGATGAGCGTGGCACAGGGTTTTGACGACGCCGATCCCTACTCGCGCCGCGCGACTCCTCGCGCGCTGCCGCAAGTAGGATTCCGCTTCGGCGTGCTGACGGCCGCCGAGCGCGAGTTCTACGGCGACATCGAAGCCGCGGCGCTGTATGAGGCCGGCATCGAGCGTCTCGCCGCGCTCGGCGGCGTCGCCGTGGAATTCGACTACGCCCCATTCCGCGCCGCCGCGGCACTGCTCTACGACGGCCCCTGGCCAGCGGAGCGCCTGGCCCCCCTCGAAGCCTTCTTCGACCGGCATCCCGAAGCGATGGACCCAACCGTCCGCGAGATCATCGGCAATGGGAAAGGGGTCAGCGGAGCGGACGTATTCCGTGGCCAGCACGAACTCGAACGCCTGCGCCGCGAATGCGAGCACCAATGGTCGCAGCTCGACTGCCTGCTGCTCCCGACCGCGCCGACGATCTACACCGTGGACCAACTGCGCGCCGACCCCGTCCGGCTCAACAGCCGTCTCGGCCGATACACCAATTTCGTCAACCTGCTCGACTGCTGCGCGGTCGCCGTGCCCGCAGGGTTTCGCAGCGATGGCCTGCCCTTCGGCGTGACTCTGATCGCACCCGCATTTGCGGACGCAGACCTCGCTTCGCTCGCCGAGCGGCTTCACCGCGTCGGTGATTTCGGCCGCGGCGTCGATCGAAAATGATCCGTTCTTCCAACGGTGCCGTAACCGCGAAGCAACCTGCAGGAGGGGCTCCGCCCCGACGGGCGTACTCACGACGAGTCGCGGTCCGTTCTGCGAGTGCCTGTCGGGGCGAAGCCCCTCCTACGCGGGGAGCTTGTTTGATAAAAGCGGGCCATGCCTGCGACAGATCGGCACAGAAAACCCTCAAGCCAGAGACAGATCCATGATTACCGAAGAAGAACTCCAGATCGCCGTCGTCGGCGCCCACCTCAGCGGCATGCCGCTCAATCACGAACTCACCAAGCCGGGCGGCCGTCTCGTGCGCAGCGCCCGCACCGCAGCCGACTACAAGCTCTACACACTGCCCAAGACCACGCCGCCCAAGCCCGGACTGGTTCGAGTACCGGGATATAACGGCACGGGTCTCATCGTTGAAGTGTGGGCCTTGCCCGCCGCAGAGTTCGGCCGCTTCGTCGCGCGCATTCCCGCGCCGCTGGGTATCGGCAAGCTGAGCCTGGACGACGGTACTCAGGTCTCGGGTTTCCTGTGCGAATCGCACGCTGTGGCGGCCGGACAGGACATCACGCACTTCGGCGGCTGGCGGGCTTTCATCGCGAGTCTTTAGGTCGAGCTTCAGCCCGACACTGAGCTCGCGAGTCGGACTGAAGTCCGACCTGCAGATTCGTAGAGCCGAGACATGACCGCAGCCAGAATCCCGAACAGTCGCCCCGGCCGCTTCGCATAGAATTCGCGGCATGAATACGCCTTCGCTCGCCGAGACCATCGGCAACACGCCGCTGGTGCGGCTCACACGCCTGCCCGGCATCGGCAACAACATCCTGCTGGCCAAGCTCGAGGGCAACAACCCGGCGGGTTCCGTGAAGGACCGGCCAGCGTATTCGATGATCAAGCGCGCCGAGGAGCGCGGCGAGATCAAGCCGGGCGATACGCTGATCGAAGCCACCTCCGGCAACACCGGCATCGCGCTCGCGATGGCCGCGGCGATGCGCGGATATCGCATGGTTTTGATCATGCCGGAGCACATGAGCGCGGAGCGGCGCGCGCAGATGAAAGCCTTCGGCGCCGAGATCGTGCTGGTGACGCAGGCGCAAGGCATGGAGTACGCGCGTGACCTGGCGCTAGCCATGCAGAAGGACGGCAAGGGTCGCGTGCTCGACCAGTTCGCCAATCCTGACAACCCGCGCTCGCACTACGAGACCACGGGTCCGGAAATCTGGCGCGATACGGACCAGACCATTACGCACTTCGTCGCGACCATGGGCACCACCGGGACGATCATGGGCACGGGGCGGTTCCTGAAAGAAATGCGTCCGACGATCGAATTGATCGGCGTGCATCCCGCCGGCGAGTCCTCGATTCCCGGTATCCGCAAGTGGGCCGAGGCGTACCAGCCGGGCATCTACGACCGCACGAAGATCGACCGCATCATCGAAGTCGAAGCGCGCGATGCGGAGGACATGATGCGACTCGTCGCCAGCGCCGAAGGCCTGTTCTGTGGTCCCTCGTCCGGGGGCTCCATCTTCGCGGCGATCGAAGTGTGCAAACAGGTCGGCAACGCCACCGTCGTCTGCATCATCTGCGACCGTGGGGATCGCTACGTTTCCACAGGCGTGTTTCCGGCGTGAACAGCTTTCAAGAATCGCGCAAAGGAAGGAGCAAAGACGCCAAATAAAGTTCTTCCAGCGTCTTTGCGTTTTTTCTCTGCGCCTCTGCGTGATTCTTTTGACCTTGCGTTCATGACAACCACAACCCTCGTCTTCGACATCGAAACCGTCCCCGATCTGGACGGCGCACGCCGCATTCTAGGTATCGAAACCGCCAACGACGACGCGGTCTGGGAAGCGATGCGCGCGTTGCGTCGCGCCGAGAAGGGCAACGAGTTCCAGCCGGCCCACTTGCAGAAAATCGTTGCAATTTCGTGCGTGATGCGCGCAGGCGACACGCTGCGCTGCTGGTCCATCGGAGACGAAGACGCGGACGAAGCCGAACTGATCCAGAAGTTTTTCCACGGGGTGGAGAAATTCAAGCCCACCCTGGTGTCCTGGAATGGCGGCGGCTTCGATCTTCCTGTGCTGCACTACCGCGGCTTGATTCACGGCGTGCGCGCACAGGCCTACTGGGACAACGGTCATTTCGACCGCGAATCGAAATACAACAACTACCTCAAGCGCTACGAGTTCAAGCACACCGATCTGATGGATGTGCTGGCGCTTTACACGGGGCGACAGAACGCGCCGCTCAACGAGATTGCGCTATTGCTCGGCCTGCCCGGCAAGCTCGGCATGGATGGATCGAAAGTCTTCGATGCATATCGAGCGGGGAAGCTCGCCGACATCCGCGCCTACTGCGAAACCGACGTGATGAACACCTGGCTGGTGTATTTACGCTTCCAGTTCATGCGCGGGCATTTCTCGGAAGACGAGTACGAGCAGGAAATTCTTCTCGCCCGGGATTTTCTCGAAGCCAGTCCCGCGCCGCACTGGGCCGAGTTTGCGGCGGCGTGGAACGAGTGAGTCCGACGCTGGCTTCCTGCGGCAAGCGACGCAAGGCGACAAGAATCACGCAAAGGCGCAAAGATAAGGAGCAGAGGCGCAAAGAATTTTTCGTCCTGCGTCCCGGCGTTTTACTTTGCGCCTTTGCGTGATTCTTTTCTCCTCCATGACCCAACAACCGCAATGAGTTCGCGCATCCGCCATCGACGCAAGCGCCCACCGGAGGGCGAGTTCGACGCGCAGATCGTGGACCTGGCCGAAGACGGGCGCGGCGTGGCGCGCATCGATGGCAAGGTCAGCTTCATCACCGGCGCGCTGCCGGGTGAAACCGTCAAGTTCCGCTACACCCGAGTGCACAAGGACGCGGACGAAGGCGAGACCACCGAAGTCGTGTTGCGCTCGCCCGATCGTGTCGAACCGCCCTGCGCCCACTTCGGTATCTGTGGCGGCTGTTCGCTCCAGCATCTGGCGCCCGCAGCACAGATTGCGCACAAGCAAAACCATCTCGTCGAGACGCTGCGCAGAGTCGGTAAGGTTGAGCCCGAGGAGATCGCTGCGCCGCTCACCGGACCGACGCTCGGCTATCGGCGACGCGCGCGACTCGGCGTGAAGTACGTCGATAAACGCGGCACCGTGCTGGTGGGTTTTCGCGAGCGATCCAGCCCGCTGCTTGCCGCGCTGGAAAGCTGCGCCGTGCTCGATCCGCGGGTCGGGCAAAAACTGCGCGTGCTCGGCGAGTGCATCTCGGGCCTCTCCATCCGCAGCCTCCTGCCGCAGATCGAAGTGGCCTGTGCCGATCCAGTCGCACTGGTGCTGCGCATCATGCGGCCGTTGCTGGACGACGACCACGCGCACTTGATGCAGATGGCGCAGACCGAAGGCTTTATCTTGTATGTGCAGACCGGCGGGCCCTCGACCGTGGAACCGGTGAGTCCGCCCGCGCCGATCCTCGACTACTCGCCTGATGGCTCGCCCGACCGCTTGCAGTTTCAGCCGCTCGATTTCATCCAGATCAATGCCGCGGTGAGCCAGCAAGCAGTTCGGCAGGCGCTTGTGTGGCTGCGCCCGCAAGCGGGCGAGCGCGTGCTGGAACTGTTCTGCGGCCTGGGCAATTTCTCGATTCCGCTCGCACGCGCCGGCGCGCGTGTCACGGCTGTGGAAGGGGAAGCGAGTCTCGTCGCGCGGGCGCGCGCCAATGCCGAGCGACTGGGCCTGGACATCGGGTTTCACGCTTCCGACCTGTTCCAGCCCGCAGTCGACGCGCCTTGGTTGCAATCGCCGTTCACGAGCGTATTGCTCGATCCCCCGCGCGCGGGTGCCGAGGCGATGATGCCGGTGATTGCCGCCCGCAAGCCTCAGCGCATCGTCTACGTGTCCTGCCATCCTGGAACCCTGGCGCGCGATGCTGGAGTGCTGGTGTATGGCCACGGCTATCGACTGGTCAGAACTGGAGTGATGGATATGTTTCCGCACACGGCGCACGTGGAATCGATGGCGCTGTTCGAACGCGGCAAGTCGTAGATTGACTTGCCTCTGGCTTGCCGTAGCCTTCCCGACCGAATCCGCAGATCCACAAACGATGCCGCTGGAAATCGAACGCAAGTTCCTGCTCGCCGACGACCGATGGCGGAGAGAATTGACGCGCAGGTGCGTCATGCGCCAAGGCTATCTCGGCGGCATCGAAGGCCGCGCGTCCATGCGCGTGCGGGTGCAGCAGGATGCGGCTTATCTCAACATCAAGGCCGCCGTGATAGGCGCTGCGCGTGCGGAGTATGAGTACGGCATTCCGCTCGCTGAAGCTCAGGAAATACTCGATGGTCTCTGCGTCGGAGTCATCGACAAGACGCGGCACTACGTGGAACGCGACGGCTTCATCTGGGAGATCGATGAATTCGCAGGCGACAACGCCGGTCTGGTGGTGGCGGAGATCGAACTGGTAGACGCATCGCAGGGGTTTCCGCGACCCGCCTGGCTCGGACGCGAAGTTACCGACGAGCGCCGCTACTACAACCACAGCCTTGCGCTGAATCCATATACGGCTTGGGTTGGGTCCTGAAATGCATCTTGAAATAGACCTGTCGCGGCAGAAGCTCTTGCTCTGGAACGAGGGGCGTACGCTGAGCGAGTGCAGTGTGTCCACCGGCGCCAACGGCATCGGTGAAATCAACGGCTCGGGCTGTACGCCACGCGGGCGCCATGTGGTTCGCGCCAAGGTCGGTGCGGGTCAACCTGCAGGCGCGGTGCTGGTTCGGCGCCGTCCGACCGGGGAAATCTGGACACCGGAACTGCACGCGCGATTCCCGGGTCGCGACTGGATACTCACGCGCATCCTGTGGCTGTCCGGCACGGAGCGGGGACGCAACCGGCTGGGCTGCGTCGATACTTTCCGGCGGTACATTTACCTGCACGGCACGCCGCAGACCACGCGGCTGGGCATGCCGGGATCCAAGGGCTGCATTCGCATGGCGAACAGCGACGTCGTCGAATTGTTCGAACGCCTGCCCGTGGGCGCCGAAGTCGACCTGCACGAATAACCCCTCAGCGAGAATCCGGCGAAATGGCAGGTAAGGTTACGGGCGGGCTCATCGGCCCTCTCATGCTCGATGTAGGCGGACTGGAACTGAC
Organism: Panacagrimonas sp.; assembly: GCA_052389915.1. Taxonomy (GTDB): domain Bacteria; phylum Pseudomonadota; class Gammaproteobacteria; order Nevskiales; family Nevskiaceae; genus Panacagrimonas. Next base: position 32,215 of record JBQTHL010000043.1, read on the forward strand.
CGCGGAGGATCGCGAGGTACTTGCGCATCCGCTGGTCGGCGGCGTGATTCTGTTCAGCCGCAATTACCGCGATACCGATCAGTTGCGCGCCTTGTGTGCGGACCTGCTCGCGATCCGCAAGTTGCCGCGTCTGCTGCTTGCGGTCGATCACGAAGGCGGAAGAGTGCAGCGCTTTCGCGTGGGCTTCTCGCGCATTCCGGCGATGCGCAGCCTGGGCAAGCTGCACGAGGAAAATCCGAAAGCGGCCCGCGACGAGGCTGAAGCGCATGGCTACACCATCGGGTCGGAACTCGCGGCGTTCGGCATCGACCTGTGCTTCGCGCCGGTACTCGATCGCGATATCGGCGTATCTGGCGTGATCGGCGATCGTGCGTTCGCGACCGACGTGGACCTGGTGGTGGAACTGGCGCGTGCGTTTCGCGCCGGCCTCAATCGCGCCGGCATGGCCGCCACCGGCAAGCACTTTCCCGGTCACGGTGCGGTGTCGGCCGACTCGCACCTGGAATTGCCGGTGGACCGGCGGCCGTTCGCGGAAATCGAACGAACGGAACTGGCGACGTTCAAGGTGCTGATCGAGGACGGCATCGAGTCGCTGATGATGGCGCACGTGCGCTACACCGCGGTCGATCAGATTCCGGCCTCGCTGTCGCGCAAGTGGATCGCGGGTTATCTGCGTCGCAAGCTCGGCTTCTCCAAGGCGCTGTTCTGCGACGACCTGTCCATGAACGGCGCGGCCGTGGTCGGCTCGATGGCCGAACGCGCAAGGCTTGCCCTGTCATCCGGCTGCGACATGCTTCCGGTATGCAACGATCGCGTGGCCTCGGTGAAGCTGATTGATGAATTGCGCGATATAAAACCCAGCCCCGCGCGCAGCCGGCGGCTGGCCCAGCTCTATCGAACGGAAGGACCACGATGACGCGGCTCGAAGACGCAATGCAGGTCCGCGCGCAAGCCGATTGCCTGCACGAAGCTTCAGCCGTGCAAGGTGCGTTCGATGCGCTCGCGCAAGTCATCACGCGCGACTATGCCGGACGCAATCCGCTGGTACTGTGCGTGATGAACGGCGGTCTGTATCCCACTTCGGAAATCACAAGGCGGCTGGATTTCGCTTTCGAGCAGGACTACCTGCACGCCACGCGCTACCGCGGCGCCACCGAGGGCGGCGGCTTGGTGTGGAAGCGTCAGCCGGACGCGCAGGCCATCGCCGGGCGTGAAGTGCTGGTGATCGACGACATCCTCGACGAAGGCCACACCCTGGTCGCAATCCGCCGTGCGCTCAACGAGTTCCGCCCGGCCGGTTTGAGAGTCGCCGTGCTCGTCGACAAGCTGCACGACCGTCGCGCTGCGGGTGCGCACGCGGAGTACGTGGGTCTCATGGTGGAAGATCGTTACGTGTTCGGATGCGGTATGGACTACAAGGAATACTGGCGGCAACTCCCTGCCATCTACGCAGTGAAAAGCTCGTGAACAAGATTGCAGTCATCGGTGGCACCGGCATGAACCAATGGCCTGGGCTGGTCGTCGAGTCGCAGCGCCTTATGGAAACGCCCTATGGCCGCGCGTCGGCGCCCCTGCTCGCGGGACTCGTGAACGGATGCCCTGCGCTGTTTCTGGCGCGCCACGGCGAAGGTCACAAGATTCCTCCGCACCGGATCAATTACCGCGCGAACCTGTGGGCGCTCAAACAGGCGGGCGTGCAGCAGGTGGTGGCGATTGCGGCGGTGGGCGCTATCGCGGAGTGGTTCGCGCCGGGCGAGATCGCCCTGCCCGTGGACGTGATCGACTACACCTACGGCCGCGAACACACGTACTCGGACGGTTCGGCAGAATCGGAGTTGCATCACGTCGAGCTCACGCATCCCTACACGTCCCGGTTGCGCGACGCATTATCCGATGCGGCACTCGCAGCCGCGGTCACGGTGAGCGGCGCGGGCGTGATGGGCGTCACGCAAGGTCCGCGGCTGGAGACTCCGGCAGAGATTGCACGCCTGCACCGCGACGGTTGCGACATGGTCGGCATGACCGGCATGCCCGAAGCGGCGCTCGCGGCGGAACTGGGCCTGGATTACGCCTGCCTGGCGGTGTCGGTGAACTGGGCCGCGGGCATCGGCAGCGGCGGCATTCACGACGAGATCAAGCTGAGCATCGACCGCGGCATGGCCAAGGTGCACGCGACCCTGAGCCGCTTTCTGACGGCTGGAGGCTGAGCAGGATTAATCGCCAATTAGCGTTTCGATGGGCGGGAACGCAGCGGCTGCGGACTCCCAGCCCTGAGGGCTCAACCAGGCACGCTCTCTCAGCAGCAATTCCTTTGCATGAGCGGTCACACTGGCACCGATGGTTTTGAGCCTTGCGTCGTCGGCACCTGAAGACGCAGCCGTGATGATCTCTCCGAGCTTTTCGCGCAGATCGAGATTGGCAGCCTCCAGCTCGCCGGGATCGGCGCGGGCCCGGTCCAGAACTTCCCTGCCCGCCTCGACGCTGGACGCGAGCGAGCGCAGGGCCGCCGACGCTTCCGGAACCCCGTCGGCCTGAGCCGAGAGCGATTCGGCAAGCGCCAGGAAGTGCGCCAGTTCGTGGCGGTCGTAACGATATTGCAGCGACAGGCGCTGCGCGATCAGGTGCAGGGTACCGATCACCAGTTGCGCCTGTTCCTGCGCCAGCTTGTTGTCGGGATCGACGGCCGGCAGCACCACGTCGGTCAGGGCCTTGATGAGCGTCGGGATCTGGAATGCAGGGCGAAGGTCCATTTCAGAGTACCTCTTCCAACTGGATGCGAAGTTCTTCGAGTAGCGCGTATGAAATTCCGGCGAGCCAGGCCACCAGCACATCTTGGTGGGTCTTGCCGTTGCGCGGCGCGCGGTAGCCGGTGGCGAGCGTGATGGCGACGCCCTTGTAGTTGTTGAGCACGTCGTAGTACCGCAAGGTCTTGCGATCGACGCTGAGGCCGGAGATTTTCTCGTAGGTCGAGAAGAACTCCTCCGTGGGCGTGAACCCGCCAACGAGGAAGGTTTTTCCGTCCTCGGCCATGTGCCCGAAGATTGATTTCGTTGCCCAGGACAAGTCCTCGTGACGGTCGCCCAGGTACCCCAGTTCCCAGTCCAGCCAGGCCGAGATGCGATTGTCTTCCTCGGTGAACAGGAAATTGCCGACGCGGTAGTCGCCATGAACCACCGAGACGTGGTCGACCGGCGGCATGTTCCGGCGCAGCCAGGCCATGGCCAGCCGCATCAGCGGCACGTCCTCGTTGGCATCTTCTTCCCAGACGCGCTCCCAATGGTTGAGATGCCATTCGACGGCCTGCGAGGAACCCGGCGTGGGCGCGTCGTACGCGCTCAGGTCGGCCTTGCGCCAGTCGAAGGTATGCGTCCTGGCAAGATGCCCGACGAAGTCCGCGCCCAGGGTCGCGCGCAGCGTCGGGGGCATGAAGGTGCCGACACCGGTGACGCCGCTGCTCGATAGTGTGGGCTTAGTCACGCCCTTGGCGAATCCATAGACGATGGCCGGATACGGCAGGAACTCGCCGCTCGCGTCGATCCAATAGGTCGGCGGCACCGGCACGTGGCCTTCGAGTGCCTTGATGATCTGAAACTCGCGCAGGCGGCTGGTTTCGGTGATCGCCTCGGAAGGCTCCATCCGCAACACCAGGGGTGTCGTCGTGCGGCCGACGCCGGGCTGGTTCCAGTGCAGCACGAACGCCATCTGCAACTTCGAAGCGCCGCCGGACAGCCAGCAGGTTTCGGTGATGGAAAAATCGTCGCGGATCTGGCTACGCAGCAAGGCCTCTGTACCGGCGCGCAGTGTCTCCAGACTGACCGGCGTGTACGGCGGCCCGGCCCGGCGCTGAAGCTTGCGCGTCAGGACGCGGTCGATCTCCTGCTCGCAGGGAAAGCGTTTGCGCAGATGCGCGATCCACTCCTGCGTCGGACGGTCCTTGTCCACGGTTGGCATCGCTGAACTCCTCGCTGGTCTTTTCTGATTAGGGTTGCGCGCTGAGCTGGCAGCGACGGTCCGAAAGGGTAACTGAACCCGGCGGGAAACGCGGACATCCGGGACGTTTGCGCGCTCTGGATCGGGAGCATCGCGGGCGACGCCTTCATTGGTGGGATGCCGCCCAGCGGTGGCTCTTCTTTGTAACGTATATGGACGCATTGTGCTGTCACGTGTAATGTTTCCGGCATGGCACCCCGTCCTACATCGCCCAAGGCTTCCGCCGCGCAACCGCGGGAAGTCATTCTCAAATTGCTTCTGGCCGCAGAGGGCGGCTCTCTGACGACGCGCGAGGCGGTTTCCGGTTGCGCACTGCTGGGTATCTCGGAAAACCATGCGAGAGTCGCGCTGGTGCGTCTGGCCAGCGCCGGCATGATCGAGGCCTCCGCACGCGGTGCGTATCAGCTCGGGCCGGAAGCGGCCGGGCTGGCGGCGGAAGTGGCGAAATGGCGTGAAGGCGAAGCGCGGGTTCGTCCGTGGACCGGTCAGTGGATCGTGGTGCACACCTCGAGCCTGGGCCGGCGCGACCGGGTTGCGCTGCGCAGCCGCGACCGTGCGCTGGACCTGCTGGGCCTGCGCGAGCTGGATCGCGGCCTGTTCGTGCGACCGGACAATCTCGCGGACGGCGTTGCCGGCGCGCGCGAGCGCTTGCAGACCCTGGGGCTGGATGCCGAGGCCGCCGTGTTCGTCGCGACCGGCTTCGATGAGGATCGCGAGTTCCGCGCACGCCGGCTGTGGAACGGCAAGGTGCTCACGCGCGCCTACGAGCAGACCCGGCGCCAGCTGGAAGCCTGGATGGAAAGAGTGGACGACCTGGATCTGGAAACGGCCGCGCGCGAGTCCTACCTGATCGGTGACAAGGCCATTCGCCAGCTCGTGTTCGACCCGCTGCTACCCGATCCGCTGGTCGATACGTCCGCACGTGCAGCCTTCACGGACGCCGTGCTGCGTGTCGATCAGGTAGGCCACGCGATCTGGCAGCGTCGAGCGGCCATGCCCCCGACCGATCGAGCGACGCCGGCTGTCACACGACGCGCGCACTGACTCTGCTGGAGACTGCCACCATGAATGCGGCAATTGACGCGACCCCTTCCGAACTGCCAGTGCCTACACGTCGCGTTCTGTCCAGCCTGTTCACGCCGGATGAAATCGCACAGCTCACGGCGCGCTCGGACCTGCACGGCGCCTGGGCCGTGCTCTTCACTTGGGGTGTCATCGCGGCCTGCTTCACCGTGCTTTCCTGGTTCGCGAATCCGCTGGTGTTCGTCGGCGTGGTGGTCGTGCTCGGCGGGCGCCAACTGGCGCTCGCGGTCCTGGCGCACGAGTCCGCGCATCGCTCGCTGTTCCGCACGCCCTGGCTCAACGATTTCGTCGGCGACTGGCTGTGCGCGCGCCTGGTCTGGACCGATGTGCGGCGCTACCGCGTCCACCATCTGCGCCATCACAGCCACACCGGCACCGGGCGCGATCCGGACATGAGCCTGGTCACGCCCTTCCCCATCACGCGCAAATCGCTGGCCAAGAAGTTCCTGCGCGATCTCACCGGCCAGACCGCGCCACGCCGCATCGCCGCGCAGTTCCTGATGGATATCGGCGTGTTTGAATACACCGTTGCGGCCAAGGTCACGCACCGGCCGCGCGCGGGGCGCAGCTCGTGGGATTACGCACGCGAAGGCGTGCGCAACCTGAGTGGCGTGGTGCTGACCAATCTTGCGCTCGCCGGCGTCCTCGCAGCCTTCGGACAGGCCTCGCTGTATTGGGCCTGGGCGGTCGCTTATCTCACGACGTTCAGCCTGTACATCCGCATCCGCTCCATCGCCGAGCACGCCTGCCTGGAGGAATCGCCGGACATGTTCCGCAACACGCGGACCACGACTGCCGGACTGCTCGCGCGGATGACATTCGTGCCGCACCGGGTCAACTATCACCTGGAACATCATCTGATGGCGGCGGTGCCGTTCTACCGCCTGCCGCGCTTACACAGCTTGCTGCGCGAGCGCGGTATGGCAGGCGAGCCTCCCAACTACGCTCAGGTATTGCGTCTCGCGTCCAGTCGGATTACTTGAAACCCGGCTCGAACAGCCCGCCCAGAACCGCCGGACTGCGCGCGCCCGTAACCGAGGGCAGATTGCCGGGCTCGCGGCGCAAGCGCCTGCAGGCTAGCCACGCAAAGGCAGTCGCCTCGACGAGCTGCGGATCCAGTCCCTGCCCGGCTGCGCTCTGCACCGTGACCGCCGGCAGCAGCTCGCGCAAGCGCGACATCAGGAAGCCATTGCGCACGCCGCCACCGCACACGATCAGGCGGACGCTTTCGGGCGCCTCCCGCAGCAGCGCATCGGCCACCGTGCGCGCGGTCAGCTCGCACAGCGTGCGCTGCACATCTCGCGCTTCGTAGCGGTTCAACTCCGGCGCCCGCGCTTCGACCCATGCAAGCTTGAACAGGCCGCGTCCGGTGCTCTTGGGCGACGGCAGACCGAAATAGGGTTCGGCCAGCAGGGCGGCGAGCAGATTGGGCTCCAGCCTTCCACCAGCAGCCCAGGCACCGTTGTCGTCGAACGACCGGCCGAGATGGCGTTCGATCCACTCGTCCATCAGACAACTGGCCGGGCCGCAGTCGAAGCCGCGCACCTGCAAGGGATCGCGATTCGGCAACAAGGTCAGGTTGGAGATGCCTCCCAGGTTCAGAACCGCTCGCGGTTCCGCCTCGTCGGCGAACACCGCGTGATGAAACACCGGCAGCAGCGGCGCACCCTGGCCGCCGAGCGCAACGTCGATGCGACGAAAGTCGGCCACCACCGCCAGCCCGGTTCGCACCGCGATACGGGACGGGTCGCCAAGCTGGAGACTGGACTGCGCGATCACCGCATCGTGAAACACCGTCTGCCCATGACTGCCGACCGCGCGAACACTGCCGGGATCGACGGCGGTGGTCTTCAGCAGATCGAGCACCGTGTCCGCGAAGGCGTCGGCGACACGGCGATCCAGTTCCGCCCAGCGCGACAGTTCGACCGGTGTCGATTCGCGACTCAGTTCGACCAGCTCAGCCCGCAGCGATGAATCGTAGTGGCCGGTGGCGTGTCCGAGGATGCCGCAGAAGCGCCCGTCGATGAACTCGGCCAGGACCGCGTCGATACCGTCCTGGCTCGTACCCGAAATAACGCCGATGAAGCGCTCGCGCACGCGAACGCGAGGCGATCAGGGAGCCAGGGCGGCGGCGGCCGAAATGGCCGGCACGATCGCCGCAGGTGCTTGCGCCAGGCGCGGCCGTTTCGAGATTTCGATCTGCGCAACGAGCGGCTTGGTCTGCTGCCGGAACGCTGCCAGTTGCGAGGCCGCGATGGGATTGGCGCGCGGCATCACGATGTTGACCGGGTTCTTGTGCATGCCGTTGACGCGAAACTCGTAGTGCAGATGCGGCGCGGTGGCCAGACCCGACGAGCCCACATAGCCGATCACCTGGCCTTGCGAGACGCGCGAGCCGGTCTTCAGACCGGGCCGGTAGCGCGAAAGGTGCGCGTACAGCGTTTCGTACTGCGAACCGTGCTGGAGAACGACCACGCGGCCATAGCCGCCCTTGGTGCCCATAAAGGCAATTTTGCCGTCTCCGGTCGCTTTGATCGGCGTCCCTGCTGCGGCGGCGTAGTCCACGCCCTTGTGCGCGCGAATCGTATTGAGGATGGGATGGCGCCGACGCAGATTGAAATGTGAGCTGATGCGCACCACATCGAGCGGCGTGCGGAAGAAGGCCTTGCGCAGCGACTGGCCGTCCGGCGTGTAGAACGCGGAGCGTCCCTGCGCGTCCTCGAACCGCACCGCGCGATGTACCTTGCCCTGGTTCAGGAACTCCGCCGCGAGCATGTCGCCGTCGCGCAGTTTGACGCCGTCCTTGTAAAGCTCCTCGACCACAACCGTGAACCGGTCGCCGTCCCGCAGATCGAGCGCAAAGTCGATGTCGTAGCGGAACAGGTCGGCCAGCTCCATGATCGTTCGAACCGGAAGGCCCGCCCTCTGGCCGGCCAGAAACAGCGAACTGTCGATGTTCCCGGAAACGGTACGGGTCCGATGCTCCAGTTCCGCGGCCAGGACGCTGGCCTCGAATCCGTCTTCGACCTTCGTCACCTGGAGCGTGCGCAGGCCGTCGTCGAATTCATAGCGCAATTCCAGCAACTGATCGCCGGACTTGCGCAGTTCTAGCCGTTCACCAGCCTTGAGTGCCTTCAGCACCCGCGTTTCCTTGCCGAGGTCGAGCACCCCCATCCACTGATCGGTGGCGAGCCCCTCGCTTGCGAACAACTTGGAAAGGTTCTGGCCGGACTTGATTTCGATGATCGTCCAATCGCTTGCGGCAGGAACGGCCATCGAATCGGCCACCGCACCCTGGATGGCTTGTTCAAAAGCTTCGATCCGCAACTCGGCTGTTTCAGGCAGCAGCGGCTCCGCCATCACAGCGTGACGGTTCGCATTGCTCTCCCTGGACGTCAGCAGAGCGAAGGCCAGCGCCCCCACCGATGCCGCCACAACTACCCGTCTGACCAGAAGTCGCGGGTTCGCTACTGGGCTATAATCCAGCTTCATCCTGTTGACTCGATTGAGACTTTTCCCGCGGAAACACGCTCCGCGTGTCACGCGGGCGCATCGTTATTGGGTTACAGCGTCTCGCCACTCGGGCGACACAGATGTGTAAAGAAACATAAATCTTCAGGCGGTGCAAGAGTTTTTCTATTCCGCTTGTGAACTTAGCTAATGTTCGTCGCAGCCGGTACACGGCTGCCGATGAGCGGAACCCCTCGAATGCTCCTGTCCGAACTAGAACGCGGCACTTCCGAAATTCTCCCCCTCGAAGAATTCCGCACGCGCCTGACCCGGGCCGCGGAACAAGGGACGCGCCTGCGGATCAAGGCCGGCTTCGACCCGACCGCCCGCGATCTGCACCTGGGCCACACCTTGCTGCTCAACAAGATGCGTGCGTTTCAGGAAGCCGGCCACGAGGCAGTGTTCCTGATCGGCGACTTCACCGGCATGATCGGCGACCCCAGCGGGAAGAACGAAACGCGCAAGCCTCTGACGCGCGCAGACGTGGAGGCCAATGCCCAGACCTATCGCGAACAGGTGTTCAAAGTGCTCGACCCCGAACGCACCACGGTGGAATTCAACTCGCGCTGGCTGGACAAGCTGGGCGCGGAAGGCCTGATCCGCCTGGCCGCACAGCAAACCGTGGCGCGCATGCTGGAGCGCGACGACTTTTCCATGCGCTACAAAAGCGGCCAGCCCATCGCGATCCACGAGTTTCTCTATCCGCTGCTCCAGGGTTACGACTCCGTGGCACTCAAGGCCGACGTGGAGCTGGGCGCCACCGACCAGAAATTCAACCTGCTGATGGGTCGTCACCTTCAGCAGGCCTACGGACAAAAGCCGCAGAGCATCCTAATGGTGCCGATTCTCGAAGGCCTGGACGGCATCAATAAAATGAGCAAGTCACTGGGCAACTACATCGGCGTCAACGAGCCGGCGGCGGACATGTTCGGCAAGATCATGTCGATCTCCGACACGCTGATGTGGCGGTACTACGAGCTGCTGTCGTTCAAGCCGCTGGCCGAGATTCAACGTCTGAGCAGCAGCGTGGACGAGGGCGCCAATCCGCGGGACATCAAGATGGAACTGGGCGTGGAGATTGCCTCGCGCTTCCACGGCACCGGTGCGGGTGAATCGGCGCGCGCGGCTTTCATCGAGCAGTTTTCCAGGGGGTCGCTGCCCGACAATATTCCGGAGCTTACGGTCGCCGTGCCCGCTGCTGGCCTTGCGCTGGCGCGCTTGCTCAAGGAAGCCGGTCTCGTGGCGAGCAATGCCGAAGGCCTACGCATGATCGAACAGCGCGCTGTGCGTGTGGACCAGCAACGGGTGGAAGACAAGTCGCTCGTCTTGACGCCCGGGGTCACCTACCTCTTGCAGGTGGGCTCGCGCCGGTACGCGCGAGCGACGCTAAAGTCCGCCTAGGCGGACTTCGCGAGCCGCTCGCGGCGCTGCGCCACACTGCCTGCAAGACCACGCAACACATCGACGCTGTCGTCCCAGTGGATGCAGGCGTCGGTGACGCTCTGGCCGTAGGTCATCTTGTCACGCGTACCGATGTCCTGCCGGCCTTCGACCAGGTGCGACTCGATCATCACGCCGACGATGCGCGTGTCGCCGCCGGCAAGCTGTGCACCCACGTCCTGGCCGACAACGATCTGACGCCGGTGCTGCTTGCTGGAATTGGCGTGCGAGAAGTCGATCATGATCTGCGGCTTGAGGCCGCTCTTGCTCATCGCGGCGCTCGCGGCCTCGACGCTGGCGGCGTCGTAGTTGGTGCCGGAGCTGCCGCCGCGCAGGATGATGTGGCAGTCCTCGTTGCCAGCGGTCTCGAAAATCGAGATGGCGCCGTCCTGCGTCAAGGACAGGAAGCGGTGCGGCGAGCGCGCGGAGAGACAGGCATCGACCGCTACTTTCACGCTGCCGTCAGTGCCGTTCTTAAACCCGACCGGACAGGACAGACCGGACGCCATTTCCCGATGCAATTGCGACTCCGTCGTGCGCGCGCCGATGGCGCCCCAGGACACCAGGTCCGACAAGTATTGCGGCGTGAGGATGTCGAGATACTCGACGCCTGCGGGGATGCCCATCTCGTTGAGATCGAGCAGGAGCTTGCGGCCGACGCGCAGGCCGCGGTCGATGTCGTATCCGTCGTTGAGATCGGGGTCATTGATGAGGCCCTTCCAGCCCACCGTGGTGCGCGGCTTCTCGAAATACACGCGCATCACGATCAGCAGGCTTTTCTTGAGCTGCTCGCGCAGCGCCATGAGACGCGTGGCGTATTCCAGCGCGGCCTTGGGATCGTGGATGGAGCAAGGGCCCACGACGACCAGCAGGCGCTCATCGCGGCCCGCGAGGATGTCCTGGATTTCGCGCCGCGTCTGCACGACGGTCAGCGCGGCGGATTCGGACAAGAGCAGTTCGGCCTGTACCTGGGCCGGCGTGGACACCGCCCGGATAGAGCGGATGCGGGTGTTCTCGGTGACGAACGTCATGACTCTTCGACTCGTTACGGTAAAACGGGGGCGCGATGCTAGCAGAGCCGGACCGCCAAACCCACGTCCGGACGGGCGCACAGGCCAGGTCGAACGAGGGCGGTTCCCCAGCGGCTATGCATCCGGCACTGAGATAATGGGCGTCCGCCTGCGAGCAACGGAGTTCGATCGAAGATGCCCTCATCCCGTCTCATCCGACTACTGATTCCAGCGCTGCTCGCTGCGCTAAGCGCATGCCGCGTGGGCGGTGCGCCCGAAGTGAAAGACGCCCGCGTCGTTCTGCCACCGCCGGGAACGCAGATGGCGGCGGGCTATTTCCGTATCGAGAACCACGGCAGCGCGGCGTTCTTGTTGCGTGAGGTCAGCAGCCCAGCGTTCGAGTCGGTGCAAATGCACGAAACCGTGACGGACCAAGGCATGTCGCGGATGCGGGCGGTCGAGCAGGTGCAGGTGCCGGTGGGCGGCAGCGCCAGCTTCGAACCCGGCGGGTTGCACCTGATGATGTCGGGCTTCAAGCAGGACCTGTCGTCGCTGCACGAGATTCCGGTCGATCTGGAACTCGTAGCCGCCGATGGCGCGGTCACGCATCTGGCCGCGAAATTCGTGCTGAGGGGTTCCGCTGACGCCGGCCACGATCACTGAGCCCAGCCGGTCGGCGTCGCAAACGATTCGGGCGCCTCGCGGCGCCCGAATGTTTCCAGCGTGTAGAACCGCAACTCAGGCCGCGACGGCCTCGCCTGCCGCAACCGGACGGTCCACCAGCTCGACATAAGCCATCGGCGCGTTGTCGCCCGCGCGGAACCCGCAGCGCAGGATTCGCAGATAGCCACCCGGACGCTTGACGAAGCGCGGACCCAGATCGTTGAACAGCTTCTGCACGGCGTCGCGATCGCGCAGACGTGCGAACACGATACGACGGTTGTGCACGCTGTCTTCCTTGGCGCGCGTGATCAGAGGCTCCGCCATGCGGCGCAGCTCCTTGGCCTTGGGCACGGTGGTGCGGATCAACTCGTGCTTGAACAGCGCTACCGCCACCGCCTGCATGGTGGCCTTGCGGTGACTGCCTGTGCGGCCGAACGCTCGGCCTGCATTTCCGTGACGCATGGTGGTGGTGTTCCTTTACTGTTCTATGCGATCAGGCGGACGGGCTCTTCGGCGCCGACCAGTTGTCCAGCCGCATGCCGAGCTCCAGGTCGTGCGCCTTGAGCGCTTCCTTGATCTCGTTGAGCGACTTCTTGCCGAGGTTCGGCGTCTTCATCAGTTCGTTCTCGCTGCGCTGCACCAGCTCGCCGATGTAGTACACGCTCTCGGCCTTGAGGCAGTTGGCCGAGCGCACAGTGAGTTCCAGCTCGTCGATGGGACGGAACAGGATCGGTTCGAGGCCAGGTTTCCTGTCGCCGCCAGTACCCGTCGGAATGACCCCGACTTCCGCTTCCAGGCCGATGAACACGTTGAGCTGGTCGAGCAGGATGCGCGCCGCTTGACGCACGGCTTCGGCCGGGTCGATGCCGCCGTTGGTGTCCACGTCCAGAATCAGGCGATCGAGGTCGGTGCGCTGTTCGACACGCGCGCGCTCGACGCTGTAGCTGACGCGACGCACCGGGCTGTACGAGGCTTCCAGCTTGAGCAGGCCGACCGTGGTCGATTCGGTTTCGCCCGTGACCGCCGCCACCGGCTGATAGCCGCGACCGCGCGTGACCTTGAGGGTCGCTTTGAGCTTGCCGCCCGTGAGGTGGGCCAGCACGAGATCGGGATTGACGATCTCCACATCGTGATCGAGCTGGATATCCGCGGCCGTGATGGGACCGGAGCCGGACTTCTCCAGACGCAGGGTCGCCTCTTCACGGGCGTGCATGCGGATGGCGATGTTCTTGATGTTGAGCAGGATGTCGATGACATCTTCCTGCACCCCTTCGATGGCGCTGTATTCGTGCACCACGCCGTCGATCTGCACCTCGGTCACTGCCGCGCCGGGAATCGACGACAGCAGGATGCGGCGAAGCGCGTTGCCCAGCGTGTGGCCGAAACCACGTTCGAGCGGCTCCATCGCGACGCGCGAATGGTTGTGCGACACCACCTCGACCTTGATCTCGCGCGGCTTGAGCAACTCGGAAACAAAACCTTGCATGTATGACCTCTGTTGGTAGCTGCCGGTATCCGGATTTCAGAACAGCGAATCGTCTGACCTTTGGGATACCGCAAACACGCCGCGGGATGCGGCCTTACTTCGAGTACAACTCGACGACCAGATTCTCGTTGATGTCCGGCAGAATCTGTTCGCGGCTGGGCTTGGACTTGAACGTGCCCTTGAGGCCCTTCTCGTCCACTTCGATCCAGTCCGGGAAACCGATCTGCGCCGCAATCGACAGCGACTCCGCGATGCGACCCTGGCCGCGCGACTTCTCACGCACTTCCAGCACGTCGCCTTCCGCAACCTGGTAGGACGGGATGTTGACCGACTCGCCGTTGACCAGAATCGCCTTGTGGCTGACGAGCTGCCGTGCTTCCGAACGCGTGCGGCCGAAGCCCATGCGGTAGATCACGTTGTCCAGACGGCATTCCAGCAACAGCAACAGGTTCAAACCCGTCGCGCCCTTCTGGCCGGAGGCCTTCAGGTAGTAGTTGCGGAACTGGCGCTCGAGGATTCCGTACATCTGCTTGAGCTTCTGCTTCTCGCGCAACTGCGTGCCGTATTCCGTCGGGCGCGGCTTGCGCGCGCCGTGCTGGCCGGGAGGCGTGTCGAGCTTGCACTTGGTTTCCAGCGAACGACCGCGCGACTTCAGCAGCAGGTCGGCGCCGGCACGGCGGGAGAGCTTGCACTTCGGACCAATGTAACGAGCCATGATTCTTGTTCCTTACACGCGACGGCGCTTGGGCGGACGGCAGCCGTTGTGCGGAATCGGCGTCACGTCGGTGATGTTGGCAATCTTGAAGCCGGCGGCGTTGAGCGCACGCACGGCGGATTCGCGACCGGGGCCAGGGCCCTTGATGCGCACTTCCACGTTCTTCACGCCGTGCTCGGCGGCAGCCTGCGCTGCCTTGTCGGCCGCTACCTGCGCCGCGAACGGCGTGGACTTGCGAGAACCCTTGAAGCCCGCGGCGCCGGCTGTGGACCAGGAGATCGCGTTGCCCTGACGATCCGTGATCAAAATGATGGTGTTGTTGAACGAAGCGTGCACATGCACGACGGCGTCGGAGATGTTCTTCTTCGCGCGCTTGGTGGCGCGCGGCTTGGCGGTGTTCGGAGCAGTGGCCATGAGTACTGTGGGTTATGTCTTGAGGGCGCGACGCGGGCCCTTGCGGGTGCGGGCGTTGGTGCGGGTGCGCTGACCGCGCACCGGCAGGCCACGACGGTGACGCGTGCCGCGATAGCAGCCCAGATCCATCAGGCGCTTGATGCTCATCGACACTTCGCGACGCAGGTCGCCTTCCACCGTGATCTTGCCGATCTCGGCGCGCAGGGCGTCGAGTTGGCCTTCGGTGAGATTGCGCACCTGGATGGTCGGGTCGATCTTGGCCCCGGCGCAGATCGCCTTGGCCCGGGTCGCGCCGATACCGTAGATCGCGCGAATGGCGATCACTGTGTGCTTCTTGTCAGGGATGTTGACGCCGGCGATACGTGCCATGCCGCTTGAACTCCAGAATCTTGAGCGCGCGAAAAAGGGCGCGAATTGTACGGGCTCGGCGGGTGCCGAGCAAACGAACCAGCTTTGAGGGCTTTAGCCCTGACGCTGCTTGTGACGCAGATCGGTGCAGATCACGCGGACCACGCCTTCACGGCGCACGATCTTGCAGTTGCGGCAGATCTTCTTAACGGACGTACGGACTTTCATAAAAACCTCGAACTACAGTAATGAGCGATCCGCCTTAGCGGGTCACGGCCTTGTTGGAACCCAGCGCCTTCATGCCCGAGCCGCCCGGCTTGCCGCCGCCGTCGCCCGGACCACCGAGGCCCTTGAGATTGGCCTTCTTCAGCAGGCCGTCGTACTGGTGCGACATCAAATGCGCCTGCAACTGCGCCATGAAGTCCATGATCACGACCACCACGATCAGCAAGGAGGTGCCGCCGAACGCGAAGGGTACGGCCGCGTACGCGATCATGAACTCCGGCATCAGGCAGATGATGGTGATGTAGGCCGCGCCCGCAACCGTCAGCCGCGTCAGCACCTGGTCGATGTACTTGGCCGTCATCGCACCGGGACGCACACCGGGGATGAAGGCTCCGGACTTCTTCAGGTTCTCCGCCGTCTCGCGCGAATCGAACACCAGCGCGGTGTAGAAGAAGCAGAAGAAGATGATCATGCCGGCGTAGAGAAAGCCGTGCAGCGCCTGGCCGGGCGACAAGGCATTCGAAATCTGTTGCATGACGCCGCCGCCTTCGCCGCCGCCGAACAACTGCGCCAGGGTGGCCGGGAACAGGATGATCGAAGACGCGAAGATCGGCGGAATCACGCCGGCCATGTTGAGCTTTAGCGGCAGATGCTGGGTTTGCGCGGCAAACATCTTGCGCCCTTGCTGACGGCGGGCGTGATGCACCGGGATGCGGCGCTGCGCGCGCTCCACGTAAACCACCGCGTAGGTGACCGCAACAGTCAGCAGCGCCAGCAGGACGACCAAAGCCGGGTTGAGCGAGCCTTCGCTCACGAGCTGTGCAGTCGAACCCATAGCCGGCGGCAACCCCGCAACGATGCCGGCGAAGATGATCATCGACATGCCGTTGCCGATGCCGCGCTCGGTGATCTGCTCACCCAGCCACATCAGGAACATAGTGCCTGTCACCAGCGAAACCGTGGCGGTGAATACGAACCCGAAGCCCGGCGAAATCGCGATGCCGCTCTTCTGCAGCGCCAACGACGCACCCAGCGCCTGAAAGATCGCCAAGCCGAGCGTTCCGTAGCGCGTGTACTTGGTCAGCGTGCGGCGACCGGCCTCGCCTTCCTTCTTTAGTTCCTTGAGTTGCGGCACGGCCGCCGCCATCAACTGCACGATGATCGAGGCCGAGATGTACGGCATGACGCCCAGCGCCATGATCGACAGCCGTTCCAGCGCGCCACCCGAGAACATGTTGAACATGTCCAGAATCGAGCCGCGAGTCTGGTCGAACAGCGCCGCGAGTTGCACGGGGTCCACACCCGGCACCGGGATGAAGCATCCGATGCGGAACACCACGATCGCGCCAAGCAGGAAGAACAGGCGACCACGCACCTCTCCAATCTTGGAGAGATCCGGAACCATTCCAGTGGAAGGTGCTTTGGCCATGACGATCGATCGAGCGCGATTGAGCGACTTATTCCGCGACGGTTCCGCCGGCAGCCGTCACTGCTTCAAGCGCACCGGCAGTGAGCTTCAGGCCCTTGAGACTGACAGCGCGCGACAGCGTTCCGGTCTTGATGACCTTGACGATCTCGGTCATCGCCGGCACGAAGCCTTCGGCCTTGAGCACGGCGATGTCGATCTCGCCGGTTGCCTTGACCTTCTGCAAGTCGGACAAGCGCACCTGCGCCGTCAGACCCAGCAGCGGCGAGTTGAAGCCGCGCTTGGGCAAGCGACGCTGGATCGGCATCTGGCCGCCTTCGAAGCCCTTCTTGCCGCGGCCGCCCTTGCGAGCACGCTGGCCCTTGTGGCCGCGACCCGCAGTCTTGCCCAGGCCCGAGCCGATACCACGACCGACGCGCACGCGCGCGGTCTTGGCGCCAGCAGCCGGCTTGATCGTGTTGAGTTTCATGGTTTCGCTCACGACAGTTCCTCAACTTTGAGCATGTACGCAATCTTGTTCACCATGCCCATCACTTCCGGGGTGGCGATCAGCGTATGGCTCGAATGCATCTTGCCCAGGCCCAGCCCGCGCACGCAGGCCCTGTGCCTCTCCAGGCGACCGAAAGTGCTCTTCACCAGGGTGACCTTGATCTTCGCACTCGCGCTGCGATCGGCTCGCGAGGTTTCGACCAGCTTCATGCGTTCGACCTGCGTCATGGTCTTGGGCGTCATCGTCATGGGGCACCTCAGGCGAGGATTTCTTCCAGGGTCTTGCCGCGCTTGGCGGCAATCTCGGAAGGCATGTTCATTTTCTTCAGCGCGTCCAGGGTGGCACGCACCATGTTGATCGGGTTGCGTGAGCCGAAAGACTTCGCCAGCACGTTCTGCACGCCGGCCACTTCGAACACCGAGCGCATCGCACCGCCGGCAATGACACCGGTACCGTCGGAGGCCGGGCGCATGAACACGCGCGTCGCGCCATGCTGGCCCCAGATTTCGTGCTGCAGGGTCAGGCCCTTGAGCGGCACGCTAATCATGTTCTTGCGCGCCTGTTCCATCGCCTTGGAAATGGCCTGCGGCACTTCGCGCGCCTTGCCGTAACCGAAGCCGACCCGGCCCGAGCCATCACCCACCACCGTCAGCGCGGTGAAGGCGAACTGCTTGCCGCCCTTGACTGTCTTGCTGACACGGTTGACCGTGACGAGCTTTTCCTTAAGGTCGCTGCCGGACTGGGAATCTTCGTACTGCTGCGTGTGTGACGTTGCCATTTCTTAGAACTCCAGACCGGCTTCGCGCGCGGCGTCGGCCAGCGCTTGCACGCGACCGTGATATTTGAAACCGGAACGATCGAAGGCGACCTTGGAAATGCCGGCGGCCTTGGCACGCTCGGCAATCGCGGTTCCAACCCTCTTGGCCGCTTCCACGTTTCCGGTAGCCTTGAGGCCCTCGGCGACTTCTTTCTCTACGGTCGATGCGGCCACCAGGGTGTGCGCGGCATCGGGCGCGATGATCTGCGCATAGATGTGCTGCGGCGTGCGGAACACCGTGAGGCGGTGCGCACCCAGATCCCGGATGTGAAACCGCGTGCGCTTGGCGCGACGCAGTCGGGAAGCTCTCTTGTCTTTCATGCCGCTATGTCCTGTGACTCGTTACGGATCCCTGGGTCCCCGCCCTCGATACGTTCGCGGGGGTGGTCAGGTGCGTCTTACAACCAACTCTGCGCTGCTCTTAGAGAACGACCACTCGCCTTGCCGTCGATCCCGCTATCGCGGGTCCCTCGACGGGTGGCTCGGGTCGTTACTTCTTTTTGGCTTCCTTCAACTCGACCTTCTCATCCGAGTAGCGCACGCCCTTGCCCTTGTAAGGCTCGGGTGGACGGTAGCTGCGAATGTCGGAAGCGACCTGCCCCACCATCTTCTTGTCCGCGCCCTTCACGACGATCTCGGTCTGCGTCGGCGTTTCCACCGTGATGCCTTCCGGAATCGGATGTGCGACGGGGTGCGAGAAGCCGAGCGACAGATTCACCACCTTGCCCGTACTCGCGGCGCGATAACCGACGCCAACCAGATTCAACTTCTTCTGGTAGCCGGTGGTGACGCCGATCACCATGTTGTTGATCAGTGCGCGCACGGTGCCGGACTGCATGGCGTGGGACTTGACCGAGGCTTCACTAACGTTCAGCAGCCCGTCCTTCATCTCCACCGTCACAGCCTCGGGCAGCTTGAAGCTGAGCGAGGTCTTGGCGCCCTTCACGGTTACCGATCCGTTGGCGACGGTGATCTGCACGCCGGCCGGAATTTTCACCGGCATTTTTGCTACGCGGGACATTGTCTGGAGTTCCTTAAGAGACGACGCAGATCACTTCGCCGCCTTGACCGGCTGCGCGTGCTTTCCTGTCGCTGACCACGCCGCTCGCGGTGGAGATGATCGCGATGCCGAGACCGCCGAGCACCTTGGGCAGCTCGTCCTTGGCCTTGTACACGCGCAGCGACGGCGTGCTGATGCGATCGATCTTCTCGATCACCGGCTTGCCGTCGAAGTACTTGAGCGCAACCGTCATGGTCTTCTTGTTGCCGTCGGCCGCGATGTCGTAGCCGAGGATATAACCCTCGTCCTGGAGCACATCGGCGATGGCCTGCTTGAGCTTGGACGAAGGAGCCTTGATGGATTTCTTGCGCGCAGACTGACCGTTGCGGAGACGGGTCAGAAAATCTGCGACGGGATCGGTCATTGACATGAGTCTTACCAGCTCGCTTTCTTGAGGCCCGGCACTTCGCCGCGCATGGCCGCTTCACGCAGCTTGTGACGCGACAGCCCGAACTTGCGGTACACGCCGCGCGAACGGCCGGTGATGGCGCAGCGCGCACGCTGGCGCGTATAGCTGCTGTCGCGCGGCAACTTCTGCAAGCTCACGGACGCGGCGTCCTTGTCCTCGAACGAGGCGTTCGGGTCCTTGAGAATGACGCGCAGCTTCTCGCGGCGCTTCTCGAACTTGGCGACGAGAACGGTGCGCTTCTTCTCGCGCTCTTTCATGTTGCGTTTTGCCATGGGGGCGCCTTACTTGCGGAAGGGGAAGCTGAAGGCATCGAGCAGAGCCCGTCCTTCTTCGTCCGTCTTCGCCGTGGTGGTGAAGGTGATGTTCATGCCCCGGAGCGCGTCGATTTTCTCGTACTCGATCTCGGGGAAGATGATCTGTTCGGTGATGCCGAAGTTGAAGTTGCCGCGGCCGTCGAAGCCACGCGCCGAGATGCCGCGGAAATCGCGGATACGCGGCAGGGCGACGGCGATCAGGCGCTCCAGGAATTCGTACATGCGCTCTCGGCGCAAGGTCACCTTCACGCCGACCGGATAGTTCTCGCGCACCTTGAAGGTGGCGATGGACATGCGGGTCTTGGTAACGATGGGCTTCTGGCCGGAGATCGCGGTCATGTCGGCAACCGCGTGCTCGATGACCTTCTTGTCGGCCGTCGCCTCGCCCACGCCCATGTTGAGCGTGATCTTCTGCAAGCGCGGCACCGCCATCGCATTGCAGCCGAGCTTTTCCTTCAAAGCGGGCGCGATGGTGTCGCGAAATTCTGTCTGGAGAGTTGCCATGTCGATTCTCAGCCGTCCACCAGTTCCTGGTTGGACTTGAAGTAACGCACCTTGCGACGGCTTTCGCCCTCGCCTTCGAAACGGTAGCCGACGCGATCGCCCTTGGAGGCTTTCACGTTCCACAGCATCACGTTCGAAATCTGGATCGGCATCTCTTTCTCGACGATGCCGCCGGCCACACCCCCTTGCGGGTTGGCCTTCATGTGCTTCTTGACCACGTTGATGCCTTCGACGACCAGCTTGCCGTCGGCACGCACGATGGACACCGTGCCGCGGCGGCCCTTGTCACGGCCCGTGATGACGACGACGTCATCGCCCTTCTTGATCTTGCTCATGACTCGATAAACCTCAGATGACTTCCGGCGCCAGCGACACGATCTTCATGAAACGGTCGCGTAACTCGCGCGTCACCGGTCCAAAGATACGGGTGCCGATAGGCTCCATCTTGTTGGTCAGCAGCACCGCAGCGTTGGTGTCGAAGCGGATGCGCGATCCGTCCGGACGACGCACCGGGTGACGCGTGCGAACCACGACGGCGTCGTGCACTTCGCCCTTCTTGACCTTGCCGCGCGGGATAGCGTCCTTGATCGTGACCTTGATGAGGTCGCCGACGTTGGCGTAGCGGCGATACGTCGCTCCCTTCACCTGGATGACCTGCATGAGCTTGGCGCCGCTGTTGTCGGCGGCCAGCAGATAGGATTCCTGTTGCAGCATCGCAGATTCTCCTTCTGGCTCAGGCGTGGTTGGAAAGCACTTCGACCAGCTTGAAGTGCTTGGTTGCCGAGATCGGCCGCGTCTCCACGATGGCAACCAGATCGCCTTCCTTCGCAGTCTGATTCTCGTCGTGAGCGTGCAGCTTGGTCGAACGGCGCAGAAGCTTCCCGTACAGCGGGTGCTTCACGGTTCGTTCGACCAGGACCGTAATGGTCTTGTTCATCTTGCTCGAGGTGACGCGCCCGACGATGCGGCGTTCGACCTTGGCTGCGGTGGTGGTGACTTCTGCTTCTTCGCTCATATCACTTGCTCTTCCCAACAGTTTGCGCGGCCAGCAGCGTCTGCACGCGAGCGACTTTCTTGCGCGCATCGTGCGTCAGGTGCGACTGGTTCATCGTGCCCATCGAGGCCTGCATACGCAGGTTGAACTGCTCCTGGCGCAGGGCGACGAGCTCGGCCTTCAGACCAGCAGGGTCCTTGGCGCGAATCGACTTCAGATATTCGGTGGTCTTCATTACAGGATCGTCCGCTGCACGAACATGGACTTCACGCAGAGCTTGGCGGAGGCGAGGCGAAACGCATCGCGCGCTTCGACTTCGGTTACGCCTTCCATCTCGAACAACATGCGACCCGGCTGCACTTTTGCAACCCAGTATTCGACGTTGCCCTTGCCCGAACCCATTCGAACTTCGAGCGGCTTCTTGGTGACAGGAACATCGGGGAACACGCGGATCCACAGCTTGCCGCCGCGCTTGACGTAGCGGGTGATGACGCGGCGTGCCGCTTCGATCTGGCGCGCGGTCAGCATGCCGCGCTCGGTCGCCTTCAGACCGTACTCGCCGAAGCTGACCTTGTTGCCGGTCAAGGCGAGGCCGGTGTTGCGGCCTTTCTGCTGCTTTCGATACTTCGTTCGCTTGGGCTGCATCATGGCAGCGAGCTCCTAATTAGATTCGTTTAAGGGCGGACAGTCAGATTCAGACGTTGGCCTGCTCGACTGCCTCGTCCTTCTTGTGCCCACGGCGGTCATCGAAGACCTCACCGCTGAACACCCACACTTTCACGCCGATGACACCGTAAGTCGTCTTGGCTTCAGCGGTCGCGTAGTCCACGTGCGCACGCAGCGTGTGTAGCGGCACGCGACCTTCGCGATACCACTCGACACGGGCGATTTCCGCACCGTTCAAACGACCACCGACCTGAATCTTGATGCCCTGTGCGCCCTGGCGCAGCGCGTTCTGCACCGCGCGCTTCATGGCGCGGCGGAACATGATGCGGCGCTCCAACTGCTGAGCAACGCTCTCGGCGATGAGCTGCGAGTCGAGTTCCGGCTTGCGGATTTCCTCGACCGAGATATGCACGCTCTCAGGCTTGAGACCCATGCGGCCGGCGACTTCGTTCTTCAGCTTCTCGATGTCCTCGCCCTTCTTGCCGATGACGATACCGGGACGCGCGGTGTGAATCGTCACGCGCGCCGAGCGCGAGGGACGCTCAATGCGAATCTTGGACACCGACGCCGCTGCCAGCTTCTTGCGAAGGAAGGCTCGGACTTCCATGTCCTTGGTCAGGTTCTCGGTATAGGCGCCGCGCTCCGCGTACCAGTTCGAGGTCCACTGCGTGGTGATTCCGAGGCGGAAGCCGTACGGATTGACTTTGTGACCCATGTCTTAACCCTTCTGTCCGTCGCTGACGCGCACGGTGACGTGTGAGGTGCGCTTGAGGATGCGGTCGGAACGGCCCTTAGCGCGCGGATTGATGCGCTTCAAGGTCGGGCCCTCGTCGACGAGAATCTCGCTGATCTTCAGCTCGTCCACGTCGGCACCGTTGTTGTTCTCGGCATTGGCGATGGCCGAGTCCAGCACCTTCTTGATAATGCCGGCGGCGCGCTGATTGGAGAACTTGAGGATGTTGATCGCCTCGTCCACCTTCTTGCCGCGGACGAGATCGGCGATCAGCCGTCCCTTCATCGGGGACAGGCGCTGAAACTTGAGAACGGCGTGCGTCTGCATGGCTATTTCCCTGCCTTCGCGTCGGTCTTCTTGTCGCCGCCGTGGCCCTTGAAGTTGCGCGTGGGCGCGAACTCGCCGCACTTGTGGCCGACCATGTTCTCGGTGACGAACACCGGCATGTGCGCCTTGCCGTTGTGCACCTGCAGGGTCAGGCCCACGAATTCGGGCGTGATCATGGAACGGCGCGACCAGGTCTTGATCGGCTTCTTGATGCGGCTCCCGGACATGTCCGCCACCTTCTTAGCGAGGTGGTGATCCACGAACGGGCCTTTCTTGAGTGAACGGGGCATGGGTGCGCTCGACGACTATTTCTTGTGACGGCTGCGCACGATGAACTTCTGCGTGCGCTTGTTATTACGGGTCTTGAGACCCTTGGTCTGCTGGCCCCACGGAGTAACAGGATGCGGGTTGCCCTGGCCGGACTTGCCTTCACCACCGCCGTGCGGGTGATCGACCGGGTTCATCACAACACCGCGAACGGTGGGACGAATGCCCTTCCAGCGCTTCGCACCGGCCTTGCCGAACTGGCGCAGGTTGTGCTCGGAATTGCCGACTTCGCCGATGGTGGCGCGGCACTCGGCGTGCACCTTGCGCATCTCGCCGGAGCGAAGACGCAAGGTGGTGTACTCGCCTTCACGAGCGACCAACTGCACGCCGGCACCGGCCGAGCGAGCGAGCTGCGCGCCCTTGCCGGGACGCATCTCGATGCAGTGGATCGTGGAACCGATCGGGATGTTGCGCAGCGGCAGCACGTTGCCCGGCTTGATCGGCGAATCCGTGCCGGATTGCACGCTGTCGCCAGCCGCCAGACCGCGCGGCGCAATGATGTAGCGGCGCTCGCCGTCGGCATAGCACAGCAGCGCGATGTGAGCGGATCGGTTGGGGTCGTACTCGATACGTTCGACCTTGGCGACGATGCCGTCCTTGTTGCGCTTGAAATCGATCAGCCGATAGTGATGCTTGTGACCGCCGCCCTTGTGGCGCGTGGTCATGTGGCCGTTGTTGTTGCGCGCGCCGCCCGGATTGTTCTTTTCCAGCAGCGCGTAATGCGGTTCGCCCTTCCACAGACCCGGCGTGACCACCTTGACCTGGTGGCGACGACCCGGCGAGGTCGGCTTCATTTGAATCAGAGGCATGGGCTACTCCTTCACGCAGCCGGCGAAGTCGATCTCCTGGCCTGCGGCCAGAGTGACGTACGCCTTCTTCCAATCGGAGCGACGGCCTTGCGACTGGCCGAAGCGCTTGTTCTTGCCCGCCACGTTCAGGGTGTTCACATCCGTGACCAGCACCTTGAACAGGATTTCCACTGCCAGCTTGATTTCCGGCTTGGTGGCATCACGGGCAACCTTGAACACCGCCTGGTTGCGTTTCTCGGCAACGCGGGTGGATTTCTCGGACACCACGGGGGCAACGATGATGCGATGCAGCCGTCCGGCCGCAATCTTGGTTTGTGCTTGGGCGCTCATGACAGCCAGGCCTCGATTTTCTTGACCGCGTCGGTCGTGACCACGACGGTCTTGTGCGTCAGCAAGGACACCGGATCCAGGCCCGACACGTCGGTCACGCCCACTCGATACAGATTTCGCGAGGACAGGTACAGGTTCTGATCGACGCTCTCGGTGACCAGCAGCACGTCATTCACTCCGTACACCTTCAGCTTCTCGATCAGCGTCTTGGTCTTGGGCCCTTCGATGGCGAGGCTATCCGTCACCATCAAATGTCCTGCGCGGGCCAACTCCGAGAAGATCGAGCGCAGAGCGCCGCGATACATCTTGCGATTGACCTTCTGCGAGAAGTCACGCGGCACCGCAGCGTGCGTCTTGCCGCCACCGCGCCACAGCGGGCTGCGGATGGAGCCGGCACGCGCCTGGCCCGTGCCCTTCTGCTTGTACGGCTTCTTGCCGCCGCCGGACACTTCGGCCTTGGTCTTCTGCTTCTTGGTGCCCGCACGACCGCCATTCATGTAGGCGGTGACGACCTGATGAATCAGCGGCTCGTTGTAAGCGGCACCGAACACGGTGTCGTTTACGTCGAGCTTCGCTTCACTGTTATGGACCTGGATTTCCATGGCCTGATTTATCCCTTGACCGTGGGACGTACTATGACGTCGCCATTGGCATGACCCGGCACCGCGCCCTTGACCAGCAGCAGGTTCCTGCCGGAATCGACGCGGACCAGATCGAGGTTCAGCGCCGTAACCTGATCGCTGCCCATGTGGCCCGCCATCTTGCGACCCTTCCACACCTTGCCCGGCGACTGACGCTGACCGATCGAGCCCGGGGCGCGATGCGACAGCGAGTTACCGTGGCTGGCGCGACCGCCGCCGAAATTCCAGCGCTTCTGCACGCCGGCGAAACCCTTGCCGATGCTGGTGCCGGTGACATCGACACGCTTGATGTCGGCAAACAGATCGACCTTGATCTCGGAACCGGGGACGGCATCCACGAGTTCGTTGCCTTCGCAGCGAATCTCCCAGAGACCACGGCCTGCGGCGACGCCGGCCTTCTTGTAGATCCCGGTTAGCGCCTTGGTCACACGCTGGGGCTTGACCTCACCCGCGGTGACCTGCACGGCACGATAGCCGTCGGTCTCGACCGTCTTGATTTGGGTCACCCGATTAGGCGTGCACTCGATGACAGTGACGGGGATGGACTCACCGGCTTCGGTGAATACCCGCGTCATGCCGGCCTTGCGGCCAATGATGGCGATAGACATTGCGCGTTCGTCCTATCAGTTGACCTTGATCTGGACTTCGACGCCTGCCGGCAAGTCCAGTTTGGAGAGCGCATCCACCGTCTTCTCGGTGGGATCGACGATCTGCATCAGGCGCTTGTGCGTACGAATTTCGTACTGGTCACGAGCGTCCTTGTCGGCGTGCGGCGACACAAGGATGGTGAAACGCTCCTTGCGAGTCGGCAACGGAATAGGACCGCGGACGACAGCGCCGGTGCGCTTCGCAGTTTCCACGATCTCACGCGCCGATTTATCAATCAGACGGTGATCAAAGGCTTTTAGCCGAATACGAATCGACTGGCTGGTCGCTGCCATGCTCTCACTCAGAAGGTCTTAAAGAACAACCCCGGAACACCCGGAAACTATTGGATTCAACTTGCTTTTTGACGTGCGCTGAAGGGGCATTCAGCGCGGGTGTTGTGCGGGGGCAAGCTCGAAAGGGCGCGCAGTATAGCCGCGGGTTTTTGGAGGCGCAATGGATTTTCGCGTCGAACTAGAGCGGTTAGCCTCTTGGTTTTCCGCGTTTGCCGCCACGTCGTTACTACGAGATGCATAGCCCACTGCGACACTTCATTCCAGTCATAGCTAAAAGCGTGGAACGGATAGCGCCAGAATTAGCCGACTCGCTCCCTTCTGCGGCCGGTCCATTGGAATTGCGTTTTAAGCAAGCACCTGAGTTTGTTTGTGAAGCATCGTTGGCTCACCGCGAAATCCTAATCACGACCGGAGCACTCGAACTCCTCTGGTGCGGCGCGTTCGCCTCGATCGTACTTCAGCGCGAATACGAGAAAAGTGTCGCGTCCGGACAAACTCACTTCCATTGCGCGTCCTCTCGGAACGCTCGAAACGCGATCAACCTCTTCCGATGGTGTCTTGAGAAAACGATCAACAAGAAAGTGTCAAATTGGCCGGCCGGCATGCCACTACCTATCACAAATCCGAAGAAGAGAACTGATGGGCACTTGGCCAATGAAATATTCCTCTGTGCGATCGCTTGGATATTTCATCACGAGATTGCCCGCATTCGGTTTCAGCACTCCGCGACCGCTCTGAGGTCGAGAAAACGGTTCAAGAAAACGACGCCGACCGCGAGGCCACGCGTTGGATCATGTCAGCGGCACTCGGCACGCAGCAGCGGGAGAAGCGAGCCTGCGGGATCGCTGTGGCGATCCTGACCCTCTTTCGGCTCGAAGCTTCGTCATAAGGTCGGGATGGGCCACATGCGCCAGCGCTTCAGCGCTTACACAAGTGCATCTCCGACGAAAAACTCTCGGCCGATTCTCTCGTTTATCAACTGGCCTGTGTTTGCCTACAAATACATGCAGCGGAACTCGGCAGCTATCCGGCCTTGGAAGGAAAGACTTTCCGGGACCAACTGGACGATCTCTGTTTCAATCTGAACGGCGAACACGGGTAGCGTATCAACTCCCCTGCACCGGCGGGTTGCGCCGAAAACGGCGCGCGGCTAATCCAGCCTACCGTCGTTTCACTTGCTATCGCGGCTCGGGATCGATCACGGACGCGATCTGGTCCAGCAGTCCGCGTCTCGGCGGCAGGGTCGCAACGGAGAGATCGGCCAGATGCCAGCCGGCGCTGCCGCGACGGAACTTGACCATCCAGCGTTGCTCGCCGTTGCGGTACTTCACGCGGTACTCGCGCGTGAGACAGGTGCCGAAGCGGAGTTCGTCGATCTGTTGAACGGGGCCGATCTGCCCGCCGAGCTTGGCGATGTCGCTGGTAACGGCTGCGCGTGTGTGCTCAAGCGAGCGAGCGAATCCCTCGTCGTTCGGCTTGCGCAGCTCGTTAGCGGATTCGAAGGCCTCGTTGACCGCACCGGCGCTCGCGTAGGCCACCAGCCGCTCCCCCGCCTCGGCGATGCCCTGCTCGTAGAGGCGTTTGGCCGCTGCTGTGGCGCCAGTCGATTGCATGGCCAGCGTGGCGGCCAATCCCGCAAGCGAAGCCAGACGAAGAATTGGGGAAATCCGAGAAATGCTCATGACGCCTCCTTTCACCGATATAGGAAGGTACGCCACGACCATGCGTCTGGACGCAGGACCGTATTGGGGGGGGCTACCGGGCGTCCTTAACGAGCGATACGGCGTAGTTGGGGTGCGCTGGGTTGACGATCATCTTCTGCGTCTTGGGCTCGATCACGACATCCATGGCTTCCATCGGGATGGCCCCGAGTAGCGGTGGTTCGTCGCCGAGGACCATCGCTTCGGTGGAGTACGTGCGGTTCTCAAACTGAATCAGAACCGGGTCGATCACCGGAACTTCGATGGTTCTGCCGTCGGCCAGAGTCACCAGCCTCCGTCGAACTTCCCTCGCATCGAAGCCGAGCTGACCTGCGACCGACTCGGGTACGCAGAGGAACATCGCACCCGTATCGACGAGCGCATTGACAGAGACAGAATCACCGCGAAGGCGATTCGTCAGCTTCAAGGGTGCGTAGGGCAATCCCATGTCTTCGTCTCGCTGGCCTGCTTGCCGAATAGCCTGCGCTGCACTCTGTGACTTTTCACGCCTTCCTAAGGATCACGAGAAACGAAAAAGGCGCCGCACTCGTCAGAGTGCGGCGCCTTTGAGTGAAGCTTCTAGTCTTACGCCAGGATTTTCGTCACGACGCCTGCACCGACGGTTCTGCCACCCTCGCGGATCGCGAAGCGGACCTGCTCTTCCATGGCGATGGGGTTGATCAGTTCCACCGTAACCTTGACGTTGTCGCCGGGCATGACCATCTCGGTGCCAGGCT
>JBQTHL010000044.1:0-6822 GCA_052389915.1 Panacagrimonas sp.
GGCGTAGGGCACGCGCAGGTATTCCGCCTGGCCGCCCTGCAATTCGCCCATGCCGGCGTAGCCGTAGCCGGCGCCGGCGGTGCCGGGATTCAGGGTCAGGCAGGCTGCTGTCAGGCCGCTGTCGCAGTTCTTGCAGAAGCCGCAGCTCGCGTTGAACGGGATGCACACGCGGTCGCCGATTTTCAGGCTGGTCACCGCCTTGCCGCATTCCGCAATCACGCCCAGGTTCTCGTGCCCGATGATCTTGCCGCATTCGAGGTTGGTGCGGCCTTCGTACATGTGCAGGTCCGAGCCGCAGATGTTGGTCGAGGTGATCTGCACGATCACGTCGTTGGGATGCTTGATTTCGGGAAGCGGCACGTCCTTGATCCGCACATCGCGCGGGCCGTTGTAGACGATGGCTTTCATGAGGCTTTGCTCCTGTTGCGAAGGAGCCTTTGGCCCGCAGATCGCGTACCCGAAAATGCGTGGCGATGCGGGTTCGGTGCTTGCGGAGTGGCTGGACCCATCCCCGGGAGATTTTCATGTCAATCGTCACCACCCTGAGCGCCTCCAAGCCGGTGCGCTATCAGCCTTCGCACGAGCAGCCGGAAAAAGACGAAGCCGTCACCGAGAAGGATCTTTGCGAGGCCATGCGCAAGATCCAGGAAACCACCTACAAGGACGGCGGCCATGCGATGCGCGCCGTGCACGCCAAGAGCCACGGCCTGCTGCGCGGCGAATTGCACGTGTTTGCCGATCTGCCGCCGCATCTTGCACAAGGCCTGTTCGCGCGTGCCGGGACGTTTCCGCTGGTGATGCGGCTATCCACGATTCCCGGCGACATTCTCGACGACAACGTGTCCACGCCCCGCGGCATGGCGATCAAGATCGTGGGCGTCGAAGGCGAGCGCCTGCCGGGAAGCCAGGGCGCGCAGACGCAGGATTTCTTGCTGGTCAACGCGCCGGCATTTCTGAAGAAGGACGGCAAGAGTTTTCTGTCGAGCCTGAAGATGCTGGCCGCGACCACCGACAAGGCACCGGGTGCGAAGAAGGTTTTATCCACCGTGCTGCAAGTCGCGGAGAAGCTGGTGGAAAGCATGGGCGGCGAGAGCCCGACGCTCATCAGCATGGGCGGCCATCCGGAGACTCATCCGCTCGGCGACACCTACTACAGCCAGACGCCGTACCTGTACGGCGAGTACATGGCCAAGTTTGCGCTGGCGCCGGTATCGGACGACTTGATGGCGCTGACCAAGGCGCCGCTCGATCTCGACGGCAGCCCTAACGGTCTGCGCGATGCGGTGGATGCCTTCTTTGCGGGGCACGCCGGCACGTGGGAGTTGCGTGTGCAGCTCTGCACCGACGTCGAAGCCATGCCGATCGAGAACCCACAGACGCCTTGGTCGGAAGACCAGAGCCCGTATGTTTCCGTGGCGCGTCTGGTGGTGACCCCGCAAGCGGCGTGGAGCGAGGCGCGCTCTGCGGCCGTTGACGATGGCCTGTCGTTCAGCCCCTGGCACGGCCTTGCCGCACATCGGCCGCTCGGGTCGGTGAATCGCATGCGCCGGAAGGCCTACGAGATGGCGCGGCAGTTCCGGGCGGATCGAAACGGTCGCAGCGTCGAGGAGCCGAAGACCCTGGAGAATTTGCCGGCTTGAGACCGGCTCGCGTAGAAGCCGTCGGTCGCGAAGCAAACTGTAGGAGGGGCGTGAGTCCAGGCGGGCGCTCCAAGGCCCGAGACTCGGCTCGTAATGCGAGCGTCTGTCGGGGCTGACGCCCCTCCTAAAGCGCTCGCGCAGGAGCGGGCAATGCCCGCGACACATTCTCCTCAGGCGCCTGATGCCCTGACGCGCACCGGAATCGACTTTGCCGCCGGTACCATGCTGCCCTCTGCGTGATGGTCGACCGGCATCAGCGGATTGCACTCCGGAAAATAACCGCCGACGCAGCCCACAGGGATGTCGTAAGGCGTCACGCGCAGGTCATGAACTTCGCGGTGCACACCGTCTGCAACGGCGGTGATCAGGCTCACACTCTGCGCTTCCGCAAGCTGCAATCGATCCATGTCGATGCGATTCATGAACACTACGAGGCGTGTTCCCGAGACGCCGCGGAAGCGGTCGTGAAACCCGTAGATGGTGGTGTTGAATTGATCGTTGCTGCGCAGGGTCATGAGGCGCAGCACGGCCGGGTCGGCGTCGACCTGGGGCGGCCAATGCGTGGGCACGATGAACTGGGCCTTGCCGCTGTCTGTGTTCCAGATTCGATCGCGCGCAGGCAGGGGACGCGGGAAGCCGCCGGGCGTGAACAGACGCGCATTGAAGTCGCGGAACTGCTCGGGCCAGGTGCGTTCGATGGCGTCGCGCACGCTGCCGTAATCGCCGGACCATGCATCCCAATCGACCTTCGGGTTGGGATCGAGCGTGGCCTTGGCCAGCTCCGCGACGATCTTCAGTTCCGACAGCAGGTGTTTGCTCGCAGGTGCCGCGCGGCCGCGCGAGCCGTGAATGCAGGCGGTGCTGTCTTCGGTGCTCACGACTTGTTCGCCGCCGGCCTGCACATCGGTCTCGATGCGTCCGAGGCATGGCAGCAGGTACGCGATCTCGCCGTGCAGCACGTGGCTGCGGTTGAGCTTGGTCGCAATGCCGACAGTCAGCCGCTGCTTGCGCCATGCGATCTCCATTGCGCCGGTCTCCGGCACTGCGCGCAAAAAATTTCCGCCGAGCGCAACGAAGGCGCGCACCTCTCCCTGCATGATCGCCTTGCAGGACGCCACGGTGGCCATGCCTTTTTCTCGCGGCGGCTCGAATCCGTACAGCTCGCTCAAGCGGTCCAGCGGCGCCAGTTCGGGCTTTTCGGTGATGCCCACCGTGCGCTGGCCCTGCACGTTGGAGTGACCGCGCACGGGACACACACCGGCGCCGGGCTTGCCGATGTTGCCGCGCAGGAGCAGCAGGTTCATGAGCATCTGCACGGTCTCCACGCCTTCGCGGTGCTGCGTCAGGCCCATGCCGTACAGGATCATTGCGGCTTCTGCTTTCGCGTAGGTCGCGCTTGCCTCGACCAGTGCGGCGCGGCTCAGGCCGGACGCGCTTTCGATCACCGGCCATTCGGCGGCACGTGCAAGATCGGCAAAAGCATCGAAGCCCTGCGTGTGCTGCGCGATGAAATCCGTGTCGAGCCTGCGGGCCTCTCCGGCAGTCAGCGCAGCATCATCAGCGGCGATCAGGGCTTTGCACATGCCCATCAGCGCGGCCATGTCGCCATTGGCCTTGACCTGCAGGTACTGCGAGGCAATGCGTGTCTCCGCGCCCGTGAGCATTTCGACCGGCGCCTGCGGGTTGGTGAAGAACTCCAGCCCGCGTTCGCGCAGCGGGTTGAACACGACGATGGGCACGCCGCGTTTGCTCGCGGCCTGCAGCGGATGAAGCATGCGCGGACTGCTGGTGCCCACGTTCTGGCCGAATAAAAAAATCGCGTCGGTCTTTTCGAAGTCGTCGAGCCGCACCGTGCCTACCGGCACGCCGATGGATTCCGGAAGCGCCACCGAGGTCGTCTCGTGGCACATGTTGGAGCTGTCGGGCAGGTTGTTGTGGCCGTACATGCGCGCGAACAACTGCCACAGGTAAGCGGTCTCCAGCGAGGCGCGGCCAGAGGCGTAGAAGACGCTGGATTTCGGGCTGACTTTTGGATCGAGCGCGCGCAGTTCGTGCCCGATCCCGGCGAAAGCTTCCGGCCAGCCCACGGGCTCGTAACAGTCGCTCACCGGGTTCCAGCGCAGCGGATGCGTCAGACGTCCCTGTGCTTCCAGGTCGTGATCGCTCCAGTTCTCGAGTTCGCTCAGGCGGTGCGCTGCGAAGAAGTCGGGACCGGCGCGCTTGTCGGTCAACTCCCAGGCGGTGGCCTTGGCGCCTTCTTCGCAAAACTCGAACGGATGCGGAGTGGCCGGCTTGGCCCAGGCGCAGGACACACAGGTGAAGCCATCGGGTTTGTTCTGGATGCGCAGTGCGGCGCCGGTCTTGATCGGCGCGTCTTCCTGCCAGAGGTATCTGGCGAGCGATTGCACCGAGCCCCAGCCGCCGGCCGGGCCGTCGTAAGGCTCGATTTCCACGTCTGCTTGCTTGGTCATGCGCTGGCTTCCTTCGGCCGCAAGAATTCCCTGGCGATCCACCATGCACAGGAGGCGTTCGTCTGCTCTGGTGGGAACGGGCTGCCACTGCCTCAGCACGCTGTATTCCCGCCTGCGCGGAAGCGCGTTCGGGCTGTATGTGCAGGAACGGCGCTTGCGCGCGGGTGCACGGCGTATCGCACCGAACTTCAAGGAGAGACCTCATGGATGACAGCCGTTCCCCCGAAGACAGCCTGATCAAGCTCAAGGAGTTGATCGACGACATCAAGATTGCATTGCTGGTGACGATGGACAGCGACGGCGCGTTGCGCGGCCGGCCGATGGCCACGCAGGAACTCGATTCCGACGCGGAACTCTGGTTTTTTACCAACGACTACTCGTCGAAGGTCGAGAGCGTGATCGTGCATCCCGAGGTCTGCGTCAGCTACGCCGCGCCGGAGAAGAGCCGCTACGTTTCGGTTTCCGGAAAGGCAGAACTGGTACGTGATCCCGACAAGATCAGGCAACTGTGGAAGCCGGAACTCAAGGCCTGGTTTGCCGGCGGGATCGACGATCCGGATCTGGCCCTGCTGCGGGTGGACATCGTCAGCGCGCAGTTCTGGGATGCGCCGAGCAGCAAGCTCGTTCAGCTTTTCGGTCTGGTCAAGGCGATGGCGACCGGCGAAAGCACCACCAAGAACCGTGTGAAGAATCTCGGCGAAAACGAAAAGCTGACGGTGCGGGAGCGCATCGGCTCGGATACGGCGACCTGAGGTCGATTCTCGGGCGTGGCCCGATTTCACCAGACAAGGATCACGCGACACCTTGGCCTGGGATGGTGGATGCGCGTCGCCATCCACCCTACGCTGTGCCGGCCGGTACGGTGGATAAGCGACGCGCATCCGCCGGGGCCGGCATGGCAGCAGAGAGTGCCCGCTTGTTTCCGGTTCCATCACAAACAAGCTGCCCGGTGTAGGAGGGGCGCGAGCCCCGACAGGCGCTCGCAGAACGGACCGCGACTCGTCGTAACGACGTCGGTCGGCGCCTACGCCCTTCCTAAAGGTTGCTCCGCGAGAACGGCGCACCCCGTGCTGACGACCTGCCAGAACGCATAGATCGAGCGACGCGGCACGGCAATTCGCAGGGGCGGACCGAAGCTCT
This sequence comes from Panacagrimonas sp., assembly GCA_052389915.1. GTDB lineage: Bacteria > Pseudomonadota > Gammaproteobacteria > Nevskiales > Nevskiaceae > Panacagrimonas. The sequence goes on from JBQTHL010000044.1 coordinate 5,252, forward strand.
TCGTGCAAGGTCGCTCTTCCGGTATTGCGCCGGCACACCGCGCGGCGCCTTCGCGGACCGCGATTCCGGCCCGAACAGCGGCACGGCACCGCTCATTCTTTCGACGGCATGGCCGTTGCAATCCCGGATGCTCACCCGCGACAAACGGGCCCGGCCTCCCGGCCGGTTGCCGCCCATCAGGAGCCTTTTACGTGTCCAACGTCGGAATTTCGCTCAACACCCGATTGCGCCTTTCCGCCTCACCGCACATGCAGCAGGCAGTGCGCCTGCTGCAGCTCTCGGCGGTCGAATTTTCGCAGGAGTTGCAGCAGGCGCTGACGCAGAATCCTTTTCTGGAGGAAGTCGAAGACATCGACACCGAGCAGGAAAGCACTCTGGAATCGCCGGAACAGGAAAGGCTGGATGCGCAGGCCGACCTTGCCGTCGAGACGGACGACTCGGAGCCGATGGAAGCACCGCTCGACGAAACCGAGGCCTACGAAGCCTTCGATCCGGTGTCGGCAGGCGACTTGCTGCCGGCCAGCGACGAGCCGCGCGACCCGTTCGATTTTTCCGCGAGCGCCGGTACGGCCTCTTCGCCCGGAACCTCTTCCACCGACGCCAGCGACTGGGCCTGCGCCGAAACCAGCCTGCGCAGTCATCTGCTCGATCAGATCTGCGGATGGGGTGTGGATGCGCGTGGCCAGATGGCCGCGACCGTCGTGGTCGAATCGCTCGACGACGACGGTTATCTGCGTGGCGACGTGGACGAATCGGTGGCTGCTGCCGGCATCGAGCCGCCGCTGAGCCGGCAGGAAATCGCGGATGCCATCCGGTTCGTGCAGAGCTGCGACCCGGCCGGCGTGGGCGCGCGCAATCTGGGCGAGTGCCTGGCCCTGCAGATCGATGCGCTCGAAGACGAAGAGCCCGCGGCGGTGCTGGCCGGCGCGATCGTTCGCCAGCATCTGGACCTGGTCGCGCATCATCGTTTTGCGGCGCTGCGCCAGGCCCTGTCCTGCGGCGACGAGGCGCTGAACGAGGCCTGCAACCTGATCCGCCGGCTCGATCCGCGGCCCGGCCATCGGTTCAGCGCGCAGCGGGCGGAGTATGTGATTCCCGACGTGATCGTGCGCCAGCGCGGCAGCGAGCTGGTCGCCATCGTCAACCCCGCGGCGCGGCCCAGCGCGCGCCTCAACCAGTGCTATGCGCAGTGGTTCAGAGCGGCCCGTCACCAGGATCATCCGGCGCTGTCGCAGCAACTCCAGGAAGCGCGCTGGCTGATGCACAACGTCGAACAGCGCTTCGTCACCATCCAGCGGGTGGCCGAGGCCATCGTGCGCAGGCAGCGCGATTTCTTCGAGTGCGGCGAGATCGCGCTGAAGCCGCTGGTGCTGCGCGAAGTGGCCGACGACCTGGGAATCCACGAATCCACCGTCTCGCGCGCCACCGGCAACAAGTACATGGTCACGCCGCGCGGCCTGTTCGAGTTCCGGCATTTCTTCTCGCGCTCGCTGACGACGGAAACGGGCGTGGCGTGTTCTGCCGCAGCCGTGCGCGCGCTGATGACCGACATGCTCGCCAACGAAAAAGAT
>JBQTHL010000045.1:0-4822 GCA_052389915.1 Panacagrimonas sp.
ATTTGATCACAGAGTGTATTGGTTGAAGCCGCGGGCCCGGTGCCTGACGGGGTGGGGCGCATTAATGCGCCGCCCGGCCCGGCGCTTTATTGCGCCCTACACAATCGGAATCCGTCATGAGAAAAGCCGCTACCCGAATCGAACGCGACAGCCTTGGAACGGTGCGCGTGCCGGCCGACGCGCTCTGGGGGGCGCAGACCCAGCGCGCGGTGGACAATTTCCCGATGTCCGGTCTGCGTATGCCGCGCGCCTTCATCCGCGCGCTGGGCCTCATCAAGGCCGTTGCCGCCGAGGTTAACGCCGATCTCAAGTTGCTGGATGCGCGGCCCGCAGCCGCCATCCGGGACGCCGCGCTCGCGGTGAGTCGCGGCGAGCATGACGAGCAGTTTCCGGTCGACGTGTTCCAGACCGGCAGCGGCACCTCCAGCAATATGAACGCCAACGAGGTGATCGCATTGCTCGCCGCGCGCCGGCTACGTCGCGCGATTCACCCCAACGATGAAGTGAACCTCGGGCAGTCGTCCAACGACGCCATTCCCACGGCTATTCATGTCTCGGCTGCGCTGGAACTTCATGAGCGGCTAAAGCCCGCGTTGGTGCATTTGGTCCAGGTGATCGACCAGCGCGGTCACGAGCTGCGTGCCGTCGTCAAAACCGGGCGCACGCACCTGATGGACGCGATGCCACTGCGCTTCGATCAGGAACTCTCCGGCTGGGCGCAACAGGTGCGTAACGGTGTAGAACGAATAGATGCGGTCATGCCGCGCCTGCTCCGGCTGGCGCAAGGCGCCACGGCTGTGGGCACGGGCATCAATGCGCATCCGAAGTTCGCAAAAGGCTTTGCACGAACGTTGTCGCGAATCACCGGCCTGCACTTCGTGCCCAGCCCCAATTTCTTCGAGAGTCTCGCGAGCCAGGACACCGCGGCCGAGCTGTCGGGCCAGCTCAAAATCATCGCCATAACGCTGATGAAAATCTCCAACGACCTGCGCTGGATGAACTCGGGGCCGCTGGCTGGTCTGGGCGAAATCGAACTGCCAGCCTTGCAGCCGGGTTCGAGCATCATGCCGGGCAAGGTCAACCCGGTGATCCCGGAAGCGGTGTGCATGGTCGCGGCTAGGGTCATCGGCAACGATGCGGCGATCACCATCGCCGCGCAGTCGGGAAACTTTCAGCTCAACGTGATGCTGCCGCTGATCGCGCACGAGCTTTTGCAATCGATCGAGCTGCTGAGCAATGCGGCGCGCCTGCTTGCGGACAAGGCCATCGCCGGATTCTCCGTACGCGAGGACCGAATCGACGAGACGCTGGCGCGCAATCCGGTGCTCATCACGGCTGCGAATTCCGTGCTCGGCTATGACAAGGGCGCGGCCATCGCCAAGCGCGCCTATCGCGAGCGCCGACCCGTGATCGAAGTTGCGCTGGAAGAAAGCGGTCTGGCCGAGGCACAGCTCCGGCGACTGCTGAATCCGGCCAATCTGACCCGCGGTGGGGTCAGCGGACGTGGCAAAAGTGAGGGTTGATGTGTCGTCCCTGGGACATGGTTTTCCACGATTGCCGAATCGTTTTTGATTGCATAGGCTCGACTGTGAAACACACCGGACTGGGGGAAAACTAATGTTCAGAATTGCCAAGGCCTGCGCACTGTGCATGGCCATTTTTGTAGTTGCCTGCTCGAAGCCGAGCGCTCCGACCGGAGAGGCTGCGGACGCCGCGGCCAAGGGCACACACTTCGTCACCGTGCTCTACAACCCGCCGAAGGATCCGGCGGCATTCGAAAAATATTACTGGGAAACGCACATTCCCCTGGTCGGTTCGAAGAAGGACGAGATCGGTTTCGTCGCTTCGGAACTGACGATCTTCACCAGCACCCTGGACGACAAACCTGCGCCGCTGTATCGCCAGGCCGTGCTCTGGTTTGCGAGCGAAGCCGCGCGCGACAAGGGTCTGAAGTCGGCTGGCTTCAAGGCGGTGGGCGACGATCTGGGCAACTTCGCCACGGGCGGGCTGGTCGGCATGGTCGGTGAACTGGCCAGCGATTACGCACCGCTCATGGAAGGCGACCACACCGCGTTCGTGACCGTGCTCTACAACCAGCCAAAGGACCCCGCCGCGTTCGAGAAGTACTACGCCGAGACGCACCTGCCCCTGGTCGGCAAGGGAGCCGAAGATATCCAGATGCGTCGCAAGGAGCTGACGAAGTTCTCCAAGAATCTGGATGGTTCGCCGGCCGCGTACTACCGTCAGGCCAAGCTGTATTTCTCGAATCAGGTGGCGCTCAACGGCGGCACCGCGACACCTGCATTCGCGGCCGTGGGAGGCGATCTGCCCAACTTCGCGACCGGTGGGCTGGTAGGGCTGGTGGGACATCTCACCAGCGGCCCCGCACCCACGCCGTAATCCGTTGCGGCAGATGTAAGCTGGCGGCTTTCCCGTAACGGAAAGCCGCTATGAACGATATCTCAACGCCGCGTCTCGCCCGCAAGCTCGTTTCAGGCAAGGATTATGTCGAGAGCCTGCGTGGCCGCGGGCTCAACGTCTGGCTGTTCGGCGAGAAGGTGAGCGAGCCGGTCGATCACCCGGTCATCCGGCCGTCGATCAACGCGCTGGCGCGAACCTACGATCTGGCGGTCGAACATCCCGAACTCGCCAGCGTGGTTTCGCCTTTCACCGGCGAAAGAGTCAGCCGATTTCTCCACGTTTGCACCTCGGCGCCGGACTTGGTCGCGCAGAACAAGATGCAGCGCCGACTCGGCCAGCTCACTGGCACCTGCTTCCAGCGCTGCGTCGGCATGGATGCGTTCAATTCGTTGTACTCGGTGACGTTCGAAATCGACGAGCAGCACGGCACGACTTATCACGCGCGCCTCAAGTCCTTCCTCACCGAGATGCATCGTGGCAACTACGTCGTCGGCGGCGCGATGACGGATGTGAAGGGCGATCGCGGCAAGGCCCCGCACGAGCAGACCGATCCCGATCTGTTCGTGCACGTCGCGCGCCGCACGGCCGAAGGCGTCTTCATCCGCGGCGCCAAGGCGCACCAGACCGGCTGCATCAATTCGCACTGGATGCTGGTGATGCCGACCATGCGGCTTGGACCGAAGGACCGTGACTACGCCATTGTCGGCGCCGTGCCGGTCGACGCATCCGGCATCACCTACATCTACGGCCGCCAGTCCTGCGACACGCGCGCGATGGAAGGCGGGAGCATCGATCCGGGCAACGTGATGTACGGCGGCCAGGAAGCGATGGTGATTTTCGACGACGTGTTCATCCCCAACGAACTCGTATTCATGTATGGCGAGACCGATTTCGCCGCCATGCTGGTTCAACGATTCACCGCGTATCACCGCCGTTCCTACGTGTGCAAGAGCGGCGTCGGCGACGTGCTAATTGGTGCCGCCGCCGCCATCGCCGAAATGAACGGTGCGGACTCTGCCAGCCACGTGAAGGACAAGCTGGTCGAGATGACGCATCTCAACGAAACCATCTACGGCACCGGCATCGCGGCGAGCCACCAGGGCTTTGCGACGAAGTCCGGCGCGTTTCTCTCCGACGACATGCTGGCCAACGTGTGCAAGCACCACGTCACCAAGCTGCCTTACGAACTCGGGCGGCTGGCGCAGGATCTCGCGGGCGGGCTGGTCGCGACCCTGCCGAGCGAGCAGGACTTCCGGCATCCGGAAATCGGCAAGCTGCTCAAGAAGTATCTCGTCGGTCGCGCGACGTTCAGTACCGAAGATCGCATGCGCATGCTGCGCCTTATCGAGAACATGACCCTGGGTCGCAACGCAGTGGGTTACCTGACCGAGTCCATGCACGGCGCCGGCAGCCCGCAGGCCCAGCGCATCGAGATCGGCCGCGCCATGCAGCTCGAATACAAGAAGCGGCTGGCTAAGGCGCTCGCAGGCGTCGAGCCGGAGCTGAGTGCGGAGGAGGTCGTCGAGGAATTGAGCGGTTACTTCGGACGAGTGTTCGGGCTGGCTGAGGGCATCGTCGGCGCGTAAGGTGCCGTTTCATGACCGGCACTCCGAGTCGTGGCGTTGGCTTATGCTCGATTGCACGCACGACCGTGATGCAACCAAACTTGCCATGACCCGCTCCGGCCTCGCACTCGACCGTGCCGGCAGTCTCCGCGGCGCGCTGCTCTTACCGGCCCGCGAGCCTAGGACGCTGACGATCAGCGGTCGCATCACGAAAAATCCCGATCCGATCGCGGCGTCCGTATCGACGAGGTTTGCACTGTGAATTCGGCGCCCGCAGATTTCAATCCGGAGGTCTGGGCAGACTTGCGGAGCCTGTTCGAACATGCGGGCGTGGTCGAACTCGTCGGTGTTCTCGAAGCGGACCTGCAGCAACAGGAGCACGTGGTGCGGGCTGGAGATCCGATGTCTCTGAGGCGCGTCGCCCACGCGCTGCGTGGCGCGGCGCAGCAACTCGGCGCGGACGCACTCGCGCAGCTATGGACGCAGGTCGAGCAGGCCTCATGTAACGGGCAGATCGACGAGTCGCGTCACCTGAGCGAGAGCGCTATCGCGCGTCACGCGGCGCTGGTGGCGCATCTGCGACGGGAAACGGGTGACGCCTGATTCCCGATCGCCTGTACTGCGTCTCCGCACGCGCGTGCTGGTGGCGGCGGTGTTCATCTCGGGTCTCGCGGGCGCCGCATTCACGCGGACCCTGGTCGCGCAGCACCAGCAGGCGCGCTTCGATGCTGAAGTCCGGCGCATCGAGTTCGCGATCGAGCAACGCACGGTCGCCTATGTGCAGGTGTTGCGTGGCGGGCTCGGTTTGTTCGCGGCCTCGGACGAGGTCACCCGGG
>JBQTHL010000046.1:0-107308 GCA_052389915.1 Panacagrimonas sp.
TTAGCGGACAACGGACCTTATGCGCGGGGGGCCCGTAGCCGCATTGGTGCCAGGGCGCTACCCAACCGCTAAGGAGGCCCATCCCATGAACCAGAAACCCAAAACGCTTTCCTTCGACTTCACGCCCAACATGGTGTTTAGGTTCACAACGGTGGACGAGCCGCAGGTCTACCGCGTGCGGTTTGGCGAAGAAGGCTCAGTTCGATTCGTCGCGGCCGTGGGGACCGTCGCAGAGGTGTGTTGCGGCGATAAGCCTCCCCGCATCTTTGTCGATGGACCGGCCAGGTTGTTCGCTGAGCGGGACCCGGCGGCCGAGTAACGCCAGCGTTGGGCGCCCGTGCGCGGCACTACGAGCTGGGCGGCAACGGCTAGGCAAAACGTGATGTCAACAACGAAGCAGCCGAGGGGATACCAAGGCTCAACATAGTTGGCGTGGCCAACGTGCCAAGCGTCCCACGCAATGCCATGCGCTGCGATGCCGAGGCCGAGTAGCAACGTGGAGCGACGGTAACCTAGGATTGCCCACAAACCATAAGCGACGACGCCCACCGACTCGAGGAGTAGCCCGCTGCGATCACCGGTCCGAAGAGCGCCCCAGACATAGATGACTGGCATTGCCGCCAGGAACATAGCGAGGAGCAAGCGTTCCAGCTTCTCTTTGCGACGCGGCAGCAGGACCAGAGTGGCATAGGACGGCGCGACGACTGTTGCAGCAACGAGAGCAAAGTAGGCAGGGTTAAGCAGGTAGGCCAGCAACGGAGCTGGTCGGGCCAGCATTAGCCAAGAGTACGCTATGGCTCCGAAAAGCAAGACCAGACCAGCCACCGACAGTACACGCTGAGTCATTGGATTGTTCTCTCAAACGAGCAATGCGTGATGGTGCTGTTTTGTATTACTGTATATAAATACAGTTACCCACCCGGCCCATGCTCGAGTCTCGACGGATTTTGCTTCCGCGCCATTGCGAGGGCAACGCCAAGCTCAGCGGCGTTTCTGCCGCAAAGGAGAAACCGTGAAGAAAGCACAAAATGTCGGGCGGCAGAAACGTCCGCTGGAGCTACTTGTTGGGCTGGACGACTGGCGCGCGGGCTTGGTCTTGCACGTGACCGAAGAGATTTGGCGCGTGATGAAGCGGGAAAAGCTGACCAAGGCCGAGCTTGCAAAACGCATCGGCTGCGGGGCCTCGCATGTGACGCAGCTATTGAATGGGGGAAGAAACATGACGCTCCGAACTTTGGCCGATATTTGCGCAGCACTGCAATACAGGCCGACGTTCCGCTTGCGGCCCAACGCGACTTTAACTGCGCTCGCCCCGCTTGAGCCGCCCCCGATGTTCGTGGCGCTGCTGGAGTCGCCACGACCGCAGGCCGGGTTTCCCAGTCCCGCGGCCGATTACGTCGAAGACGTTTTAGACCTGAACAAGCTGATGGTCGGCAACCCACCGGCCACGTTCTACGTGCGGGTCAAAGGCCATTCCCTGATGGATGCCGGAATTCTCGATGGCGACATTCTCGTAGTAGATCGGTCGCTGGATGCTGTTCCCCCGCGCATCGTGGTGGCGGTCGTGGACGGTTCGCTCTACGTGAAGCGGCTGCGCGACCTTCGCGGTCGCATGGCCCTGGTATCGGAGAACGTGGCCGATGCCAAGGCGTTCCCGCCGATCTATTTCGACCAGTGCCAGGAAAGCACCGTTTGGGGAGTGGTGACGGGTGTTGTCCGCAAGCTCTAGCCGAGGCGCGCGGTTCGCGCTGGTGGACGTGAACAATTTCTACGCGTCTTGCGAGACTGTTTTCAACCCGCGCCTTGCCGGAAAGCCCCTTGTCGTCCTGTCCAATAATGACGGGTGCGTGATCGCCCGAAGTGCCGAGGCCAAGGCTCTGGGTCTGAAGATGGGCGAGCCCTGGCACAAGGTCCGGGAACGGGCGGATTGCCGCGACGTGATCGCCTACAGCAGCAACTACACGCTGTACGCGGACATGAGCAGCCGCGTGATGACCATCCTGGCGGACATGGCGCCCGCCATCGAGGTTTATTCCATCGATGAATGTTTTCTCGATGTGCAGACGCTTGCCGATACGGCAACGCTTGCCCGCTCGATCCGCAACCGCGTGGGGCAATGGACTGGCCTGCCGGTCTGCGTGGGCATCGGTTCGTCGAAGACGCGCGCCAAGCTGAGCAACCACGTCGCAAAGAAGCGACCGCAGTACAGCGGCACCTTCGACCTGGAAGCCATCGGCCGCGCTGACGAGGACCGGCTATTGGCTGAGATTCCGGTAAGCGAGGTGTGGGGCGTAGGCAGGGCCACCGCGGAGCGGCTGGCGACGCTCGGAATTCGCACCGTGCGCGAATTGCGGGACGCGCCAGCAAAGCGCCTTCGCGAGCAGTTTTCGGTCGCCTTGGAACGCATCGTCGCCGAGCTAAACGGTGTGTCATGCCTGCCCCTTGAACTGATGGCGCCGGCCAAGAAACAGATCGTTTCCAGTCGCTCATTCGGCCGATACATCCGGACGCTGCCGGAACTGTCGGAAGCGGTGCTTAGCTACGCCGCACGGGCCGCGGAGAAACTGAGGGGTCAGCGATCCACCGCGAGCCTGCTGCGCGTGTTCATAGAAACCAACCCGTTCAAGGTCGGAGCGCCGCAGTACATGCCGGGCACGGTGATCGCTTTCCATGAAACAACCGACGACACCCTGCTGATTGGAAGGGCTGCAATGACCGGACTGCGCCGCATCTTTCGTGAAGGGTACGACTACAAGAAGGCGGGCATTCAGCTAACCGAGATCGCTCCCAAGGTGCATCGGCAGGAGACGTTATTCGAGGACGCCGACTCACTGGCGCGGCGCGCTCGTCTCAATCAAATGCTGGACCAGACCAACCAACGGTTTGGGCGGGCAACGGTTGGACTTGCCGGTGCTGGTCTGGTGAAGCCTTGGACGATGAAACGTCGGAACTTATCGCCGTCGTTTACTACGGATTGGGACGCGTTGCCCGAGGTGCAGTGACGGCACCGATAATCGAGCGTCAGGCAAATCGGTACAGTTCGCGCCATGTGCTCAAACTACAAACCCGTCACCCGCATCGATCACCTAGTGTCGTTTTTCGGGGTGACTCGGGACTTCACCCAGCCGCCGCCGGAGTTCGATGCGGAAATCTGGCCGTTGCGCCTGGCGCCGTTCATTCGGCTGGCTCTCGATGGCAGCGGCCAGCGTCACGTCGAGGCCGGGCAGTTCGGGCTGATGCCGCACTTCGCCAAGGAAACGGCCTACGGGCGCAAGACCTACAACTCCCGCAGTGAGACGGTGCACAAGCTGCCGAGCTTCCGCGATGCGTGGAAGCGGGGCCAGCGCTGCATCATCCCGGCCGAGTGCATCTACGAGCCCTGCTATGAAAGCGGGGCTTCGGTGCGTTGGTGCATCGAGCAAGCGGGCGGGGTGCCGATGGGCATTGCGGGCATCTGGAGCGAGCACCCGACGATGACGCGCAAGGACGGTTCGCCGCTGCTGTCGTTCGCGATGCTCACGGTGAACGCCGACGCGCATCCCGTGTTCCAGCGCATGCACGCGCCGCAGGACGAGAAGCGCATGGTGGTCATCCTGCACCCGGACGACTACGACCGCTGGCTGAGCTGTCCGGTGGAGGAGGCGCCGATTTTCTTCCGGCAGTGGATGGGGCCGCTTAACGTGTACCCAAAGCCGCTGCCGCCGCGAAAGCCGCGTGCAAAGAAACAAGGTGACATCGGAATCTGAGGCCACGACCAAGAAGTGAGACGCGCAAACCCGCTTGCCCTGGTGTCATCACTTCAGCCGTTCATCGGCTTTTCGGCATGGCGGCAAAGAGGGCTATCGCGTCATTTGGGTGTACCAAGGTGTGTACCAGTAGACAAGAGTATCCGGATTATTAATATTTAAAGCATATAGTTACATGGTCAATGTGTGAACAGGTGCAACATCGAGTAGAGCCTCCGGGGCGGCAGCGGGAACGCCGCCCCGCAATCTACTGCTCGTTCGCCGTGTAACGCACCATCGGCCCGATGTAGCCCTCGCCCGGAGACAGGCCTGGGGGGGAAGGTTCGCCCTTGGGACCCAGCCACTGCACGTAGCGCAGGATCGCCAGCAGATCCTCGTCGTTCATCGTGCGCAGGTTGAACCAGGGCATCGGTGGCCGCGTCGTCAGCGTTCGCGCCTGGTGTAGCCACTGCTCGTCGTTGAAGCGCAGCAGGGTCAGGCGCAAGTTGCTGGCAAACGATGTGCCCCAGGGACCTTCGAATCCTGTCGCATCTCCGGTTAGCAGCACGTCCTGAGTCGCCTGCCCGCCGCCCTGCGCGTAACCCGGCGTGTGGCAGTCATGACAACCGGCGACGCGGACCAGGTAGCGGCCGCGATCCAATTCCGCTTGAGGCGGTTGCACGCTGCCTGCGACGATGGGTTGTGCCCCATATCCGCACGACGGTGCTGCCGCGGCGAGCACGGAGATGGCAATCAACTGGCGAATCTTCATGGGTGACTCCCTTGGTGACGATGGAGTCAATTTATGCCTTGAGACGCCAGCGATCAGCGCAGGCGACGGAATAAGATTGCTTCCATTCCGGCAAGGGTAGGTCAGGATTCTTTGGGGACCGATGGACGATCCGATTCACATGGTGACCTTCGCGCGCGTGGTCGAGGCCAACGGTTTCGCCGCGGCCGCCAAGCGTCTGGGGGTGACCACGTCGGTGGCGAGCAAGCACGTCGCCAAGCTGGAGAAGAGTCTGGGTGCGCGCCTGCTCAATCGCAGCACGCGCAAGCTCTCGCTCACCGAAGCCGGCTGCGCGTTCTACGCGCATTGCGCGCGGCTGGTGGAAGAACTGGAAGCTTCGGATCAGGCCATTGCGGAAACCGAATCCGAGCTGCGCGGGCAGTTGCGCGTGAGCGCGCCGCCGTCGATGGTGGCGATGCACGTGGCGCCTGCGCTGGCCGAGTTCCGCCGTCGCTATCCGCAACTCGAACTGGAATTCGACCTGAGCAATCGCGTGGTGGATTTTTCGGAGGACGGTTTCGACTTGGCGCTGCGCGTGACGCGCCAGCCGGCGCCCGAGCTGATCGCACGGGCGCTGGCGCCGCTGAAGATGGTTGTCGTGGCCTCGCCCGAATATCTGCGTGAACGCGGCACGCCCTTGGCGCCCGCCGATCTTACGCAGCACGAGTGCCTCTTGTTCTCGCTCGACCAGGAGCCGCAGATCTGGAGCTTCGCCTCGCGTGAAGGCCAGCAGGTGCGGGTTGCGGTGAAAGGTTCGTTCCGCTCCAACGTGATGGAGCCGCTGTTGCAGATGACACGTCGAGGTCTCGGCATCGTGCAACTGCCCAGCTTCATGACCGGCCAGGACGTGCAGCACGGCCGGCTCGTGCACCTGCTGGCCGACTGGCGCGGTTACGAGGGCGCGCAGATTTTCGCGGTGTGGCCGCAGCACCGGCGCGAGTCGCGCAAGGTGCGCCTCTTCGTGGAATTCCTGGCCGAGCGTTTCGGCGAGGTGCCGTACTGGGATCGCGCGACGGGCGAAGTTGCGTGACGCGTATCGTGCAGATGGTGACGTTTGCCAAGGTGGCGGAAGCCGGCAGCTTCGCCGGCGCTGCGCGCGGGCTCGGTGTGAACACCTCGGTCACCAGCAAGCATGTGTCGCAACTCGAAAGGGAGCTGGGCACCAAGCTGCTGATCCGGGGCACGCGCAGCCTCAGGCTGACCGAGGCTGGCGCGGTCTACTTCCGCCACTGCGCGCGCATCGTCGAGGAAGTGGAGCACGCGCGTCAGACCGTCGCAGAGATGCAATCCGCGCCGCGCGGGTGCTTGCGCGTCAGCGCGCCGCCCGGCCTGATTTCGGGCCTGGTCGTGCCCTGGCTGCCGGAGTTCCGGCGACGCTTTCCGCAGATCGAGCTAGACGTGGAAGCGGCCAACCGCTTCGTCGATCTGGCCGAGGAAGGTTTCGATCTGGCCCTGCGCGTGACCGATGAGCCGCAGCCGCATCTGGTCGCACGCAAGCTGGCCGACATGCGTATCGCGGTTTGCGCCGCACCCTCGTACATCGCGCGTCGCGGCGTGCCGCGCGAGCCGATGGACCTGCTGCAACACGATTGCCTTCAATTCACGCCGCCAGGCCTGATGTCCAGTTCGGTATTCGAGAAGGATGGCGTGCGCATCGACGTTCCGATCCGCGGCAGCATCCGCATCAACCACGCCGACCCGCTGCGGACCCTGGCGCTGGGCGGTCTGGGCGTTGCGCTGCTGTCGAGTCACCTGGTGCACGAGGACTTCCGTGAAGGTCGGCTGATCCGCCTCTTGCCCGGCTGGCGACCCGTGGTGGATGCCGCGCTCTACGCGGTTTACCTGCCCAACCGTTTCGGCACGCCCAAGCTGCGCGCCTTCGTCGAATTTCTGCTCGAGAAGTTCGAGCCGGCACGGAGGCCGCGGCCAGGAACCGTTTCCCGGTTCAGGGATAGCTGACCGCCATGATTTCAAACTCGGTCGCGCGGTTCGGCAACCGCACCAGCACGACGTCGCCGACCTCGTGGTTCAGTAGCGCGCGCGCCAGCGGCGAGTCGATACTGATGCGGCCCTGCGCCGCATCGGTCTCGTCCGGCCCGACGACGCGATAAATCTTGGTCTCGCCCTGATCGTCCGAAAGTTCGACGACCGCGCCGAAATACACCCGGTCCGGGTTCGCCGGTTTCTGCTCTGCCACTTTCAGGTCGGGCAGGCGCGTTTGCAGATAGCGCACTCTCCGGTCGATCTCGCGCAGTTCCTTCTTGCGGTAGTGGTACTCGGCGTTCTCGGAGCGATCGCCCTCGGCCGCGGCCGCCGTCAGCGCGCGAACAACCTCGGGACGGCGCTCGTTCCACAGGTGGTCGTACTCGGCTTTCAGCCGGCTGTAGCCTTCCGGCGTGATGTAGGGCGAGGATTTCTCTGGAGGCGCGCGGAAACGCGAACTGCCGTCCTCAGGGTCGTCCTCGAAATCCTCTTCCTTGCCCCAGCCTCGTGCCATCACCAGGTCAGATCGTCAGGCACGACGAAATCCTTGTACGGATCGTTCTCGTCCGGCTTGGGCGCCTCGGTGCCGAGCGACACCAGCGCGTGCGGATCGCGCTCAGCGATGCGCTCGGCGATGGCGGCCGGCACGATTTCGTAGCGTCCCTCGCTGCGCACGATGCCCAGCACGCCGGCGATCAGCTTGTCGCGCATCGCGCGGTCGGCCGGAATGCGCCGGATCTTCTTGCCGTCGATGAAGTTGTACAGCTCCTCGCTGTCGACTTTGGGTACGCGGTGCTGCTCCACGAGCTGCTTGATCTGCGCGCGCCGTGCCTTCTGATCCTGCTTCTCCAGCAGAGCGCGATTCAGCTCTGCGTCGCGCGCGGCCTTGGCCTCCGCGGCCCGCTGCTGCGCAAGCACCCGCGGATCGGGTGCAGCGGGAGCCTTGGCCTGCTCGCGCCGCTTCTCGTGATGTTCCTTCTTGGCTTGCTTGGCCTTGTTGGGATCGATCAGGCCGGCCTGAAGCAACTGGTCGCGAAGAGACAGACTCATGGGTGAGGTTTTTTGGCGTGCGAATGAATGAGAAACAGCTTGGCTGGCGTCACGTCCGCAGAGCGGGGAGCGGTTCGCCCTTGGGCACGAACAACAATGCCTCGCCATTGTTGCAATAGCGTTTGCGGGTCGGCGCCGGGCCGTCGTCGAACACGTGCCCGTGATGACCGCCGCAGCGCGCGCAGTGGTACTCGGTGCGCGCGTAGCCCACGTGGTGATCGATCTTGGTTTCCAGGCGGCCGGGGATCGGATCGAAAAAACTAGGCCAGCCGGTGCCGCTCTCGAACTTCGTGAGCGACTCGAACAGCGGCAGGAAACAGCCGGCGCAGACGAAGGTGCCCGCGCGCTTTTCCTGATTGAACGGGTGCGTGCCGCAGACCTCGGTGCCTTCGGAGCGCAGCACTCGGTATTGCGCGGGTGTCAGCAGGCCTTTCCATTCGGCGTCGGTCTTGTCGAGCCGGATGAATTCTGATTCGGTCATGGTGGGCGCCGGTGAGTAATCGATGGCCTATTGTAGGAGGGGCTCTGCCCCGACAGGGCGCTCGAATTCCGAAAGCCAGGTTGGATCGGCGAGCGCCCTGTCGGGGCAAAGCCCCTCATACAGGCGAATGTTCGAGTTACTGCAACATCGCGGTCGCACGTGCCAGCCGCTCGGCCTGCACGCGATTGAGATTGCGGAATACCGTGGCCGCAATCCAGGGATACCTTCGACGCAGGCGTTCCAGATCGTTCGCATCGAAACGGAGAAGCCGGGCCGGTGTCACGCAACTGACGTTGGCGGTGCGCCGCTGACCGAAGTAGCCGGCTTCGCCCATGACTGCGCCGCGGCTCATGGTGGCGAGCACCTTGCGCTCGTCGCCGCGTTCGATCCAGGCCTCAAGTGTTCCGTCCACGATCACGTACATGTCGCGCGCAAAGTCGCCCTGGCGGATCACGTCCTCGCCGGGCTGGTGACTCTCCAGCTTGGACATCAGCGCGAAGATGCGCGCCTGTCGCAGGGACAGTCCGGACAGCAGCGGAATGGTGTGCTGCGGCGACTGGCCCAGGTCCAGGCGCAGCAAGTCCCACAAGGTGACGATGCGCAAGCGCGAGCCCAGCGCGGGAGTCAGCGTGATCTCCGAAATCCATGCGAGGAACAAGGTGAACGAAGCCAGCAGACCGAACTGCATCTGGCTGCGCAGCTCGCTGCCGGACAAGGCCAGCAGGCCCAGGCACAGCGCGGCGGTGGTCAAGGTGGTGGGCTTGAGCGTGGAACGCAGCGCCGACTGCACCGCTTTCAGTTCGCTGCCGGTGGCGCGCGCGTCGCGATTGAAGCGCGACAGGAAATGCACGGTGTCGTCCACTGCGACGCCGAGCACGATGCTCGCGATCAGGCTGTTGGTGGGATTGAGCGGGATGTCGAGCAGGCGCAGGGTGCCGAAGTACACCGACACCGGCACCAGGTTGGGCAGCAGGGCCCACAGCCCGGCGCGGGCCGAGGTGAACATCGCCGCCAACAGCGCCCAGATCGCGAAGGTGGCGATGGCCAGCGATACCCACTGGCCGCGCCCGATCTGGTTGACCGTGCGCGTGGCCAGCACCGGCGTGCCGGTGATGGTGCCGTTGAGCGGCGGTTGCAGCTTCGCCAAGCGCTCTTCTACCCGCTCGATCAGGCGCGTGATCTCGATCGAGTCGCCCACCTTGATGCGCACGGTGATGAGCGCGGAGCGAAAGCGCGCGTCGACCACGCGGCGAATCTCGTCGCCGCCGGCAAACACCAGCAGTTGCTTGACCGCCGCAGCGTTGTCCGGAATCGCGAAGTAGGCCGGGTCGTTGCTGTTGAGGCTCTGGTTGAGCAGCTTGAGGTGATCGACATAGGAAATGGCCTGCCCGACCTCCGGCTGTTGCCGCAACCAGTTCTCGAACTCGTCGATGCCACGCACCAGCTCTGGGTCGGTCAGCGCGTCGTTGACGTGGGTCTCGATGAACACCGACACGATGTTCGCGCCGTTGAAGGTGCGGTTGATCGCCTCGTATTCCTCGCGCACCGGATTGCCTTCGCGGAAGGACTTGATGTAGTCCGTGCCCACGGGAATGCCGGAGGCCAGCCACAGGTTCAGCGGCACCAGAATCAGCGCGATCCAGATGATCGGCTGACGCCATCTGATGTCGAAGCTGGCGATGCGGTCGGCCCATCGATCCGCGAGCGCGCCGCCCCAGTCGCGCTGGACGGTCCCGCTGTGCAACAGGTCCAGCAGCGCAGGCAGGAAGAACAGAATCAGCACGCACAGGTACCCGACGCCGATGCTCGACATCAGCGCGAACTCGCGGATCGCGGGCAGGCCATTGGGCATCAGCGCAACGAAACCGGCAATCGTGCTGGCGCCCGCGAGCAGTAGGCCGGTGCCGACGCGGTTCATCACCTCGCGCGTGCGCACGCGACGCTCCTCGGCCGTGCGCGCAGACGTATCGAAATAATCCGACAACAGGTGAATTGCATAGGCCAGGCCCAGCGTAATTACCAGCGGCGGCATGATGATGGACACCAGGTTCAAGGACAGACCCAGCGCCACCATCGTCGCCAGGGTCCAGACCAGCGCGAGGGTCACGGTGAGCACCGCGGCCAGCGTGGCGCGCAGGCTGCGGAACGCGGCGTACAGCATCAGAACCGTGACCAGGTAAATCATCGGCAGGCTGAACCCCAGCGTGCGCAGCATCGCGCCGGTGCTGGCAGCTTTCACGACCGGACTGCCGGTCACCCAGACTTCGTCGCTGCCGGTGATGTCGTGCGCGAGTTGCCGGAACTGTGCGGTGTAGTCATCGCGGCGGAAGCGCTCGTCGCCTTCGGCGTCCAGGCTGATCGCGAACGCCGTGTGCGCACCGTCGGCGGAAACGAGCACGCCGCGATAAATCGGATTGGCCTCGATCTGCTGAGGGAAGCGCTTCACCGCGCCCGGATCGCGCGCAGCCTGATCGGTGAAGGTGCTGACTTCCACGTCCTCGCCCTGCGCCAGGACATTGGGCGCGGTGGCCAGCGAGAACACACTCTTGACGCCGTGCAACTGGCGCAGTCCCTGAGTCAGTTTCGCGATGCGTGCCAGGTTGTCCGGCGTGAACAGCGGGTCGAGCTTGACCGACATCAGCACCGCATCAGCCTCGCCAAAAGTTGCGCGCACGCGCTCGAACACCTGGCGATCCGCGTCGTCTGCGGGCAGCAGGTTCTCGGTCGAGGGATCGAGCTTTAGGCGCGGCGCGAACCCGGGCAGCTCGAACAGTTGCAGCGCGGCGTAAACCGACAGACCCAGCACCAGCAGCATCACCGCGGCGGGCCGCGAGGCAGCCCGGTCGATCAGCTTCTGCAGGGCGTTCACGACGCAGTCAGAGTTTTATTGGCCAAGATAGAACGCGCGCGGATTGAACAGTCGATCCGCCAGGTCCTTGTCGCTCAGCACCTCGGTGACTTTCAGGTGCGTGCTGGTCTTCTCCTGCAAGTCCTCGATCAGCCCTTCGTTGACGTACCAGTACGGTCCCGCCTGCATCAGGTGCTTGGCCGAGCTGGTGAACTGCTTGCGCACCGCGCTGCCGTGCAGGAATTCCGCCTTGAGCAGCATGCAGGTCTTCTGGTCGATCCACGCCCTCACCCTGTCGAAACGCGATGCATTGGCCGGATCGGGCGCCATCGACAACACCCACATCGGACGGCTTTCGAACGTGTCGGTCTTCTCCAGCTTCAGCCGGTCGCCGGAAAACGCGTAGGTGATCTGCTTGACATCGGCGTACGACAGGTCGGTGCCGAACAGCGAGCTGTCGCGCATTCCGCCGGTGACGCGACGCACCTTCTGCAAGGCCGGCAGATACACGTACATCTCCTCGTCCTTACCCTCCGCGGATTCGCGCACCAGGTAGGCTGCGCCGCGCATGTCCATGGGCTCCTCGATCTTCATCGTTGCGTGAAAGCGGCCTTCCTCCAGCCGTCCGTATAGCCGGCCGCTCAGGGTGCGCGTTCCGCCGGTCTTGTCCTTCGCCGTCAGCTCGAAGGCCTTGACTTGCAGGGAGGTCGGAACATTGGCGCGCATGCAGGTCTCGATCTGTTCGATCGAGTCCGATGGATAAGCCGGCACGGCGGCAAAGAGCCACAGCCCCAGCACCCATAGTCGCCGCATGTTCAACTCCGCGTGAAGTCCCCGGACACGGCGCTAGCTTATCCCGATCCCCGGTTTTGAAAGCCCGGCGTCGCTGGGCTCTAATGTTCCCATGCCCGCACGTCCCAAGGTTTCAGCTCCATCTCGCAAATCCGTGTTCGCTGCGCATGCCGCTTCTGCGGAACGCGGGGAGCCGGCCGAGTACACCATCGACGAGCTGGCGCGCGAAGGCAGTTCGACCGTTCGCAACGTGCGCGCCTACCAGGATCGTGGACTCCTTCCGCCGCCGGTGCGTCGCGGTCGCACCGGCTGGTACTCGCACGATCACCTCGCGCGCCTGCGTTTGATCGGCAGCCTGCTGGCACGCGGCTACACGCTCGGCAATATCGGCGAACTGATCGACGCGCTGGAACGCGGCCACGACCTGCGTCAGATCGTCGGCCTGGAACGCGCCATCAGCAGCCCCTGGTCGGACGAGCAGCCGCGCCATTTCTCGCTGCCCGAGCTGCTCAAGATGTTCGGCGTCGTGTTCAGTCCACGCACCTTGTCGAAAGTCATCGAGCTGGGCTTGCTGGAGCCCGACGGCCTGCGCTTCCGCGCGCCGAGCCCGAAGATGCTGATCGCCGGCGCCGAACTGTCCCGCGCCGGAATGCCGCTGGACGATCTGCTCAAGGTCATCGAAGGCCTGCGCGGTAACGTGCAGCGCGTGGCCGACGAGATGGTGCAATTGATCGCGCGCCTGCTCGACCACTACGGCGAAGGCCAGCTTCCGCCGCCCGAAGATGTGCCCCAGCTCGTGGATACGATCTGGCGCCTGCGCCCGCTGGCGATGATGGCGGTGGAGGCCGAGGTGTCGCGTGCGCTGGAAAAATCCGCCAACGAATTTCTGGGCGAGCGCGTGGCGCAGATCCTGGAGCAGATGCAGCGCTGAGGCGCGGCGGGGAGACTTTCGAAAATGATTCTGGTGATCGGGTCGGGCGTGGTGGGTACCCTGATTGCGACGCACCTGGTCGCAGCCGGCCGGAACGTCGGGCTCTACACACGTCCCAAGGACGCCGTACGTTTTGGTGCGATCACGCAACTGCGAGTGGATTTTGCGAAGCCCGGAAAGACCCCTTTGCTGGCTCCACGACCCCGGCTCGTCATGTCTCTGGATCTCGAAGGCGTCGAGTTCGCGCTGATCTGCGTCAAGTATCCCGACCTGGATGCCCTCGTCGAGCAGCTACCGCTGGTGATCCCACCCGGCTGTACGCTGATCTCGACCCTCAACGGTGTTGCGCCGCTAAGGCGACTGCGCGACGCCCGCCCGCATGCTCGCCTCGTGCCCATGAGCATCATGATGAACGGGCAGCCGGTTGCTCCACTGCACGCTCGATTGAGCACGCGTGCCGAAATCGTGATTGGCAGCAGCGATGCAAACCTGCTCGCGCAATTCCGCGGCGCCGGCATGCAGGTGAAGCAGGCTCAGGGCGAGGCTGGGGTATGGGGCAAGCTGCTGATCAATCTGGCCAACGCGATCTGCGCGCTGACGCGCTCGGATTTCAAGGCCCTGTTTCGCGACCCGGACCTGCGCAGCATTTACGTCGCGGTGCTCGACGAAACGACCGCAGCGCTCGATGGTGCCGGCATCGCGTGGCAGTTGCCGCTGGTGGTTCCGTACCCGGCCTACCGCTGGATGCTGCTTCACGGCGGCCCACTGCCCTGGTGGTTCGCCAGGTTCCGCAACGGGGTCAGGCCGGGCGCATTCCCTTCGATGGTGGCCGATATCGAGGCTGGCCGGGAAACGGAAGTCGATCAGCTCAACGGCGAGATCGAGCGACTGGGACAGGTTTACGGGCTGCCCACGCCGATCAATTCCGGTCTGGCGATACTCATCCGCGCCCGCGACTGCCGGGAGCCGATGAGCCCGGCCCGACTACGCAAACGGCTTCAGGAGGGGCTTGCGTAGTAAACCCTGCATACGTAGCGTTTCGCAGAGCGGGCCGTGCCCGCGGCAGACCCGTGCCGCGCAAGCCCTAGCGGAGGATGCAAATTCCGGTGCCGCCTGTGCTCACACAGCCTTCCGCGCAGTTGCCCATCGAGGAATTGCCGTCGATGTCGCTGCACCCGGCTTCGATCGAGCAGCTACCTTCGGCGTTGCCGGTGCTCAACGTAAGGGTCTCGTTATTCGGGCACGACTGATCGATCGAGACCATATCGAGAAGCGAAGCTTCGTCGAACGAGGAGAACCGGGCGACTTCGTTCTCGGAGTCGAGAGCCAAGGGTTCTACAACCGCCTCCAGGATCGAGGTGACCGAGGTCAGCGTCGTTCCGATAGGGTCGCTCTGGGCGGAAGTGGCGCCGATACCGGCGGCGACGAAGGCAATGGAAAAGGCAAGTACCGAGAATTTCATGGTTCTGGATCTTCAGGCTGGTGGCTCGATGGATGCTCGGCCGATCATCCCTTACTGCCGGCGAGCGGCTGGATCATACCTTAGCCGCAGATGAATAGGTCTTCACCCTCGGTCGGCGGTGTAGCCAGCGGTTTTCGTCGTGTGCCGAATCTGTGCCGGAGTCGGCTCGTGTCGATGCTAAACTTTGGCGGGTTTTCTGACGCTTCGACGGAATGAACTGGGCGGATTACGGCATCCTGGGGTTCATCGTTCTTTCCACGCTGGTCGGCTTCCTGCGCGGTTTCATGCGCGAATTCTTCGGCCTCGGAACCTGGATTCTGGCCCTGCTGCTCTGCGTGTTCTTCGGTCACGAAGCCTCGGCGCTGCTGACTCCCTATTTTTCCCAGCCGCTGGTCAGAACCGGGGTCGGTTACGGGGGATTGTTTCTTGGCGGCTTGCTGATTGGCGGGATCGTCACCTCGATCATGGTCGCGCGGGTGCGCCAGAGCCGGTTCTCCAGCGCGGATCGCACCCTGGGGTCGGGTTTGGGTTTCGTTCGCGGCGTGCTGGTCGTCGGACTCGTCGTGCTGCTCGCCGGCACCGCGGGCCTGGGCGAAAAGGAATGGTGGAAGCAGTCCTCTCTGGTGTCGCCGGCGCGAGTGGTGGCCGACGGACTGGACGTGCTGATCCCGGATGCCTGGCTGGCGCCATTGAAGCCGGACGTTGCAACCCCATCTGGTCCCGTGCGGGAAGCTTCACCCCCGTCGGCTCCGGCCGATTCTGTCTGAGGAGACGCGTTTCATGTGCGGCATTGTCGGCATCCATTCGCACAACGCGGTCAATCAGGAGCTGTACGACGCCCTGACCATGCTGCAACACCGTGGCCAGGACGCGGCCGGCATCATCACCACGGAAGGCTCGCGGCTGAATCTGCGCAAGGACAACGGCCTAGTGCGCGACGTGTTCCACGCCGACGAGCACATGATGCGTCTGCGCGGCAATCTGGGCATCGGCCATGTACGGTATCCGACTGCGGGCGTCACCACCGCGGCGGAGGCGCAGCCGTTCTACACCAACATGCCGTTTGGTATTTCGTTGGCACACAACGGCAATCTGACCAACGCCGAAGAGCTGAAACTGGAGCTGTTCCGCGAGGACCGGCGGCATCTCAACACCGAGTCGGACTCGGAAGTGCTGCTCAACATTTTTGCGCACGAACTGCTGACGCAGAACAAGCTGCGCCTGCAGCCCGACGATATCTTCGCCGCTGTTTCCGGCGTGCACCGGCGCTGCCGCGGCGCCTACGCTGTGGTGGCGCTGATCAGCGGCTACGGCATGGTGGGTTTTCGCGATCCCTTCGGCATCCGCCCGGTGGTCTATGGGCGGCGCAAGAGCATCGAAGGCTATGAGTACATGATCGCTTCGGAGTCGGTGGCGCTGAACGCGCTCGGCTTCGAATTGATCGGCGACATTCTGCCGGGCGAGGCGATTTTCGTCTCCATCGAGGGCAAGCTGTTCAAGCGCCAGTGCGCGGCCAACCCGGTGTATTCGCCGTGCATCTTCGAGTACGTGTACCTCGCGCGGCCCGATTCCCTGATGGACAAGATCTACGTCCACAAGGCGCGACTGCGCATGGGCATGAAGCTGGCCGAACGCATCAAGCGCGAGTGGGCTGATCACGATATCGACGTGGTAATTCCCATCCCCGACACCTCGCGAGTACCGGCCTCGGAACTGGCCTCGGAACTCGGCGTTCCGTACCGCGAGGGCTACGTCAAGAACCGCTACATCGGCCGCACCTTCATCATGCCGGGCCAGAGCCAGCGCAAAAAATCCGTACGCCAGAAGCTCAACCCGATCGACGTGGAATTCCGCGGCAAGAACGTGTTGCTGGTGGACGACTCCATCGTGCGCGGCACCACCAGCCAGGAAATCATCGAGATGGCGCGCGAGGCCGGCGCGCGCAAGGTCTACTTCGCGTCGGCCTCGCCGCCGGTGCGCTATCCGAACGTCTACGGAATCGACATGCCAAGCCCTTCGGAACTGATCGCGCACGGGCGCACGATTCCGGAGCTGGAAAAACTGCTGGGCTGCGATCGCCTGATCTTTCAGACGCTGGACGATCTGATCGACGCCGTGCGCCACAAGCACGCGACGATCCAGGATTTCGAGTGCTCGGTGTTCACCGGCGAATACATCACGCAAGACGTGACCACCGAGTACCTGAGCCAGCTCGAACTGTTCCGCGCCGACGCGGCCAAGGAAGCGCGCAAGAAGGGTGCGGGTTCGGTTATCGAGATGGAGAACGCAGGCGCGGGCTGAAGAAGCGCCTGTCTTGAAGGGTTCTGTGACTGGTAGACTTCGCGTCGTGCCGATTTCCTTCGCTTGCGGGCTCACAGCTAAGCGAGAAAACGGCCCGCTATTTTTCGCGGGCTTTTTGATGCCCGCGTGACGGAGATTGAAATGACCGACACGCTCGACGATCCGACCCAGCATTGGGGACCCGCCACCCTCGGTATCCGCGCGCACGAGTTGCGCACAAACGAGATGGAACACTCCCCGGCGATATTCCCCACCTCGAGCTTCGTCTTCAACAACGCCGCAGAAGCCGCAAGAGTGTTCGCGGGCGAGCAGGCGGGCAATGTCTACGGCCGCTTCACCAACCCGACCGTGCGCGCCTTCGAGCAGCGTCTGGCTCGCATGGAGGGCGGCGATTCCTGCGTCGCCACGTCCAGCGGCATGGCGGCGATTCTGGCGCTGGTGCTGGCCACGATGAAGTCCGGCGATCACCTGCTGGCCTCCTCCGGCTTGTTTGGCGCCACCATCAATTTGTTCAACAACTACTTCGTGAAGTTCGGCGTCGAGGTGACGTACGTCGATCTCAAGGATCCGTCGAAGTGGGAAGCGGCCATGCGGCCGAACACGAAGCTCATGTTCGTGGAAACGCCGTCGAACCCGTTGACCGAGATCGCCGACATTCGCGTGCTCGCCGATATCGCGCATCGTCATGGCGCGAAGCTCGCCGTGGACAACTGTTTCCTGACGCCGGTGTTCCAGAAGCCGCTGGAACTGGGTGCGGACTACGTGATTCATTCGGCGACGAAGTTCCTGGACGGGCAGGGGCGCTGTCTCGGCGGCGCGGTGGTGGGTGACGCGGAGTCGGTCGGCAAGGACGTGTTCGGGTTCATGCGCACGGCCGGGCCCTGCCTGTCGCCGTTCAACGCCTGGGTGTTTCTTAAGGGCATGGAGACGCTGGCGGTGCGCATGAAGGCGCACGAAGACAACGCGCGCCGGCTTAGCGTATGGCTCAACGAGCAACTCGGCGTGAAGCGCGTGTTCTACCCCGGCCTGCCCAGCCATCCGCAGCACGAACTGGCGAAGAAGCAGAGCCGCGGCTACGGCGCGATCGTGTCATTCGAAGTCGATGGAGGGCGCGAGGGCGCGTGGAAGCTGATCGATTCGACGCGTCTGTGCTCGATCACGGCCAACCTCGGCGACACGCGCACCACCATTACGCATCCGGCGACGACCACGCACGGCCGCATCACGCCAGAGGCGCGCGCGGCCGCGGGAATCACGGAAGGCCTGGTGCGCATATCGGTGGGTCTTGAAGATCTCGAAGACATCCAGGCCGATCTCGCGCGCGTGCTGAGCTGAAGCGATGCATAACGCGGTCTTCGACGCGCTGTGCGAGACCGATCCGGTTTGTAAATGCGCGCTCGTCGCCGCAGTTACCCCTCTCCCCCAGGGAGAGGGGCAAGGGGTGAGGGAGAGTCTGCTATCCGACCCCAACATCCCCGGTCACCCAACGTACCCGCTACTCGTCCACCCACGCGAAGTCCCTCGCCGCGGCCTCGGCACACCTGAAGGTCGCGCCGCGATGGTTCACGCCGTCGCGCACATCGAGTTCAACGCCATCAATCTCGCGCTCGATGCCGCGCTGCGCTTTGGCGACATGCCGAATGCCTATTACGCGGACTGGATCAGCGTCGCCCAGGACGAAGCCCGCCATTTCGCCATGCTGTCCGCACGGCTGGACCGGCTCGGTTACGCCTACGGCGCGTTCCCCGCGCACAACGGTCTCTGGGAAGCCGCCGAGAAAACCGCACACGACGTGATGGAACGCATGGCCCTGGTCCCGCGCGTGCTCGAAGCGCGCGGGCTGGACGTGACGCCGAACATGATTCTGCGGCTGCACGAGGTCGGAGACCTTGAGACGGCCGCCATCCTGCGCACCATCCTGCAGGAAGAAGTGCGCCACGTGGCCATCGGCACACGCTGGTTCCGACACCTGTGCATGCAGCGCGGGCTCGATCCGGTCGCGACATTCCGGAGACTGCTGGTCGAACATCGGGTGCGCTTGCGGCCGCCCTTCAACGAGGACGCGCGTCGCAGGGCCGGGTTCGAACAAGCCGAGTTGCAGCCCGTATCCGCGTGACGCCTGCGCCCGGCGCGGGCACAGTAGGCCCATGAGTACCGCCCTGCGTCTGACCCCGATCAAGATCGTGCTCGCCGAGAGCCAGAGCCTGATTCGCGCGGGCCTGCGTGTCCTGCTGGAAAGCCAGGCCCACGCCGAGGTCGTCGGCGAAGCCGCCGACGGCCAGGAACTGCTGAGCGTGGTCGGTCGCCTGCGACCGCGAGCGGTCCTGGCCGAACTGGACCTGCCCGTGGTCAGCGGCCTGGAGGCGCTGGCGCAGATCCGTCGTCACTATCCCGAGGTCGCTGTGCTGCTGCTGGCGGCGAGAGTCGAGGCCGGGCAGGTCCGCAGCGCCCTGCGCCTGGGTGCGGCCGCATTCCTGACCTTGCAGGCCGAACCCGCGGAACTGGGTCTGGCCTTGCGCTCGGTGGAGAAGCAGCAGGTCTATATCAGCCCCGCGGTATCGCATCTGCTGCTCGACCGCCGCGACGGCACGAGAGTGGAGGACAGCGCGCGGCTGACGAATCGCCAGCGCCAGGTGTTGACGCTCATCGGCAAGGGCAAATCCACCAAGGAGATCGCGCAGTTGCTCGGCATTGGCGTGAAGACGGTGGAGACCCATCGCGCGCGGCTGATGGAAGCGCTCGGCCTTTACGGCACCAACGCGCTGATGCGGGTGGCGCTGCGCTGGGGTCTGGACATGCACGAGCATTGAGTCGAGAAGTTTCTTCGAGCGAATAACCCCGAGTTCGCTCCCGGCCCGTTTACATCGACACCAACCCAAGCGGAGTGTGTCGATGCGTACCCCCATCTTTATTCCCAGCCTCATCCTCGGCGCAGTCGTGGCGCTTGCTGCCTGCACCCAGACCGCCGATCGGACGGAGCCGGCGTCCCCGGACCCGACCGACGTGAGCGCGCGTCCAGTAACGATTCCTGCGAAGGGACCTGCAAGCATTGTTGATAAGGCAGAAGTCCCTTCCGATCCCGATCCCGCCTCGGAGCCGTCTGTCCAAGCAGATGCGCCAAGAGCCGTCGTAGAGGAGTTGCGCGAGCAGCGGCTTCAATCCGCGAGCGAAGCGAGGCCAGCGTCAGCCATGAAGTACCGGATGCTGGCCGAGAGCGACGCCCGTTTCGCGTCCATGCCGCCCGCGCCACCGCAGTTCGAGAACCGCGAGAACTACGCCACGCTCGATCCCAGCCCGGTGCACCGCGTCGCCGAGCAACCGGTGTCCACTTTCAGCGTGGACGTGGATACCGGCAGCTACGCCAACGTGCGCCGTTACCTCAGCCAGGGGACCTTGCCGCCGCAGGACGCGGTGCGTGTCGAAGAACTGATCAACTATTTCGATTACGGCTATACGCCGCCGCGCGAGCGTGGTCAGCCGTTTTCGGTCGCTACCGAAATCGCGCCTACGCCCTGGAATGCGAAAACGCACCTGTTGCACGTGGGCATACAAGGCTGGGTTCCAGAGATCAAGCCTGTCGGCAGCAATCTGGTGTTTCTGGTCGACGTGTCCGGTTCGATGCAGGACCCGGCCAAGCTGCCGCTGGTGAAGACGGCGCTGAAGATGCTGGTCAACGAACTGGGAGCGAAGGACCGCATCAGTCTGGTGGTGTATGCCGGCGCCTCGGGCGTGGTGCTGGAACCTACGTCCGGCGACGCGAAAGGCACCATCATCTCTGCGCTCGATCGCCTGGAGGCGGGTGGTTCGACCAACGGCGGCGCCGGCATCCAGCTCGCTTACACGATGGCGAAACAGGGCTGGATCGATGGCGGCGTGAACCGCGTGCTGCTGGCTACAGACGGCGATTTCAACGTGGGCGTCACCCGCTTCGAGAGCCTGCTCGACCTGGTCAAGGAGCAGCGCAAGACCGGCGTCGCGCTGACCACCCTGGGCTTCGGTCAGGGCAATTACAACGACCAGTTGATGGAGCAACTGGCCGATGCGGGAGACGGCAATTACGCCTACATCGACTCGGCGCAGGAATCGCACAAGGTGCTGGTGCGGCAGCGCGAGGCGACGCTCACCACCATCGCGCGCGACGTGAAAATCCAGATCGAGTTCAACCCGGCGCAGGTGTCCGAGTACCGCCTGATCGGCTACGGAAATCGCGCGCTCAAGCGCGAAGACTTCGCCAACGATGCGGTCGACGCCGGCGACATCGGCGCGGGCCACACGGTCACGGCGCTGTACGAGATTGCGCTGACCGGTAGCGGCGGCGAGAAGATCGAGCCGCTGCGTTATGGCAGCACGGAAACAAAAGTCCGTCCTTCCGGCGAACTGGCCCATCTGCGTTTGCGCTACAAGCGGCCCGAAGATGGCGTGGGTGCGAAGAGCCATCTGATCGAGCGCGCGCTGCAGAAGAACGAGGTGCACGGCACCCTTGCGCAAACCAGCCCCGCATTCAAGTTCGCGGCCGCGGTCGCAGCCTTCGGCCAGTTGCTGTCGGGCGGCGTCTACGCTCAGGGGTTCGACTACACTACGATCGAGCGCCTTGCGCGCGACGCGGGCGAGGATCGCTACGGCGATCGCGCCGAATTCCGCAAGCTGGTGCAACTGGCGGGCAGCTATTCGCCGGGCTCGCGCGGAGATATCGATACCGGAGGGTAGAGCGACTGGAGGCCAGCCTTGAATCCGCAGCGCCATCGCAGGCCGAAGGTATTGCGGACGAGCAGCTCATGGCCCGTTATCAGCGCGGGGACGCGAGTGCCTTCGAGCAGCTTTACCGAAGGCATCGCGACCCCGTTTTTCGTTACCTGCTGCGCGGCTGCTCCGATCGCGAGCGCGCCGCCGAAATGTTCCAGGACGTGTGGGCCTCGGTGGTGCGCGCACGTGCAAGCTGGGAGCCGCGCGCGAAATTCACGACCTGGCTGTACCGGCTCGCACACAACCGGCTGGTGGACGATTACCGGCTCGCGCGCCTGTCCACGGAACCGCTGGAGGCTGACATCCCGGTCGCCGCGCCGGAACACGAGGAACCCGAATCTCAGGTCTCCGGCCAGCAACGTCTGCGCAGAGTGCTCGCGGCGGTGCAAAGCTTGCCACTGGAACAGCGCGAAGCCTTCCTGCTCAAGGAGGAGGGCGGCATGAGCCTCGACGAGATCGGCGTGACCACCGGCGTCGGGCGCGAGACGGTCAAGAGCCGCTTGCGCTATGCGCTCGCGAAACTGCGGCAGGAGTTACGCGATGTCCTCTGAACCGGACGAGCGCGAACTCGACGAATTTCTCGCCGGCCGCGACCGCATCGGCGCGGCTTATCGCGAGGCCTCGCGTGGCGAATCCGCGCCTGCTGAACTCGATGCTGCGATTCTGCTGGCCGCGAAAGAGGCTGTGCGCACGCCGTTGCGTCGCCGGCCGCGCTGGCTTCAACCGCTGGTAGTCGCGGCCACGCTGGTGCTGTCGCTCGGCGTGCTGCTCAATTTGTGGCGCGATCCGGAGACGCGCCAGCAGGTCGTGCCGCAGCCGAGTGCAGGAATCGCGGAACAAAATTTCGAGCTCGATGGTCCGGTCGCGGATCGAGCTGCGGCGTCTGCCGAGCCGGTAGAAGCAAAGCCTGAACCCAAGCACGGGCAGGCGCCCAGCCTCGCGCGAACCGAAGCTCGCCCGGCAAGGAGGTCGAAAGATTCCGCGGCTGCCATGCCGGAATCCGCCGCGCCCCAAGCAGCGCCGCCGCCGGTTTCTCCTGCCGCGCAAGCGATGACCGAGCAGGCCGCCGGAGCAATAGCAGAAAGCCGCGAAGCCGACGCAAAGCGCGAATCTGAGTCTTCGTCGGATGCATTGCGCGCTTCGCGTTTCGGGAGCAAGGCGGCCGACCCCGGGGCCGTAGACCAGGCCGCGATTCTGGACCCGGACACCTGGATCGAACGCATTCGGAAAATCCTTGAACGCGATGACGAGAAGTCGGCGCGCTTGGAGCTGGAAGCCTTTCGCAAGGCATATCCGGATCGTGTGCTGCCGGATGATTTACGGAAGTTGTCGCACGACAAATGAACTTGTCCGCGCAGCTTGGCGACGTGCGGACTGGATTCGCACGATTTGGGGATCGGCTGATCTCCGACGGCGCCCCGCCACAAAACCGACGGTGACCCCATGCAAGTCGGGCCGAAGCCCGAACCTGCCGTTCGCAGCGCTACTTCGCGACGGCTTCCGACGGCCTTTGTTCTTCCTGACGCTCCAGCTCCGCTGCATGCCGCTGCGGCGACCCGGTACGCCGGCACAACGCCGAGTAGAACGAAGGCACCATCACCAGGGTGAACAGGGTCGAGAACGCCACGCCGCTGGCGATGACCACCCCGAGAATGCGTCGCGCCTCGTAGCCGGCGCCGTCGGTGAAGATCAGCGGAATCGCGCCGGCGATGGTGGCGATGGAGGTCATCAGGATGGGCCGCAGGCGCACCTGTGCGGCGTCGATCAGGGCCTCGTCGAAAGCCAGGCCTTGGTCGCGGCGCTGGTTGGCGAACTCCACGATCAGGATGCCGTTCTTCGCCGCCAGCCCCACCAGCATCACGATGCCGATCTGCGAGTACACGTTGAGGGTCATGCCCAGCGGCCACAGCGCCGCCAGCGCGCCGAACAGCGCGAGCGGCACGGTGCTGAGAATCACCAGCGGGTGGATGAAGCTCTCGAACTGCGCGGCCAGCGCCAGATACACGATCACCAGCGCCATCGCGAACGTGAAGTACAGCGCGCTGCTCGCTTCTCTGAACTCGCGCGACTCGCCGCTGTACGAGATGCGCGCCTGGTCGCTGGTTTCCTCGCGCACGATTTGTTCGAGCGCGGCGAGGCCCTCGCCCAGCGGATACCCCGGTGCGAGGTTGGCGCTGAGTGTGATGGAGCGCAGGCGGTCGACGCGGTTAAAGCTGGCCGCAGAGGCCTGCTCGCGCAAGCTGACGAGATTGGACAGGGGGATCAACGATCCGGGTCCGGATGACGATCGGGCACGCACATAGACCTGGCCCAGCGCTTCGGGGTTGGCGCGATCGGCCGCGGGCGCCTGCAAGATGACTTCGTATTCTTCGCCGCGATCCTGGTAGCGCGAGACCCGCCGCTCGCCGAACATGGATTCGATGGCCTGTGCGATGTCCGCGATCTGCACGCCCAGATCACCGGCACGTCCCACATCGACGTCGAGCTGGAACTGCGGCTTGGTTTCCTTGTAGTCCGAATCCACGCGCACCAGTTGCGGAACGTCGCGCGCAACCCTTGCCATCACGCGATCGCGCCACTGCGCAAGCTGCTCGTAGTTGGGGCCGCCCATCACGAGCTGCACAGGTTGTCCGCCGCGCGAGCGGAAGCCGCCGCGCTGCACCACGATCACTCTCGCGCCCGTGATGTGGGACAAGGACGCGGCCACGTCATCGCCGATCTTCGCGGCGCTGCGTTCGCGGTCTTTCCACGGGTATAGCGAAGCCGCAACCGAGCCGTTGTTGACCTGGGTGGCGCCACCGAATCCCGGCAGGCGGAACAGCACGCGCGCGATTTCTCCGTCATCGAGCCGCTTGAGCAGCGGCGCCTCGACCTGGTTCATGACGCCAGCGGTGTAGGCAAAGCTCGCGCCTTCCGGCGCGGTGACATTGACGGTGAACTGGCCGCGATCCTCGGTCGGCGTCAACTCTTTCGGAATCGCCATGAACAGGAAGCCGGTTGCCACGAGTAAAGCCGCGAGAACCAGCACCGACAGCGACGGCCGCCGCGTGAACGTCCTGAGCATGCGCGCGTAGCCCGCGCTGAAACGATCGAACGCAGCATCGAAGCGCACGAAGAACGTGCTCCGCTGGCCATGCTTGCGCAGCAGCCACACCGAGAGCACCGGCGAGAGCGTGAGCGCGATCAGGCCCGAGCAACCGACGGACGCCGCCAGCGCCAGCGCGAACTCGCGGAACAAGCGGCCGATGTTGCCGTCGAGCAAGGCCAGCGGCGTGAATACGGCCATCAGCACCGCGGTGGTCGCGATGATCGCCATGCCGACTTCGCGCGCGCCACGGAAGGCCGCGAGCAAGGGCGGCTCGCCGAGTTCCAGGCGGCGATGGATGTTCTCCACCATCACGATGGCGTCGTCCACGACCAGGCCGATCGCCAGCACCAGAGCCAGCAGGGTGAGGATGTTGATGGAGAAGCCGAACGCGGCCAGGAAGATGAAGGACGCGATCAGCGAGATCGGCACCGTCACTGCGGGGATCAGGGTGGCGCGTGCGCTGCCGAGAAAAAGATAGATCACCGCGATGACGAACAGCGCCGCGTAGACCAGGGTGAGATTGACCTCGTGCAGAGCGGCCTCGATGAATTCCGAAGTGTCGTAGTTCAGCTCCATGCTCATGCCTTGCGGCAGCTCGGTTTTCAGCTTTGCCGCGAGCGCCTTGGCCCCGCGCGCGACCGACAGCGTGTTGGCGTTGGAGGTCTTGGTGATGCCGATGCCCAAGGTCTCGCGGCCGTTGGCGCGAAACGCGGTGCGCGGGTTTTCTGCCGCCAGTTCCACGCGCGCGACATCCTTGATGCGCACCGGGAAGCCGTCGGCGCCGCGCGTGACGACCATCTCGGAGAACTCGGCCGGCGTGGTGTACTGCCGTTCGGTGCGCAGCGTGAATTCGCGATCCTTCGATTCGATCAGGCCCGCGGGGCGCTCCACGTTCTGTTGCGCGATGGCGGTCTCGATGTCGGCTGCCGTGAGGCTGCGCGCGGCCAGCCGGTCACGATCCAGCCAGATGCGCATGGCGTAGCGCTGATCGCCACCCATCGATACGCGCGACACGCCGTCGAGCGTGGCGAATCGGTCGAGCAGATAGCGCTCCGCGTAGTCGGTGAGCTGAAGCCGGCTCATGTTCTCCGACGACAGCACGAAGAACAGGATGGGCGAGGCGTCCGCGTCGTCCTTCGTGACTTCAGGAGGATCGGCCTGGTCCGGCAGGTCGCGCAGTACGCGCGACACGCGGTCGCGCACGTCGTTGGCGGCATCGTCGATGTCGCGCGTCAGCTCGAACTCGATGGAGATGCTGGAGCGGCTGTCGCGCGAGGAGGAGGTCAGGGTCTTGATGCCCTCGATGCCGGCGATCTGGTCCTCGATGATCTGCGTGATCTGCGTCTCGATCACCGCCGCCGAGGCGCCGGGGTAGCTGGTGCTCACCGAGACGATGGGCGCGTCGATATTCGGATACTCGCGCACCGAGATCGTGGTCAGCGCGAAGACGCCGAACACCACGATCAGCAGATTGATGACGGTGGCCAGCACTGGGCGCTTGACGGAGATATCGGACAGCCACACGCGGAATGCTCCTTCGGATTTGGCGCGGAACCCGAAGGATTATGCGCGGACCCGGTGACGACCGCGGTTGCGGTCAACGGGTTCCGTACGGAAAGGCCGTCACTCCGAACGCCGCCGCAGGATTTCCCGCTGCAGGCGCGCCACCGCGTGCTCGAACGCGGCCGCCTCGGCCGCGTGATCGAGGCGGAACTCCAGGCCGATGAGTGCGGCGCCGCCGAGGCGCTGGATGTGCCGGATGGTGGCCATGCACATCAGGTCGAGATCGAGCAGTTTCAGGTTCAGGCTTACGCTGTCGCCGGTGGCCAGCAATGCGCCCGACTCGAGGCGTGCGCTACAGCCGCGCGTCGAAAGGTCCAGCAGGCGCGCCGGCAGCGGCAGCTTCTGGCCGTCGCGGCGGACCGCGGCGAGCACGCGCAGATTCGCAGGCAGGCGCATGCGGTAGGCGTTGCGGCGCTGACGATCCATCACCAGGCGCGGTGTGGTGGCGAGGTAGGCGGGGCCATCGTCGAGCGCGATGACGTTCGCGAGCCGGAATTCGAAGCGCAGGCGCCTGCCTTCGATCTGCGTGTCGAAATAGAGACTCGATCCGGCGGCAAGGCTGCCGGGTTGGCGCAGCACGTCGAGCAGGAACTGCCCGCGTTCCGCGTCCACTCCGATCATCATGCTCGCGCCGGCCGGGGCCTCGCCGACGATCCCGACGCTGAGAAGGGCGCGCTGCGCGCACAGCGTGGCCAGCAAATCCCAGGATTGGCGCGCGTCTTCTGCGACGGCTGCGGAAGCAACGTCCGCCGACCCGACAGGCGCAGCGTTCACGCAGCGGCCAGCCTCTGACTGACCCGGCCAGTGCCGGTGTAGCCGTTGCGGCCATAGGTGCCGGCCGCATCGCCGCGACCGAGCAGGCGCAGGGCCGTGCCGACGCGGGTCTGGTGATGATCGAGCAGCGCGCGCACTTCGCGATTGGCGCGCTGCAAGCGCGCGGCCTGATCGTGCAGCGCGGCGCATGCGTCCTTCAAACCTTGCTCCACGAGCACCGCTTGAAGGTCTCGACCGGCTGTTATTTCGTCCAGTTCTCGACCCAGGGATTGAAGCTGTTGCACCAGGCGATTCTTGTCCGCGCTCAGACGTAGCACCACGTCCCAGTTGCGCGTGATCAACTGTTCACGCTCGCTGCCGAGTACGACCTCCAGTTCGGTTGCGGTCGAGACCTGCCTCGCGAGATTGGCGCGCAGCCGCTCGGGTGCGACGACCGTTACGGCGTTCATCGATGGGGAGAGAGCGACCACTCGACATGCATGAGTTTCGCAGCGATGGCCTGCGGATCGGCCGAGTACAGCCCGAGCGCCAGGATGCGGCGCGTCTCGGCGACCTTGGTTTCGTCGATGCCGGAATCGGCCTGGACGCGCTGCTCGAGTTGCTGCAACACCCGCGCATCGCCGGTCACGACCACCGAGTCGCGGGACTTGCCCGATTCGATGAGAGGGTTGGAGTCGTCGCGCGAACGCGACACCGGGCGCACCGGTGCGGGTGCGGCAGGTCGCAGGAGGGAATCGATCTTGTTGCTCATGGCCACGGGTCCGGCATTTGCAGGTATGTCCGGGCTAACGGCGGGTGCTTGCAGAACTTGAGAGGTGCCGACGAACGGCTAGAGATTCACAGACCCACCTGCACCGTGCCGTCGGACCGCACCTTGCCCTCCACGACCCGGCGCGAGCCGAGATTTTCCACGCGTACGAATTCGCCGGCGGCACCGTCGGCCAAGGCCTTGCCTTCGGCGCGAATCTGGAAGCCGCCGCTGATCCCGACCAGGGTCACGGCCTGGCCGCGCCGGATCAGCCGCGCGGGTACGAATGCGGACGTGAGGAGCACCGCACCCGTGGGCACGGCACGCGACAGCACGCGGCCTTCGAGCTGGTCTGTGGAGGCCATCCAGCTCGTGCCCAGGCCTGCGACTTCGCGTGACTGCAATTCCACATCGCCGACACCAACCGACTCGCCGCGTGCCAGCGGGCGGGCGGCGATCAGCACCTGAACCTGCTGCCGTACGCCGACCGGAACGAACAGCTTCCATCCCGCCGCATCGCAGCGGACTTCGACGTTGATCGAAGCGGCTGTGGACGCGACCGTGCGCGTGGCCAGATCGACCGGGCAAGTCGGAAGGTGCAGACGTGAGTCCAGCGACGTGGCCTTCAGCTCGGCATCCGTGGGCGCCTCGGTCCGGGCCTGGACGATGGCGGCCGCACGAATCCGGTCCAGCGATTCGGGCTGGGCCGCGGCGGAAACCGGATCGCCGTCCATCAGCCAGAACAGGATGACGATGACCGCGAGCGGACGCATCAGATTGAGGAGTGCCATGAGATCGGACCTGGGTTGGATGCAGAACATGCGCCGCCTGGTGCAAGGCCTGTTCCCGAGAAAACCGGCTGGCGCTGCTGTCGTTCCGTCTCGACGAGCGCCAAGTTTATGACGCATGTAGGAGCGGGCCATGCCCGCGACAGTCGTCGCTAGCCTTCGGCGGTCGTACGCATGGCGCGCTCCTACAAGATCGCAGCGACACCTATCGCCGACACAGGGCCTGGCACAGGCCTTGTAGCACCCGGTCATCGCATTCACCGGAGGTCCGCATGGCCGGCCTCGATCCACTGTTCGGAATTCATGCACACGCACTGCAAATCCAGCAACGGCGTATGGAATTGCTCGCGGGCAACATCGCCAACGCCGACACGCCGGGCTTCCAGGCGCGCGACCTCGATTTCAAATCGGCGCTGACGCAGGCCATGTCCGGCGAGACGACCGGCGCCGCCGATTCAGCCTTGATGTATCGCGTCCCCATGCAGCCCAGCGCCGACGGCAACACCGTGGACGCGCAGATCGAACAGGCTGCGTTCATGGACTCGGCCCTGCATTACCAGGCGGGTCTGAGCTTTCTCGACGGCAAGCTGAAGAGCCTGCTGACCGCAATCACCGGCGAATAGGGAGCACGCACATGAGTTCGTTCCGTGTCTTCGACATCGCCGGTTCGGCACTGGCCGCGCAGTCGCTGCGCCTCAACACCGTGGCCTCCAACCTCGCCAATGCCGACAGCGTGTCGGGCGACGCAGAGTCGGTCTACAAGTCGCGCATGCCGATGTTCCAGGCGCAGCTCGACGCGGCCAACCCGGAGTCCGCGAGCGTGCGTGTGCTGGGCGTGATGGAAAGCCAGACCGAAGCGCAGAAGCGTTACGAGCCGGGCAATCCAATCGCCGACGCGGACGGCTACGTCTACGCACCCAACGTCAACGTGGTGGAGGAGATGGTCAACATGATCTCCGCCTCGCGCTCCTACCAGTCCAGCGTCGAAGTGATGAACACCGCCAAGGAATTGGCGATGCGCACGCTGAGCCTGGGCAAGTGACGATTTGAAATTACCCACATGAACATCTCTCCCGTCAGCGACACCCTCTCCAACCTCGGCCTCGCGCTGCGTGATACCGGCGCGGAGCGCACCGAACTCGGCCAGCAGGATTTTCTGAAGCTGATGACCACGCAGCTCCAGTATCAGGACCCGTTCAAGCCCATGGAGTCGGGCGAGTTCCTGGGTCAGATCGCGCAGTTCTCCACCGTGTCCGGCATTCAGGGCATGCAGGAATCGCTCGCTGGACTCAGCGCGGCGCTCACCTCCAACCAGAGCTTGCAGGCCGCGAGCCTGGTCGGTCACGGCGTGATGGTGCCCGGCGACTCGGGATACCTGTTTGCGGAAGGCGGTCTTGCCGGCGTGGCCGAGGTTCCGGCCAGCGGCAGCCTCAGCGTGGAAATCACCGATGCGTCCGGCCAGGTTGTGCGTCGGCTCGATCTCGGCACCCAGCCAGCGGGTAACGCCAGCTTCGCCTGGGATGGTCTCGACGACGCAGGTAACCGCATGACCGAGGGCATCTACGGCGTTCGCGCGGCGCTCGACTCCGGCGGTGCAAACACCTCGGTCGCGACGCAGACCATGGGACTCGTCAATAGCGTGTCGCTGGGCGCCAACGGTCTCACCCTCAACCTTTTCGGCATGGACCCGGTGGCTCTCACCGAAGTCCGCGAAATCCTCTAGCCAGTTCTGAATTCATCAGGAGCCCCCATGTCCTTCCAGATAGCGCTGTCCGGTCTCAATGCGGCTTCGGCCGAACTCTCCGTCACGGCCAACAACGTGGCCAACGCCAACACCACTGGCTTCAAGCAGTCGCGCGCGGAGTTCGCGGACTTCTTCCCGGTTTCGGCCTTTGGAGCGTCGCAGAACGCCATCGGCGCCGGCTCGCGGCTGGATCGGGTTGCACAGCAGTTCTCGCAGGGTGCGGTGAACTTCACCAACAATTCGCTGGACCTCGCCATCTCCGGCGAAGGCTTCTTCACGCTGTCGGATAACGGGAGCCTCGCGTATTCGCGCGCCGGCGCCTTCGGCACCGACCGCGACGGGTACGTCGTCAACGCGGCCAACCAGCACCTGCAAGTGTTTCCGCCGGCGAGCGGCGGCGGATTCGACACCGCGCGCCTGACCGACCTACGCCTGTCCACGGCCGACAACCCGCCGTCCGCAACCACGGGTATCGAAGCAGACTTCAACCTGCCGGCGAATGCCACGGCGCCTGCTACCGGCACTTTTTCCGCCAGCGATCCGACCAGCTACAGCCAGACCACCGCGGTCACGATCTACGATTCGCTCGGCGCTTCGCACTCGGCCAACCTGTTCTTCGTCAAGACTGCGAACGCAGGCGAGTGGAACCTGCATACACAGATCGACGGCAGTGATGTGGGCACCCCGCAGCAACTGATCTACTCCAGTGCCGGCACGCTGGCCACGCCTGCTGGCGGCGACATCGCGCTGCCGGCCTTCGCCGCTGCCAACGGTTCGGCTCCGATCACGCTGACCGCCAACCTGTCCGCTTCCACGCAGTACGGCGAGCGCTTTGGCGTCAGCCGCCTGTCGCAGGATGGTTACACCACCGGCCGTCTGGCCGGCATCGAAGTGGGCGACGGCGGCGTGGTGCAGGCGCGCTACACCAACGGCCAGGCCTCGCCGCTCGGGCAGCTCGCGCTCGCCAGCTTTCCCAACCAGCAGGACTTGCAGCAGCTCGGCAATACCAGTTGGGGCGAAAGCTTCAGCTCCGGCGCAGCCATTCGCGGCGCCGCGGGCAGCAACAACTTCGGCGAGGTGCAATCGGGCGCCCTGGAGGCATCCAACGTAGATCTCACCGCGCAGCTCGTCAACATGATCACCGCGCAGCGCAATTTCCAGGCGAACGCGCAGGTGATCTCGACCAGCGACCAGGTTACGCAGACGATCATCAACATCAGGTGAGGCGTGAGGGGGTGAGGTCGGACGCTGACGCGTCCTGTAAGGAAAAGCGGCTTTACCTCACAGCGCCGCAGGCGCGACCTCACGCCTCACCCCTCACCAAGAGCCAAGCACATGGACCGAGCCCTCTACATCGCCATGACCGGCGCCACGCAAACCTTGCAGGCGCAGGCGGTCAACAGTCATAACCTCGCCAATGCGAGTACGGTAGGGTTCAAGGCCGAACTCGCGGCGCAGCAGGCGGTGGCGGTCGAAGGACCGACCATGCCCACGAGGGTCAACACGCGGCTGGAAGGGCAGGGCTTCGACGCGCGCATGGGCGGCACCATGCAGACCGGTAACCCGCTCGATGTGGCGCTGATGCCGGATCGCTGGCTCGCAGTGCAGGCGCCGGAGGGTTCCGAGGCCTACACCCGCGCCGGCAACCTTCAGGTCGGCGCAGATGGATTGCTGCGCAACGGCGCAGGCCACCTGGTACTCGGCGACGGCGGTCCGCTGTCGGTTCCGCCGAGTTCGCAGATTGCGATCGGTGGGGATGGCACGGTCAGCGTGGTGCCGCTGGGGCAGGGGCCGGAAGCGCCCGCAACGATCGGGCGCTTGAAAATCGTGCAGGCGCAGGCGCAGCAGATCGAACGCGGCTCGGACGGCCTGATGCGCGCCCGGCCCGGCGAAGAACTCGAATCCGCGTCGGCGCAAGTGCTGGCCAGCGGCGCGCTCGAAAGCTCCAACGTCAATCTCGCCGATTGCATGGTCACGATGATTCAGCTCGCGCGGAATTTCGAGCTGCAAGTGAAGCTTATGCGCACCGCCGAGCAGAACGACCAGGCTTCAAGCTCGCTGATGCGGATGAGCTGACAGTTGCGGTCGCGGCCCTTCGACAAGCTCAGGATGCCCGCGTCTCTCAAACAAGCGCGCCCCTCCTACAGTGTGCTTCGCGCTGATAGCTCCTGCGGAGGTCTGGGAGCGACAGACCGATGCAGGATTTCGCCAAGGCGTTGCCAGCCGACATCCGCTTCGTATACAACGCGCGACCCGAAATTCTCCCGGAAGAATCCATGAAGCTCAGCTTCGAAAACCGCGTCGCCATCGTCACCGGCGCGGGCAACGGTCTCGGTCGTTCACATGCCCTCACGCTCGCCGCGCGTGGAGCGAAAGTCGTCGTCAACGACCTCGGCGGCGCGCGCGACGGCACCAGCAGCTCGCTGACCGCCGCGCAGAAAGTGGTCGAGGAAATCCGCGCCGCGGGCGGGGAGGCGATGGCCAACGGCGCCTCCGTCACCGACAACGCCGCGGTCGAAGCGATGGTCGCCGAGGTCATGGCGAAGTGGGGACGCATCGACATCCTGGTCAACAACGCCGGCATCCTGCGCGACAAGACCTTCGCCAAGATGGACCTCGCCGATTTCCGCACCGTGGTGGACGTGCACCTGATGGGCGCGGTCAATTGCACCAAGGCGGTGTGGGAGATCATGCGCACGCAGAAATACGGCCGCGTGGTGTTCACCACGTCCTCGACGGGTCTGTACGGAAATTTCGGCCAATCGAACTACGGCGCCGCCAAGATGGCGCTGGTCGGACTGATGCAGACGCTCGCTCTGGAAGGCGCGAAGAACGACATCCGCGTGAACTGCCTGGCGCCGACAGCGGCGACGCGCATGACCGAAGACGTGCTGCCCGAAGCGGCTCTGGCGCTGCTCAAGCCGGAAGCGGTGACGCCGGGTTTGATCTGGCTGGCGTCGGAAGACGCACCCACGCGAACGACGCTTTGCGCGGGTGGCGGTTCGTTCGAGCAAGCTCACATCACACTGACCCAAGGGGTGCAGTTTGGGCTGGGTGACGATGTACCCGAAAAGCTCGCTGCAAGCCGCCATGCGTTGGCGGATCGCACGAACGAGATGATCCCGGACACCGGCTTCATCCAGGCCGAAGTGGAGCTGAAGAAGAACGGCATCACGCTGAAAATCACCTGAGACGCGCTAGGTCTTCGGCGACTGCGCCAAGGCGCCGGGCGTTGGTCGAGGAGGGGCATTCCGGAAGTAAGCAACCAGGGGCCGTTCTATCCAGATGTGAAACAGGATAGAAGCGACGATGCAGCCGAAGAATATGGCGACAAAGGAAATCACCGTGCCAGCGACGCCGAATCTTGCCGCCCCGAATACGACGAGGAGCTTGCACAGGAAACTGAGCAAGGGAAAGTGGATCAGGTAGAGGGCGTAGGTGGAGTCACCCAGTAGCTGAAGCCATTTGCCGTCGAAAACACGAAGGCCGCGATCCTCGGCCTGAACCAGGCCGAAAACCAGCACGCTGCACGCCAGTCCTCCCCATATCGTTTCCCATCCGGCCAGAAGACGCATGTCGATCCAGTCGCGGAAACAGATCAGGGCGAGCGGCAAGGTCCCCGCAAGGATGAACAGCCAGGGCTTGTCCGTGATGGGTTTCCTGGACGCGCAAATAGCCGAAACGGCCATGCCCATCCCGAAAAGAAGAATGTAGTCCTGGGACAGGAACGACCACGGAAACGGGCGTGTGGAGCCTTCGGTGAAGGTCAGGCACAGGCTCAGGAGAGCCAACCCGACAAGGCTTGCCAGCCACTTGTTCAGGATCATGATCGCGAAGAAAACGTAGAACACCATCTCGAACTGAAGCGTCCACGCCACCGCGAGAATGGGCGCGCCGGTGCCGCCGACCACTTCCTTGTCCTGCGGCACGAGGGCCAGGGTCTTCAGCAGGGTGTAGGCGTCGTGCGGGACATTGTCGCGCCATGCGGGCAAGGCAAGGCATATCAGGAAAATCGAAACCAGAATGATCCAGTACGTGGGGAAGACGCGCGCGAGTCTCTTGCGGAAGTAGCTCCCCAGCCGGTGGGGCTGGGAAATGTCCCGCTTGTGCGCCGCGTGAATGATGAATCCGCTGAGGACGAAGAAAAAAACGACGCTCTGATAGCTGAACGAGTATGGAATCGGAAAAACCTGGATTCCGAAGTACTTCTCCAGCCCCATGGTGCCGTTGAGATGGAAGAGAAGCACGGGTAGTGCCGCCAGGGCCCGGGCTGCGTGCAATGACTTGTACATGACGGTTGCGGGATTCTCGGGTTCGGCGACGCTTCGAAGCCTCAGTCGGCGGGCACACGCCGGAGAGCTTGAAAATTGATGGGTAGTTTGACCGTAAAGCAGCCCGGGACGAACTGCAAACCGGCGCGCGTCAAGCTACTTGTCGCCTGAGTCATGCTGTTACGGCAAAGTATGGTCGCCGTACGAATGGGGGTTGATGACGTCGTCGCGCTCTGGATGGAGGGTGACGACGAGGATCGGCGACCCGTTTCGGGTGTCGCCGGACCAGCGCGCCGGGTGACGTGTTCGGGCTGCGTTATAGAGCGCGTGACGAGCCGCCAGAATGGACGTGATCGTCCCCGCAGTGACGCTGAGCCGGCGTGACATAGCGGATACCGCTATGCCGGTGCTCGTGGTGTCGGGACATATTTTCTCTGATTCAAAGTCAGTGCGACGGCAGGCGTGAGTGACGGAATTCGCTGCGCTCATTCCATCCTGCAGTCCTGGGTTCCCGCCTGCGCGGCAATGACGAATGACGAGCGACCTCGCACTCGATCAGGTGACCATTTCCTCCACCAGTTCGCCGACACAGAAGTGCGCCATGTGCTTCTCGGCCAGCGCGCTGTGGAAATCGCCGAACTCGGCCGTCGCATCCTTGCCGGCGTACATGCGTGCGACGAAGGGTCCGCCGGGATGGCGATCCTTCCACTGGGTAAAGTCGTAGACCTTGTTGCGGATGATGATCCAGCAGTCCTCGAACGTGCTGTGCTGGGCGACTTCGGCGCGCGTGACCTTGCGATCGCCCTTGAGCGGCATTGGTGGCACCCACAGATTCTTCGCCACCTCCTTGCGCACCTCCAGCGCAGCCGAGCGCGAACGGAAATCCCAGGGGCCGAGCTTCTTCTTCGGAATCCTGTCGCCGATCTTTCTGGCGTCGAAGGCGTAGATCCAGGAGTCGTCGTCGCCCGCGCGCTGCTCCTGATCGAAGATCGGATAGTCGCGTTCGTTGAGCGCTTTCAGAATCATGCGGCGCTCGGGGGAATCCTCGGGTTCGAGATGCTTGAACAGGAATTTCGATCCGAACTGGAAACGCGTCGCGCGATAGTGCCGGACGCGCTCGTAGTGCAGCAGCGCGCTGTAGACGTCGGTGCCATGCATCTTGAAACATTGGCTCAGCGCCGCCCCATCCTCGAACGACTGCGCGGCGCCCTGGCCCATGGTCGGCAGCATCGGATGCGCGGCATCGCCCAGCAGGCACACGCGACCTTCCTGCCAGTGCTCGAAGGCATCGCGATCGTAAAGGCCCCACTTGGTCGGGTTCACCATCGCGCCGGCCAGCGCAATCACGTCGTGCTTGCGCGGATCGTCGCCGAAGGCGCGGCTCATATTGCTCCGCATTTCCGCGTGATCGATCGGAAACCAGTCGCCCCAGTCCTCGCGCTGGAATTCCGCGGCATTGGGTTCGTAATAGATCAGCGCCACGTTGAGCAGCTCGCCGCCGCGCACCCAGTAGCTCATGCACCAGGCATAGCCGTTCTTGCGCACGTCCATGCTGAAGGAATCGATCGGGTTGTGATCCAGAGGGCTGCCGTCCGCCTTGGTTAGCGCAGCGACCGCCGCGCGCGGGACCAGGCCGCGGTAGATGACGACCTGGGTCCAGCGTCGCGGCGGCGTTTCCGGCCATTGCAGTTGCAGCACCTTGGAATTGAGGCCGTCGGCGCCGATCAGCACGTCGCCGATCGCGCTGCTGCCATCCTCGAAACCCGCGGTCACCGCGTCGCCGGTCTGACTCAGCGTCTTCAGGCGCTTGCCCATGTGCACGCGGATCGGGCAGTTCACGCCGGACTCCGGCCCAAGTTCGGCGGCGCGCTTGTGCAGGCACATCAGCAGATCAAGGCGATGCATGTGATGGAAGCCCGCGCCGTCTCCATACGCCCCTGGCTGGTTGATCGGCTTGCGCGCGACCTTGCCATCGTCCATCACTTGTCGCACGGCATCGAGAATCGCCGCGCGACCGCCATCGACGGCCCCGTGCGGACCCTTGGGATCGCCGCCGTCCAGGTCGACACCCAGCCACTTGCACAGCCGGGCCCCGTTCGGCGCGATGTTCAGCCCGGCGCCCGCCGTGCCCGGCGTCCGCGTCTGCTCATAAACATCCACGGACGAAAAAACGCCCGCTTCGCGCAACGCCAAAGCGCTGAACAAGCCGCCCATGCCGGCGCCGACAATGACTGCACGCATCGCACGTCCTCCCTGATTTCGCAGGCATCCTGATGGATGCAGAACCCACGGCCAACCATGAAAGATTCGGCCAAAATCAGTGCTGCGAGAACAGCGCTGCGCCGTATAGGGACTATCACCGTGCGTGATCCAGCGTGCGCTCGTCAATGCCGACGATGGCGCAGGCCCTGCTCAGCCGGGCACCGGCGTCCTGTGCGGTGGCGATGTCGCGAGCCAGACTGCGGCGATCTTCCAGGACGATCATTCGCCCTCTCCCTTGCGGAAGATCGCCTCGATTTTTTTTGACAGCACCAGCAGCGCCGCCGTCTCTGCCAGCGCCCGGTCCTTGCGCAGCAGCTCGCGCTCCAGTTCCTTGATGCGCTTGCTGTCCTGTCGCGTCGCCTGCGGGCTGGCTCGCGCTCCCTCGGGGGTGGCCAGCGCCACCATCGCGCTGACACGCCAAGGCTCCAGTTCGGCGGGATACAGGCTCTGCTCCCGGCACCACGCACTCTTGCTCGCTTCCGCCAGAGCTGCCGTGGCGATCACCGCTTCCAGTCGAGCACCCGCACTCCACACTCGCTCTCGCTCCGGGCGGGCTCGCACATCGTCACGCCAACGCTGCAAAGTCTCCGGACCAATCCCGATCTCCCGTCCCTACTTCCAACGATCCGCTCTCCGGCGGTAATAACCGTGCCACTGCTCTGTCTTTGAATGCTTGTCCGTATCGCGCCATGTCGTTCTTCAATAACCGCCCGCAGGGTAGGTGCTATCGAGGCGATAAGTAGTCTGACGCGGCGGGAAACGTGGGGGGTGTTTCATCGCAATCCGCTGCTGAAGCAGATTGCGGATCCCCGCCTCGATACGCCACTGCGATTCTGGGGAAACCTCAGGCGGCCGGATTTCAGGCCTGGCGTGCCTCGTCCGGCCAGGCGCTGCCGAGAAATTGCGCGATACGCCGAATCGCGGCGTCGGACGTGCGCAGCACGCCCGCGTGAAGCTGGAAGTCGTGCCACATGCCGGCCTCCACTTCCAGCCGAACGTTCACACCAGCGGCGCGAGCGCTTTCGGCGAATCGCCGTGAGTCGCCGAGCAGGATTTCGTCGCTGCCGACCTGAATCAGCGTCGGCGGCAATCCCGCCGGGTCGGCAAAAAGAGGGGAGATACGTGGATCGGTCAGGGCCAGTTCGCCGCGGTACGCGTTTGCGGCGCGCGACAGCCAGTCGCGCGACAAGAGGGGATCGACATCCTTCAGCGACACGATGGTTTCGCCCGACAGGCTCAGGTCGGTCCACGGCGAAATCAGCAGCAGTGCCGCGGGTTGCGGCAGTCCCGCTTCGCGCAACGCAAGGGCCGTACAAAGCGCGAGCCCACCACCGGCGGAATCGCCGCCGATGGCGATGTGCTGCGGATCGAAGCGATCAAGCAGATGGCGGTAAGCGGCCAGCGCATCGTGCAGACCCGCGGGGTAGGGGTGCTCTGGAGCGAGGCGATAGTCGGGGGCCAGCACGTTGGCTTGCGCGGCCGCGGCGAGATGCGAGGTGATGGCCTTGTGCGTGAGGTGCGAACCCAGGGTATAGCCGCCGCCGTGCAGGTAGAGCAGCACGTTCTTCGAGTCCGTGTCGCGTTGCTCGATCCATGCGCCGGGCACGCCGAAGATGCCGTTGTCGCTGGTAGTGCTCCCGGCTCTCAAGGTAGTCGCGGTGACCAGGTTCATCCAGCGACGCTGGAATCGCT
This sequence comes from Panacagrimonas sp., assembly GCA_052389915.1. GTDB lineage: Bacteria > Pseudomonadota > Gammaproteobacteria > Nevskiales > Nevskiaceae > Panacagrimonas. The sequence goes on from JBQTHL010000046.1 coordinate 38,037, forward strand.
CGGGTACATCGAGCCCGATCACACCTCTGAACAGGACGCGCAGGGCGCCACGAAGAACGCTGCGCAGGATGGCCTGCATCATCTGACTCCCGGAATTGGATCGGAGGGAACATCGGTCGATTCGATTTCGCCGCCGCCCAGGCAGCGCTCGCCGTCGTAGAGCACGCAGTACTGCCCTGGAGCCGCCGCTCGCTGGGCCTCGATGAAGCTCACTTCCACGCGACCGTCTTCGCGAATCGCGGCGGAACATTCCTGCAAGGCCTGTCGATGGCGGATGCGCGCGTGCAACCGGGCGGGTAGCGGCTGCGGCTGCTCTATCCAGCAGAAGGTTGTGGTGACGATGCAGCGGCTCATCAGCAGCGGATGTCGGCTGTTCTGTGACACGCGCAGGGTATTGGAATCGAGCCGCTTGGCCACCACGTACCACGGTGCTTCCAGCGCCCCGCGGCGCCCGCCGATGGACAGTCCGCGCCGCTGACCCAGGGTGTGGAACATCAGACCCTGATGCTGGCCGACAACGACGCCGGCGTCGTCGATCATCGGGCCGGGCCGGGGTTGCAGGTAGCGTTGCAGGAACTCGCGGAACGGCCGCTCGCCGATGAAGCAGATTCCGGTGGAGTCCTTGCGCTTATGGTTCGGCAAGCCTGCCTTGCGCGCCAGTTCGCGGACCTCGGGCTTGGTCAGATCTCCGATGGGAAACATCACGCGCTCGAAATCGCGCGATGCGACCAGCGCGAGGAAATAGGTCTGGTCCTTGTCTTCTGTGACCGAGCGCAGCAGGCGCGGCCCATCCGGCGTGTGTTCGATGCGTGCGTAATGTCCCGTCGCGACGAAGTCGGCGCCAAGACGCAGCGCGTGCTCGCGGAAGGGCTGGAACTTCACCTCGCGGTTGCACAGGAGGTCCGGGTTGGGCGTGCGGCCGGCGCGGTAGTCGTCGAGAAAATGCTGGAACACACGCTCGCGGTACTCGACCGAAAAATCCACGCGGTGCAGCGGGATGTCCAGTTCCTCGGCCACGGCGCGCGCGGACTGGAAGTCTTCCGCGGCGGTGCAATAGCCCTGCTCGTCCTCGGTCCAGTTGACCATGAACAGGCCTGACACCCGATGACCCTGTTCCTTGAGGCGCCAAGCCGCGACGGCGGAATCCACTCCGCCGGACAGGCCGACGATGACATGCGCCTTGCTCAATGGGATGGCTTCCGGATGATTGCCTCGACTTTCCTGGACATCGTCCCTGCAATCAGCGCGATACCGCAATGCCGATCGCGAGGGCGATCAGGATCACACCCATGGCGTGATCGATGCGATGTGCGTACCGCAAAAGCCGCGCGCGGATGGCGGGGTGCCCGACCGTGAACGCGACGAAGCTGAACCATCCCGCGGTGCTCAGCACCAGCCACAGGCCCAGCAAGACACGCAGTGTCGGCGAGGCGCCTGCCGTCACCACGCTGGAGCACAGTGCGACAAAGAACAACGCGGCCTTGGCGTTGAGCAGGTTGGTGGCGAGGCCGACGACGTAAGCGCGCGCGCTCGACACCGAATTTACGTTTGTGCCGCGGTTGTCCGGCGCCGCTACTGCCGGCCGCGATTGCAGCGCCCTGATGCCCATCCACAACAGGAAGGCGGCACCGGCATAACGCAGCATGTCGAGCAGTGGCGGGAAGCGCGTCACCGCCCAGTTCAAACCAAACATGCCCCAGGCCACATGCACGACGATGCCGCTGCCGATGCCCAGTGCCGTGATCAAGCCGATGCGCCGGCCGTGCGCCAGGGTCTGGCGCAGCACGACCGCAAAGTCCGGACCGGGGCTGGCCACGCCCAGCACGTGCGCAGCGGCGACGGCGGCGAAGATGGCCCAGGCTTCGTTCACCGCGCCGGACCGCGTGGCTACAGCGCGTAGGTCTGCTCCAGGTACCGCAGGATGTCGCTGGATTCGTACATCGCCGTGTCCGTGTTCGGATCGATCAGGTAAGGCACCTGCGAGCGGCCGGTCAGCTCGTACATGCGGATGCGGTTGGGGCTGGTGAGCGGCGCATCCGGAAAGAACTTTCGGCGCACGAAGGGCGGTCCCATTTCTTCCCAGCGCGACTTGCCAAAGTTGCGCAGGCGATAGGGCAGCTCCAGCTCGCTCAGCCGCTCGCGCACCGGGCGCGAGTAGGGGCTGGCCTCGAAGCTGTACAACTCCAGTGGCTCTTCCGGTTCGCGCGAGGGCCGTGCTCGGGCACCGCGCAGCTTGCCGATGGCTCTCGACAGCGTGGCCGCGTACGACCCGGTCAGCCCGATAGCGCGCACCACGCCGCGCGACGAGGTCTTGCCGTCGCCGTAGTGGCGATGCAGGTGATCGACGATGTCGGCCGACTCGTGGAGCTGGTCGCCGGTGTTGGGATCGACCAGAAACGGGAACTGCTGCTTGCCGCCGAGTTGTTCGGCGCGCGGCCGGAAGCGCGTGCCTTTGGCCGGACAGGGACAAATCATCGCGTCCAGGTCCAGCTCGGTCAGCACCTCGCGCACCAGTCGGCAATAAGGGCTGGCTTCGAACTCGTACAGCTCCAGCAGTTTTTCGGGCTGTTCACGCGCGGGCTTGAACGCCGCGCTGCCGCGCCAGCCACGAAACGTGCTGGCGAACAGGGAGGTGGTGAAGTCGAAGGCGGAGGACATGGCGGGTCGGGATTAAAAAGTGGCCAGCGCCATCTTACTTCCGCACGGCCTTGGGCTTGAGCTTCAGCATCGTGCCCGTGCATGCCTCCATTCCGCAGCGGCAGCCCCACAATTCCTTGAGTCGCCGGGTGTGGCGCACGTCGAGCGTGATGCCGTAATCGTAGGTCAGCTCTTCGCCCGCACGCAGTGGGCGGAGGGTCTCGATGAAGATGCGGTCGCGAGAGCGCTCGCCGTTCTTGTCCTCGACCACCACCGGCTGGCAATTCGGCGTGCAACTGTGGTTGATCCAGCGCGCCGCATTGCCCTTGCGGTTGGCGTCGACGATGTACTCGTCGTTGAGCGTGAACAGGAAAGTATGGCCGGACTCGACGCTGCCTTCGTACAGATCGTCGGCCTCGTCGTGCGTGACGAGAGTGCCGCGGTACTGGATGACGCGGTGGCCGGCGGGAAGTTTGCGTGCGGCGAAGACGCCGTTGCCGTGAATCGGCGAGCGGCGAACGATGACGGAGCGGAGCATGCAGCGCGATAGCGTTGGGGGAGACGCGCAATTGTCATGCACCGCAAGGGCGATTGCACCCTGTCAGAACACGCCATAGGCGATGCCCGCGGCCAGCGTCTGGCCCAGCTCGCTCGCGGCAACGAGTCCTGCATCGTCCAACTCGCCTTTGCACACGACCGGCTCGGCCACGCGTTTCCACTGGTAGCCGCTGGCGATGCGCTCCAGTGCGCGCACGGCGCCGCTGCCGTCGTTGCCGGCGGACACGAACATGGCGTAGGGCAGGCCGATGGTTCTGCCTTCGGCGGGATAGTAAGTGCGATCCAGAAAGTCCTTCACTGCGCCAGACAGGTACCCGAAATTCTCCGGCGAGCCGATCAGCAGGCCCTGCGCCCACAGGAGATCGTCGAGGCCGGCGTCGAACGCGCGCAGGCAGCGCACCTCGACTTCGTCGGCCAGCTCGGCGGCACCGGCGCAGGCCGCCTCCGCCAGCCGGCGTGTGCGCTGGGTCTGGGTGCTGTAGACGATCAGCAGGTGTTTCATGCCGGAATGCTAAACCGTCCGGGTACCGGCGATTGGCTATACTCCGCGGCCTTTTAGCCCGGCATTACCTGACGTAGCTGCATGAATCTGGCGAACATCCGCAACTTCTGCATCATCGCGCACATCGATCACGGCAAATCCACGCTTGCCGACCGCTTCATCCAGCTCACTGGCGGGCTGGAGGAGCGCGAGATGCAGGCGCAGGTGCTGGACAACAACCCGATCGAGCGCGAGCGCGGCATCACCATCAAGGCGCAGGCGGTGTCGCTCGACTACCGGGCGCGCGACGGGCAGATGTACCAGTTGAACATGATCGACACGCCCGGCCACGTCGATTTCAGCTACGAGGTCTCGCGTTCGCTGTTTTCCTGCGAGGGCGCGCTGCTGGTGGTGGACGCGAGCCAGGGCGTCGAAGCCCAGTCCGTCGCCAACTGCTACACCGCGCTCGAGATGAATCTCGAAGTGGTGCCGGTGCTGAACAAGATCGACCTGCAGAACGCCGAGCCCGATCGCGTGGCCGAGGAGATCGAGCAGGTCATCGGCATCGAGGCGACGGACGCGCTGCGCATTTCGGCCAAGACCGGCCTCGGCGTGCCCGAGGTGCTGGAGGCCGTCATCAAGCTGTTGCCGCCGCCCAAGGGAAATCCGGAAGGAAAGCTCCAGGCGCTGATCGTCGATAGCTGGTTCGACAATTACCTGGGCGTGGTGTCCCTGGTGCGCATCGTCAACGGTGCTATCCAGAAGGGTCAGAAGGTGCGAGTGCTGTCCACCGGCAAGGACCACGAGGTCTCGATGCTGGGCGTGCACACGCCCAAGCGCGTGTTCAAGGATCGGCTGGAAACCGGTGAAGTGGGTTTTCTCATCGCCGGCATCAAGGACATTTTCGGTGCGCCCGTGGGCGACACGCTGACCCTGTCCTCGAATCCCTGTACGGAGATGTTGCCCGGCTTCCGCAAGATTCAGCCGAGGGTGTTCGCCGGCTTGTTCCCGGTGGACGCCGACGACTTCGAGGACTTTCGCGAATCGCTGTCCAAGCTGCGACTCAACGATTCGGCCTTGCAGTACGAGCCGGAGAATTCGACGGCGCTGGGCTTCGGCTTCCGCGTCGGATTTCTCGGCATGCTGCACATGGAGATCGTGCAGGAACGCTTGGAGCGCGAGTACGGCATGAACCTCATCACCACCGCTCCATCGGTGGTGTACGAGGTCCAGTTGCCCGGCGGCGAAGTCCGGAAGATCGACAACCCGTCGGAGCTGCCCGATGCCGGTGCCTACGAGGACGTGCGCGAACCGATCATCATCGCGCGCGTGCTGATGCCGCACGACTACGTCGGGTCGGTCATGCAGTTGTGCATGGAGAAGCGCGGCGTACAGAAGAACCTGCGCTACCTCGGGGCGCAGGTGCAGCTCGAAATCGAACTGCCGCTGGCCGAGGTCGTGCTGGATTTCTTCGACCGCCTCAAGAGCGTGTCACGGGGTTATGCCAGCTTCGAGTACGAGTTCACCCGTTTTCAGACCGCGGACCTGGTCAAGCTCGACGTGCTGGTCAATGGTGACAAGGTCGATGCCCTGGCTACCATCGTGCATCGCGACAGCAGCTATGCGCGCGGGCGCGACCTGTGCGAGCGCATGCAGGAAGTCATTCACCGCCAGCAGTTCGACGTAGCGATCCAGGCCGCTATCGGCGCCAAGATCATCTCGCGCAGCACCGTTAAAGCTTTGCGCAAGGACGTGACCGCCAAGTGCTACGGTGGCGACGTATCGCGCAAGCGCAAGCTTCTGGAAAAGCAGAAGGAAGGCAAGAAGCGCATGAAGCAGGTCGGCAGCGTGGAGATTCCGCAGGAAGCCTTCCTCGCCGTGCTCGGCGTGGACCGAAAGAAGTGAGAGAGGAACCTAGATGACCCTGCCGTCCGACGTGCATTTTGATTTTGCGGTGCTGCTGACCGTGCTGACTCTGCTGACCGGCCTGGGTTGGGCGGCGGACGCTTTCTGGTTTGCGCGCAAACGGCGCGACCGGATCGGTGCCGGGGCCAAGCCGGGCTGGCTGCTGGATTTCTCGCGCTCGTTCTTCCCGGTGATTTTCGCGGTACTGGTGCTGCGGTCCTTCGTGGCCGAGCCGTTCCGCATCCCTTCGGGCTCGATGATTCCGACCCTGCTGGTCGGCGACTTCATCCTGGTCAACAAATTTTCCTACGGTCTGCGCGACCCGGTTTTTCACCATGAATTCCTGGAGGGCGCACGTCCGGAACGCGGCGACATCGTGGTGTTCCGCTGGCCACGCGATCAGTCGGTGGATTTCATCAAGCGCATCGTCGGACTGCCGGGCGATCAAGTCGCCTATCGCGACAAGATTCTGTACGTCAACGGCGAGGTTCAGGCACAGGTTGCCGATGGCGCCTATACCGCGGCGAACCTGCCGGGCGGTACGGCGTACCGGCTGCGCGAATCCATGCCCGGACACGAGCATCACATCATCGTGAATCCGGAAAATCCTCCGCAGGATTTCGAGGTGACCGTGCCCGCCGGCGAATACTTCGCGATGGGAGACAACCGCGACGGCAGTTTCGATTCGCGAGGCTGGGGCACGGTGCCGGAGCGCAACCTGGTGGGCAAGGCCTTCTTCATCTGGATGAGCTGGGACGGCAAGCGCTCGCGACCCAACTTCTCCCGTATCGGAACGAGCCTGCGCTAAGCTGGCGCGGCCATGAATCGCTCGATCGAACGTCAACGGGGAATGGGCTGGCTCAGCCTGCTCTTCGTCTTCGGCGCGATCGCGTTCGTGGTCCTGGTGGGGATCAAGGTCGGCCCGCTGTATCTCAACAACATGACCGTGAAAGGCGTGGTCGAGGGCGTGGCCAGCGATCCTGCGATGGCCAACGCAGACGCATCGCAGATTCGCGATGCGCTGGGGCGCCGTTGGGATATCGACTACATCGACCAGATCGCGGCCAAAGACATCAAGATAAAGCGCACCACGCGCGGCCGCGTCCTGGCCTACGACTACGAGGCGCGGGTGGAACTGTTCTACAACATCGACGTGGTCGTGCACTTCGAAGGCGAAGCGACGATGCCTGCTTCGCAGAACCCCGAGCTTTGACGGACGCGCGGGTGACCGTAGAGCGTCAGCGGGCAGAACTGGAAGAGAAGCTCGGACATACGTTCGTCGATCCCGGTTTGTTGCTGCGGGCGCTGACGCACCGATCCTATTCTTCGGACAACAACGAGCGGCTCGAATTTCTGGGCGACGCGCTGATCAGCGCGGTCATCGCCGAAATGCTGTTCCGCCAGCAACCGCGAGCGGGCGAGGGCGCCTTGTCCCGACTGCGCTCCAGCCTGGTACGCGAGAGCAGCCTGGCGTTGATCGCGCGCCGGCTCCAACTGGGGGACCTGCTGCGCTTGGGCGAAGGTGAACTCAAGAGCGGTGGCTGGCGGCGCGATTCGGTGCTGGCCGACGCGCTCGAAGCGCTGATGGCGGCGGTGTATCTGGACGGTGGGTTCGGTGTGGTGAAGGCGGTCTGTCTGCGGGTGTTCGAAACCGAGCTGGCCAACCTGCCGGATGCCGAAACGCTCAAGGATCCCAAGACCCGCTTGCAGGAGTGGCTACAGGCGCGCAATCGTCCGGTGCCGGAGTACGAGGTGCTGTCCGAGTCCGGTCCTGCGCATCGCCGGCACTTCCATGTGCGTGCGCGATTGCTGGACGAAGATCGAACCAGCGAAGCCTCTGGCGGCAATCGCAGGGCCGCGGAGCAACAGGCAGCCGAAACCCTGTTGGGTCAACTCGGCGATGATGTGTCATGAGCTTGTCTGATCTGGAGCAGTGCTGAGATGCGCAGCGGTATGGTGACCCTGGTTGGCCGACCGAACGTCGGCAAGTCCTCGCTGTTGAATGCGCTGGTCGGGCGCAAGCTCAGCATCGTCTCGCACAAGCCGCAGACCACGCGCAACGCGATCCAGGGCGTGCTGCACCGGCCCGAGGGCCAGATCGTGTTCGTCGATACGCCGGGTCTGCATCGCAAGGCGCCGCGCGCGCTCAACCGCGCCATGAACGAAACCGCGTCCAACAGCCTGCACGACGTCGATCTCGCCGTGTTCGTGATCGAGTCCCTTCACTGGACTGAAGAAGACGACCTGGTGCTGGAGCGCTTGGCTGGCGTCAAGGCGCCGGTCGCGCTGGTCATCAACAAGATCGATCGCGTCGCCGACAAGACCCGCCTGCTGCCGGAACTCGAAGAGATGTCCGCGCGCCGCGACTTCGCCTTCGTCATGCCGCTGTCGGCAACCAAGGGCGACAACGTGCAGACGCTCGCCAACGAAATCATGGCGCGCATGCCCGAGGGCCCGCCGCTCTATCCGCCCGACATGATTGCCGGCTTCGACGACGCGTTTCTGGCCGCCGAGCTGGTGCGCGAGAAACTCACCCGCACCCTGCACCAGGAACTGCCGTACTCGCTTACGGTGTCCATCGAGTCGTACGTGCTCGAAGGCCGGATGCACCGCATCAGCGCGGTGATCTGGGTGGAGCGCGAGGGGCAAAAAAAAATCGTCATCGGCGAAGACGGCTCGGCGCTCAAGCGGGTCGGCACGCAGGCGCGCAAGGAACTCGAACACCTGACCGGAGCCAAGGTGTTCCTGCAGCTCTGGTGTCGCGTGCGCGAAAACTGGAGCGACGATCCGGCTGCGCTCAAGCAATTCGGCCTCGGTCAAGACTAGCGCTGCCTCGCGATGTCCAGGGCCCGGATTCAACTGGAGCCGGCCTGGGTTCTGAAGGCGGCACCCTACGGCGATACCAGCCTGCTGGTTGAAGCCATCTCGGGCGCGCATGGCCGTATCGGCGTTGTCGCGCGCGGGGTGCGTGCGCCCAGGTCGAAGTCGCGCGCACTGCTTCAGGCCTTCCGGCCGCTGCTGCTGTCATGGAATGAGAGCGGCGATCTGGGCACGTTCAGCGGCGTCGAAGCGGGCGGCGCAGCGCCGGCTTTGAGCGGCGAGAAGATTTTCAGCGGCTGGTATCTCAACGAGCTGCTGCTGCGGCTGTTGCGCCGTCACGATCCGCATCCGGTTGTCTTCGACGCGTACGGAATTGCGCTCATCGAACTGGCGCAGGAATCCGGTCTGGGCGAGCGCGCGCTACGCCGGTTCGAGATGATTCTGCTGGCCGAACTGGGATTCGGCATCGACCTGCCGCCGGATCTCGATCCGGACCGGATCTATCGTTACGACCCTGACCGAGGGGTGCTGCCTGCGGATTCGCCATCGGTCGAAGGCTTGCCAGGCCGTTGCCTGATTGCGTTACGCGAGGGCCGGCTCGAAAGCAGGGAGGACCTGTTGACGGCGAGACAGTTGTCGAAAGCGGCGTTGGCCATCCATCTCGGCAGTCGCGCCCTCGCCACGGCGACAATCCTGCGCGACCTGCGCCGGGGCGTGAGCTAGCTGTTGCTGGATCGCGCCTTGGAGCGATGCAGCAGCCGGCGGGTGAAGTCTGCCGCACTTGCTACCAGCCAGCCGGTCAGGGATGCGGCGACTGCAACGGCGGACACTGCGACAACCCACCAGAGCCAGACCGGACCCGACGGTTGGTTGAGGAAAGCGAGCAGTCCCGCACCGGAAGTCGTCAGCGCGGCGAGCGCGACAACGCAGACCTGACCGCAGCGGCGTGCCGTGGGGCTTTCGCGAAGGTCGTCGAGGTCAGGCATGCCGAGTCCCGGTCTTATCACTCAAGGAAAAAAAGATCGGCCCGACCGGAGAATTGGTCGGGCCGAATCGACGACTCAGCGGGGGGAGAGCGTCGTCGATAAATGGGAAGGTTGTCTGTCCGGACAAGTCTTCCGTTAAAGGGATTTGTGAATGATTAGCCGGTTCCATGCCGGGCAGTTCAGTTCCAAAACTGGCTTGGCAATCAAGCATGTGCATCGTGCCGCAGCCGGATCTTCGGCGATTCGAGCGACGGTTCTTGTCGTGGAAAGTCATTCCCTGACAAGGCGCGACAAAGGACTGCCGACGGTCGGCCGATCATGGCCGTTGGTCCCGCCGCGCGCCCGCCCTTCGAAGCGGGGTCGGCGGCTATACTCGGGTTCCATGGGCGCTGTCGATGCGGCCGAATGGATAGCTGCAAAATCTCGATGCGGCGACTCTGAGACGCCTCACCCGAATCATCTAACCCGCGGGATATCCAGCCAGCGTGTACGCGCAGTATTTCCAGCTTCGGGAGATGCCGTTTTCGATCTCCCCCGATCCTGCCTATCTGTACATGTCGCCTCGTCACCAGGAGGCGCTGGGGCACCTGCTTTACGGCACCGGCCAGTACGGTGGGTTCGTGCAACTCACGGGCGAGGTCGGCACTGGCAAGACCACCATCGTGCGAACCTTGCTGGAGCAGAAGCTCGAAGGGGTGGAAGTGGCGATGGTCCACAACCCTCGCCAGAGCGAGGCCGAGTTCGTGCAGTCCATCTGCGACGAACTGGGGGTGGAGTATCGGCGCGACGACACGCCCAGCCTCAAGAGCCTGATCGACGCGCTCAACCAGCACCTGTTGCGCACCCACGCCAACGACCGGCGCACGGTGCTGATCATCGACGAGGCGCAGAACCTGTCGCCCGCGGTGCTCGAACAGGTGCGCCTGCTGACCAATCTGGAGACGAACAAGGAAAAGCTGCTGCGCATCATGCTGGTGGGTCAGCCCGAGCTGGCCGACTTGCTGGCGCGCCCGGATTTGCGGCAACTGGCCAGCCGGATCACGGCGCGCTATCACCTGACGCCGCTGGAACAGGAAGAGACGGCGGAGTACGTGCGGCATCGTCTGCGCGTGGCCGGCACGCAGGAATCCTTGTTCACCGCCGAAGCCATCAAGGAAATTCAGCGCTTCACCCGCGGGGTGCCGCGCCTGATCAACGTGTTGTGCGATCGCGCGCTGCTCGGCGCTTACGGCAAGCACCAACGCCAGGTGACGCGCGAACTGGTGCGGGGCGCGGCTGCGGAGGTGTTCGGTCGCGGGGTCGGGACGGCGCCGGCCGAAGCCGGTGCCAGCGTTTTCTGGCGACGCTTGCGCCGGAGTTGGGACGCAGCCGCGCCGCAACCCGGGCGAACCTGGATCCAGGGTGTCCTCGTGGCGATAGGGCTGACGATTGTCGGCGTGCTGATCTACGGCGAAATGTCCCGTGATCGGCAGCCGGCTCCGGTCAATGCCGCTCCTGAGGTCGCACAGGCGCCCAGCCCACCGGTACCCGCCTCCGTTACCGCTCCTGCAACATCCCCTGTGGCGGCGGCGTTACCGACGGCCAGCGTCAGCCCCGCGACTCCGCGAACGGTAGAGGAACTGCTCGGCCTGACACCGGCATTGCCGCAACTCACCGACCGCCTGATCCGGCTGTGGGACGCGGACATCAAGATCGCCCGCGGCGACAACGTGTGTCGCAGCCTGCGTTCGCACGGCCTGGAGTGCTATCGAACCGACGCCACGTTCCCGCAACTGCGCCGTATGGACCGGCCTGCCGTTCTCACCGTGATCGACGCCGCCGGGCAAACGCGTTACGCGCTGGTCACGCAACTGACCGACGAACGCGCCTGGATCGAGACTTCCGAAGGTTCCCAGGATATGGCGCTCGACGATCTGGGCAGCGCCTGGACGGGAGAGATGTTTCTGCTGTGGCGGCGCGAAACTGTCGACGTCCTGATCGAGTACGGCGAACGCGGCGCCGGTGTCGTCTGGTTGCGCGAAAGATTGGCCCAGATGATGGGCAAACCCGCGAGCACGGAGTCCGATATTTTCGACGGCGCGCTCCTGGAAGAAGTGCGGCTCTTCCAGGGGGCGCGCGGCCTGGCATCCGACGGGATTGTCGGGGTGCAGACGCGCATCGCCCTGTCGGACCTCGCGCCCGGCACGCCCACCCTGAAATTCAAACCCTGAGAGCGCCGACGTGAGCTACATCCTCGATGCGCTACGCAAGGCCGAGCGGGACCGCAATCTCGGTCGGGTGCCGACGCTGGAAGATGTGACGCAAGCTCCGCCTTCGCACGCGGCCGAGCCTTTGCGGCCGGGGCGCTTGCTCGCAGTCGCCGCATGCGTTCTCGGTTTGCTGGTGCTGATTTATCTGGTTTACGCCTATCTGCGCCAGACACCGCCGCCACCGGCGCCGGCCATGCCGACTCCGCCGGCGGCGGAACTCGTGACTGCACCAATTCCGGCGCCGATCGAGGCGCCGGCCCCGGAAGCGGCAGCGCCCGACGAAGGCCAGCCCGCGCTGGACCCCGACACCCAACTGTCTTCGCTGGACGAACTCATGGACGGAGAGGAACCGGCGGCGGCATTCGAGGAAGCGTCCGAGATTGCCGCAGCCGAAGGCGAGGCCGCAGAAGATTTTTTCATGACGCCGGAAGAAGCTATCGCGGCAGGTGACACGGCTCCGCTGGAGGCCGACCCGGATCCAAGGCCGCAGCCGATGCCGGAACAGCCAGCCGTCAACAACGCGCCTGCTGGAGTTCCTGCGCCCAAGGTCGCGAGCGGCCCGATCCTGTTACGCGATATGCCGTCGGACTATCGCAGCGCCTTTCCGCAACTGCGCGTTGACGTCCACGTTTACGACGCCGATCGGGCCAGGCGCTGGGCGCTGATCAACGGCAAGAAATATCTGGAAGGCTCCACATTGGCCGAAGGACCGCGCGTAGCGCAGATCACCGCCGAAGGCATCGTGTTCGACTACCGCGGAATGACTACGTTGTTTCCGCTCAATCGGTAGTCGGACGAGCCATGCTCTATGTAGGTCGGGCTGAAGCCCGACCTACATAGAGCTTGTTTGGTAGAAGGGACGCAGGTCCGGAATGCGCTTGGACGGGGGACTCAGCCTCGACCTCAATCGTCGTTGGTGATGGTTCCCACGCCTTGAGCATCTGCAATCGATGCACCGGTCGCGGCGCTCAGATTCACCCTGAACGTCTCGTTTGCTTCGATTGCGTCGTCTGCGATCAATCCGACCGCGATGGTCTTGGAGGTCTGACCAACGGCGAACGTGAGCAGGCCCGATGCGGCGCGGTAATCCTCAACCGCCTTTGCAGTCCCATCCGACGTGACGTAGCTCGCCGTCACGGGATTTGTCGAAGGCCCGGAGAGGCGTACTGTAAACACGGCCGGCGTGTCCCTTCTTTGACCCGTCCCTTCAGCCATCCTGACGTCGTCGATACTCAAGGTCAGGCTATCGTCGTTACGGATGGTTCCAGTGGCGGTGCTGGCAGCAAGGGTGGCGCCAACGGGATTGCTCAGCAGCAGGCGGAAGGTTTCGTTGGGCTCTATCAACCTGTCGCCCTTGATCCTGACGACGACGTTGCCGGAAGACTGCCCGCTGGAGAACGTCAGGGTTCCGGTCTTCGTCAGGTAATCGCTGCCCTTCTTGGCAGTTCCATCCTGCGTCGCAAACCGGACGCTCACAGGGCCTGTTGCAGCCCGTGACAACCGTACCTTGAACGTGGCGTCCTTCTGGCCGCCATTCCCTTCGGTCACGCTCACGCCTTCGACGCGCATGACGGGGCGATCGTCGTCCTTGATGGTTCCGGTGGCGGTTCCGGTGGCGATGGTCGCGCCCACCGGCCGGCTCAGCAGCACATGGAAAGTTTCATTTGGCTCTATCGCCGTATCGCCCTTGACCTGAATCGCGATGTCACCCGACGACTTGCCCTTGGCAATCGTCAATGTCCCGGTCTTCGCCACGTAGTCGCCGGGCTTCCTGGCGGTTCCGTCCTGTGTCGCGAAGTTGACCCGCACCGCTGCCGGTGCGGGCGCCGAGAGTCGTACCTTGAAGGTCAGATTGACGGTGCCGGTGTTGCCCTCGGTGATGCTGGCGCCGGCGATGCTGATGGCGGGCGTGCATACATTGCCGTTGTTCTCGAAGGCACCGGCATCGCAAGCAGTGCCTTGGGGGCGAGCAACCCCGCGCTGGTCCGTCGCACTGCACGTGGTTCCGCCCGCATTAACGGCCGGGCTGCCGGTAGGCACGATGTGCGTTCGCGTGGTTCCCGGAGCATTCAGCGCCAGCGGACACAGGATGCCGGAGAGAATCTTGGGGTTCGTGCCGTCGGTGGTGGCGGTACGGTCTGCAACATCGGGAAGGAAATTGGAAAACGCTGCGGTATTGCTCAGACCGTTGTGGCCGAAGACGTTGAATTCGTCGGCGGTCAGCGTTCCCGGGACAAGCTCGATCTCCGCAGCCGCGGGCGCCGTGTTCCCGGAAACAAGATTCCTGCGCAGCGCGAACCTGGGTGCCGCAAAGATTCCACCGCCACTGACATCGGCATGATTACCGGAGAACGTGCTGTCCGAAATGTCGACGACTCCGGAACCGATGGCCATCCCCAACCCACCTCCCTTGCTCAGGACGGAACTTCCCGTCGCCGTGTTGCCCGAGATGGTGGAATTGGAAAGAGTGAGATTGGCCACGTTCAGGTAAAGACCCCCGCCCCTCGTCGCAGTGTTGCCGGAAATCAGGCTCCCGGTAATGGTCGCGTTCCCCAGGAAAGATATTCCGCCGCCGATTTGCCCTGAATTACCGGCCACCGTACTGTTGAGCAAGGTCAAGGTGCCGCTGCCATTTAGGCCGCCAACCGCGCCATTCCCCGAGATCGTGCTGGCTTCCACCTCCAGCGAGTCGTCGAAGCGGATGCCGCCTGCGGGTCCCTGGTTATCTGCGACAAGGCTTCGCCGGACCACCAGCGGTCCGAAACTCTCGATGCCTCCGCCGATTGCAACCCCCGTATTGCCGATAATAGTGCTGTCTGTGATCGTCAACGTCCCCGGATTTCTGATGCCGAGAAGGTTCTCGGTGATTCGACATCTGAAGAGTTCGAGCTGGCCGTCGTTGAACAGGCCGAAGGCCAGCTCCGAATTTCCGTCGATCGTCAGATCCTTAATCATGACCGTCGCGCTACGATCGACCTTGATCGCGAAATCCTGCGCCGTCGGAGCCCGAGAGATCGTGCTGCCGTTCCCCTCGATCACGAGTTTGCTGGTGATTCTGGGCAGCGGCGCTAGCACACTCAGTGTCGTGTTGGTCGGCAGAACGACGGTGTCCGGTCCACTGCCCGCCGGACAGCCGCCGGCAACGGCATCGGTGTTGGCCGCATTGATCGCGTTGGCCAGCGAGCAGGTACCGGCGACATTGATGTTCGCCGCCAGCGCCGGTGCCGACGGCGCAAACAAACCGGCAAGCGCCAGCGCCAGCGCGGTGGGCCTAGGCCCGGAGGCGAGTTGGCCGGCGAAGATGTTCCGCCGATTGGACTCAATTCCGCGATTCATGAATCTCTCCCTTGCTATCAGTGATCGGTGCGACGCCCCGATCGGTTCACATCATTGCCGCGCAGATTCTGCGACGCGAGTCAGCGTCACTCAGGAGGAGCTTGAGCCCGACGCGACGCTCGCCCGATGCATCGGCAGACGGCCGTGAGGACTGCACCGATTGCCCGAAGAAGACTCCGGCCCGCACCAAGCTTGTAAGCAGCGCAAGCATGGACAGAGCGGCCAAACCTAGCCTGCGGAAAGGATCTCGTTCATCTCCCTGACTCCCCAGTGTCCCGGATTGACTTTATCGCGGAAGTCGCGAGACGGGGAGGGGACGCGATTTTTTTTCCAGGAAGCTGTCCCCAAATTTCTGTAGCGGGGATCGACGGCTGCACTCTGCTCCACGCCACCCGCCCCCATCCCAACCTTCCCCCGCGCGCGGGGGAAGGAGTAGTCAATAGGTTGGAGAACACGGTCGCGGGCATGGCTCGCTCCTACGGAATCCGTAGCTTTGTAGGAGAGGGCCATGCCCGCGACAGACCTGTACAGAGAATCCCTACATCGGTTTGTTCGATATGTTTGCTTCGGCAAACGTGGCCATCGAGGCTTGCAGTGCGCACGCCGCTCGCAATAGCGGTAGCGCGATCGTGGCACCGCTGCCTTCGCCCAGGCGCATTCCGAGATCGAGCAGCGGGCGTGCACCCAGCGCTTCCAGTATCCGGGCGTGCCCTGGCTCTGCAGAACGGTGCGAATAAATCAGCCAGTTCGCGACTGGCGGCGCGAAGCGCACCGCGACAAGTGCTGCGGCGGTCACGATGAATCCATCCACGAGAACGGGCACGCCTTGTTGCGCGGCTGCGATCAGGGCGCCGGCCAGAGCCGCGATCTCGAAGCCGCCGAGTCGGCGCAGCGCCTCCAGCGGGTTATCGCAGGCGTCTGCGTGCAGCGCGAGTGCGCGCTGGATGACAGTCACCTTGTGCGCAATACCGCTCGCATCGAGTCCGGTTCCGGGGCCGGTCAGACGCTCGGGCGATATTCCGGTCAGCGCGCAGGCGAGCGCGGTTGCAGACGTGGTGTTGGCGATGGCCATTTCGCCGCCGATGAAGATTTCGGCACCGGATGCAAGGGCGCGGCTAACGGCGTCGCGCCCCGCGCTCATGGCTGCGGCGAGCTGATCGATCCGCATCGCCGGTTCGCGTGCGAGGTTGGCGGTGCTGCTCGCAATGTGCTCGCGTCGTACCCCGGCCGCGGCATGCGATTGGCCGACGGTGCCGAGATCAATCACCTCCAGACTCGCGCCTAAATGCCGCGCCAGCACGCTGATGGCCGCGCCCCCCGCGGCGAAGTTGTCGATCATCTGCGCCGTCACGCCTTGCGGATACGCCGAGACGTTCTCCGCGGCCACGCCGTGATCCGCCGCGAACACGGCGATGTGGACGCGGTCCACCGCCGGGCAGACGCGACCCTGAAGCCCGGCAAGCCGGATCGCGAGGTTCTCCAACTCGCCCAGCGATCCGGCGGGTTTGGTGAGCTGTATTTGACGCTGGCGTGCCGCCTCCGCGTTTTCGGCATCGAGTTCCAGGATCGGGTCGTTCAGCCAGGCCAGCGAGTCGATCATAGGGGCGATCCTTTCAGCACTTGCGGCAATCCCGCCACCGTGAAAATCACCTGATCGCAGCACTGCGCGAGACGCCGATGCAGGTCTCCAGCTTCATCGATGAAGCGCCGACTCAACGCGCCCAGCGGCACCACGCCGAGTCCCGTTTCGTTGCTCACCAGAATCACACGGCCGCGCAGAGTGGGCAGGGCTTCGATCAACGTTTCGCGCTCGCCGACGAGTTGCGAGGGGTTCCCGGCGCACAACAGATTGGTGAGCCACAGCATGAGGCAGTCCACGACGACGCAGCGGTGAGGCACGCAGTGTTCGCGCAGGCGCGCGGCGAGCTGCACCGGTTCCTCGACCGTGAGCCACGGGGCCGGACGGCGCTCGCGGTGCGCGGCGATCCGCTCTCGCATTTCGGCATCGTCCATTGCGGTGGCCGTGGCGATGTAGACGACCTCCATACCGCTATCGAGCGCGATGCGCTCTGCTAGCCGGCTCTTGCCGGAACGCACGCCGCCGAGAATCAGGGTGCATCGCGCGGTCGTCATGCCGGCTCCAGTTGCAGCAGATCGAATAGGGCCTTGAGGTCCAGGTGCTGTTCCAGCGCATCGGCCAGACGATCCAGCGCGGCCTCGCGCAGTGCGCCCACGTCCACGGTTTGCGGCTTGCGCAACCCGGCCCAGCGCAGCAAGGCCGTGAGTGCGTGCGGCGCATCGAACAGACCGTGCACGTAGCTGCCGAGGATTTGTCGGTCCAGCGAAATGGCGCCGTCATCGCGCGCGCCCAGACGCAGGGCAGGGCGGTCGAGCGCCGGACCTTCGCTCACGCCCGCATGAATCTCGTAGCCGCGGACATCCGCGCCGTCGTCGAGCAGCAGCGTTCCGGCGACATTGCGCAACTGCTTCTCCGGTTCGAGGCGCGTCGAGAAATCGAGCCAGCCGAAGCCATCCGACGTACCGGCAGTGCCTTCGAGGCTATGCGGATCGGCGATGGTCCTGCCCAGCATCTGGAATCCGCCGCAGATGCCCATGAGGCGACCGCCGTAGCGCAAGTGTTGTTGCAGGTAAGGCGTCCAGTGCTGTGTGCGCAGATGAGCCAGATCGGCGCGAACGGATTTCGAGCCCGGCAGAATCACGAGGTCGGCGGGCGGTGGAATCTGGTCCGGTCCGACGAAGGAGAAGTCGATCTGCGGATGACGACGCAGAGGATCGAAGTCGGTGTGATTGCTGATGCGCGGAAGCACCGGCACGACTACACGCAGTTCGCCGCGATGCTCGGGCGCGTCGCGCGAAATACCGTCCTCCGCGTCCAGATGCAGTCCGTGCAGATACGGCAGCACGCCGAGCACCGGCTTGCCGGTGAGTTGTTCCAGCCAGCGCAGACCCGGCTCCAGCAACTCGATGTCGCCACGGAAGCGGTTGATGACGAAGCCGTGCACTCTGGCCTGTTCGGTTTCGCCGAGCAGCGCGAGCGTTCCGACCAGGTGCGCGAACACACCGCCGCGATCGATGTCCGCAATCAGAATCACCGGACAATCGACCGCCTCGGCGAAGCCCATGTTGGCGATGTCGTTCGCACGCAGATTGATTTCCGCGGGCGAGCCGGCTCCCTCGACCACGATGGCGCTGTAGCGTGCACTCAGACGGGCATGTGAGGCCAGCACCGCGTCCATTGCCACGCGCTTGTAGTCATGAAAGCCGCGCGCATCCATGCTGGCCACGGCCTTGCCGTGGACGATCACCTGTGCCCCGATATCGGTAGTGGGCTTGAGCAGCACCGGGTTCATGTCGGTGGTGGGCGCAATGCCGGCGGCCTGCGCCTGCAAGGCCTGCGCACGACCGATCTCGCCCCCGTCGGCTGTCACCGCGGAGTTCAACGCCATGTTCTGCGGCTTGAACGGCGCAACCGCGACGCCGCGGCGCTTGAGCACGCGGCACAACCCGGCTACCAGCGTGGTCTTGCCGGCGTCGGATGTGGTGCCCTGAATCATCAGGCTGCTCATGCGGAGTGAGCGCAGTCCGCAATCATGTGGTGCAGTTGTCGCAGCCCATCGGTCAGTGCGGCCGGACCGGGCTGAAGAATGTCGCAGGACTTGACCTCGTGCAGACGCGCGTTGCGGACGGCGGGAATCGCATCCCATCCTGCGCGAGCCGCGACTTTTTCCGGCTTGAATTTCTTGCCGCACCACGAGCCCACGATCAGATCCGGTGCGCGGCGAACGACTTCCAGCGGGTCGGCGACGATCCGGTGCTTCGCACTGGGTTCGACCGACATCTCGGTGAAGCAGTCGCGTCCGCCGGCCAGCTCGATCAACTCGGATACCCAGCGGATGCCGGAGATCATCGGCTCGTCCCACTCCTCGAAGTAGACCGAGGGTCGCCGCGGCAGTCGTTGCGCCGCTGCCTGCACTTCATCGATGCCGCGTTGCAGTTCGCTCATCAGGACGGCGGTGCGATCCACCGCGCCCACCATCGCGCCGAGCATGCGGATGAAGTCGAAGATCTCCGCCACGCTGCGCTGGTTGAAGATGTGCACCGCGATGCCGGCACGCACCAGGTCGGCCGCGATGTCGGCCTGCAAGTCCGAGAAGCCCAGCACAAGGTCGGGCTTCAGTTCGCGGATGCGCTCGATCTTGGCGCTGGTGAACGCCGACACCCTGGGCTTTTCCTTGCGCGCCTGCGGCGGCCGCACGGTGAAGCCGGAGATACCGACGATGCGATCCTGCTCGCCCAGCAGGTACAGCGTTTCCGTCGTCTCCTCGGTCAGACACACGATGCGGCGCGGGCCGTGGCAGGTGCTCACGGCCGGAGCCGGGGCTGCTTCATCTACGAGCGTGATTGCGGATGTGACGAGTCCTTGCCATGCCGCAGGCTCCACGTGATACCGACGTGAACCAGCCCCGTGGCCGCAAGGTATGCGCAGGGAATCGTCAGGAAATGGACGTAGTACTTCGAGAAATTGGCAAGGTACCCGGCCAGGTTCGGTGCCGAGAGCTGGCGGCCACCGAGCCAGTAGAAGCTGCCGTTGGAAATGGCGTAGGCCGCCGTCACCGACACGAATGCGGCGGTGGCGAACAGCGCCAGGCTGCGCAGGTCCAGTTGCTGCCGCGTCCGCAGCCAGGCGCCGCCGAACCACAGCACCGCGTGCGCCGGAATCAGGAACGCATAGGCCGGAGTGAGGCAGTAAGCGCTGATGCCGAACTGTTGCGTGGCGAACCAGTCGATCAGCACTGCCTCGACCGTCAGCGCAGGGAACGCCCAGCGAGCCAGCCCGCGCAGGTAGAAACCGCCGATGAAGAAAACGGCCCAAGAGGCATCCGGCACGGAAAAGAAATGGTCGAAGCGCGTGACCAGCATCAGCAGGACCAGGCCGGCGAGGATGGCGAGTTGCGGGGTGGTGGGTCGTGTCATGGGAAAGTTCTCGGGGTTTGTCTGTGGGAACGGCTTCAAACGCACTTCTCGGAGGTAGCGGGGGTTCGAGAAGAACGAGTCAGACGCTCGAGCAAACGGCCGGATCGGACGAAGCCAGACACGTCCGGCTTCGCCCACCGCGAACCATCGGAATGTCGCAGGCCGGTCTCCGGACTTGCGAGTCGAACCCGGGTCCGGGCTCTTGAACGGCCGCCTTCCCATGCAGATGCACAGTGGCGACGAGGCCGCTTCCAACTCGCTTACCGTTGCGGGGGCAGTGCCGGCATTGCGATTCGCAGTAGCGAATCGCGCACCGGCTTCCCGTTTAATCCTTGGCCACCGAAGCAATCAAGGACACCTGAAACGCCGTGACTCTAACGTTGCGTTGGCGATGACGGCAACACGTTTGCGAAAACCGTCCAAAGGTCCGTCGCAGGCATGGCCCGATCCTGCAAACGTCGGGTTCCGTAGGAGCGGGCCATGCCCGCGACCGAGTTCTGGACACCCGTACGGAATTTCTAGTGGTCGATCTCGATAGCGAAACGACTTGCCGACAGGCGCAGGCACTTGATGGACCCCGGTTCGCAAGCCTGATCGAGCCATTGCGTGCGCGGTAGCCGCAACAGCGTTCCGAGCACGACTCGCAGCGGTCCGCCATGCGAAACCAGGACCAGCGAATCCGGCGCATCGCGCAGCATGTCATCCAGGGCTTCGAGCACACGCCCGCTCATGGCCTGCGCGCTCTCGCCGCCGGGCGGAACGAAATCCCAGGGTCGCGCGGCCCAGGCGTCGATGAGGCTTCGGTCGATGGAATCGAAGCGCCGCAATTCCCACTCGCCGAAGTCGATCTCCTGTAGTCGCGCGTCGAGCCGAACCCGTTCTGCTTGCTGTGCAAGCGACTCCGCGAGCGTCCGGCATCGCGAGAGCGGACTGCTTAGAAACTGCGACTCCGGCGGCAGCTTCGCACGCAGCGCATCGACGTTTGCTTCAGGCCACTCCAGGGCAGGCACGTCGGACCTGCCGAAGCAAATGCCCGGAGGCATCGCCACGGGCGGGTGCCGGATAAGAAACAGCCGCGTCACGCGAGCTGCGCGCAGAACGCGATGTAGATCGCCAGTTCGCTCGCCTGCTGCGTGGCGCCGAGGCAGTCGCCGGTATATCCGCCGATACGCCTGCGGTAGTAACGCGCTGCCAGCACGGGAACCACCACGGCCGCGGCCAGCGCGAGTGCGGCCGATCCAGGCGAAGTCCGATCGAGCACGACCGCCAGCGCCAGCGGCAGCAGGCCCAGGAGAATGCCGGTTCCCCACTCGGCCGGGCCGATGCCTTCGGCCACTGGCTTGGCCTTCGAAGAGTCTTCGGCGCGAACGTGGGGCAACGCCGCCATGACGCCGAGCGCGCCGGCGCGTGAGGCCGCGTGCGCGACCGCCAGCACCGTCGCGGCGGTCCCGATTCCCATGCCGAGCAGCGAGACCAGCGCTGAGAACTTGGCGAGCAGCACCAGACTCAGCGCCACCGCAGCGAAGCTGCCGATGCGCGAGTCCTGCATGATCGAGAGCACGCGCTGCGGCTCGTAGCCGCCGCCAAAACCATCCGCGGCATCGGCCAGACCGTCTTCGTGGAAAGCGCCGGTGAGCACGATGGTGGCGATCATGGAGAGCACCACGGCCAGGGTCGCCGGAAGCACCAGCGATGCGAGTCCCAGCACCGTTGCCCCGACCAGCCCGACGCCGGCACCAACCAGCGGAAAATAGCGTGCCGAACGATTCAGCTCGAACGCGGACCAGCCCACCCAGGCCGGAATCGGAATGCGCGTGAAGTAACCCACGGCGATCAGCGCGCGACGCAGCTCCTGTCGAATCAGAGAACTCATTGCGGCTCAGAAGTAATGCAGCCAGCGCAATTCGACGGCGGTGTCGCGCTCACGGAAATCGTCGTCGCGCCGATGGTCGATGCGATAGCCCAGACGAAGCCCGTTGGCGACGCCGAACGACCACTGCATCGTCGCGTCGAGACGCGCACGGTCGGTATCGGCGCCGGCAAGGCCTTCCAGCGCTTCGCCGCTCAATTCCAGGGTGAGCGGTGTGAAACGCTGCACGGCCAGGCCCAGCTTGGCACCCGCGCCGAGATCGTGGCCCCGACCCAGATCGGAGTTCGCCTCGACCCGTGTGGTGGCGAACGCGAAGAGTTGCGAACCCGTAAACGGTGTCCAGGCCGCACCGCCGCCACCGGTAAACGCTCCGCCCAGCGAGCCGGGACGTTCCGCCAGTGGGCGCGCCCGAACCGCATCGAGCGTCGCAAACCAGGACCAGGGCTTGAACAGCTCGTCGCGCGGGGCCACGGCCTGCACGTTGAGCAGGCGCGCGTGATCCAGGCGAATGTGCTCGTCGTTCACCGCCAGCTCGATGCCGAGGAATTCGATCTCCCCGCCGGCCAGGAAACCCTGCGGCGGATCGAGATGGTCGTGGTAGGCCGGGCGCCAGCTCAGCAGCGCGGCAGTGTCCTCGTCTTCCAGCGCGCGCAGGCCCAGACCGATCCTGCCGCTGCCGTGACCCTGGTCCGGCGAAATAGGGGGCCGCGGTACGTCGCTGAAATCCGAAACGGCCGGATTGCGGCTGCGTGCCGCGAGCAACTCGCGTGCGCGCGGCAAGGACGCGCTGCGCCCGGTCTCGCGTTTCTGGTAGCGGAAGTACAGCGCGTCGTGCGCAACTTCCAGCCGGCGCGCCTGCTCCGCGGCCGGCAATTCTATGAAGGCCGCGTCCTCGAGTCCTGCCTTGCCCGCCACGTAGGCTTGCACCCAGGTCCGCCCGGAGTCCGACAATTCCGAAAAGCGGTGCTTTAGGCGGTGCGCATTGGCTGGCCGAAACGCAGGCTCGCCGAGGACGCCGACGTTGCGCAGCGCGCGCACCGAATCGATCGGAATGGTGTAGTCCGGTCCGGACCGGAACGAACTGGTCAGGTCCATTTGCGGCGCAGCGGATTCGATCAGGCTCAGCAACTGGTACGAGCAATTCTCGCCGAAGAAAAAGTAATCGCTGTTGACGCCTCGCAGTTCCCACAGGTGCCACATCAGGCGCTGGCGCGCGGCGTCGTCGAGCAGCAGCGGGTACTCCCACAGGTCGCGATGTTCGAAGCGTTCGTACTCGCGCACTTTCTCGTAATAGGGCATCACCGAAAACGTGCCCTGGTAGAAACCGGTGAGGCCTTTTACCGCGTAGAGCATGCCGGCCTCGCGCGTGGTCTGCGCCGCGTAGTTGACGGCGTAGGCCAGCAGGCGCTGATCGCCGGCTGCTCCGCCCGCGTCTAGCCGCAGCAGCGTGTGTCCGAACGTGGTCGAGGGGCCGTCGAGATCGTTGGAAGCGAAGACCAGGGTCAGGGCGCTGGCGTCGATCGCCTCCAGCCATTCGCGCAGGCGCGCGCAGTCCGCTTCGGGAAGTCGTGCGGCGTCGAAGCCGAGTTGCGCCTTCAGCCATTCGTAACGCGCCTTGAAGCGGCATTGGCGCGGCTCCTCGTACAGCAGGCTGTCGTCGAAGAACGTTGCGAGCGTGGCGTCGAGTTCGGACTGGGGATCGGACTTTCCTTCGGCCGAGAGAAAGAATCCGCGAAAATCGAGCGTGCTTTCCTTGCGACCGAGCACGCCGGGATTGGCGTGCAGCAGCCGCTGCCAGGCCGGTGTTCCGGCCAGCCCGCGTTCGCGTGCGCTGGCCTGCAATTCATCCAGATAGCCCGGGTCGGCCGCAGCAGCCGAAAAGCCGGCGGCCAGGCACGCCAGCGCCAGCAACCACGAACAGGCGCGCAAAAAGAAAGCGGCAGCTCCTGCGAGCTGCCGCCCTGGAGACATCGACAACTCAGGCGGCGTATCGCGCCAGGCGGGCGTCGGCCTTCATCAGCGACTGCACCGAAGCGACGACTTCGGTCGCGCTGGTGGTCTGGCTGGCAAAGATCTGACCGTAGTTCGTCTTGGTCAGCTCGAAGAACGCCTCACGATCAGCGCCTTCGATTCCGTACAGGCTGGCGAGCGCTTCGAGCGATTCGCCCTGGCCGGTCGCCATTTCCACGGCGAGCTGGTCGAGGTTGGCGGCGGCGAACGCGGGTGCACGATATTCGGCCTTGATGACGCCGTCCTTCGAGCAGCCCAGGGTGCCGGTGCTGATGCCGAAGGTCTGGTTGCCGAACGAGCCGTTGGTGGTGGCGGCAAGCACCTTGGCGACGATGCCGGACTGGCCTTCCCAGACCTGCGTTCCGAGTCCGCATCCCACATCCTTGTCGGCGAATACGGACAGGGGCATAGCGGCGAGTACGACGAGGGCAATGGTTTTTCTGATCACTTGTATGAACTCCCGAGGTTATGGCCGAAAGTCGGCAGGCAAACGATAACCCAGGCCTGATCGCGCCGGAAAGTCATTCCCTCTTGAAAAATGTGATCCAGCGCACAATCCCGTCCCTACTTCGCTCCACCCTTGGATGAACCGACCCCGATGACCGCCGAACGCACTACCGACAAGCACAGCTTCCAGGCCGAAACCAAGTCGCTGCTGCGGCTGATGATTCACTCGATGTACTCGAACAAGGAGATCTTCCTGCGCGAGCTGGTCTCCAATGCCTCCGACGCCTGCGACAAGCTGCGTTATCTCTCCGTCTCGCGCCCGGAACTGGTGGGTGACGCCGAGCTGGCTGTTGAGATCGTGCCGGACAAAGAAGCAGGCACGCTGACCATCCGCGACAACGGCATCGGCATGTCGCGCGAGGACGTGATCGAACACCTCGGCACCATCGCGCGCTCGGGCACGCGCGAGTTCATGAGCAAGTTGTCGGGCGACCAGGCCAAGGACGCGCAGCTCATCGGGCAGTTCGGCGTCGGGTTCTATTCGTCCTTCATCGTTGCCGACACCGTCACGGTGCGGACGCGGCACGCCGACTCTGCCGAAGGCGTGGAGTGGACCTCGGCGGGCGAGGGCGAGTTTGAAGTCACCACCATCGACAAGCCAGATCGTGGCACCGACGTGGTGCTGCACCTGCGCGAGGACGAGAAAGAATTTCTGGAACCGTCGCGCATCTCGACCCTGGTGCGGCGCTACTCGGATCACATCGGCCTGCCCATCCGACTGAAGAACGACAAGGGTGAGACCGAGACGATCAACCAGGCGCGCGCGTTCTGGACGCGACCCAAGAGCGAGCTGAAAGACGAGGACTACCAGAGCTTCTACAAGCACATCTCGCACGACTTCGAAGACGCGCTCGCCTGGGCGCACCACAAGGTCGAGGGCAATCTCGAATACACCTCGCTGATCTACATTCCCAAGCGCGCGCCCTTCGATTTGTGGAACCGCGAGGCGCACAACGGCCTGCACCTGTACGTCAAGCGCGTCTTCATCATGGACAAGGCGGCGGAACTGCTGCCGCCGTACCTGCGCTTCGTGCGCGGCCTGGTGGACACGGCCGACCTGCCGCTCAACGTCTCGCGCGAAATTCTCCAGGCCAGCCGCATCACAGAGAAGATCAAGTCCGCGCTGGTCAAGCGCGTGCTCGACATGCTCGACGACATGGCGGCCAGCAAGCCCGAGGACTATGCGCACGTCTGGAAGACGTTCGGCTCCGTGCTCAAGGAAGGCGTGGTGGAAGATGCGGGCAACAGCGCGCGCATCGCCAAGCTGTTGCGCATGGCGTCCACCAAGGAAACCGGGGGCGCCACGGTTTCGCTGTCCGACTACGTGACGCGGATGGCCGAAGGCCAGAAGTCGATCTACTTTCTGACCGCAGATTCGCTGGCCGCGGGCAAATCCAGCCCGCACCTGGAAGGCTTTGCCAAGCGCGGTTACGAGGTTCTGCTGCTGACCGACCGCATCGACGAATGGGTGACCTCGCACTTGCACGAGTTCGAAGGCAAGCCGCTCAAGTCCGTCGCCCAGGGCGCGGCCGAGCTGGACGACCTGGTCGAAACGCCGGAGCAGGCGCAGCAGGAAACCGCTTACAGGGACGTGCTCGAACGCGCCAAGAAAGCGCTGGAAGGCCGCGTGCAGGACGTCGCCTTGTCCAAGCGGTTGACCGAGTCGCCGTCCTGCCTGGTCGCGCCCGACTTCGGCATGAGCCGTCGCCTCGAAAAGATGCTCAGCCAGGCTGGAGAGAATTTTCCGGGCGCGAAGCCCATCCTCGAACTCAACGCTGGGCATCCGCTGGTCGAGCGTCTCAGGGAGACGAAAGACGACGTGCTGTTCGCCGATCTGGCCGAACTGCTGTTCGGGCAGGCGCAGCTTGCCGAAGGCGGTCAGCTAGACGATCCCGCGGCGTTCGTGAAGCGGCTCAACAAGCTGATTCTGGGTCAGACGCCGGCCGGGCGGATCATCGTGGGCTGAGGCCCCCGCGGCCGTCGAGGACGTGGCCTGCCGCTACTTCGACGCGTCCGCGCCGAGCGTCTTCAGGTAGGCGATGACGTCCGCATATTCCTGGCCGGTTTCCAGCAACTGCACGCTCATCTTGTTGCCGGCCAGAAAAGCATTGGGATCGGCGAGCCACATGCGCAGCGTGGTCTCGTTCCAGACCACGCCGGTGCGCACAAGGGCCTGCGAATAGGTGTAGCCCGGCCGCGATCCTGCCTTGTTGCCGAACACGCCGCGGTGCATGGGGCCGACGCCGTTCTTGTCCGCGGCGTGACATCCGCTGCACAACTCGGAAACCAGCACCTTGCCAGCCGCCGCGTCGCCTGCGGCCTGGGCCGAGGTGCCGAGCAGCAAGGCGACAAGCGCCGCCGCGATCTGCGGCTTCACGGCTTGGTTGCCGCGGCAGCGGCTATCGGCCGCTCCAGGTACAGCACTTCCCGATCGCCGTTGAAGAAGCCGACCTCGACCAGGCGCCAGCCGTCGACGTACAACTGCGCGAGCGTGGCGTCGAGCAGGCCGTTCTTCCACTGGCAGTTGAGTGGGTCGGTGGGCGTTATCGCGGCTTTCTCGGGAGTCGAGCAGGCCAGGATGTCCATGCCGGCGAAAGCAGGGGTGCTGGCGGTAAAGAGGACAAGGGCGAGCAGCGACAGCGTTCTGTTTATTTTCATGTCGTCGTGTGGCGGTGAAAGGACTTATCGATTGCGTTGCAAGCGTTCGACGCGGTAGGCGCGGCCGGTCATGTAGTACGTGGCGCTGCGTGCGAAGCCTTGCGCGTCCGTCGGCGCCGCGGCGGGGTCCAGCAGCGCGGGTGCGCGGTCGACGTCGCCGCGCCTCTCGTCCTTCCACGGCGCCAGGAACAGGCCGACGGCCGCATCCTGATCGCCCATGATGGTGATGCCGGCTTCGGGCGCCGTGCCGGCGGCGTGAAGGTCGAACGTTGCTATCGCTAAGAGGACGGCTACCGCCAGCTTCACGGCGTCGCCCCGGCGACCGTGGTCGTCGCGGCGGGCGCCGGTTGCAGGCGCGCCTCGATCTCGCGAATCCAAGCGGCGACGACCAGGTCGTCGGTGCCCGCAAGACGCTGATATTCACGATACGAAGCGAGCGCTTCCTGCGGACGATGCAGCGCCACGTCATACAGGATGGCCAGGTTCAGATGCGCCTGCGCATAAGCCGGACGGGCCGTGATGGCCTTGCGATAAGACTGCTCGGCACGCACGAAATCCTGATTCTCGCGATGCAGGGTGCCGAGCCAGTTGAGCGCCACGGCATTGCCCGGATTGGCCTGCACGGCCCGTGTGAGACTGGCCACCGCCAGCTCCCGCTGGTGGGTCTGCGCGTAGAGGATTCCCAGGTCGGTGAGCGGGCCGGAGAAGTTGGGATAGTCGCGCGACAGCGCCAGAAACGCGGCCTGCGCCTGCGGGAATTGCCGTGCCTTCATCAGGCGAAGGGCTTCCTGGAAGCGCGAGTCGGGATCCCCTTTGGAAGCTTCGGCGGCAATCTCCTTCCGGGCGCCGGGTTCGGGCTTCGGCGCGGATGCGGGCGTCTTGACCTGCGTGCGCGGTGACTGCTTGCTCGGGCCTGGCGCGGCGCAGGCGCCCAGTACCAACGCCAGCACGGAAGCCATTGCCAGGCGCGAACAGCGCTGAAAGCCGTAGGGCGGGCTGTGCCCGCCGACGCAGGTGGCCGCGGGCCGCCCTACACCGACTGCGGAGGTGGTTCTTGCTCGGTGAATATCAATGCAGTTCGTCATAAGTCGCCTCGCGTTTTTCCTGCTTGCCGTACTTGGCGGGTGAGAGTTGGCCCAACTCCGCGACGCTCTTGCGGATGGACTCGTTCCAGGTGCCGTTGCGCATGCGCGCGAGATTGATCTCGTGCGCGCGGATGGCTTTTTCCTCGAAGGGGAAGGCCTGCTCTTCGAGCAGAATCTGGTATTGCTCGACGGCCTCGCCGGTGAGCTTTGCCGGGCGCTCCGATTCCATCAGTGCACGTCCCAGCTCCATATAGACCGTAGCCAGTTCGTAGGTCGCGGCGCTGGTGATATCGGCGTAGCCGTAGGCCGCAGCGCGCTCCAGGACGCGGACCGTGTTTTCGGTCGCGAGCCGGCGCTGCGTCAGGCTCTGGTCCAGCGGTACGCGCAGCGCGAGTTGTCGCGCGGCCGCGGCGTCGAGACGGCCGATCTCCAGACTGGCCTGTGCCGCGAGCCGCTTCGAAACTTCCGAGCGCGCGCTGCCGGCGGACTGGTCGGCCAGCACGATCTCGTCCAGCCAGTGCCGGCGCGCGCCGGGGTCGCGTTGCTGAAACAGATCGGCCAGACGCTGGCGCGCCTGCATGGCCGGATCGAGCGGCTGCGGATAGCTCGACACGTAGAACAGATACGCACGCGTGCTCTGATCGGCGATGCCCGCCTTGTCGTAGAGCTGGGCCGCGGTCCAGGCGGCTTCGCGACGCGTCTGCACCGGCTCCTGTTCGCGCAGCGCGATGCGATCCATCACGCCGGCCGCGAACGAGGGCTTGCCACTTTTCTCGTAGGCCAGCGCCAGCTTCTTGTCGATGTCGGGCAGCAGGCGGTGATTCGGATACCCGACGCGGAAGCTCTCGAGCGCGACCGCAGCGCGAGGCCATTCTTCCAGCGCGATCAGCGTGGACGCGGCGTCGTAGTCTGCAGAGGAGCGGATGCTGGCGGTGGGTGCCACCGCTGCCACTCTCTGGAAGTGCGAGGCGGCGAGTTTCAGATCGCCCGCATCGCGCGCGGCCTCGGCCTGCTTGTAGACGCTGGCGGCGAGCTGTTCGATGGACAGCGTGCGACGCTCGATGCTCGGCGCGGGCAGGCCGACCAGTTCTGCGTAGGCCGCTTCCGCTTCCGGATATTTTTTCTGTGCGAATTGCGCGTCGGCAATCACGCCGAGTGCGCCGATGCGAAGTTCCTGCGCCGGCTGCGCCTTGAGCACGCGATCCGCGGTGGATATGGCCGCATCGAGTTCGCGCAAGTCGTACTGGTCTTCCGCAGCAGCCATCAAGACCTGCGTGCGTTGCGGATGCGCGCCGAAGCTGTCCGCCAGCTTGAGGCTCGCGGCGATGGAGGCACGCTGCGCCTCGGCGTGAGCCGCGCCAGCCGTTTCGCGCGTGAGGCGCTGCCAGGCCTGAACTGTGGCGATGGCGGCGACCGGTGAGCGCGAATGCGCTGGGAGCACATACGCGGTGAACTCGTACTGCTTTGCCGCATCCTGGATGCGCCCGCCTTCGAGCAGCGCATCGGCCAGCAGCAGGCTCGTGTCGGCGGCGCGCGGATCCTTCGGAAACAGATCGAGCGTTCGGCGGTACCACGCCGCCGCGGCGAGGTAGCCGGCCTGGCGCGCGGTCGGCTCGGTGATCTGCTGCGCGCGCGCCTGGTAATAACGGCCGAGTTCATCGAGATGCTGGCGTACTTCGGCCAGCACGGTGTCGTCTCGTGTGCGCGTGGACCAGTACGCGGCGTCAGGCGCATACAGCGCGACATAGCGTTCCTGAGCACGTATCGCGAGGTCGCCGAATCCGCCCTCGCGATACGCGCCGATGGCGCGCGCCTGGAATTCGGGCGCGCGCGCGTGCTCGGGATGACGCTCGATGAAGGCGACGTAGGTGCCCGCCGCGTCGGTGTAGCGATCCTTCTGCAGCAGCGCCTCGCCCAGCGCCGAGTAGATCAGCGTCTCCATGCGCGAGGCCCTGGGCGCACGCGCGAAGTGCGCGTTCACCGCCGGACCGCCACCGAGCGCGGCGAAGGACAGCGCGGTGACTCTCAGCGATTCGCTGACTCTCTCCAGCTTGTCGCGTGCCACGGTCTGGACGACGGCGGCGTCTTCGAGTGTGCCGGGCGGAAGATCGCGATCGAGAATCGCGAGAAACACTTCGGCGGCGCGCTCGTACTGCGATTGCTTGTACAGCGCCCAGCCGTACTTGTATTGCGCGTACTCGTAGTAAGGCGCGTCCGGACCCAGCGCGAGCAGTCCGGCGTAGGCCGGCTCGGCATCGCGGAAGCGGCTACGCGCGAACAGCATCTCGCCGGCCCGGAACAGCGCATCCGGCGCGCGCGCGGATTGCGGATAGCTCGCACCGAGCCGCGTGAGCGCGGTGATCGAAGCGTCGGTCTCGTCCACCATCTGGTAGGCGCGAGCGAGCTGGTACAACACGCGATCGTTCATCGCGTACAGCGGGTAGTCAGTCAGCACGCGCATGTAATCGGCGATGGCGCGTCGCACGTCGCTGACGTGAAATCCATGGCCGGTGCTGTTGTCGGCTTCTGCGAGTTGCACGCGCAGATCGGAAGCGCGGCGCAGCGCCTCGCTGCGCAAGGCCGGGTCCACCGCGGCAGGCGAGAGCGCGGCGAGCTTGTCGTACTGATCGATGGCGGCGCGCGCATCCGCGGGCACGTCCTGGCCCGGTTCAACTCGCAGGATGCTCGGCGTGCGTACTTGCAAGTAGCCGTTTGCGGACAAGCCGTTGGTCTGTGCAACCGAGCCCACGGTTGCGGGTGGGTTGCGTTTGGCGGAGAGCGGCGCGCTGAGCACGAGGCCGGCGAGCAGGAAAGCGTAGCGCGAACTCATGATGCACCTCCGCCGCGCTTGAGTTCGACTTCCGGCTCCGTCGCACTGTCGAAATGGCGTGCTAACGCAAAGCGCGCCTCACCCAGAAAGCGCTCGGTGCGACGCTTGTGCACGTTCAGAAGTTCGGTCGCGATGTCTTCCATCGCCTGTTGCGCAAATCGTTCTGCTGCAAGAGCTTCGCTATGCGCGGAATCGATGCGCGGCGTCAGCACCGCGACTTCCGCCGCGCGATCGGGCAGGGCTTGCAGACGCGGCGCGAACGCATCCAGCCCGTCGCGCAGCACGCGCGCCTGCCGGTACTGGTCGATGGACTCGACGAAGCGCAGATCCGTCAGCAGGTATTTCAGATACTCGGTTTCGTCGGCGTAAGGTAGGTCGGCCAGCCAGATGCGCCAGCCGTTGCCGGTGTCGTTCTGGCCGCTCGTGATGGCCACTGCCAGGGCTCCGCTGCCGACGTGTTGCAGCGCCTGGTCCAGACGCCGGCGCGCCAGTTCGAGCTGCTCGGCCGAGCGCGTGTAATACGTGTGCGCCTGCTTGCCGGTGTCGAGTTGGTCCAGCGCCCAGGCGAGCGCGAGCGAGCCTTCCTGCGCCGCGGGATCCAGCGGATCGCGCCCGATCAATTCGGTCCACGGCACCAATGCGCGTTCGAGCAGCGTCTTGTGCTCCTTGTACGGCAGCGTAGTGGGCGCTTCGATGGCGCCGATGAAATTCGGTCGCGCGAATTCGCCGGTCGCGCTGGCCACGGTCATAGCGGGTGCTGTGGCCACGGGCTGATTCGACGGCGGCACCAAAAAGGCCCAGCCGAAACCGAGCAAGGCCTCGTTGCCGTGCGGGCCGGTGCTGCGCACCTTGCCCAGGGCTTCGAGCGCCAGCTCGCCCGCGCCCTGGCGCAGGTGGTGGTAGCCCAGCATCAGGTTGGCGCGGTCGCGCAGAATCCAGGCGGATTCGTCGAGCGCCTCCTCTGTTCCCATCAGCGTCAGCGTCTCGATGCCACGCACATCCCCCGCCACAACGGTCCCGACGATCGCGTTGAGTCGTTCGATACCGGCGACCATCCCCGCATCGCTGCGGCTGCGGCCGGAGATCTGTTCCAGCGCCGCCGCCATCGTCGCGTTGGCGTCGCCGATCCAGTACGCGCCGGGATTGCGTACCTGCAAGCGCCTGAACATCCGCGCAGCGGCATACGGGCGGCCGGAGCTGAGCAGAAACGCGCCCGCGCGCACCCAGGGATGCTGCACGCCGGGAGGCGAGGGCGTGCCGTCGCTCCATTCGATCAGCGCCAGCCCGGTCTTGCCGAAGCGTTGCTGCGTCATGTCGATTTCCAGCGCGGCGCCCGGCACCACGCGAACTACGCGATCCAGTCTTTCCACCGCACGTGCATCGGTCGGGCCGGCATCCACTTCGCGCGCAAACAATTCCATGCGCAGACGGTGTTCGCCCTCAGGCAAGGCGCCCGACCACGCGGGATGCAGCGCGCCGGCGGCAATGGCTTCCCACTCCGGTTGCGCGTACTCGTATTGCACCGCCGGAAAATCGTCGATGCGCAGGCTCAGCTTGCGCAGTCGCAACTCGTTGGGCTGGCTGCCGACGAACACAGTGAATTCGGAGGTGCCCGGCGCGAGCGTCTGTCGTTCGAGTGCATCGATCTGCTGATCGAGTGCGAGCACTTCGCCGACGAGGCGCACGTCCGCGGCTTGCGCGCTGGCGGCCGCGAACAGCGCCAGACCCGCGCCGAAAGCGAGCTTGCGCAGCAGCACAACACTTGGAGTAGGAATCAGGTTCCTCATCGAACGACCGTCAGCTTTGGGAAGCGTGCAGAACTGCGAACTTCCAATGCGCGGACGACGGTGGCCGCGGAAACGAGGTCAGCAATGACCTTGGTACGGATGGAGCAAAGCCTGTGCCACTGATGACGCGATCGTCACCCCGCCAGTCGAGGGACAAGGTTCCCTCTCCCCTGGGAGAGCGAGTGGTTCGAGCCGCTTTCAGGCGGCTCATGCTTTACGGCACCTTTGAGGCGCTTCCGTTTGAAAGCCCCCGTCTTTGCCGGAGGGTCGTTATTTCTTCCTCTGCGTCCTTGCGCTTTTCTTTGCCGTCGCCTCGCTCCGCGAGGCTCCATTGCGTGATTCTTGAAAAGGTAGGCACTCACCCCGCCAAAGCCATCCGCGCCGCATCGATATTCCACCCGCGCTCCGCGAGATACGCGGCGGGATTTTCCGGATCCAGATCGCTGCCCGAGACGAAGCGCGTCTCGATGGTGCCGCCGTCCAGTCCCAGTTCGACGCTGCCGGAGCCCTCGCGCACGGAGTCCACGGCCGGCAGCGGGAAGCGCGCCGCCACCGCGGCGTCGGCAAAGGCCTTGCCGTCGCAGACCTGCGCGCTGAGCGCAGCCAGGGACAGCGGCTTGGCCCACTGGCGCCAGCGCAGCATCTGCAAGGCGCACCACATCATCTGCGAACGACGCGGATAGGCGCACAGTCCGTTGGCGAACCGCGGTGGGCTGGTGGCGTCCGGTCCGCGCAAGGCGCCCTCGATCCAGGCTTCCGGCACCGCGAGCACCTTGCGCTTGATCAGCAGCAAGGAGAGTTCACGCACCACGTCGAGTGTCGCCAGGTCGCGCAGTGCGAGCATCACCGCGGCAATCAGCGCGCGATGTGTTTGCGGATGCTGTTGTGCCCACTCGTACGTGACCCCGAGCACCTTGTCGGCGCCGCCGTCCCAGATCGCCGTCGTTGGCGCCACGATCACGCCGAGATTTCCGCGCACCGCCGCGGTGTTCCAGGGTTCACCCACGCAGAAGCCGTCCACTGCACCGCTTTCGAGCAGTCGCACCATTTGCGGCGGCGGCGCCACGCGAAATTCGATGGCGTCGTCGTCCGTGTCGATGCCACCGAGCGCGAGCCAGTCGCGCATCAGATAGTGGTGCATGGAAAACGCGAATACGTGCGCCAGTCGCAGACGTCCGCCGCCACGCACGAAGCGCGCGACCGCACGCGCGCTGTCCAGCGGGTTCATGCCCGTGCTCACGCCCATGCGCTGCGCGATGCTGCGCGACAAGGTGATGGCCGAGCCGCCTTGCGACAGGCACAGGCCGGTGACGATGGGCACACCCACACCGTCCGCACCGAGCGAAGCCGCGACCGGCATCGGCGCCAGACATTGCGCAGCGTCGAGCGCGCCGTAGGCGAGACGGTCGCGCAGGCTGGCCCAGGACACTTCGCGCATCAGGTTCACGGTCAGGCCGGCGGCGTGGAAGTATCCGCGATGCGCCGCCCAAAGCAGCGGCGCGGAATCCAGTAACGGCATATACCCGACCGTGAGCTGCGCGACTTCCGGCCGGAAGTCGTGCAGTGACTTCATGTCTCGCCCGGCGTGTCGAACAGTTCGGCCGCAGCCAGAACCGTTCGAGCCGCTTCTCCGATGGTGATGCGTCGTGCCATCGCACTGCGCCGAAGCAAGGCGTAGGCCGCGGCCTCGTCCAGCTTGCGCAGCTTGCCGAGTGTGGCCTTGGCGCGTTCCACGTCGCGTCTGTCGGCCAGAC
Organism: Panacagrimonas sp.; assembly: GCA_052389915.1. GTDB lineage: Bacteria > Pseudomonadota > Gammaproteobacteria > Nevskiales > Nevskiaceae > Panacagrimonas. Next base: position 72,505 of record JBQTHL010000046.1, read on the forward strand.
GCGTGCGCATGTCTTCGAGTTCGTTCCGTAGCTTCTGATGTTCGCGAAAGCGGGCGATGGCCACGTCGAGAATGGGCTTGAGCCGTGACTCGGTCAGGCCATCGACGACATAGGCGCTGACGCCGGCACGCACCGCTTCGGCAATCGTGTCCGGGTCCGCGTTGTTGGCGAAGAACACGATGGGCCGCGGCACCTGCTGCGTGACCGCCGCACAATTGTCGAGCACGTCGCGCGCCGGATTGTCCATGTCCACCAGCACCACGTCGGGCTGCACGCGGCGCACCGCCGCGAGCAAGTCCTCGGTCGACGACAGCCTCGCCACGACATCATTCCCTGTAGCCAGCAGCGCCTGCGTGACGAACGCGGCCCGCGCGTCGTCGTCGTCCACCAACATCACGCGCAGACTCACTGCCCGCCTGCTAGCAGCTGGCCGATGCGCGAGAGTGATGCCTTGCACCCTTTCATTGCAGATAGCCATTGTCCTTGCGCCCCGTACACATGCATTGGCAGGTCTCGCAGCTCATACGCCGTCTCCCCCAGAAACGAAAAAAGCGCCCACTGCTTTCGCAGAGGACGCTCGCTGTCCTGTAGACCCACCTTGTGTGCGTTTCACCTTTCGAGTGATCCGCGAGAGCGGGGCGGCGTTGCCCCACTTGATCTGGGGTTCTCTACGCCAAAGCCGTGCCATCGCAGACTTGGTGCGCCCCGCCACCACCATAGAAACCGCATTGCACCGAGGCGGGGCACGCTTATTGCTCGACAGCAGTGTGACCACCAGACCCGAGAGCGCTAACGATCCGTGCGTGTAATGCTCGTGGACGACGACCGCGAGCGTATGGGCCTGCTGGACAAGACTCTCCGTGCAGCGGGACATGAAGTGGTGGGGCGACTGCTCGATACCGACGACATTCTCGGCGCGGTCGATACGCTCCAGCCCGATATCGTGCTGATCGACGTGGATAGCCCGAGCCGGGACACGCTCGAGTCGTTGGGGCAGATCTCTCGTGACCGGCCGCGGCCGATCGTGTTGTTCGCGCAGAACTCCGATTCCGAAACCATTCGCCGCGCCATGCGCGCAGGTGTCTCCGCTTATGTGGTCGATGGCATGACGCCGTCGCGCCTGCAGCCGGTGATCGAAGTGGCCATCGCGCGCTTCCAGGAATTCCAGGGCATGCGGCGCGAACTGGAAAACACCAAATTAAAACTCGCCGACCGGCGCGACGTGGAAAAAGCAAAAGGACTCCTGATGAAGCGCAAGGGCATGGATGAGAACTGCGCATACGAGCTGCTGCGCAAGATGGCGATGGATCGGAACGTGAGATTGGGCGAGATCGCCCGATCCTTGCTGGCGGCCGCGGAGCTGTTGTGAAAGCTCCCTCGGTAAAGCGTCCCTGCCTGCGCCTGGGCATGCTGCCGCTGGCGGACGCGGTGCCCTTTCTGGTGGCGCGCGATCTGGGTTTCTTCGCGGGCCAGGGGCTGGAGGTGAATCTCAGCGTGGAAACCTCGTGGGCCGGCATTCGCGACAAGCTCGCGGCCGGCATGCTCGACGCCGCGCAATTGCTGGCGCCGATGCCGCTGGCGGCCAACCTCGGCGCAGACCATCTCGGCGTGCCGATGCAGACTGCGCTCACGCTCTCGCGCAACGGCAACAGCATCACTGTTTCGAGTTCCTTGTTCGAGGCCATGCGCGCGCCACCGGCAGAGCCCATCGCCGCCGGCTGGGCGCTGCGCAAGGTGCTCGAGCAGGATCGTGCTGCGGGGCGTGCGCGCCGCGTGTTCGCGCACGTGTTCCCGTTTTCGACGCACCACTATTTATTGCGCGACTGGCTCGCGGCCTGCGCCATCGACCCGGATCGCGACGTGAGCCTGGTGGTGATTCCACCGCCGCTGGTACTCGAACATCTCAGAAACGGGCGGATCGACGGCTACTGCGTTGGCGCACCCTGGGGCATGGCGGCCGAACTCGAAGGCGTGGGCCGCCGCCTGTTCGGCACGCACCTGTTGCGCCCCAACTGCGCCGAGAAAGTGCTGGGCGTGACCTGCGACTGGGCCACGCTCAATCCGCACTCGCACTTATCCTTGGTGGCGGCGCTGATCGAGGCCGGGCGCTGGCTGGAACAACCCGGCCATCGTGAACAGGCGGCACAGATGCTGATCGACGCGCGCCTGATCGGTGCAGCCGACGAGTCGCTGCGCATGGCTCTCACCGACGACGCTTCCGATCCGCATGGCGCAGCGTTCGTGTTCGGTGCGGGCGGCTCCGCAAGCCCACACCACGACGATGCGCGCTGGTTCATTGCACAGATGCGGCGCTGGTCGCAGATGCATCCTGCGGCAGCCGTGGCCGAAATTCCGCAGGGCACGTACGACACACGCCTGTGTGCGCAGGCCACGGCCATCGCCGCGGCCGCGGCGGAGTAAATGGCGCGCTGACCGCCAAATCGGGTTCGCTGCAAACGAAGCGTCGAACGCGTGCAGCGGAACCTGGAAAGGTCAGGCCGCGCCCTCCGGATCGCCGCTACCAGCAGAGGCCTCGAAACCGGCCATTCTTGCGCGTGCGGCGCACCACGCCCGTGCGCCCACTGCTCCAGTTCGGGGCGACATGCCGAGTAAAGGGCTCGCGCGCTCACGGCACGCTGCTTGCTCTCCTTGAGAGGCGCGGTTAACGGCGATCGCGCGAGGTATCTCCGCGGGCAACGGCGACCGCGACCCTGTCATTAATCCTCAATAGGGAGCCGTCATGTCCGTGCAGCCGTCCGATACCTCTCTGGTGAAAGCCACCAGCATCAAGCTCAACAGCTTGGCCACACCGCAGATGCGTGCCTTCCACCTTACCTGGATGGCCTTCTTCGTCTGCTTCTTCGCGTGGTTCGCCTGCGCGCCGCTGATGCCGGTCATCAAGGGCGTATTCGGGCTCACCAAGGATCAGATTGCCAACATCAATATCGCAGCGGTGGCGGTCACCATCCTGGTGCGACTGGTCATCGGCCCGATGTGCGACCGCTATGGTCCGCGCAAGGCCTACACCGCACTCTTGTTGATCGGAGCCATCCCGGTGTTCGGTGTGGCGTCGGCGCAGAGCTACGAGAGCTTCCTGTTCTTCCGCCTGGCCATCGGCGCCATCGGAGCGAGCTTCGTCATCACTCAGTACCACACCAGCGTGATGTTCGCGCCCAACGTGGTCGGCACCGCCAATGCCGCGGCAGCCGGCTGGGGTAATTCCGGCGGTGGTGCCACGCAATCGCTGATGCCGCTGGTGCTCGCCGCGTTGGTCAGCCTGGGAGTCGAACAGGCCTTCGGCTGGCGCATCGCCTTGCTGGTGCCGGGCGTGCTGATGCTGGTCATGGCAGTGCTGTACTGGAAGTACACGCAGGATTGCCCGGCCGGCAACTACGATACCTTGCGTGCCACCGGCCTGATGGTGGACGGAGGCAAAAAGGCCGGCTGGGTGAGTTTCAAGAAGGCCTGCTCCAATTACCGTGTATGGATGCTGTTCGTGACGTACGCCGCCTGCTTCGGCGTGGAAATTTTCATCCACAACATCGCTTCGCTTTACTACGTGGACCGCTTCGGCTTATCGCTCAAGGCCGCCGGATTCGCGGCCGGCAGTTTCGGTCTGTTGGCGTTGTTCGCGCGTGCGCTGGGCGGCATGGCCTCGGATCGCATGGCCAAAACGCGCGGGCTCGACGGCCGCACCTTGCTGCTGTTCATGCTGATCATCGGCGAGGGCATAGCCTTGCTCTGGTGGTCGCAGATGGGTCATGTGGGGATCGCCATCGTGGCGATGCTGGTGTTCGGCCTGTTTACGCACATGGCCTGCGGCGCAACCTATGCGCTGGTGCCTTTCATCGATCGCAATGCTCTCGGTGGCGTCGCCGGAATCATCGGCGCTGGCGGTAACGTCGGCGCCGTCGCGGCCGGCTTTCTGATGAAGGGCACGGCGGACACGCAGCAGTGCCTGATGATTCTGGGCGGGCTGGTCACGGTTTCCGCGGTGTGTGCCATCGCCGTGCGCTTCAGCAGCGAACACAAGACGCGAGAGCAGGCTTTGTACGAACAAGCGGTTGCAGATCGTGCCGGGCTCGTGGCCTGAGTCGGTGCCCAAGATTCACGCTGTTACTTAAATAAACAGAAGATCCCTGGAGTTAAGACGATGAAGCTTCTGGTCATCGGGAACGGCATGGTCGGACACAAGCTGCTGGAGCAGCTTGCCGATGTGCAGAACCTGGAAATCACCGTGCTGTGCGAGGAGCCGCGTCCGGCTTACGACCGCGTGCACTTGTCGGATTTCTTCAGCGGCAAGACCGCGGAAGATCTGTCCCTGGTCACGCCCGGATTTTTCGAGCGTGAAGGCCTGGTGCTGAAGCTCAACGCCAAGGCTGTGGGTATCGACCGCGCAGCGAAAACCGTCACTACTGCCACCGGCGAAACCGTTTCCTACGACAAGCTGGTGCTCGCCACCGGCTCGTATCCGTTCGTGCCGCCGGTGCCGGGGCGTGATCGTCCGGGCTGCCTGGTCTATCGCACCATCGAAGACCTGGAGGCGATGACCGAGTGGGGCAAGAAATCCAAGATCGGTGTCGTCATCGGCGGCGGGTTGCTGGGTCTGGAGTGCGCCAAGGCGCTGAAGGACATGGGGCTGCAAACGCACGTGGTCGAGTTCGCGCCGCGGCTGATGACGGTGCAGGTCGATGACATGGGCGGGCGCCTGTTGCGCCGCAAGATCGAGGCGCTCGGCGTCACCGTGCACACGCAGAAGAACACGCTGGAAATCGTCGATGGCGCCGGCATGGGAATCGGCGGTCGGCACAAGATGAAGTTCGCCGACGGCAGTGCGCTGGACACCGACATGATCGTGTTTTCCGCCGGCATTCGTCCGCGCGACGAACTGGCGCGTAGCGGCGGAATCACGATGGGCGAGCGCGGCGGCATCGTCATCAATAATTCCTGCCAGACCAGCGATCCGGATATCTACGCGATCGGGGAATGCGCGCTGTGGAGCGGCAAGATTTTCGGGCTGGTCGCGCCGGGGTATGACATGGCGCGAGTGGTGGCGTCGCAGCTTCTACACTCCTCTCCCCTTGCGGGAGAGGGGCAGGGGGAGAAGGGGCTCTCTCCTGCGAGCCCCCCTCTCCCCACCAGCGACTCCGTCGCTGGTCCTCCTCTCCCCCGCGAGGGGGGAGGGGAGTCGGTGCGGCCTGCGGCCGCGCAATTTCTTGGCGCCGACATGCGCACCAAGCTCAAGTTGCTCGGCGTGGACGTCGCCAGCATCGGCGACGCGATGGGTGCAACGCCGGGCTCGCTCAACTACCTGTTCAGCGATGAAGTCGCCGGCCACTACAAGAAGCTGGTGGTGAGCGCGGACAACAAGACCCTGCTCGGCGCGGTGCTGGTGGGCGAGGCCAACGATTACGGCTCGCTTTTGCAGCTTGCGCTCAATGCGATCCCGCTGCCCGCGCATCCGGAGGAGCTGATTCTTCCCGTGCGCGAAGGCGGATCGAAGACCGGCATGGGCGTGGACCTGCTGCCCGACTCGGCGATGATCTGTTCCTGCAACAACGTCAACAAGGGCGTGCTGTGCGGCGCCATTGCCGACGGCGCGACTTCGCTTGGCGCGCTGAAGAAGTGCACCAAGGCCGCGACGAGCTGCGGCGGTTGCGGGCCGCTGGTGAAGCAGGTGCTGGACGCGGAGCTGAAGAAGAGCGGCGTGCTGGTGCTCAATCACCTGTGCGAGCACTTCGCGCATTCGCGCCAGGAACTTTTTCACCTCATCAAGATCGGCAAGATCGCCACCTTCGATGATGCGGTAGCGAAGCACGGCAAGGGTCGCGGCTGCGACATTTGCAAGCCGACCGTGGCCTCTATTCTCGCCTCTGTGAATAACGAGTTCGTGCTCAAGCCGAAGCACGCGAGCACGCAGGACACCAACGACTACTACCTCGCGAATTTGCAGAAGGACGGCACGTACTCGGTGGTGCCGCGCATTCCGGGCGGCGAGATCACGCCGGAAAAACTCATCGTCATCGGCCGTGTGGCGCAGCGTTACGGGCTGTATACCAAGATTACCGGTGGCCAGCGCATCGATCTGTTCGGCGCGAGAGTCGATCAGTTGCCGCTGATCTGGAAAGAACTCGTGGACGCCGGCTTCGAGTCCGGCCACGCCTACGGCAAGGCGCTGCGCACGGTGAAGTCCTGCGTGGGCTCGACCTGGTGCCGCTACGGCGTGCAGGACTCCGTGAGCATGGCCATCAAGGTCGAGGAGCGTTACCGCGGCATGCGCTCGCCGCACAAGCTCAAGATGGCCGTGTCGGGCTGCACGCGCGAATGCGCCGAGGCGCAGAGCAAGGACGTGGGCGTGATTGCCACCGAGAAGGGTTGGAATCTGTACGTCTGCGGCAACGGCGGCATGAAGCCGCGCCACGCCGATCTGCTGGCGTCCGATCTCGATGATGCGACCTTGGTGAAGTACATCGACCGTTTCTTCATGTTCTACATCCGCACCGGCGATCGTCTGCAGCGCACCTCGGTGTGGCTGGAGAACCTGGAAGGCGGCATCGACTACGTGCGCAAGGTCGTGTGCGAGGACTCGCTCGGCATAGGCCACGAACTCGAAGCGGAAATGCAGAAGCTCGTGGACACCTACGAGTGCGAGTGGAAGAAGGCGATCAACACGCCGGAGACGCTGAAGCGCTTCCGGCATTTCGTGAACTCGCAGGAGCCGGACGCGAATATCCAGTTCGTCGACGAGCGCGGTCAGATCCGGCCGATGAGCCGGAAAGAAAAGACGGTGGAGAACGCTTGATGACTTCGGGGCAAAAGTGGACGTTCGTCTGCGTGCTGGACGACATCGTCCCCAACACCGGCGTGTGCGCCAAGGTTGGCGCTGCGCAGGTCGCGGTGTTCCGCGTGGTGACCTCAGCGGGCGAGGAAGAAGGCGTGTTCGCGCTTGACAACCACGACCCGCGTTCCGGCGCCAACGTGATCTCGCGCGGCATCGTCGGCGACATCGGCGGCGAGATGGTGGTGGCCTCGCCGGTCTACAAGAATCACTTCTGTCTCAAGTCCGGCCGCTGTCTGGAAGACGAGAGCTGGTCGGTACAGCCGTACGAGGTGCGCGTGTCGGATGAAGGGCTGGTTCTCGTACGCGAATCATGAGCGATACGCGCCAGCGGCTGGTGTGCGTCGGCAACGGCATGGCCGGCATCCGCACGGTCGAGGAGGTGCTGAAGCTCGACCCCGCGCGTTTCGACATCACCGTGTTCGGCGCCGAGCCGCACGGCAATTACAACCGCATTCTCCTGTCGCCGGTGCTGGCGGGCGAGAAGCGCTTCGACGACATCGTGACGCACCCCCGCGAGTGGTATGTGCAGAACGGAATCAAGCTGCACGCGGGTGATCCGGTAGTTTCCATCGACCGCACGCGCAGGATCGTGAAGTCGCGCGATGGCGTCGAAGTAGCCTACGACCGCCTGCTGCTGGCCACCGGATCCAAGCCGTTTGTGATTCCGGTGCCGGGCCACAAGCTGCCCGGCGTGATCGCGTTTCGCGACATCAACGACGTGGAGTTGATGCTCGCAGCAGCGCGCAATCACAAGAAAGCGGTCGTGATTGGAGGTGGCTTGCTGGGTCTTGAGGCCGCGAACGGCCTGATGCGCCAGGGCATGCAGGTCACGGTGGTGCACGTGATGGACAGTCTGATGGAGCGCCAGCTCGACAAGCCCGCGGCGGGTCTGCTCCAGACCGCGCTCGAACGTCGCGGCCTGCGCTTCATGCTGGAAGCAAACACCGCCGAGATCGTCGGCACGGAACGCGTGACCGCGGTGCGCTTCAAGGACGGCACCGAGATCGAGTCCGACCTCGTGGTGATGGCTGTCGGTATACGTCCGAATTTCGAACTGGCCAAGAGCGCCGGCCTGCATTGCGAGCGCGCACTCGTGGTCGACGATACCTTGCAAAGCCTGTCCGATCCTCGCGTGTACGCGGTGGGCGAGTGCGTGCAGCATCGCAAGAACACCTACGGCCTGGTTGCGCCGCTGTACGAGCAGGCGCGGGTCTGTGCCGCGCACCTGACCGGCTTCGGCCATAGCCGCTATCCGGGTTCTGTGACGTCGACCAAGCTCAAGGTCACAGGTATCGATTTATTTTCGGCCGGCGATTTTCTGGGCGGCGCCGACACTGAAGACCTCGTGTTCCGCGATCCGAAACGCGGCGTATACAAGCGGCTTGTGCTCAAGGGCTCGCGCGTGGTCGGCGCCGTGCTGTACGGCGAGGTCAAGGACGGTCCCTGGTATTTTGAGCTGATGCAGAAGCGCGTGGACGTAACAAGGTTCCGCTCGCGCCTGATGTTCGGCCGCGCGTACTGCGAGCCCCAGGCGGCTTGATGGACGGCAGCGCGCCACCGGGCGTGGTCAAGACGACGTGCCCTTATTGCGGCACGGGCTGTGGCGTGGACGTGCGCGTTTCCGGCGACAATGTGGAAGTGGCGGGTGACGAAACGCACCCAACCAATTACGGTCGGCTCTGTGTGAAAGGAGCGGCGCTGGGAGATACGGTGGGGCCGCAGGGGCGCTTGCTGCATCCCTCCGTTGACGGGGCTCGCGTGTCCTGGGACATAGCTCTGGATCATGTCGCTATCCGCTTCCAGAGCATCATCCGCGAGCACGGCCCGCATGCCGTGGCCTGGTACGTTTCCGGCCAGTTGCTGACCGAGGATTACTACGTCGCCAACAAGCTCGCGAAAGGCTTTGTCGGCACCGCCAACATCGACACCAACTCGCGCCTGTGCATGTCGTCTGCCGTCGCGGGTCACAAGCGCGCCTTCGGCGAAGACATCGTGCCGGTGTCCTACGAGGACCTGGAGCTCGCCGACCTGATCGTGCTGGTCGGCTCCAATACCGCGTGGTGTCATCCGATTCTGTTTCAGCGCATCGTCAAGGAAAAAGAACGTCGACCGGAAATGAAGCTGGTCGTCATCGACCCGCGCCGCACCGCGACCACCGAGATGGCGGACCTGCACCTGCCGCTACGGCCGGGCACGGACGTGTGGCTGTTCAACGGCCTGCTGTCATTCCTGCACCAGCACGGCTTGGTCGATACGGCATTCGTCGAGAATCACACCATGGGTCTGGCGCGTGCCATGGCTATCGCCGACAACACTGCGGGCGATGTTCGCTCCGTGGCCGCGCAATGCAAGGTTCAGGAGAGTGCGCTCGCAGAGTTCTACCGGATGTTCGCGCGCACCGACAAGGTCATCACGGCCTTCTCGATGGGCGTGAACCAGTCCGGCGCCGGCACCGACAAGGTCAACAGCATCATCAACTGTCATCTGCTGAGCGGGCGCATCGGCAAACCCGGCGCGGGGCCGTTCTCCATCACCGGTCAGCCCAATGCGATGGGCGGCCGCGAAGTCGGCGGCCTGTCCAACATGCTCGCCGCGCACATGGACATCGACAACCCGGCTCACCGCGGCATCGTGCGCGAGTTCTGGCAGAGCCCGACCATCGCCGACAAGCCCGGCCTGAAAGCCGTGGACTTGTTTGACGCCATCGACGAAGGCAAGGTGAAAGCGGTCTGGATCATGGCGACCAATCCGGTCGTGAGCCTGCCGGACGCCGACAAGGTCAAGCGCGCGCTAGCGAAGTGCGAACTGGTGATCGTGTCCGACGTGATGGCCAATACCGACACCACCGCGTTCGCGCACGTGCTGCTGCCCGCTCAGGGCTGGGGCGAGAAGGACGGCACCGTCACCAACTCCGAGCGCTGCATCTCGCGCCTGCGCGCGTTCCTGCCGCCGATGGGCGAAGCGAAGCCCGACTGGTGGGCGCTGGCGGAAGTGGGCAAGCGCTGGGGACACGCGGAGCACTTTACGTACGCGGGCGCGCACGAGGTGTTCGACGAGCACGCGCGACTCTCGGGTTTCAGAAACGATGAGACCACGCCGCGCTACTTCGATATCTCCGGCATGACGGGACTCGACAAGTCCGGCTTCGACGGAATCCAGCCGATTCGCTGGCCGGTGGCACCGTCTTCGAAATCGCACGCCGTATTCGCCGACGGCCGCTTCTACACACCGGATCGCAAGGCGCGCTTCGTCGCCATCAAGCCGCGCATGCCCGCGCATCTGCTGGATGAGGACTATCCGCTCTCTCTCAACACCGGCCGCGTGCGCGACCACTGGCACACCATGACGCGCACGGGTCTATCGCCGCGCCTTGCCTCGCACGTCGCCGAGCCCTTCGTGGATATTCATCCGAGCGACGCACTGCTCTGCGGCGTGCGCGAAGACCAACTCGCGCGGGTCACGTCCAGGTGGGGCAGTTGCGTGGTGCGCGTGCGCATGTCCGGCGAGATGTCGCGCAAGAGCGTGTTCGTGCCCATCCACTGGAACGCACAGTTCGCGTCAGACGGTCGCGTGGGAAAGCTGGTCAACCCGGTGGTCGATCCGGTTTCGGGCGAACCCGAGTTCAAGCACACGCCGGTCCGCGTGGAGCCCTTCATGGTGTCCTGGCACGGCTTCGCGCTTAGCCGCAGCGCCTCGCCGATGGATGATGCTTCTTGGTGGACGCGCATCACCGGTGCCGGCTTCACGCGCTATGAAATCGCCGGTCGCGGCCAGAACATCGAATGGGCACAGCGTGGACGCGCGATGCTCGGCGTGGTCGATGTGGAAGCCGACTGGCTCGAATACGAAGACCGCAGCGCGGGCGTGTATCGCGGCGCGCTGATCGTGGACGACCGCATCGCTGCCTGCGTCTTCATCTCCCCGCGACCCGACCTGCCTTCACGCGCCTGGCTGTCCGGGTTGTTCGACAAGGAACGTCTCGAAGACGTGGACCGCATGGGCCTGCTCGTGGGCGAGCCCTTCGAGCACGGCGCCGATACCGGCGCCACCGTCTGCTCGTGCTTCGGCATCGGACGCAAGACCATCGAGCAAGCCATCCGCAAACAGGGCTGCCACACGCCCAAGGCGTTGGGCGAGAAACTCAAGTGCGGCACCAACTGCGGCTCCTGCGTGGCGGAACTCAAGAGCATCATCGCGCAGACGCTGGCGCCGGCCTGAGCACCTCGATTGCGGCTTCAAGAGACCTTCAACGGCGACTTGGCGCCAAAAGCGGCAGTTAATGAACGACCGCTATCGGCGGGCGGCTCGATCAGACACGGGCACGCTCGATCGCTCACGCGTCCGACGGACGGGTTTTTCCTCAGAGGGCTCGCGGTCTAGCTTCGCCAGCTTACGCATGCCTTGGAACAGTTCGTTCCACATCGGATCGCCGAGCCGCTGACGTAGGTCCTCCTGAGCCTTCTGCCATCGCGGAATCGTCTTCTTCAGCGAAGCGAAGCCTTTATCCGTCAGGCGAACCATCCGCTTTCGGAGGTCGTCCGCACCGACAACCTCGATGTGCCTGGAGCGCTCGAGGATCTGCACGTTACGGGTCAGCGTGGTGCGGTCTGTCTCCAGATTCTGCGCCAGCCGCGAGAGCGTGATCTCGCCAAAGTAATAGAGCCGGATCAGCAGAGACAGCTGCGCGATGCCGATATCGGAATCGCCGAGATGCTCGGTGTAGAGCTTGGTGATGGTTCGGTTCGCGGATCGAACCTGCTCGGCAAAACAGACATGTCGCTTCGTCCGCACGTCTTCCAGGAACGGGAGGTGGTAGCGCTTGGCGTTCATTTGTGTGTATATACACGTTACGAGTCCAAGTGTCACGGCTCGATCCATTCCTGAAGGAGAGTCCCGATGCCCGGCACCCCATCGATCATGCCGTCCGCCGCCGGCAGCCGGAGCGTGCCGCGTCCGCACCAGCGCCCCGGCATCGAGACGAAGAAGGCCCTGTGTGCGAGTTGTGACATCGCGTGCAGCGTGGTGACCGAAGTGCAGAAGGGCCGTGTAACCCGCGTGCGGTCCTCGGACAACCCGCTGTTCAAGGACAACATCTGCATCAAGGGCATTACGGCGCCGAAGAACTTCGCCAACCCGGATCGCGTGCTCTACCCGCAGCGGAGGGTCGGCGAGCGGGGCTCGGGGAAATTCGAGCGTGTGAGCTAGGATGAGGCGCTTGCCGACATCGGTACGCGCTTGAAGAAGATCATCGACGAGCACGGCCCGGAGGCCTGGGCGGTGTCGACCAGCCAGTGGAACACCGGCACCGATCACGGCCTGGGTAGGCGGATCATGAATCACATCGGCTCGCCAAACTGGATCAGTGGCGTAGCGCTATGTGCGGGCAACACCGCGGCGGTCAATCGACTCACCTACGGCTGGTATCCCTGGCCGGACTACGACAACACCAATTGCGTCGTGCTGTTCGGCCACAACCCGGGCAAGAACAGCTGGGTGCCGGTCTACAACCAGATCCAGCGCGTGAAGGCCCGCGGCGGGAAGCTCATCGTGCTCGATCCGCGTAAGAGCGAATGCGCCGAGATGGCGGACCTGTGGCTGCCACTGAAGGTCGGCAGCGACGCCGCGATGATGCTCGGCTGGCTCAAGGTGATCTTCGACGAGAACCTGTACGACCGTGATTTCGTCGCGCGCTGGACGATCGGCTTCGAGGATCTGCGCAAGCGGGTCAACGAGTTCCCGCTGTCGAGAGTGGCCGAGATCACCGGCTGCTCGCCGGAACTGATCACCAAGGCCGCGCGGATGTACGCGACGATGGGGCCCTCGGTGATTCCGTGGACGCCGATCACCGACCAGCAGCGCAACAGCACCTCGGGCATCCGCCTGCAGAGCATCTTGCGCGCGGTCTGCGGTTATCTCGATGTGCCGGGTGGCGAGGCGCTGATGGGCTTTCACCCGAAGATCGTCTCGGAGTCCGAGATCGAGATGCACCACGTGCTGCCGGAAGCGCAGAAGGCCAAGCAGCTCGGATCGGACCAGCATCCGGTCTTCACCTACCGCGGACAGGCCGCGCTGCGCGAGCCCTGCCAGCGCGTCTGGGGCCACGAGTACGCAAACCAGGTGACGGGCTGCTTCATGGCCAATCCCTCGGCCGTGTTCCGTGCCATGGCGGGTGAAGGTCCCTACGCGGTGAAGGCGCTGTTCTCCATCGGCAACAACACGCTGATGGGCTTCGCCAACATGCCGCTGATCCTGAAGGCGCTGCTCAACCAGGAGCTCATCGTCGTGCAGGAGCACGTGATGACGCCGACCGCGCAGCTCGCCGACTACGTGCTGCCCGGCGATTCCTGGCTGGAACGGCCGTGGATGTTCGACGGCTATGGCTGGCTGTCGATCTACAAGCCCTCGCAGAAATCGATGGAACCGCCGGGCGAATGCACGAGCACGTTCGAGTTCTGGAAGCGCATCGCCGGCGCGCTCGGGCGACCCGAGCTCGTGCCCTGGCCGACGCTCGAAGCGTTCTATGACTGGCGCATCGCGGGGCTCGGCATCGACTTCGAAACCTTCGCCGAGGTCTACGAGGTACATGCCGACAAGCTCGAATTCCGCAAGTACGAGAAAACCGGCTTCGCCACGCCGAGCGGCAAGGTGGAGCTGCGCTCGTCGATTCTCGAAGACCTCGGCTTCGATCCCTTGCCGTACTGGCGCGAGGCGCCGCCACCCGACCCCGAGTACCCGCTGACCATGTTCACCGGCGTGCGCGAGGCCGAGTATTTCCAGACCGGCGGCCGCCACGTGCCGGAACTACGCGCGCGCAAGCCCGAGCCGGTGCTGTTCGTCAGCCCCGACACCGCGAAGCAGCAGCGAATCACGGAAGGGGAATGGGTGAGTGTGGAAACCCGCACCGGCAGGGTCGATATCCAGGTGGGTGTGCGCAGCAACATGCCGGATGGCCTGGTGCGTGTTCCGCACGGCTGGTGGAAACCGGAGACCGAACGTGGCCTCGGCAAGCTGTCAGGCGCGATGCAGTACGCCGATGCGCAGCTCTGCCCGGACGATGGCGAGTATCTCGACGTCGAGCAAGGCGTACCGCACCTGAAGGGCCTGCCCTGTCGCATCGTCAAGCGCAGCGAAGCGCTCGCATGAAGCAGCCCTACTTCGTGAGAGTGGCACTGGCCGAGGTCGGCTTCGCACTCGCCAAGAAAGCCTCGCGCAACCAGACCTGGTTCGATCGCCTCGCGCGCCGTGTCCTCGAACGCGTATTGCACTTCAACTTCGATCTCGACGAGATGGTGCTGACGGATCAGGGCTACGATCCGGACGAGTTGGAGCGCTATCAGAATCGGGGCTAAAGGCTGAGGGCTTGGAACATATCCAGATGACTCTGCGTGCGTCACGCTTCAAGCCAGATTGTTGATTAGCTGAGTAGACCGCTATGGGCAGCATCGCGACCTTCGAGCGGGGTGTTTCGAACTCGTCGCGGCTGACCCCTCTTCGGAACTCGTGCGGCCGCGACGAGTTCCCCAGGTCAGCCAACGATCTGCAGCTGCGAGGCAGAAGCGACGCGGTCAGCTGAAGCGAATTTCAGTGAAAGAAAGCTATGAGGTAGGCGCAGGCTGGCGACGCTGACACCGGATGGGGGCCGTTTACACAATAACCAGTTGATTACGTTCTCTACACCAACCTGACAACGGCGCTCCAGGAGTTCGCACTTTTATCCTGCCCGGCGCGCCAATTTTCAGCCCCCTTGCAGTGCCCATGACGTCCGGATATCACCGCGCGATGGAATTTGCAGATTTTTGCGCGTCTGCTTGCATCACAGTACCCGTGCCCGCCCGGATTTTTTTTTGCTGGCGCTCGATATAGCTTTAGGCAAGGGTAACCGCCGGTTGCCCGCAAAATCTTGAAGGAGGAGTCGTTGCCATGCCTGCCGTTACCGCAAGTCCGCAAGCTGCAAATTCGTTCGATGCCATCGTTGTCGGTTCCGGCATTTCGGGCATGTACCAGTTGTATCGCCTGCGCGAGCAGGGGCTGAAGGTGCGCGCGTTTGAGGCCGGCACCAGCGTTGGCGGCACTTGGTACTGGAATCGCTATCCCGGCGCGCGGGTGGATTCGCAGTCGCACGTCTACCAGTACTGGTTCTCGGACGAACTGCTCAAGGAGTGGAACTGGCCGGAGCGCTTTCCTGCCCAGCCCGACGTGGAGAAATACCTCAACCACGTGGCCGACCGCTTCGATCTGCGCAAGGACATTCAGTTCGGTACGCGCGTCGGCTCCGCGAAGTACGACGAGTCCGCGAAGCGCTGGACCGTGACCACGGAAAAGGGCGAGGTTTTTTCCACACAATACGTCCTGTTCTGCACGGGCGGCATCTCGGCGCCGCTGGTTCCACCTTTCCCCGGCCACGAGAAGTTCAAGGGCCAGATCTTCCACACCGCGCGTTGGCCGAAGGAGCCCATCGATTTCAAGGGCAAGCGTGTCGGCGTCATCGGCACGGGTGCAACCGGCATCCAGGTCATCCAGACCGTCGCGCCGCTGGCGAGGCACCTGACGGTGTTCCAGCGCACCCCCAACTACGCGATTCCGATGAACAACCCGAAGTACGGCGATGCCGAACGGGCGGCGCTGCGCGCGAAGTACCCGGAACTGAAGACGCTCGTGCATAACACCTTTGCCGGATTCGATTACGACTTCGTCGGTAAGGCCTGGGTCGACTGCACGGTGGAGGAGCGTAACGCCATCATGGAGAAGCTGTGGGAGGACGGCTCGCTCGCGTTCTGGATCGGCGGATTCAGCGAGCTGTTCTTCGACGCTGCGATCAACGAGGAAATCTCCAAGTTCGTGCGTGCCAAGATGCGCGCGCGCATCAAGGATCCGAAAGTCGCGGAGAAGCTGGTGCCCACGGCCTACGGCTTCGGCACGCGCCGCGTGCCGCTGGAGACGAACTACCTGGAGGCCTACAACCAGGACAACGTCGATCTGGTGGACGTGAATGTGGAGAGCATCGATTCCATCACCGAGAACGGACTGAAGACCTCCGCGGGCGAAGTCCCGCTCGATATTCTGATCTTCGCCACCGGCTTCGATACCGGAACCGGCGCGCTGTCGGCCATCGACATCCGCGGTCGCAAGGATGTTTCGCTCAAGGAGCAGTGGGCCAAGGGCATCCGCACGACCATGGGTCTGCAGGTGAACGGCTATCCGAACATGTTCACCACGATGGCGCCGTTCGCGCCTGCGGCGGCGTTCTGCAACGTGCCGACCTGCCTGCAACAGCAGGTCGACTGGATCAGCGACTGCATCAAGTTCTCGCGTGCCAAGGGCGCAACGACGGTGGAGCCGACGGTCGAGATGGAAGACAAGTGGATCGCGCACCACGACGAGCTGGCGAACGCGACGCTGATCGTGAAAACCAAGTCCTGGTACAACGGCAACAACGTGGACGGCAAGCCGACGCGGCTGGTGACCTATGTCGGCGGCGTCGGGACCTACCGGCAGCAGTGCGAGAACGTCAAGGCCAGCGGCTACGAGGGATTCACGATGACCTGAGGCAAGGCAAGTATCCCCGTGATGCCGGGGATACTTACTTCTTGCCCATCATCAACTCGCTGAGCCCGCGTCCGAGTGAGGCTGCACCGCCCAGGGCCCAGCCACCGTCCACCGGCAGAACCACGCCAGTGACGTAGGACGCCATGGGGCTGGCGAGCCACAGGCAGGCGTCGGCAATCATGTCCACGGTGCCGAGTCGTTTCAGCGGTACGCTGTCCAGGGCCAATTGCCGCGCCTGCGGAGTCGGCGCCAGGCGGCGCATGCCTTCGGTGTCGTCGATGGGGCCGGGCACGACGGAATTCACCCGGATGCCGGCGGCACCCCATTCAAGCGCCGCAACTCGCGTGATCATGTCCACGCCGGCCTTGGCCGCGCACACGTGCATCTGGAACTCCATCGGCAGGAAGGCCTGCGGCGCGGAGATGTTGATGAGGCAGGCGCCCGGCTTGGTGAGGTACGGAAACGCGGCACGCAGCACGTGGAAGGTGCCCATCAGATCGATGTCCACCACCGACTTGAAGCCGTTGGGCGAGATCCCGAGCGCCGGCGCCGGGAAGTTGCCGGCCGCGCCGGAAATCAGCACGTCGATGTTGCCGAAGCTGGCGTGCGCGGCTTTCAGGGCTTCTTCGGTCCGCGCCGGATCACGCACGTCGACCGCATGGCCTGAGGCTTCGCCACCGTGGGCTTCGAGTGCTTTCACCGCCGCGCTCACTTTCTCCGGCGAGCGTGAAATCACCGTGAGCCTGGCGCCCGCGCGGGCGAAGGCATGCGCGATGCCGAGGTTGATGCCGCTGGTGCCGCCGGCGACGAAGACGTTCTTGCCGGAGAAGTCGAAGGGCGAGGTCATGCGCGTGCTCCTGTAGGTAGATTCGAAGCTGATTATGGAGGTCGTGCGTGCCCCGCCGAAAGCACGCGCGAAATGGGTCGAGCATCATCCGGGAATTGACGATCGCCATAGAAATATTTGGGTAACGCCCCACATGGGTACCTGTTAGCCTTTCGATCGTTCCGTCCAGACCTCAAGCCATGATCGCTGCTTACCCCATTGCCCGTGCCCAGTTCCTCACTCCCGTCGGGCTGGACGAAGGTCATCTGGACCGCGTGCTCGGCGAGGCCTTGGCTTCTGGCGCCGAGGACGCAGATCTGTATTTCCAGTATTCGCGCACCGAGAACTGGTCGCTGGAAGAAGGCATCGTCAAGTCCGGCAGCCACTCGGTGGAGCAGGGCGTCGGCGTGCGCGCCATCTCGGGCGAAAAGCAGGGTCTGGCCTATTCCGAGGACATCAGTTTGGATGCGCTCGTCGATGCCGCCGCCGCCGCTCGCGCGATCGCCAGCGATACGCGCAGCGCAACGCAGGCTCCGCATCGCATCGTCGAAGGTCGCGGGCTGTACCCGCCGGTCGATCCGCCGGCCTCGGCCGATGCTCCCGCCAAGCTCGCCTTGCTGCGACGCGCAGACGCTGCGGCGCGTGCAGCCGATCCCCGGGTCAAGCAGGTGATGTGCTCGCTGGCCGCGCAATACGAAGTGGTGATGATCGTGCGCGCGGACGGTCGTCGTGCCGCGGACGTGCGCCCGCTGGTACGCATGGATGTGACGGTGATCGTCGAGCAGAATGGACGTCGCGAACAGGCCCATGTGGGCGGCGGCGCACGCGCCGAACTCGATTACTTCTCCAAGGACCTTCCGGAGAGCTACGCCCGCGAAGCCGTGCGCCAGGCGCTGGTGCTGCTCGATTCCGAATCCGCTCCGGCCGGTTCGATGACAGTGGTGCTCGGCCCGGGCTGGCCCGGAATCCTGTTGCACGAGGCCATCGGCCACGGGCTGGAAGGCGACTTCAACCGCAAGGGCACCTCGGCATTTTCCGGCCGCATCGGCGAGCGCGTCGCCTCCGAGCTTTGCACGGTGGTCGATGACGGCACCTTGCCGGGTCGCCGCGGCTCGCTCAATCTCGATGACGAGGGCAACACCAGCAATTGCACGCGGCTGATCGAGAATGGCCGGCTCTCCGGCTACATGCAGGACTCGATCAACGCGCGCCTGATGAAGACGGCGACCACCGGCAACGGCCGCCGCGAGTCCTTCGCCAGCCTGGTCATGCCGCGCATGACCAATACCTACATGCTGGCCGGGCCGCACGATCCGGCGGAAATCATCGCCAGCGTGCCGCGCGGCGTGTACGCGGTGAGCTTCGGCGGAGGCCAGGTTGACATCACTTCGGGCAGCTTCGTGTTCTCTGCCTCGGAGGCGTACCTGATCGAGAACGGCAAGATCACGCGACCCATCAAGGGCGCGACCCTGATCGGCAATGGGCCGGAGGTGCTGACGCGCGTTTCGATGGTGGGCACCGATTTGAAGCTCGACGCCGGCATCGGCATCTGCGGCAAGGACGGGCAGAGCGTACCGGTGGGCGTGGGCCAGCCGACCTTGAAGATCGATGGCCTGACCGTGGGCGGTACGCAGGGCTGATGCGCAAGCTTGCGTTTGCCAGCGATCTGGCGACGCCGGCGGAGACAGTGTGGGCCGCGGTGTCGACCATGAACGGGGTCAATGACGAGTTGATGCCCTTGATGTGCATGACGTATCCGCCGGAGCTGTCGAATCTCGAAAGCGCGGCATTTGCTCCGAACAAGGTGTTATTCAGAAGCTGGCTGATGCTGTTTGGATGCGTGCCCGTGGATCGCCATTCGCTCAGGCTCGAGCGCCTGTATCCGGGCGAGGGATTCGATGAGCGTTCCTCTTCTTGGACCCAGCGCGTCTGGATCCACCGGCGTCGCGTGCTCGTGATCGATGCCGGCTGTCGGGTCAGCGACGAGCTCGAATTTCAGCCGCGCGTGTCGATTCTGGCGCTGGTCCTGCACGGGTTCGTCCGCATGCTTTTCCGGCATCGGCACCGTCGGCTGCGCGCGAAATTCGGCACGGCAAGCACATGAAGACGCGCAGACCCGGACAACTGCGCATCGTCGGCGGGGCCTGGCGCAGCCGGCTCATCGAGTTCGACGCACAGGCCGGCGTGCGCCCGACACCCGACCGGGTACGCCAGACCTTGTTCGACTGGCTGGCGCCGCGCATAGCGGGCGCGCGCTGCCTCGATCTGTTTGCGGGCAGCGGAGCGCTGGGCCTGGAAGCCTTGTCGCGCGGCGCGTCGCATGCGGATTTTGTCGAGCAAGCGGCGGCGCCGGCGGGTGCCATCCGCGCAGCCTTGCAGAAGTTCGAAGTCGCGGATCGCGGCGCGGTGTTTCACGCCGATGCGCAGCGCTGGATCGAACGGCACGTAAAGGCGGAGCCTTACGAGATCGTCTTCCTCGATCCACCCTATGCCGCCGAGCTACTGAGTCCGGTCCTCGGCGCGATCCGTGGCTTGCTCAAGTCTGACAACCGTATTTACGTCGAATGGCCCGCGAGCGCCCGGCTCGAACTGCCGCAGGGCTACGAGTGGCTGCGGGAGAAACAAGCCGGTCAGGTAAGCTTTGGCCTCATCACCTACACGCAGGGAGTGCCGTCATGAAAGTCGTCGCCGCGTACTCGGGCACCTTCGATCCGATCACGCTCGGACACGACGACATCATGCATCGCGCCGCGCGCATGTTCGCCAAGCTGATCGTCGCGGTGGGTTCCAACGTAGCGAAGAATCCCAAGTTCTCGCTGGAGGAACGCTGCGATCTGATCCGCGAGGCCACCCGCGACCTGAAGAACGTGGAAGTCATGGGCTTCTCGGGACTCGTCGTGGACTTTGCGCGCGACAACGGCGTGACCGTGCTGGTGCGCGGCGTGCGCACCGTCGGCGACGTGGACTACGAAAAGCAGATGGCGGTGATGAACCGCGATCTCTACCCGCAGCTCGACACCATCATGCTCACGCCTTCGCCGGAATACGCGCACCTTTCGTCGAGTCTCGTGCGCGAACTCGCAGGGCTCGGCGCGCCGGTCGAAAAGCTGGTGCCCAAGGCAGTGATTCCGGCGCTGCTCGCACGCTTCGGAAGAAAGCTGCCCTGATGCGCGTCGTCTCGCATACCTGCTCCAACACCGAGATCGTGTGCGCGCTGGGTTGCGCGCACTTTCTGATCGGTGTCGATCAGGATTCGGATTTTCCGGTCGAGGTCGTCGCGCCCTTGCCCAAGCTCGGGCGCGATCTGACGCTGGACGTGGAGGCGGTGCAGCAACTCAAGCCCGACCTGGTGCTCAGCTCGCGAACCTTGCCGGGTCATGAAACCCTGGTCGATCAATTGATGGCGGTCGGGATGCCGACCCTGGTGTGCGAGCCGATCTCACTGGCCGATGTGTACGACGATATCCGGCGCATCGCGGAAGCCTTGAACGTGGCTGCGCGCGGCGAGCAACTGATTGCCGAGATGCAGGCCGCGATGCCGGCAATCGAAGCGAAGGCCGACGCACCCAAGGTGCTGATCGAGTGGTGGCCGAAGCCCGTGATCGCACCGTCGCGCGACTCCTGGGCCACGGACCTGATCGAACTCGCCGGCGGCCGCAATCCCTGGCGCGACGTGCCGGGCAAGAGCGTGCCGATGACCGACGAGCAGGTGATCGAGCAGGCGCCGGACATCGTGGTCATGGCCTGGTGTGGCGTGCCGCTGCACAACTATCGTCCCGAGATCGTGCGACGCCGTCCGGGTTGGGACGCGGTGCCCGCGGTACGGATGGACCGCATACACGCCGTGACCGAAGCCTGGCTGGGTCGGCCGGGTCCGCGGCTGGTGGAGGGTTATCGCGCGTTGCGCGAACTCATCGCCTCGGCGCGCGAAGATGCTTGAGGCGCAGACCCAAACTCATGGCCCTGAAGATCACCGAGGAGTGCATCAACTGCGATGTCTGCGAGCCGGTGTGCCCGAACCAGGCGATCTTCCAGGGCGTGGAGATTTACCAGATCGACCCGGCGCGCTGCACCGAATGCGTCGGGCATTTCGAGGTGCCGCAATGCGTGGAGGTCTGCCCGGTGCACTGCATCCCGCTGGACCCTGCGCATGTCGAAACAACCGAGCAGTTGCGCGAGAAGCTTTTTCGGCTGAGCGGCTCGACGGCATGAGTTTTTTTCCGGCTGGGTCGCTGACGCGATGGCTGCTCGCGGCGCTGCTCTGGATTTCGCTCGCTGCGCCAGCCGCGGACAAGCCTGGCGCGCACGCGATCTCCAGCGCGCATCCGCTGGCGACCGAGGCAGGAATGGAAATGCTGGCCGCCGGTGGTAACGCCTTCGACGCCTCCATTGCGGTAAGCAGCACGCTGGCCGTGGTCGAGCCCACCGGTTCGGGCCTGGGCGGCGGTGGTTTCTGGCTGCTGCATCGCGCGTCCGATGGTTTCCAGACCTTCATCGATGGCCGCGAGACCGCGCCCGCAGCAGCCAACGAGCGCATGTACCAGGACGCTGCCGGTAAGGCGGTGGACAAGGCTTCGCGCGACGGCGCGCTGTCCGCGGGTATTCCCGGCGAACCTGCGGCGCTCGAACATCTCGCGCTTCATTACGGACGTCTGCCGCTGGCGCGTTCGCTCCAGCCCGCGATCCGTGCGGCGCGCGATGGTTTCGCCTGCGACGACAAGCTCGCCGAAGCCTTTGAGCGGCAGTGGCCGCGCCTGGCGGGAGAAGGGCAGCGCGTGTTTGCGATTCAGGGACGCGCGCCGCGAATCGGCGAGCGCATCGTGCAGCCTGACCTGGCGCGCACTCTGGAGCGCATCGCCGCGTCTGGCGCTCGTGGCTTCTACGAAGGAGACACCGCCACGGCCCTGGTCGCAGGCGCGAAAGCTGGCGGCGGCATCTGGGATCTCGAGGACTTGCGCCGCTACCGGGTGGTGGAGCGCCGGCCCGCAATCATGCACTTCCGCGACGTACGCATCGTGTCCGCGCCGCCACCGTCGGCCGGCGGCATCACGCTGGGCACGACCCTGGGCCAGCTCGAAGCGATGGGCTGGCGCGGCGATGCGGGCGCAGAGTCGAAGCATCTGGTGATCGAATCGCTGCGGCGCGCCTATCGCGACCGCGCGACCTATCTGGGTGATCCGGATTTCGTGTTCGTGCCGGGTTGGCAATTGCTCTCGACGACGTACGCCCGCGTTCTCGCGGCGGGGATCGACCGTAGCCGTGCGACGCCGAGCGCGAGTCTGGCGCCTTCAAAACCCTCGCCCGAAGGATTCCAGACCACGCACTTCTCGGTGATCGATGCGGAAGGCAATCGTGTCGCCGGCACGCTGTCGATCAATCTGCCTTTCGGCTCCGGCTTCATCGCGCCGGGCACGGGCGTGCTGCTCAACGACGAGATGGACGACTTCGCCGCCAGCGTCACGGCTTCGAACGCCTACGGCCTGATCGGTTCGGTTCCCAACAGGGTCCAGCCTCTCAAGCGGCCGCTGTCGTCGATGAGTCCGACTTTCGTCGAAGGTCCGAAAGGAGTGCTCATCCTCGGCACGCCGGGCGGCAGCCGCATTATCACCATGGTTCTGAACGGACTGCTGGCGTGGACGCAGGGTGCAGACGCCGCGGCCATCGTGGCGTTGCCGCGCTTTCACCATCAATACCTGCCTGACGAAGTCCAATTCGAGCCCGGCGCGTTCGACGAAAAGATGCAGGCGCAACTCAAGCGGATGGGCCACACGCTCAAGCCGCTGACCTCGACCTACGGCAACATGCATGCAGTGATCTGGAATCCTGAGACGGGTATCGTGGATGCCGCGGCCGATCCGCGCGGAATCGGCTCGGCGCGGGTGCAGCGCGCCCCCTAGACGATGAACGCCGCATTCGCATGGCTGCAACTGGGTGGGCCGGCGATGTGGGTGCTGGCGCTGATGTCGGTTGCTTCTCTCACCCTGGTCATCGTCAAACTCTGGGACTTTTCGGAACGCAAGCTCGAAGCCAGTGACTTCCTCGCGCCCGCGCTTTCGGCCTGGGAACGCGGGCAGGCCGATCAGGCCATCGCGCTGCTCGCGCCTTCGCCTTCGCCGCTGGCTGCCGTACTCGCTCATGCGCTGGACACGTTGCGCGACTCGCGCCTGGCCGAATCTCAGGTGCGTGAGCGAATCGAACGCAAGGCAACCGAGCATCTGGAGCAGGCCCGCACCCATTTGCGCACGCTGGACCTCATCGGCAGCCTCGCGCCGCTGCTGGGGCTGCTGGGCACGGTGCTCGGCATGATCGACGCGTTTCAGGCGCTGCAGGCCGCGGGCGACAGGGTCGAGCCTTCGATTCTGTCCGGTGGCATCTGGCAGGCGCTGCTGACCACCGCGGCCGGCTTGATCATCGCGATCCCAACTGTCGCCGCGGTGCATTACTTCGAGCGCAGGGTCGAGCGTTTGCAACAGGCCATGGAGTCCGCCCTGACGCGCCTGCTGACCTCGCCGCGCCCGGGTGCCTGATCGATGCGGCTGCCTTCGCCTGTGCCGCGTCGCGCCGCCATCCCGTTGACGTCTTTGGTGGACGTGGTGTTCATCCTGTTGTTCTTCTTCATGCTGGCTTCGCACCACCTGGAGTGGCGCGCGTTGCCGGTGGAACTCTCCGCCGTTTCCGCAACTCCGGCGCCGACAAGCGCAAGGCCGCTCGTCGTCGTAATGCTTGCAGACGGCGCGCTGCGCGTGGCCGGTGCTGCGGTCTCGCGCGAAGCGCTGATCGAGAGGATCGTCGGCTCGGGGCAGGGCGCACCTGTCGTCGTGGTGCCGGGCCGCAGCGTGACGATGCAAGAGCTGATCGACCTTGTCGATGCGCTTCGAATCACCGGCGCGCACATTTCTTTGGGCAACCCGGAGCGCACGTCGTGAAGCTGCCACGTCCGGCATCGCGCTCCGTGCGTGGCGACGAGATGCTGCCGCTGATCAACGTGGTGTTCCTGCTGATGATGTTCTTCATGCTGGTGGGCGCGGTTTCCGCACCCGAAGCGCTGGACGTGCAGCCGGCGCGTTCAAGCCGGCTCAGCACGG
The DNA here is from genome assembly GCA_052389915.1 of Panacagrimonas sp. GTDB lineage: Bacteria > Pseudomonadota > Gammaproteobacteria > Nevskiales > Nevskiaceae > Panacagrimonas. Next base: position 96,803 of record JBQTHL010000046.1, read on the forward strand.
CGGACAACGATCGGCGCAGTCTGCTGGTGAGCGCAGACGGACAACTCGCCCTGGGAGGCGAAATCTTCTCCCCCGCCGAACTTGCCGAACAGGCAGCGTCGTGGCGCGCGCAGCATCCTGGCGAGACGCTGCAAGTAAAGGCCGACGCCGCGGCCGATGCGCAAGGGCTGGTGGCCATTCTCGGAGTTCTGCGTGCCGCCGGCGTGGACCGCGTGCGCCTGCTCGCAGCCGACGCTCACTGATGCAGATTCCGCGTGCCGCGCTTGCGCTCTACGTAGCTGTGGGGGTTCACCTGTTGATCGCTCTGGTGCTCGCGCTGAAGCCCTTGCCGCAGGATTCCGCGGGGATCGGCATCGGTCTGAACCTGCCAGGGGTGGGGATGGACGAGGAAGACTGGCGCCTGGCCACCGCGTCCCCGTTCACCGTTGCGCGAATTGAAACGGCGCCGGAGCCGAACGCTGTGCTGGTGCCCGCAGTGGCCTTGCCGACGGATGTTTCCGGACTGCCGGAAAAAAAACCGGGGCAGCGCGCAGCGCAGGTCGGCGGCGGCGGGCGCGACACGTATTTCGCACGGCTCCGCGTGCATCTGGCAGGGTATCGACGCGACGTGCTGGCGGGATCGGATCGGACGGCGCGCGCTGTCGTCGCGTTCACGGTGTCGCCAGTCGGCGAGATCGCCGGATTGGAGCTGGTACAAGCCTCGGGTTTTCCCGAACTGGATGTCGAAGCACTGGAGTTGGTTGCCCGGGCGGTTCCGCTGCCGCCGCCTCCAGGTGGACGCGCCGTCCGCCTCTCCGTTCCGGTGTTTATCGAGCCCTGAGGGGTGGCCGAGGTCTCACGGTTTGCCGTTGGAGCGCGCTCATTGGGCGACCCGTAACGGCGCCCCCGCGCTGAAGGCTCCTACACGCGATGCGGGGAGCGCTCCTAACAAACTGCAACGGCTTCTCAGTGCGTCGGCGCGCTCGCCGACGGATTCGCTACCCTTCGCGCGCGACACTTCGATACCTTCAAGCCTAGTAATTGGCGAAGGGCCTGGGCGTCGATGCGACGCGGCCGTCGCTTGAGTTTCTGGAACTGGTGCTTCGAGCCGAGTTTCGCGATCAAGGCGAGATGCTGCTGAATCTGTTCCACGTAAGGGTTGCCGCCACCAAAGTGCTTGTCCATGTAACGGTATGCGGACCCGAAGTACCCATCCAGGCGCTCCCGCCAAAGTTGCCGATTGAAGTCCGGCGTGTTCTGAAGCAGGGACTCCACCGTCGGGTAGCGAGTGTCTGTCTTGCCCGTGCCAGCCAGACCCGCGACCTCGAATTCGCGGAACAGATAGTCCCGGCATTTTTCCAGGTAACAGCGGTCTGCGGTCTGTGCCAGCAGATCCGCCGTGCCGAGCATAAAGCCGAGCATGCGATCCTTGGGGTCCGACACCCGGATATCGTTCAGGGGCATTTCCCAGCCGGTGAAATGCACCACTTCCTGCGCCAGCGCGGCTTCCGCCGCGTAGCCGACGGTCGGCAGAAACCCGGCAAGAAAATCGCCGCTGCGGCGGACGTGGCTGAGCGTGTATTCCGCGCCGTTGTGAGCGGCGTCACGTGTGCTGCGCACGTAACCGGCATCGTGAAAGAGCGCGATGACGATGCCCAGAACCGCGCGTCGCGGTCCGAGCCGCTGCTCTGGTTCGACGCTGCGTTCGTGGCCGTCGAGCAGGCGCGCCACTGCGAGCGAGCAATCGAGACTGTGCTGGGCGTCGTGATACCAGGTATCGCAGCCCACATACCCGGGAAGTTCGCCGACGTATAGCTGGGTAAAAGTTCTGTAAGCCTTACGCAGCGGGTCCAGATCGAGTCCCGGATACAAACTCGACAACATCGGCAACACGGCCGCAGCGACGTCACCGGGGTGGGAAATTCGCACCCGGTTGGTCACATCGTAATGGTTGCGTCTTTGCCGAAGCATCACCGTTCTGGAGTTGTCGCCGGTTCGATGGTGAACCGGTCCGGGCCGACTATAGGCCCGGGAATGAGACTCCGGAAGGCACCAGAAGGTCCGTCCGGAAGAATTCCGCGAACTGCGTCACGGGAGAACTCGGCTGTCAGGTCGAGCCGAAGGTAACGACCACCGGGGCATGGTCGGACGGTCGTTCCAGTCGGCGCGGTTCGAGGTGGATACGGCACTCACGCAATTCGTTCATGAGCGGCGCCGACGCCAGCACATGGTCGATGCGCAAACCCAGATCGCGCCGGAACGCGGCCTGCCGGTAATCCCACCAGGTGAAGCGCGTGCCGGTCGGCCGCTGCAGGGCCAGGCAATCGCCCAGGTCCAGATCGAGAATCGAGCGAAACTGCGCACGTTCCGGTTCGCTGCACAGGATGTTGCCTTCCCAGACAGCGGGATCGTGCGTGTCTTCCGGCGCAGGCGCGATGTTGTAGTCGCCGACCACGGCGAGTCGCGGATGCTGCTCGGCTTCGTTGAACAGATAGTCGCGCAGGGCCGACAGCCAGCGCAGCTTGTACGCGTATTTCTCGGAGCCGACGGCCTGTCCGTTGACCACATACACGCAGATCACGCGCACGCCCGCCACGGTGGCCGCGACGACGCGTTTCTGCTCGTCGGCAAATCCCGGGATGTCGCGCGAGACGTCTTCGATAGGCTGGCGTGAAAGCAGCGCCACGCCGTTGTAGGTCTTCTGGCCGTTGCAGACGGCATTCCATCCGGCTGCGGCGAGTTCCGCATGCGGAAACTGCTCGTCCTGCATCTTGATTTCCTGAATGCCGAGCACGTCCACCGGGTCGGTGGCGAGCCAGTCCAGCAAGTGCGGCAGGCGCACGCGAAGAGAGTTGACGTTCCACGTTCCAATTCGCATGCAGGCCTCGTTTGGTCGGTTAAGCGGGGAGCGCTTACGCTGTCGGCATTATCGAACGAGTGAACCCTGAACATGGAATCGTTGCTGCAAGATCTTGTCGAGGTGCTCAGCTTGGAGCGGCTGGAGCTGAATCTGTTTCGCGGCCCGTCGCGTGACCTGGGAGGACGCAGCATGTACGGCGGACAGATCATCGGTCAGGCCATGGTGGCGGCCAGTCACACGGTGGAAGGGCGCGAGCCGCACTCCCTGCATGCGTATTTCCTGCTGCCGGGCGACATGACGCTGCCGGTGGTGTACGAGGTGGACCGGCTGCGCGACGGCAAGTCTTTTTCCTCGCGCCGCGTGCAGGCGATTCAGTACGGCCGGCCGATCCTGTCGATGATGGCCTCGTTCCACAACGACGAGCCCGGTTTCGAGCATCAGGTGACGATGCCCGAGGTGCCGCCGCCGGAATCGCTCAAGCCCTGGCACGAGCTGGCGCGCGAATGGATCGACCAGGAGCCGAACATCACGGATGAGGCGCGCGCCGCGCTCACGGCGAATTTCTTCATCGAGTTCCGGCCGATCGACCCGGTGAATCCACTGCGCCCGTTCAAGCGCGATACGCGCGGTGCGATGTGGTTTCGTGCGACGGCGCGTCTGCCAGACGATCCGTGGCTGCACCGTTGCGTGCTCGCGTACGCCAGCGACTGGGGTCTGCTCGGCGCTGCGCTGCGTCCGTATGGCCGGCGCTGGTTCGAGCGAAACATGATCGTGGCGAGCATCGATCACGCGCTGTGGTTTCATCGTCAGGCGCGCAGCGACGAGTGGTTGCTGTATGTCACCGACTCGCATGCTGCGCAGTCGGCGCGAGGTCTGTCGCGCGGCATGATTTTCGACACCTCCGGCCGGCTCATTGCGAGCGCGGCGCAAGAGGGCCTGATGCGCCCGGTGGAAGCCCGCGAAAATTGGGAGCGCTCGATTGCGCCGGCCTCCGAGCCCCGGGCCTGAGCAAAAAGCGTGGCCAAAGCATATTGCGAATCAAGTTCGAACTAAGGTGTCCTGATACTCATGAACCCGATCAAGCGCTGGGCCCGTGCGGGCGGCCTCGGTTGCATCGCTGCCACGGCGGCCGTGCACGCGGAACCGGCCGCGCAACTCGAAGGCGTTCGCGTTGGCTGGATGCTCGCGCAGGGCGGCGAGGGTGGGGAGGCCGGCGAGGCGCCGTCCTCGTATCGTCTGCTTTCGAACGATCCGCAGACGTTCGCGTTCGATGTTCGTGCGCAGGTCGAGAACTATGCACGGCTGGTTCTCGCCAGCTACCGCGATGCGGCGATCGCAGCAGCGCAGATGCAGGTCGCCATCCGGCAATTCCTGGACGCACCGTCCGCCGATACCTTGAAAGCGGCACGCGCGAGTTGGGTCGCGGCGCGTCCTTCTTATCTGGTCACTGAAGTATTCCGGTTCTATGACGGGCCTATCGACGTGGCCGCCAACGGCGATTCCGGCCCCGAGCCGCATATCAACGCCTGGCCGCTCAACGAGGCGTTCGTCGATGCGGTGAAGGGTCAGCCGCACGCCGGGATCGTGTGGGACTCGTCGATTCCGCTGAGTCGCGAATCGATCATGGCGCACGATCAGGTCAGCGACGAGGCCGATGTGACTACCGGTTGGCACGCCATCGAGTTTCTGCTGTGGGGACAGGATTTCAATCCTTCCGGGCCCGGCGACAGGCCGCACACCGATTATCTGCCAGGAGCCGCGGACCGCGACCGGCGGCGGCTGTATCTGTCCACGGTGACGGAGATGCTGGTGCAGGATCTGCGCGGCCTCGAATCGGCTTGGGCTCCGGACGCCGACAACTATCGCCGTCGTTTCCTCGCGCTGGAGTCGCGCGAGGCGCTCGGTCGCGCGGTCAACGGGGTTGCCAACCTGGTCGGTCACGAACTGGCGGCGGAACGGCTGTCGGTGGCGCTGGACAGCGGCGACCAGGAAGACGAGCACAGTTGCTTCTCCGACACCACGCACCAGGATCATCTCTACGATCTGAGGGGCGCGCGCAACGTCTGGTTTGGAAGCACCGGCGATGCGATGGCGGAGGACAGCCTGCGCGCCCTGGTCGTGAAGATCGATCCATCGCTGGCGACCCGCACCGACGACTTGTTCACGCAAGCGCTTGCGGCCCTGGCGCTGATGGATCAACCGTTCGAGATCATTCTGCGAGCACCTCCGGGCAGTCCGCCGCGGCAGCGCGCGGAAGCGGCGGTGACGGCGTTGCAGGCACTGGGCGCTCAATTGGCGGCTGTGGGGAAGAGGCTGGGCGTGCTCGTCATCGTCCCGGGACTGGACCTCGCAACCGGATGATGCTTGTGCTTGTCGGGATGCTCATTGCAGGAGCCGTCGCAACGAGTTCTGCGACACCTATCGGCGAAAGACTGGGAGGCGAAACCGGGCGCCCCGCTGCAGGACAGGCTGCGTTCTCTTTGCCGGCACCCAATCTCGACGCCCGCCAGTTGCGCGACTTCTCTTTCGGCAACCGGCTGTTCAACACCAACTGGGTTCTGACCGGCAGTTCGACCGTGACCTTCGATGGCCTGGGCCCGTTGTTTAATCGTGTGTCCTGCTCCGGTTGCCATGTCCGCGACGGTCGCGGTCGCCCACCGGAACCGGACGAGCCGATGGAATCGATGCTGGTCCGGATTTCCGTGCCAGGGAAAGCTCCGCACGGCGGACCGAACCCGCATCCCGTTTACGGTGACCAGATTCAGGACCGCGCCATCCCGAGCGTTGCGCCGGAAGCGCGTGTGGTGTTGAGTTGGGAAGAGATCGAGGGGAAGTATTCCGACGGCGAGGCGTATGTGTTGCGGCGCCCGCGAATCTCGTTCGCCGATCACGGCTATGGCCCTTTGGGCCAGGACGTGTCGATTTCCCCGCGGGTGGCGCAGGGCATGATCGGGCTGGGCCTGCTGGAAGCCGTGCCCGAGTCTTCGATGCTGGCGATGGCCGATCCGGACGATAGCGACGGTGACGGCATTTCCGGTCGCGTGAATCGTGTTTGGGACAGGGCCCGCGAGACGACCGCGATCGGCCGGTTTGGATGGAAGGCCAATCAGCCGAGCCTTCGTCAGCAAGTGGCCGATGCTGCGGCCGGCGACATCGGCATCACGACGTCGCTCAATCGTGCGGTTGCTTGTGCTGCCGCGCAGAAGGCTTGCCGCGAATCAGCCCACGGCGGAGATCCCGAGATGTCCGACGCTTTTCTGGGCAAGCTGTTGCTCTATTCGAGATCGCTGGCGGTGCCGCACCGACGTGAAGGCCGGGATCGGTCCGTGGTCCGCGGCGAGGCGGTTTTCGCGGAAGCGGGCTGCGCCGCATGTCACGCTACAACGGCGAAAACCGGGCCGCACGAATTATCCGCCGTCGCACACCAGACGATTCATCCGTTCACCGACCTGCTGCTCCACGACATGGGCGAAGGCCTGGCCGACGGCCGACCTGATTTCGAAGCCACCGGACGCGAATGGCGCACGCCACCGCTATGGGGAATCGGCCTGATACGAACGGTCAACGGGCATGAATTGCTGTTGCACGACGGACGAGCGCGCGGGCTGGCAGAAGCCATTCTCTGGCATGGCGGAGAAGCCGAATCATCGAAAGAGCGATTCCGGCTGATGCCGAAATCGGATCGCCAGGCGCTGCTCGCGTTTCTGCAATCCCTTTAACTTTCAGATCGGCAACCAGAGCGACACGCGGGCGCCGTTCCAGCGCGAGCGGCCCAGTTCGATGCGACCCTCGTAGGCTTTGACCACCTCAAACACCGCGGCAAGCCCGATGCCCTGACCCGGTTTCTGGGTATCCGCGCGAACGCCCCGGGTCAGAAGGTCGTCGGCTTCCGCGGGAAAGCCGGGTCCATCGTCGTCGATCTGAATGAGGTTGTTTGGACCGTTGCGCGAAAATCGGACGTCCACTCTGCGTGCCCCGTACTTGCAGGCATTGTCGAGCAGATTGCCCAACAGCTCGAACAGATCGCCGCCATCCGCGCGCATCTTGAACTGTGCAGGTGCGTGGTATTCGAAACGCACATGCCGGTCGGCGTACACCTTGCCGAGCGCGTGCCCGATTTTTTCGGCGATGGGGGCGGGTGCGACGGGTTCCGCAAGCGCACGGCGTCCTGCGGTAGCAGCCTTGCGCAGTTGGTAGTCGGTGATCTGTTGCATGATCCCGACCTGTTCGCGTAGCGGCTGGCGCAACTCCTCCGGCGCACGCGGTTCGTCGGAGATACCGCGAATGACCGCGAGCGGTGTCTTCAGGCTGTGGGCCAGGTCGCCAAGGGCGTGACGGTAGCGGGTCTGTTGATTGCGCTCGCTGCGGATCATCGCGTTCAGACCCAGCGCCAGCGGTAGCAACTCGTCGGGATAATCGGTCTGGATCTCGGCTCGGTCGCCGCGTTCGATCGAATGCAACTCACCGACCAGTCGGCGCAAAGGCGCCAGCCCCCATCGGAGGACCAGGTACTGCACCAGTAAGAGGCCTGCAGCCGCAGCCGCCAGCCACAACCACAATTCTCGCCGGAATGTATTCAACTGGCGGTTGAAGCTGGTTGCATCCTCAATTACGACAAAGGTGTAGCGCTCGGGGTCGTCAGCAAGGTCGATCCAGCGCAATCCATAGCTCAACGCGAAGGCCGACGGCCGCGAATGCTGCTCGAACAGCCATTGTCCGACTTCGGGGATAGGGGGGGCCGACATCTCCAGAAAGTCGGTCGAAGTCCATGCGACCTGACCCTGTTCATCGAAAAGGACCGCCTGCAGCCCACTGGCGGGTTGGACCAACCGCCTGTCGGAAATGTCATCAGGTGCCACGGTTAGGCCACCTTCCGGCGTCGTTCGCGCCGCCGCAAGCAAGGCGTATACCAGGCCTTCCAGCTTGTCTCTTTGGGCTTGCAAGGTGCTATCGCGGAAGGCGCTGTCCAGTACCACTGCGGTCAATACAAAAAAAGCGGCAAGCACCACGGAAGCAGCGGCCAGCAGTCGGGCGCGAAGTGAAGTCATACACGCCTCATGAATTTGGTGAGCCTTGACGGGTAAGCAACCCCTCATCTTGCGTCAATGTCGCATTAACGGCATGTGAGCGATCCAGTTTTCAAATGGCATGCGGGCAAATTGCCTAAGCCTCATTGTCGATCCTGCAATAAGAGACGTCGATAAAAGCGCGACTGCACTGCAGGCGCTCTTCCGTAAAGCTGCCCGTTTTGCCGTCGCGGTGAACCGAATTGGCGCGAAATGGCACTTAAGTGAGAACTAGGTCTGGTTGTAACAAGGCCTTCAGCAGAATTTCATGTTCACGTGATTGCTCTGGCACGCGTCGTGGGATACGGTTTTAGTCGTTAAAGAAGCTCCACGCATATGAACGGGTCGGCAGTTCGCGGTATCCGATCAACGGTCGTAATCTGGCGGTCTGACAGCACCCGCTTCCCCGATGGTGCTTAGTTTCCGAAATATCGGTATTGGTTCAACTTAGGAGTGGCTCGCATGAAAACAAGTACGCTGTTGAAGACGGTTCACCGGTCGATCGTCGGGGGAGGGCTGGCAATCTGCCTCGGCTTCGCTCCTGCTGTTTCGATGGCCAACGGCACCGAGGAACTGGGTGCGCCTGTCGGACTTACGCTGCAAGCTGGGGCTGAAACGGTTGCGGCAGGCACGGGTCTGGTCGCTACTGGCAGCGGTGTCATTTCGGTGAACCTGCCGCTGAACGCGACGGTCAAGCAGGTGATCCTGTACTGGGAGGGCCGTGGTCCGCTCGCGGCTCCCGAAGGCCTCGAAAATCAGGTGTCGCTGGTCGGTGACGGATTTGCGGGGCCCGTTGTCGGCTCCCTGATCGGTGGCCCGATCCCGGGCCTGAATCCTTCGAGCCGAGCCTACAGGCTCGATATCTCCTCTCTCAACGTCATCAAGGCGGGCACCAATCTTCTCGAGGTAACCCGTTCCAGCGCGGTGACGCAGGCGGCATCGATCATTGTTGTGTACGACCAGCCCCTCGTCAGTTACGGTGGTCGGGCGATCGGCGCCAAGGTACAGATTCTAAAGAAGATTCCAGTCACGGTCGTGGACACCGGCCCGCTTCCTCCGACCGGTGGCACCCTCGAACCGGCACCGGTGCTGAACGTGCCCATTCCTGGCTTGCTGGCTTCGAAGACGGTAAGCGCATCCACTGTCGGGATGGATGGTGGTGTGATCTCCAAGGCCGCCATCGACGGTACCAAGTTGACCATTCTCGGCGGCGTGATTTCGGCGAAAGTGATCAATTCCAAGGCGATCGCGGAGTGCGAGGCAGACGGGTCCGCGACCGTCAGCGGAAGCTCGAAGTTCCTCGACTTGAAGGTGCTGAAGCTCTTGAAGCTGCCGCTCAACTTCAACCCCAATAAAGTGGTACTGAACCTCGGGCTGGTGAAGGTTGTTGCGAACGAGCAGATCAAGTCCGTCTCTGGCGGTAACGGCAGCATTACGGTCAATGGCCTGCACGTCACGACTCCGCTGGTAAACAAGCTTCTCGGCGGACTCCTCGGAATCGGCAAGGTCGCAGACATCGTCCTGGCGTCGTCTACGGCCGAAGTTCATTGTTCGCTCGTTGCGCCTAAGGCAGCGAAGTTGGTAGATGGGGTCGATCTCGCGTTCGGACCGTTTGCTCCGCCTCAGAAATCGACGGTCGAGAAAGTATTTACGTTCCCGGTTTCGACCAAGAATCGAACAGCGAAACTCAGCTTGTTTGTCGGCGATGCAGAAGCCTCGCGTCCGGATACCGTCGTGATCAAGGTAAACGGCGCGGTCGTTCAGACGATCGACAACAGCCTCGACGCTTCAAACGGCAACGGCGCGGACGTCGATACGATTACGATTTCGATACCGGCGGGCAGCACCAGCGTCGGCGTGCAATTGCTGTCGCAAGCCAATTCGACACCGTTCGGCGGCAATCTCCCCGACTCGATCTTCTGGGTCTATGCGCTGTTCACGATCGACGATGGTGCGTCGAATCTGTATAGCGGCCAAGCGACGGTGCTCAAGGCCAGTGTGCTGGGCTTGGTCAATGTCGCCCTGGGCGACACCGGTGCCATTCCGAGTTCGGGTGGTTCTTTCGGCGGACCCATCGTCGATGTTCCCTTGCTGCCCTTGCTTTCTTCGCTTACGGGTGAGGCCACGGTTGAAGCGGCTGGAGAGAAGAGCTTCGCGAAGGCCTCGGTCGAGAAGTTGGGCCTGCTCCTCTTGGGGCTCGGTGTCACTGCCGATGTCATTTCCACGACTGCAACTGCGGAATGCGATGCGAATAACGTTGCAACGACATCGGGCACTTCGGAAATTCTCAACCTCAATGTGAACGGCGGGCCGATCGTGCTGAACGGAACCGTGAATTTCGAGATTCCGATACTCGGCGGCAAGATTCTCGTCAACGAGCGGATTGAAAGTCCGGGATCGATCACGGTGAATGCAATTCACGTCATCGTGCCGAATCCGCTGGTCGCGCTGATCGGCGGGGACGATCTGGTCAACGTGGTGGTTGCCTCTTCACACGCTGACATCGTCTGCAATTGATGGCTGCTTGAAGATCCAGTAGTTTCAGGCTTGAAGCGGTGGCGGCATGCCAGTGCCGCCACCGCTTTGTCGTTGGACGCCTTC
>JBQTHL010000047.1:0-59414 GCA_052389915.1 Panacagrimonas sp.
AACTGTGCTTTTGCGCAATACCATAACTATTTGAATTTGTTGGTGTTATCACGACAACGCGATGTAACCCATTGTTTTATATGGTGTCTCTAGCGTGGTGAATTGCGCGATGGGTCAGATGACCCCATGATGTCGTTCCTGCTTTTCCTGCCAAACCCGTTGCGCCTGGAAATCGTCGGCCTGGGTGGTGGATCCCTCACCAAGTTTTGCCATCGCCAGCTTGTACACACGCGACTGACGACGATCGAGGTCAATCAGGATGTAATTTCGTTGGCGCCGCTCTTCTGCATACCGGAGACCAGCCCGCGCTCGAACCTGATCCATGCCGATGCGGCGGACTACTTCGCGCGCTCGGACAATTGGGCAGATGTGATCCTGCTCGATGGCTGCGACACCGAAGGGACCGCGCCCGCGCTGACCACCGAAAGTTTTTACGCATCCGTATCAGGGCGACTGCGTCGCGGGGGAATCGCGGTGGCCAATCTCGTCGGTCCCGCAGCCCTGCAGGCCTCCGCGCTGCGTGCCATGTCCAGGGTGTTTGGCGATCGAGTGCTCATCGTAAACATCGACGTGGGAGAAAATCACATCGCGCTGGCTTTCAAGGGGCCGCAGTGGCCACCGAACTGGGAAGAGGTGCGTGCAAGGGCGCCTCAACTTTCGAGACAGCATCAGCTGGACTTCGATGAATACGCCCTGCTGCTCGAACGCTCCTGGCGCCACCAAGATTGCCGGCATCGGCCGTCGAGCAGCAGTGGGACCTTCGGAAGAGCGACTCTCAGACTGCCTTCTCCGCTATCGGCGACACCTTGAGCTCACGTCATCGACTAGCCGATTTTCTGACGAAATAATGTCTATCCCAAGCAGCCCAGCACATCAGCCCGCAGTCACCTGTCCTAGCCAGCCTGAGAATTGATGTACCGCCACACCGAGGCGCGTGAATGGCGTTTCCAGGGCAAGGCCGACCACGACGACCGCTGTCAGGGGACATTGGCGACGACGCCGCTGCGCTATCGAGGTTGCAATCTGCAATTGTCAGGATGCGTTGTCGCCGAACTGACCGTTTTGGGAAGCCTCGCCGCCATCGCGAGCGGCCTTGAATTGCGCAGATTGAAACGTCTCCCGCGATCTCTGGAGGAGCGCGTTGCAGCCATCAATATCGCCGCCGATTTTCTACTGAACCATGGCTCGATCCACCAGTGATCGTGCGTGCACCATGGCTGCAAACGAGGCATCGTCGGCGACGCCGGCTTGAAGATCGAGGAGTCCTTCCCGCAAATCATCGAACGCTTGCTGCCGCGTACTGAGAAGGTCCGAGCGAAACTCGAGTCGCCCCCAGTGGATCAGGATGTTGTAGGCACCCAGAGCACTCGCAAAGTTTTTAACGGGCACCCGCATCACGACATCCTTGGGACGTTCACATCGACGCTGAGCGTCACGACGTCAATGTCGCGCCGCAATGCGGCACCGACGCTCGACCAGAACTTGAGCGCCGTGAGGTTGCGGGCGCGCACGTAGGCGTGGCAGCGCGTGACGCCCTGCGACCGGGTCGCTTGCAGGCTGGCGTTGAACAACGCGGTCGCGCACCGGGTACGGCGCAGGCCCTCCCGGACCGCAAGATGATAGATGTGCGCGCGCCTTCCATCGTGACCGCAGAGGATGCTGCCGATGATCTTTGCGTCGTCTTCGGCGACGAAACTCAAGCCGGGATTCCGAACCAGGAACGTCGCCAGTGCCGGCGCATTGTCCGATTCATCCCGAAGCACGATGCCCTCGATCTCGCGCCAAAGTTCAAGGCACGACGCGATGTCGTCGTCACGCATTGGCCGGATCAAGCGTTCCATCGACGTCTCGGGCGGCCGGCTATCGGAACGGATGCCGAGGCCATCGCTGCGGGTTTCGCGTGACACTCATACGATGCATATGGGATGATAATAATCATCACATATCATAGCGCGGAACCTGATCGATGATCGTGGTCCTGGAGGCGGCGAAAGCGGGGCTGTTCCGCCGCGATCAATGGGCGCGAAACATCGTTGCTGGTGTGATCGTCGGCGTGGTGGCGCTGCCGCTGGCCATGGCCTTCGCCATCGCATCGGGCGTCAAACCCGAGCAAGGCATCTACACCGCCATCATCGCGGGCCTGGTGGTATCGCTGTTCGGCGGCAGCCGCATCCAGATTGCGGGGCCGACCGGCGCATTCATCGTCATCCTGGCCGGGATCACGTCCCAGCACGGCGTGGACGGGCTGTTGCTGGCGACCGCCATGGCCGGCGTGATCCTCATCCTGCTCGGCGTGGCCAAGTTCGGCGGGGTGCTGCGCTTCATTCCCGATCCGGTGATCGTGGGCTTCACTGCCGGCATCGCTGTGATCATCTGGATTGGGCAGTGGAAAGAGTTCTTCGGCTTGCCCGCTGTTGTCGGGAAGCACTTCCACGAAAAACTGGCGCACCTGCTGGGGTCGTTTCCGCAGCTTGATCTCGCCACGACGGCACTGGCCCTGCTGAGCCTGGTCCTGGCGATTTACGGCACCCGCATTCCCGGACTGAAGAAGGTACCCGGTCCTTTGCTCGCGATGGTCGTGGCTACGCTGATCCAGGTGAGCTTCGGATCTGAAGACGTCGCGACCATCGCCACGGCCTTTGGCGGCATTCCGCAAGGACTGCCGCATCTGGGCTTCCCGGACGTGAGTTTTGATCGGCTGGTCGCGTTGCTGCCTGCGGCTTTCACCATCGCGATGCTGGGGGCCATCGAGTCTCTGCTGTCGGCTGCGGTGGCCGATGGCATGGCGGGTACGCGCCATAACTCGAATCAGGAATTGATCGGCCAGGGCATCGCCAATATGGTCACGCCGCTGTTCGGTGGATTCGCCGCGACCGGCGCGATCGCGCGCACGGCGACGAACTTTCGCAACGGGGCGACCAGTCCGCTCGCAGGCATCGTTCATTCTCTGACCCTGCTGCTGATCCTGATGCTGCTGGCGCCGCTGGCAGCCTTGGTACCGTTGTGCGCGCTGGCGGCGATCCTGTTCGTGGTCGCCTGGAACATGAGCGAGGCGCGCCACTTTCTGCGCATGGTTCGGACCGCGCCGCGAGCGGATGTGTTCATCCTGCTCATCACGTTTCTGCTAACTGTTTTTTCCGATCTCGTGGTCGCGGTGAACGTGGGCGTGATCCTCGCGATGCTGTTGTTCCTGCGTCGCATGGCCTCCGCGGTCGAGGTGCTGCGAGTCGACGAGAAGGCCTTGCAGGCCGAACTGCAGAGCAACGGACGTTCCCACCTGCCCCCGGATGTGCTGGTCTATTCGATTGAAGGTCCGTTCTTCTTCGGTGCCGTGGAGAATCTCGAGCGCGCGCTCTATCAGACCCACAGCGACCCGCGTTGCATCGTGATTCGCCTGAACCGGGTACCGTTCATCGACATCACCGGCATCCAGACGCTGGAAGAGGCGACTCAGAATCTGGAGCGTCGCAAGGTGCGCGTCGTGCTGAGCGAGGCCCGGCCCAGTGTTCTGCGCAAGCTGGTGCGCGCCGGACTCGTGCACAAGCATTCTGGGCCTCGCCGCTATTTCCGGGACTTCGGTGCCGCGCTGAAAGCCTGCGACGGCGCACCCGCGACTATCGACGAGCAAGCGGAGGAGCCGTTCGATGGGGGCGGCAGGCCGTGACTGCGCGACCTGCCAACCGCCGTATTGATCCTGCCGACGTTTCCGACCCGTCGAATCCCCTGGCGGACTCGCAGTTCTGGGAAGTGCCGGTGGTCTTTCCGGATGGCCGGTACATCGCTTACCTCAATGAGCCCGCCCCAGAGCCCATCGCGATGCCGCAACTGCTGAAAAGGCTGCGTAACGGGCAATACGCCAAACCCTTCGTGCTCGATGACGGCGAATACCGTCAACTGCACTTTGGCCTGCGCTTCACGCAGAGCCGGATGAGTCTCAAGGCACCCGATGCGCTGAGCTTGGCCTACACCCGCAAGATGATGGCATTCCTGCTGTTCCAGCCAGAGCCACAGCACGTCGTGATCGTCGGGCTTGGCGGCGGGTCCTTGACCAAATTCTGTTACCGCCAGCTTCCGCGCACGCGCATCACCACGGTCGAGATCGATCAGGCTGTGATCGATCTATCGACGCTGTTCAAGGTGCCCCGGCCCAATGCGCGCCTACGCATCGTGCACGCGGACGGAGCCGAATATTTTGCAACGACTCATCCATCAGCCGATGTGGTGCTGGTCGATGGCTGCGATCAACAAGGCATTGCGCCCGCGCTCTGTGAGGAGCGCTTCTATGCGTCGGTGCGCGCGTGCTTGCGTCCGAACGGCGTCCTGATCGTCAATCTCGTTGGCGCCGTCGGCCGCTCCGACACTCTGATCCGCAGCATTGCGCGGGTCTTCGACGGGCAGGTTCTGGTGTTGCCAGTGTCGGTCGGCGGGAACCGCATCGCGCTTGCGTTCTGCGATCCCGCCTGGCCGCTTGATTGGCCGGAGATCCAGCAGCGCGCGGTGATGCTGGGCAAACACCACGACCTCGATCTGGCGGGATTCGCCAAGCGTCTCGCAGCAGGCGCCCGCAAGACACTCGATTCACCGTCGCGAGGCCGTGGCCGGCCGCGTTCAGCGCCATCTACCTGAGAAGTCCCATGAACCTGCCTGATGACCCCCACCGGAAGCCGCTCAACTCGTTCCGGCTGCTGGGCGACATTCTCGCCGCCGCCGTCGGCATTCGCAGCGGACGCGAGCGCGGGCGCGATTGGTCCAAGGTCGGGACGGGCACATTGCTTGGCGCGATCTTCATCTTCGTCGCCGTGGGGTTCATCGCGCTCAGGATCTTCGTCCACCTGGTGAAGAGCGCGGCGACTCCATGAAGCGCCCACGGGAAAAGACATCAGTCCCGAAAGTGGCGGCGACAACCGATCCGTCGCTCGACACCACAGGGGCCGACCGTGCTGTTCCCGTGAAGAGCGTTCGCGCTGGCGCGCCACTGGAAATCGCCATCATCGGTATTGCCGGGTGTTACGCAGGCGCACCCAATGCCCGCGTGTTCTGGCAGAACGTTCTCGACATGGTGGACTCCGTCACCGAAGCAGGTCCCGAATGGGCCGGCCCGTACTTCAAGGCCAATACCCTGGCCAATGATCGTACCTACACCACCCGCGGCGGATTCCTGCGCGGACTGGCGGAGGTCAATCCCGTCGAGTTCGGCGTGCTGCCGAACATCGTCGACGGCGGCGATCCGGATCAGCTGATGGCGCTGAAATATGCCCGCGATGCACTGATCGATGCGGGGTATCTCAAGGGTTCGCGCGCGTTCGATCCGCAACGCGCCGGCGTTGTGATCGGTCGCGGCACCTACGGCAATCGCGCCATGGCCAGCGTCATGAGCCGCGGCCTGTTTCTCGACCAGGCGATGTCCATGGCGCATGCGCTGCGTCCTGACCTGTCTTCGGAAGACCTGGCCGAACTGCGTGAGGTCTTCCAGAGCCAGTTGCCCGCGTTCAACGCCGACATGGTCAGTGCGACCACGCCCAACGTTATCGCGGGCCTGATCGCCAACCGCCTCAACCTGATGGGGCCGAACTACATCCTCGATGCCGCGTGCGCATCGGCCCTGTTCGCGCTCGATGCTGCCGTGCGCGAATTGTTGACCGGACGGTGCGACCTCATGCTCGCTGGCGCCGTGCAGTCGCATACCCCGCCGCAACTCTACATCCAGTTCTGCCAGATCCAGGCGCTCTCGCACAACAAGATTCGGCCATTCCAGACGGGCGCCGATGGCATCCTGCTCGGAGAGGGGGTGGGCATGCTGGTGCTGAAGCGCCTCGCCGATGCAGAGCGCGACGGTGACAGCATCTACGCCGTCATCCAGGGAATTGGCCTGGCATCTGACGGCAAGGCAAAGGGGCTTCTGGCCCCGCGTGTCGAGGGCCAGGTGATGGCCTTGCAGCAGGCATACAGCAGCAGCGGGATCGACCCGCTGACCGTTGATTTGATCGAGGCTCACGGCACCGGAACCGCTGCAGGCGACCGGGCCGAGATCGACGCCCTGAACATTGTTTTTGGAGCCCGCGGTGCGGGACCGCAGATCGCGGTGGGCTCGGTCAAGTCGATGATCGGTCACTGCCTCCCGGCCGCCGGCTCGGCGTCTTTGATCAAGACCGCGCTGGCGCTGCATCACAAGCTGCTGCCGCCCACGCTCTGCGATCCACCGAATCCCGAGTTGGTGGGTCCCGGCGGACCTTTGTACATCAACAACCAAGCGCGCCCCTGGATGCACGGCGGCGCGCATCCGCGCCGTGCTGGCGTGAATGCCTTCGGCTTTGGCGGCGCCAATGCCCATGTGATCCTGGAGGAGTACACCGGCCCGCGAAGCACTCGCGATGCGACGCTGCATGCACCCTGCGACTCCGAACTGCTCATGCTGACAGCCGCATCGGTGCCTTCCCTGGTGCAACTCGCTGAGTCTGCACTCTCGCACCTGCGCGGCCCCGCGCCGGTCAGCGTGGCGGAAGTCGCCAAGGCTTGCAGCGCCCACGTCGAGGGCGACCACCGTCTCGCGATCGTGGCGGACGGTGTCGAGGATCTGGTCGCAAAGCTCGGTCACGTCATCGAGGCTCTTCAGGCCGAAGGTCCGCCGTCTTTCGGCGCGCAGACCGGCATCTACTATGGTTCAGGAGCGGCGCCCGGCAAGGTGTGCTTCCTGTTTCCCGGCAAGGGAACGTTCCCCGGCGAGGCCACCCAGTACCCGGACATGCTGGCCGAGCTGTGCATGCATTTTCCCAAGGCACGGGAGTGCTTCGACTGCCTGGAACGTTCTGGACTGGCCGATGGCATGGAGGCCCGGGCTCCGATTCTGTTTCCGGCACCGGGAAGATTCGACGAAAGTCGGCGCCAGATGCTGGAAGCTAATCTCAATCAGCCCGACTCGGGCTTTGAATGTGCGTTCATGGCGAGCCTGGCCATCTTGCGCCTGCTCGACGATGTGGCGATCAGGGCCGATGCCCTGCTTGGATACGGCGCGGGAGAGTTCACCGCAATCGTCGCTCGCAAGGACCGATGGTTTGACCATCTCGATGGACACCTGAAGTGGGTGCGCAAACTCGCGCGCCTTCTGAGTGCCACCGAGGCCGATGAGGTTTTGACGGAAGGAGTGGTCGTATTCGCCGATACCCTGTGGCCGGAAACCCGCCAGCAGCTCTTGGATAAGTTGGCCGAGGAAGGTTCTCCGCTGGCGCTGGTGGCCGACAACTGCACCAACCAGATGACGCTGTTCGGGCCTTCCGCCGAAGCACTGGCGCTTGCACAGTGGTTGCAGGATCAGGGCTCCACCGTCGCCCATTTTTCGGTGAAACGACCGCACCACACCCCACGCTGCGAATCCCTGGCGACAACGCTACGCACCGATCTCCAGGATCTGGATCTGGGGGCCAAAGGAATTGATCTCTACAGCGCCTGCAGCGCCGGGCCGTTTCCCCCGCAGCCCGACGCCGCACGAGAACTGCTCGCCGCGCAGTGGGAACAGCCGGTACGCCTCACCGAAACCATCCGCCGTCTGTACGCCGATGGCTTCCGGGTGTTCATTGAGGTGGGGCCTACGGGCATGCTGACCAACTTCGTCAGCGACATCTTGTGGAGCGAAGACGGCGTGACGGCGCTCGCCTGTGATCGTCGGGGCTATCCCGGAATACGCCAGCTCCACCACGTGCTCGCACAGGCGTTCGCGACTGGCGTCGTTTCCAATCCGGCCGGGCTCTTCGCAGACCGCGAGATCGCCCGCATGGATCTTTCAGGGCCGCCTCGCTCTCGGCCCAACAACGGCATCAAACTGAAACTTCAAATGCCGGAGCTGCGGGTACCGGCGGGGTGGAGGCCGATGCCCCGATCACCGTGACGTTTCTTGGAAACTTGCGACTGGGCAACCTTCTTCTACGGGGAAAAGCAGGCGACGGTTACCGCGCCGACGCCTTGCGCGCAGTCTTGCTGGTGTAGGTCACACCGTGCTTCGAAAGATACTCGCGGATGAGCTGGCGGACGACCTGCGATGGCGTCAGGTCCTGTTGCTCGCACAGCGCCTCAAACGCCCGCTTCTTGTCGGGATCAATCAACAGGGTGAAGCGCGCAGTCTTGGTTTCCATACTCGAATATTAGCATAGTATGTGAATAGCATTACCATTCAGAAGGCGCCACTCAGATGCTCGGGCCGGCGTTGACGACCTGATCTGTGGCCTTGAACTTGCGAATATTGTTGCGGAACAGCTTCGCCAGCTTGCCTGCTGCCTCGTCGTAGTCTGCCGCGCTCAGCCAGGAACGTCGAGGGTTCAGCAGCGCAGAGTCGACGCCGGGCACCGCCAGCGGGACCTCCAGGTTCAGGATGTCGAGGTGCTCGGTTCTGCATCCCACCAGTGCTCCGCTTTGGCAGGTGGCGACGATGGCCCGCGTGACTGGAATCGGGAAGCGTCTACCTGAGCCGCCGGGACCACCCGCGCCGCCGGTCCAACCGGTGTTGACCAGGTACACCTGGGAATTAAACCCGTCGACGCGTTGCATCAAAAGCTCGGCATATTCGGCCGCCGGCCGGGGCATGAACGGGGCGCCGAAGCAGGTCGAAAAAGTAGGCTGAATGCCCGGGACCGCATCGATCTCGGTCGACCCCACGCGCGCGGTGTACCCGCTCAGGAAATGAAAGGCGGCTGCTTCCTTCGACAGGATGGACACCGGCGGCAGCACGCCAGAGACATCGCAGGTGAGGAAAATAACGGTCCGGGGTTCGCCTGCCCAATTTTCCATTACCCGCTTGGGCACGTGCGCCAGCGGGTATGAGCAACGCCCGTTTTCCGAAAGCGAGGTGTCGTTGTAGTCCGGCTCGCGGTTATCTGGATGGACCACCACGTTCTCGACGATAGCTCCGAACCGGATCGCATCCCAGATCACCGGCTCGTTCTGGCGCGACAGATTGATCGTCTTGGCGTAGCACCCGCCCTCGAGGTTGAACACCGAGCCCTTGGTCCAGGCGTGCTCGTCGTCGCCGATCAGATAGCGATTCAGATCCGCTGACAGCGTGGTCTTGCCGGTCCCCGACAAGCCGAAGAACAGACAGGTATCGCCCCCTTCGCCGACGTTGGCCGAGCAGTGCATCGGCAGGATGCCCGCCTCCGGCAGCAGGTAGTTCTGAACCGAGAACAGCGCCTTCTTCATTTCACCGGCGTACCGCAGTCCGGCAAGCAGCACGCGGCGTTGTTCAAAATCCAGGATCACGGCGGCCTCGGAGTTGGTTCCGTCGCGGGCCGGATTGCACTCGAATCCAGGCACGTTGAGCACGAGCCATTCAGGCTTGCCGTTAGGGTTGTAGTGCTCTGGCCGGATGAACATGTTGCGCGCGAACAAGGAGTGCCAGGCCGTCTCTGTCACCACCAAGGCCGGCAGATAGTGCTCAGCGTCCGCACCCACATGCAGCCTGGACGAGTACCGGCTCCTGGTACCCAGGTAGGTACGCACACGCTTCCACAGGGCTTCGAAACGATCCAGGTCAAAAGGCTGATTGACCGCACCCCAGTCCACCGTCGCGTCGGTGATGGTGTCTCGCACGATGAAACGGTCCTTGGGCGATCGACCTGTCCGGGAGCCCGTGGTCACCACCAGTGCGCCGGTATCTGAGAGCAATCCCTCTCCGCGCAACAGCGACTGCTCGACCAGGTGGACAGTGTCGAGATCGTTAAACACGGTGGGGGCGCGTGCGCTCATGAATTGCAGCTCCTGGGTAGGGGTGGTGGATGCGCAGGGACATGGCATTCAGGACCGGGAACGACGGTCTCCCTTGCCTCAGCTCCCTTGCAATGACGACGCTACGCATCTCGAGTCAGAGTTCATATTAAGCACATCTAGTGTGCTATTAATGGTAACATCATTATCATGTCTTGGATTGGCGATTTCACAGCCTCAGCACGCTGAGGTGGCGTCACGCAGCCGAAACACGCCCGGTCTTTTTGGCCGGCTCCCTCGACGGGGACAGTGGCCCGTTCGAGATTTCCCACCCACGAGAACCTGCCATGTTGACTATCTACGCCGGCAATCTGCCGTCCAACACCACGGAGAAAGAGTTGACCGAGCTGTTCGCGCCGCACGGAAAGGTACGTGCGATCAAGCTGCCGCAGGATGTGTTTTCAGGAAAGTGTCGTGGTTTCGGCTTCGTGGACATGGAAGGGCATGAAGCGCGCGCGGCAATTGCTGCACTGAACGGCATGGAACTACGCGGCAGCTTTCTGCGTGTAACGCTGGAGCGTCCACGCGATGCACGGGGTCGCGCTCCCGGCACACGACGCTGATGACGCCAGATAATCAGGCCATCCGCTATCTTCGGCGCCGAATACCCTCATTCGAGTGCGTACCCGGGTGCCACGACTGCTGCGGACCCGTCACGGCTTCGTCGATGGAAATGGCCCGACTCCCCGTCAAAAGCGACGCCGAGCATGACGCCGCGCTTGCCGAGTTGAAGTGTCCCCATCTCGGCGCGAACGGGTGCCAAGTCTACGAAGAGCGGCCCCTGATCTGCCGACTGTTCGGAACAACGCCGACCTTGCGTTGCCCGAACGGCCGAGGTCCCGCGGTCATGATCGATTCTCGCGTGGAGCATCAGATCCACTGGTTCGCCCGGCATACCCGACAGGTGTTGGTGTAAGGAATATCTGTTCGTTCAGCATCGCCGCGAGAATGCGGCGGCCGCTCGATACCGCAAACTACCCATTGACGCGAAACACCGCTGCCGTCGGCACGCCAATCAGCAGGCGTCCTGCATAACGCTCGAGATGGAAGTCCAGAATCCCCTTGAAGTTGATGCGCCCGTAGCTCGCGGGACTGACGTGCCGCCAGACGTCGGCAGGGAAATTCCTGCCTTCGGCTTCCAGCTTCTTCATAACCTCCTGCATCCGGTGGGCGGTCCACGCGATGACGATGTTGGTCAGGAGCGTCAGGCCCGCAGAGATCGTGATCAATTCTTCGCGCCGTCTGCCCCGATCATGCGCGACGGCGCCAGCGTAGATCGCGTGTTCCACGTTATGCACGTTTTCGCCAACGTTGAGGATCCGATGGTTTTCGCGCCGGAAGGGTGGCTTGGTGAAGTAGTCACAAAGGTAGATGGTGCGCAACAGGCGGCCCAGATGCCGGGAGGCACGATAAGTCTCGTCTCCCTGTGCGGCGGAGCCGAAGCGCCGGAGGCCGGTGATCGCGCTCATGGTCCCGTTGCTCATCGACGCAACCACGTGGACCAGTTCATCCCATTTTGAACGGATGAAGTCGAGGTTGAGGCTGTTCTCGACGACGACGCTAATGTTCTCTGGAACCTCCATGCCCTGGGGCACGTGCAAGCGGCGTTCTTTCAGGTTCTTCAGCCGAGGGCAGAGATCGAACCCCTTCATGTGGGCAAACGCCATCGCCGGATCCGTGTAGCCATGGGTGTCAACGGCCAGCGACTCAATGTCGAATTCGTCCTGCCGCATCACGCTTTCAAGCGCGACACCGGCCTGCCGCTCGCCGAGCACGATCGGCTGGTGGTAGAAAATCGGATGGCGGTCGACGACTGCGCTATAGATTCCTATCGAAGGCTCTTGGCGTCGCGGATCGATACGCGCATTCCAGAGATGGCGGGACGTCTTGACGCTCATCATGTCCGAGGACGCTCGTTTGCCTTCGCCCCACAATGCCGTGATCGGCAACTGGTTCACGAACTGAAGAACGACTTTGTTGGCGCGGTCGATTGCCTGGTCGTACTCCATCGCCTGCATCGAGGCAGCGATGTCGGTCTCGTTCAGGCCCGGAATCATCATCGAGATGCCCTTGGCTCTCATCTCGGTTCCATGAGCGAGCAAGCCCGCATAGGTGAGCAGCAGCTCTTCCGCACTCGTCGCCTGGCGACCCATCAGGGGCTTGCTGAAGCGTGCGGCAACGTCCACCTGCATCAGCATTTCGGGTAGCTGCACCTTGCCGATTTCTGCATCCAGAACCCGGCGAAGTTCCCTCACCTCGGGAGCCTCGACCTCAGCTTCCAGGTCCGGCAGGCTGATGTCGCCAGCCTTGATCTTGAATTCGCCCTTGGCCAGTGCGGCAGAAACCGCCTTGACTCCTTTCTCGGCTGCCGCAACCAGCGGATCGAGATAATCGTCGACCCGCTTCGGAAGACGTAGAAGGTCGTAGTGACGCAGCTTTTCGCGTTCCCAGACCTTGCTGGGAATCAGCATGGTGTCGCGATCACGGTACTGCGAACTGTGGTCGATCCAGCAACTGCCGCTGCGAAAGCCTTTGCGCAGGTCGGACAGCACCGCGAATTCGAGAGCACGCAGGGCCTTCTGCCGGTCCTTTTCCTCGTTGATGAGTGTGCTCCAGACATTGGGGCACTCGTAGGTCGACTCCGGCAGTTCGGTGTACTCGCGCTCGTACAGTTTTTTGAGGGTCTTCAGGTTCTTGACCGCGCGATGGCCCTCATCCGCCTTGATGTCGAGCTTGGTCATCTCCTTGAGCAGGAAACGAACCGATGTATTCCTTTCGGTAAGTTCGGCACGTACGGCGGCCGCGCGGCTGGGGAAGACGGTCACCCCGATGGACTTGGCAATTCCCCGCAGTTTCTCGCGCAGCCCTTCAGCATCGACGCTCGCGTCTTCGACCATCTCGAAGATGTTCTTGAGCACGGTGCGAAACGAAACGACCTCGACGGACTCCTTGTTGCGCACACGCTGGGTGGCGTTGGAGATGAGGTCCGAAGTCTTCTTGCCGACCAGTTGAATCAGGACGTCCGTGGCCTCCGCAAGCGTGAACTTCAGAAACGAAACCATCTGCAGCGCGAGGTTGACCTTCTGCAGCACTTTCACGCGGGAGGGCTTGCGGTGCTGGAAGTCTCGGGCGTACGCAGCCAGACGCTCGCAGGGGATTGCCGCGAGATCGAGGCGATCAACCCCCATGTCGTTGAGGTACTCGATTTTCTCGGCCAGCTCCTTGAGATTCTTGTGAGAACGACGCTTCGGCGCCTGCTGTAGCCATTCAAGGTGCGTGCGACCTCCCTTGCGTGGCGAGAGCAGTGCGCCTTTCCAGTCCTGCCGTTGCTCGTCGGTGGTCGCTTTGCGGATCACCTCGTAGATCGCCACCTCGCTCTCGGCGTGTGCTCGGACACAGATCTCGCGCACTGTGCTGTAGGCGGGTATCAGCAGCTTTCGCTCGAACAACCAATGCTGCGCGATCTCGATCAGGCGGTCGATCGCCGAGATGCCCTTGCTGGCCGCCTGAATCGTTTTGAAGAGCTTGTTGTCGTCCTTGTCCGAGGCACCCTTGATGCCAATCCACTTCTGGGCCCAGCCCTGGTGGGCCTGTCGGGTTTTCTTGTTCTCGTACAGTGCCTGGAGCGAGGCGATCGTCGGTGCCGGTACCCCGAGTTGTTTGCCGAGGTAGGCGAGCAACTCGCGCGGGATGACCTGGTAGCGGTCCAACCTGGCGCCCGAGAAGCGGAGGAATCCGACCTGCAAGGCGAGCGGCACGCGGTTCTTGATGCGGTATCCGCCGATGGCGGCGAGGTCGGCCTCGTTGAGGCGGAAGAAGGTCTCCAACTCCATCTCGGACAGCGCATCCGGAAGCTGGTTGAGCCCGACAAACCGATCCTGCCAGTTGGCCATCCCCGACGCCCCCCGAATATTCGACGCAGGCGCCGGACACTATCAGGCTGGAACTGGCAGGTCATCGTCGGCCGGACATCGGAAACCGATCACCGCCGGAGTCAGGCGAACACCTGTCATGCGGGAGTTCTTCAGCGAAGGCAGGCTGGGCACGTATTGCCATCGCAATCCAGTGGAGGCCTATAGAATTTAACTAACTGCCTGTTCTGAAAGGCCCAAAGCGGATTTTTAGACGAAAAGCGGGCTAGTGTCCGATCACCCCCCGATGGGCGTCTGCGTCACGCGACTGACGCGGGCGCGCTCCAGGACGCCGCGCCCTCGCAAGACAGCGGTGATCCACGCGGGCGTGAGTCCCCCGGCTCCATCGATTAAGGGATGACCGGCATCGGGGTTGTGCCGGAGCGGAACTGCGTTTTGCGACATCTCGATATCTCCTCTGTTGTATCTCCTCTGTTGTCTGTTCTGAATTTGCCTTCCGCAACGAGCGTCACGACAGAACGCAATCCGTCGCGCCCTTGCACGTGACCGCACCAGGCCGTGGAAGGGAATCGTAACGGCGAGGTCTCTCACTTCGGCCCCGTCGCCGGGAACGGGCACATCGATTGCTGCGTCGGTACTGCGGCGATATCGAAAGAACGTATTGACCGCGCCCCTCGACCCGGCGTGTCCGGGCACTCACAAAGCGCTTCATCAACCAGCGAGCCAGGCACATGACCAGCACGATAGAGACAGACAAGATCCAGGGCGAAGGCGACTACGAGGCGGCTCGCCGCTACGACGAAAAGGCGCATGAGTTTGCCAAGTCCGGCAAGGTCGGACCAGCGGCCGAGGCCGCGAAGCCGCACGGGGCGGCCGAGGAAAAGGAAATGGCGGACGCTGAAGCGCAGGGCCGCTCACGCTCCAAGGGCGAAGATCCGGCGCTGTCGAAGGGTACGGCGCGAAAATCGGCATAGCGCAGCTCACACCGGAAGAAAACTCGTCGCGCCGCCGCGAAACGCGATCAGGCGCGAATCGAGCAGCGCCGCGGTTCGGTGATACGCGATCCGGGCGTAGGCCGCCGAGGTCATCGCCTCGATGAAGGGCTTGCGCGTCGGGTAATCGAGCAGCAGCAGATCGTGCCAATGCTCCTCGGTGGGCGCGATCAGGGTCGCGAGATGCGTGCCCATCATCACGATGCGGCCGGCTGCGGCTTCGACGATGGGCATCGCGAGGCCGATGTAGTGCCGGTAAGCCTCGACGCCGCTGCGCGGCGGTTCCTGCGGATGCGCGGCGTAATCGGCGCGCTCGCGGAAGCGCAGCAGGTTGAGCATGAGGATTGGGCTGCCGTCGTCCGGCAGTGCGTCAAAGGCGCGGATCAGTTCGGCATCGAATTCGACGGATCGCATGGATGTTGGCTCCTCTGGCTGCGACGAGCCATTGTGATGCCAAACGCCGCTTGGCCCCCCGTTTGAGGGTTCGCCCGAGGCTGCGAGACGTGCAGGCTATCTCCATGCTCCTGTCCGGGGCCAAATTGAGGAGAACCCGCATGAGCCTGGAAGCGAACAAGACACTAGTCGCCGATTTCTTCGGCCGCTTCGGGCGCAAGGACGTGCAGGGCGCGCTGGACATGATGACGGCGGACGCAACCTGGTGGATCGGCGGCAAGCCGGCCCTGTTCCCGATCTGCGGTCTGAAGTCCAAGTCGCAGATCGCGGACATTCTGAACAGCCTCGTCCCGGTCATGAAGAACGGGCTGGCGATCACCTGTAAGAGCATGATCGCGGAAGGAAACAAGGTGGCGGTGGAGGCCGAGTCCTACGGCGAATTCCCGAACGGCCGCGTCTACAACAACGAGTACCACTTCCTGGTCGAGGTGCGCGGCGGCAAGATCGCCAGGGTCAAGGAATATCTGGACACCATGCACACGGCCGACGTGCTCAAACCCTGACCGGATCGCGCGCATGAGCCACACCGTTAACGATGCGCTGCGCCTGCCCTGCGGCGCGGTCCTGAAAAACCGGCTGGCGAAAGCCGCGATGACCGAGGGTCTGGGCGACACGCTCAATCGCGCCACCGGCCGGCACGAAACTCTGTATCGCCGCTGGGCAAAGAATGGGTTCTGCCTGATGCTGACCGGCAACGTGCATATCGATCGCCGGCATCTGGAGCGGCCCGGCAATATCGCCGTCGATGGCAATGGCGGCCTGGAGGAATTGGGTCGGCTCGCCCGCATCGGCACACAAGACGGTGCGCACTTCTGGATGCAGATCAACCACTCGGGCCGCCAGACACCCGCGGCAATCAACGCGAAGCCGCTTGCGCCCTCGTCGATCTCGTTACCGATGGTGGAGGCCGGCTGCGGCGAGGCGCAGGCAATGACGGTGGAGCAGATCGAGGACGTGATCCGGCGCTTCGTGCACGTTGCGGTGACGGCGCGTGAAGGCGGATTCACCGGCGTGCAGTTGCACAGCGCGCACGGCTATCTGCTTTCGCAATTCCTCAGTCCGCTCGCCAACGCGAGAACCGACGAGTGGGGCGGGGTCCTCCCGAATCGCGCGCGCCTGCTGCTGGAAACGGTGCGTGCGATACGCAAGGCGGTGGGCGCCGACTTCCCGGTTTCGGTGAAGCTCAATTCCGCGGACTTCCAGCGCGGTGGTTTCGACACCGAAGAATCGATGCAGGTCGTGCGCTGGCTGGGCGAGGCCTCGGTCGATCTGCTCGAAATATCCGGCGGCAGCTACGAGCAAATGCAGATGGTGGGCCTCGGCGATTCCGCAGGGACCACCGGCCGACCCGTTGCCGCCAGCACCGCCGCACGCGAAGCCTACTTTCTCGACTACGCCGCTCGGGTGCGCCCGCTGGTCGAGCTTCCGCTGATGATTACGGGCGGCATGCGGTCGCTATCGACCATGAACGAGGCGCTGGCCTCGGGCGCCTGCGAGGTCATCGGCATTGGCCGGCCGATCTGCGTGGACCCCGAAAAGGCTGTCAGCGAACTATTGGCCGGGCGCCGGCCGGAACTTCCCAGCCTGGAGCGCGGCCAGGCGATGGCGCGGGACGCCCTCGGCCCGGACGTGAGCGATGCGGTGTTCAAGCGCATCGAATCCTTCGGACTGCTGGGCTGGTATTGCCTGCAACTGATCGAAATGGGCGAAGGCCGCGAACCCGACCTGGGCATGAGCGTGTTCGACGCGCTGCTGCGGTACAAGCAGAACGAGACCGATGCAGCGTCGGCGTGGACCCGCCCCTGAGGCAGATTCCGCCGCCAGATCATTTCGCTACGAAACGGCGGCCAAGTGCTCGGTGCTCTTGCGCCACGTGGCGACGGTGTCGTGCACGAACTTCAGTTTGGCGATGACGGCGTCGGACAGTACGAACGGATAGGCGTGGTTCAAGCCCAGGCCGCGGTTCAGATCGTTGAGAACGTAGGTCAAAGACATCCAGCGTTCGATCATGCGCGGAAACACGCCGACCCGGCGTTCGCTGAACGGGCGCCTGGCGATCAACCGGGGATCGGCGCTGCGTCGCGGCTTGAGACTGAGACCGCTCTCGAATGCCGTTTCCAGGCTGTCCACCATGTGCAGGTAGTGCGCCCAGGTTTCCGCCCAGTCTTCCCAGGGATGTGAGCTGGCGTAGGTGCTGACGAAATTCTGCTGCCAGTCCGCGGGGGCGCCTTCCTTGTAGTGACGAGCCAGCGACTCGGCGTAGTCCGCGCGCTCGTCGCCGAACAGGTTTCGATACGGCACCAGCCGTCGTGACTTGGCGATCAGACGGTCCCAGTAGTAATGCCCTACCTCGTGCCGGAAATGGCCGACCAGCGTGCGGTAGGGCTCGTGCATATCCACCCGGCGGCGTTCGCGCTCGGCGTCGTCGGCCTCGGCGATGTTGATCGTGATGAGCCCGTCCTCGTGACCCGTCAGGACGGCAGTGACCTTCTGGTTCTCGACCTTGTCGGCCAGGAACTGGAATGCCAGGGGGAAGTGGCTGTCACCGGGCGACACCGTAATCGGCAGGCGCAGACTCCGGAGGCCAACCACAAGCCGTCGCTTGGCCGCCTCCAGCTTGTACCAGCGCGCCAGATTGTCCGGCACGGTCAGATCGGGAATGACGACCGTCAGCCGGCACGACACGCAAAATCCGCTCGGCTCGTCCGTCGGCACCACCCAGTTGCAGGTGTTGTGCTCGGTGTAATTCCGGCATAGGCGATGATGCGTCTGGTCGGGTCCGAGCGTGCGCTCCGGCACCTCGTCGCCGTCGGGTACCGGCCAGGACACCACTTCGATCGATTCGGGAACGAAGGCCAGACGGCTCCCGCAACAGGTGCAGAGATCGTTTTCCAGTACCAGCAGCGTGTCGCATTGTTCGCAGCGAAAGCGTTTCATCAAGTAGTTCCAGGTAAGGGGTCCGCAATCGCCTCAGCTTTGCGATTGCGCCGATCGATCCAAAGTCCCAGCAGGGCGTTGAGGAGCATCAGGCCGTTGGTGAACACGAAGACGGTACTGCCGATCATCGCGCTGTAGAGAGTAAACCCGGCCGACGCTACCACCTGTCCCACAAACAGCCAGCGCGACACCCCGCCCACTGCCCCACTCGTCCATAGCGACCACACCTGGCGCGCCATGGTGGCCAACAGGATGAGCGCCGCGGTCCAGCCTACCGCTTCGGTCAGCATCCGGAATCAAGCCTCGCTGGTCGCGACCGACTCGGTCAGGGCCGGCGGAGCCGCCTGCCGGATTCGGGGCTTGTGCGCCGGCAGCCAGCCGCCCCAGGCCGGGTAGCGGCGCAGGAAGTGGAAGAGCACGAAGGTCACGATCTGTTTTCCCCACGTGCGTACCGGCGCTGCGTGCGCCACCACTTCCTTGCAGCTATGCCGCATCAGGTGTTCCAGGCGCGAAGCCAGCAGCGTGTTGAAGTCCTTGTCGAGAATCATGACGTTGGCTTCCAGATTCAGGCTCAGGCTCAACGGATCCAGGTTGCTGGAACCCACCGTGGACCATTCGTCGTCCACCACCGCAACCTTGCCGTGCAGCGGACGCTCGCAGTATTCGAAGATCTTCACGCCGCCGGCCTGCAGCCAGTCATAGAGGATTTCCGCCGCCCACTGCGTGATCCACTTGTCCGAGCGGCCCTGCAAGATCAACTGCACGTCCACGCCGCGCCGCGCGGCCTGGCGGATCGCACGCAGCAGGCGGTAACCCGGAACGAAATACGCGTTGGCGATGATGACCCGCTGGCGCGAGGCGCGCAGCACCGCGATGTAGTGGCGCTCGATATCGTCGCGATGCGATTCGTTGTCGCGATCGATCAGCGCCGCCGCGGCGTTGCCGACTCTTGCTGCCGGCCGGCTCGGAATGGGCAGCGATGCACGCCGCCGCCACCAGGGAAAGCGCAGCCGTCGCACGGGCATGGCGGGGCGGATGAAGGATTCGGCGAGCGCATTGATGTCGTCCACCACCGGCCCTTCGATCTGGATCGCGTAATCCTGCTTGGCCTCGGGCCCGAACTTGCGAATGTGATCGATGGAGTAATTGATGCCGCCGACGAAAGCGACCCTCTCGTCCACCACCACAATCTTGCGGTGCAGCCGGCGAAACAGGTTGGTGCGCACCCCGAGCAGGGTCGGCCGCGGATCGAACACGTGCAGGCATACGCCCGCCTCAGCCAAGTCCGCGATGAACTTTGGCGACAGCTCCGACGAGCCGTAGCCGTCAACCGTGATGTCCACGCGCACGCCGCGGCGCGCGGCCTCGCACATGACCTTGTGCAGTTCGAGCCCGATCTCGTCCTCGAACAGGATGAAGGTCTCGATGATGACGCTGACCTGCGCCACCGCGATCGCCTGGTTCACGCGCGGAAAGAACTCTTCCCCGTTTTCCAGCAGCTCGATCCGGTGACCTTCCTTCCAGATACTGGAGCGCGCGAAGCGCCGCTCGGTAGCCTCCGCCATCTTCGCGCTCATCCTTGCGCCCAGCGCGGTTCCGGCAGCGCCTCGCCTTGCCGCGCGCGTCCGCGCATTTCGAGAAACGGGTACGCGATGAGCGCAACCAGCAACGGCGCGAGATAAAACGTCGCGCGGTACGCCAGCAGCGCACCGAGCAGTTGCGCCGGGGGGAACCGATCTCCCAGCGCTGCGACGAACACCGCTTCGATGACGCCGAGACCGGCCGGAATGTGCGCGGCTGCGCCGGCGATGCTGCTCATCACCAGCACGCCCAGCACGGTCGTGAACGCAAGCTCCCCGGGCAGGAAACTGCTAATGACCATGCACGTGGACAACCAGTGCACCGCGGAAACGCCGAGTTGAAGTCCGGCGAAACGCAAGGTCGGCGCGCGCAATTCGAAGCTGCGGATTTTCCAGACGTGCCCGGGCTTGAGCGCACACACCAGCAGGTATGCCGACAACAGCAACAGCAAGGCACCGCCGATGAAAGGCAGCATGCTGGAACTCAGCGCCCAGGTTTCGGGCAGCTCCGGCGGCGAGATCGTGAAAACCAGGCCCGCGATCAGGACGTAGCCGGTCCAGTTGCTGAGCAGCCCCATACCGATGATCTGTGCGGACATCGCAGCATCCACCCCCACCCGCGAATACAGGCGGATGCGCGCGGCCCAGCCGCCCACCAGAGCACCGAGATTGAGATTCAGTGCATACGAAGCCATTGCGATCGTGAGCACCCGCGGTGCCGGCACGTCGTGCTTGAGATGGCGCTTGCTCAGCAGGTCGTACGTGCCGAACGCCAGGTAGGCCAGCAAGGTGAATCCGAGGCCGGTCGCCAGGGTGAGCGCATCGAACGCGCGTACCGACGCCCACACCTCGCCCCAGTCCATTTCGCGGCCGCGGCTGTAGAGCAGCCAGCCCACCGCGCCGAAAAACATGACCGCCAACACCCACTTGATGAGCTTCCAGCTTTTCTTGCTGAGTTTCACGTCGCCCTCTCCCCTACCCTTTAGGTTGTTCGGCTAAGCGGCGCGTACCGGAATCCTGTCCTTGAAAATGCTGGCGCGATCCCATCGCACAGCCGGCGCGCCCACCCGCTGCTGCGGCTCTGCGCGGACATCGCGAAGCATCTCGGGAGTCACCAGGGTCACGCCCTCGTCGCTGACGTGGAAATGGCGCGCATCGACGACCGGGTCTTCGCCGATGACCAGCCCGTCCGGCACCACGCAGTTCTCGTCGATGACGGCCTTGCGGATGCGACAGTTGCGGCCGACCTTCGCGCCCGGCAGCAACAGGGTCTGGTCGATGATGCTGCCGGTCTCGGCACGCGAGCCGACGAACATCACGCTGCGCCGCACTCTTGCGCCGGAGACGATGCAACCGGCGCTGACGAGCGAATCGGCGGCCGAGCCGCGCATGGACGGGCGATCGAACACGAACTTGGCCGGCGGTAGTTGCGGGCAGTCGGTCCACACCGGCCAGTCGCTGTCGTATAGGTTGAATTCCGGCGTGACGGCGGTGAGTTCGATGTTGGCTTTCCAGTACGCGTCGATGGTGCCCACATCGCGCCAGTAGCCCTGTTTGGCCGGATCGTTCATGTCGGTGAAGCGGTAGGCATACACCCCGCCGCGCGCGATGGCCGCCGGCACCACGTCCTTGCCGAAGTCATGGCTCGAATCCATGCTGCGGGCGTCGCGCGATAGCCATTGCAGCAGAAACCCGGCGTCGAACACGTAGATGCCCATGCTCGCGAGCGCAACGCCCGACTTGCCCAGCACGGGTTCCGGACGCTCGGGCTTTTCGTCCCAGCGCGTCACGCGCGTCTGCTCGTCCACCTGCATGCAGCCGAAGCTGCTCGCCTCGTTCAGCGGCACTTCCAGACAGCCCACCGTGACCTTGGCGCCGCTGCGCACGTGGTGCGCGAGCATCGGGCCGTAGTCCATCTTGTAGACGTGATCGCCGGCCAGCACCAGGACCAAGGCGGGCTTGTGAGCACGTACGAAATCCGCGTTCTGATGGACCGCGTCCGCGGTGCCCGCATACCAGGAAGGATTTTCGCAGCGTTGTTCCGCCGGCAGCAGTTCGACGAATTCGCCGAACTGGCCGCGCAGAAAACTCCAGCCCTGCTGCAAGTGCCGGATCAGGGACGAACCCTTGTACTGAGTCAGCACGCCGATGCGGCGGATCCCGCTGTTGATGCAATTGGACAGGGTGAAATCGATGATGCGGTAGTTGCCGCCGAAGGGCACCGCAGGCTTGGCCCGGGCCGTGGTCATCTGCATCAGCCGGCTGCCGCGCCCGCCGGCCATCACCAGGGCCAAAGTGTCGCGGGTCAGGCGGGAAACGAAACGACTGTCTTGGTCGGTATTCATGATGGGTCCGGAAATCGTCGGTTGCGATTGGGGGAGTCGAGCTTCTCGTCGAGTGCAACTCGCCCTCCCGCACCCGACTCGCGTGGCGATTTGCAATTTCGCGCAACGAAGAATCGGGCCCGACAGGGAAACCGCCACATCGACCTACCCTATATGGCAAAGGGCGTGCCGCCGACGGAGCGGGCCGCTCCGCGTTATCGTTCGGCGCCCGCCGACGGCGTCCCCATTCGTTCTCGTTCGAGAACTCTCATGTCGAACGTGTGCCCTGCAAGCCGGCGTCGGGCGACTGCTGCTTAGGATCGACTCGCAATGGAATGGCTCACTGACCCCAGCATCTGGATTGGCCTTGCCACGCTGATCGCGCTGGAAATCGTTCTGGGCATCGACAACCTGATTTTCATCGCCGTGCTGGCAGACAAGCTGCCGCCCGAACAGCGGGATCGGGCGCGCATCATCGGCCTAGGGCTGGCTTTGTTCATGCGGCTGGGGCTGCTGGCCAGCATCGCCTGGCTGGTGGGATGGACCAAGCCGCTGGTGACGGTTTTTTCCGTCGAATTTTCGGGCCGGGATCTGATCCTGATTTTCGGTGGCGTATTCCTGCTGATCAAGGCCACGATGGAAATGCACGAGCGGATCGAGGCGCCGGCACACGGACCGGCTTCGGCGAGCTTCTCCTACGCGGCGTTCTGGCCGGTCGTGGCGCAGATCGTCGTCCTCGATGCGGTCTTCTCGCTCGACGCCGTCATTACCGCGGTCGGCATGGTCGACGAGCTGTACGTGATGATGGCCGCGGTCGTCGTCGCCATGGTCGTGATGATCGCGGCGAGCAAGCCGCTGACCTCTTTCGTCAACGCACATCCGTCGCTGGTGATTCTCTGCCTCGGTTTCCTGTTGATGGTCGGCATGGTGCTGGTGGTGGACGGCTTCGGTTATCACATTCCGAAGGGATATCTCTACGGAGCGATCGGATTCTCCGTGTTGATCGAAACCTTCAATCAGCTCGCGCTGCGCAATCGGCGCAGGGCCGAAGGGGCGATCCCGGCACGCCAACGCACGGCGGCCGCCGTGCTGCGGCTGTTGGGCGGCGTTCCGATAACACCGGCCGCTACAGTTGCGCAGCCCGGCTCGGTCGCGGCCAGCGAAGCACCGCCGCCGTTTGCGTCGGTCGAAACCCAGATGGTGCGTGATGTGCTGGCGCTTTCCGGACGGCCGGTGCGGACCATCATGACGCCGCGCTCCGAAATCGTCTGGATCGATGCGGACGACCCTTTACAGCTCGTGCTCGCGGAAGTCAGGGGCAGCGCACATCGCCAGTTCGTGGTGTGCCGCGCCTCGATCGAAGAGGTCGTCGGAGTCGTGCGCAAGGAAGACCTGCTCGGACGCTGCCTCGATGGACAGCCGTTCGATCTGATGCAAGCGGTCCAGGCTCCCGCAGTCGTGAACGCGGGAGCCTCGGTTCTCGATGCGCTCGGCCTGTTCAAGAAATCGCCGGTCGAGATGGTCCTGGTGGTCGACGAGCACGACGGCCTGCTCGGCATCGTGACGCAGACCGATCTGCTCGAAGCGATCGCCGGCGGCTTCGCCAACGGCGAACCGGGCGAGCCCGACGTGAAGGAACTCGGCAACGGCGCGCTGCAGATCGACGGAGCGATGTTGTTCTACGACGCCAGTCAGCGGCTCGGTCTGACCGAGTCGCCGGAAGGAGAATTCAACACCGTCGCCGGGTTCGTGCTGGCCCTCTTGGGCCACATCCCCAGCGTCGGCGAAAGGGCCGAGTGGAACGGCTGGACTTTCGAAGTAGCCCGGGTCGACCAGTGGCGCATCGAAACCTTGCGTGCATGGCCCGTCCACGTCGCGAAAAAAACGGACGAGCGCACGAGCGCGCCCCGGTAGGAGGGGGCGTAAGCCCCGACCCTCACTCGCCGGCGGGGCCTGGCTCCGGGATCGAGCGGCCGTCGGGGCTTATGTCCCTCCTACTTCCTGCGCGACACCGCGCTACGTATGCAGCAAGGCCAGCGGCCAGTCGCCGAACAATTCATCGGCGCGCAACACGCGTCCGGCGCCCACCGCATGTTCGCCCAGCGCGCTGCGCCAGGGCCGGCGCGAACAGCGCGGGGGAACTTCGATGACGGTATCGCCCCAGGCCCGTGCCGGCACGCGAAGCTCTTCGCTGTTGTCGCGCAGCGCGACCGTACGCATGGGAACCGCGACCAGCAGCCAATGCCCCGCGTGCTCGCGCGCGAACGCCAGAACCCGGTCCGCATGCTGTCCCCGCGTTTGCAACGGCAGGTACGAGCCCTCGGCGAACAGCTCGGGCTGCTCGCGCCGAAAAGCGAGGGTCCGGGCAATCAGGCGTTGCTTGATGCGGCCGTCGCGCCAGCCGGCGAAGAGCGACGCATCGTCCTGAACGCCGACCAGCGCCTCGGTGCGCAGAGCGAAGTCGACGGGCCGGCGATTGTCCGGGTCCACCAGGCTGAAATCCCACAACTCGGTGCCCTGGTAGGTGTCTGGCACACCCGGCGTCGTCAGGCGCAACAGCGTCTGGGCGAGGCCGTTCAAGGCGCCCGGCGCGGCAAGCCGCCTGACGATGGCTATCAACTCGACGAGAAAGCTCCCTGCCCGTTCCGGGTTCAGAAGATTTTCGAGAAATTGTTCGCAGGCCTGTTCGTACGCCACGTTCGGTTCCACCCAGCCCGATTGGCGCTTGGCCTCGCGCACCGCTTTGCGCTGCCATTCGCGCAGGCGCTCGTAGAGCTCGTGCAGGCCTTCTCTGTCATCGATCGACAAGCTCAGCGGCCAGGCGCCGACCAGCATCTGGTAGAGCACGTATTCGTCGGTCGCGTCGGGCCCGCGTACGCCATCGACCTCGCCTTTCAGCGCCTCGTTGTCGCGGCGCCAGTGGGTCACCGCCGCACGCCACAAACCCGACATTTCGCTCAAGGCGGCCAGCCGCGCGCGCAAGTCTTCACCGCGCTTGTGATCGTGCGTGGCGGTGGCGAGCATGGCCACGGGATAGCGTTGCCGTCGTTCGTCGCAGGCCCGGTGAAAATCCGCAGCGCTCATGGCGAACTGCCCGGGATTGGCTCCCACTTCGTTGCGTGACAGCAACACGCCGAAACGATAGAACGCCGTGTCCTCCACCGATTTGGCCGCGACGGGCGAAGTGAGTTGTTGAAAGCGCGCCAGTGCGCGCAGCCGGTCGCGCCGCGCACTCGCAAGCGCTACGTCCTGTGCGGGCTCGGCCCCCAGCCAGCGGTCGATCAGGGTCAGCAGCGCGCGTTCGCCCGGCCTGCCCGTCTGCTGAGCCTGCGTCATCACCTGCTGCATGATCGCGGCGTCGGCTGCGGAACGCCCGCGCGAATCCACATAGGTGCGGTAAACCGGAAAGTGCACCAGCATCTCGGTCAGACAACGCCGGATCGCGGCCACGGTCCAGTCGCGCGTCATCGGATCGCTGCGCGCAATCCGGTGCAGGGCGTGGGCGCAGGCGTTGAAGTCGGCCGAGAACAGGTGTTGCGGAATGCGCCGGCGCGCCTCGCGCTCCTCGCTGTTGAAGTCCGCGCTGCGCCCGCTGAACTCGCCCCACAACGCGGCCAGCGGTTCGCGTCCCGCTGGGTCGTGCAGCACGGCGCTGGCCTCGTTCATGAAGACGTATCCGGAAGTGCCGTCGGTGCGCCAGTCGCGCGCCAGCAGTTCGCCGGGCGCGAGAATTTTTTCCACTACGAAGTAAGCCGGTCCGCGTGGCAGCAGCGGCGGACGCCGCGCGCTCAAGGCGTCCAGCCGATTGCGCAGCTTGCGGCAGTAAGCGCGCGGATCGGCCAGGCCATCGACGTGATCGACTCTCACTCCGTCGATCAGGCCCTCGGCGTAGAGCCTGAACGTGGTCGCGTGCATCGCCTCGAACGTGGCGTTGTCCTGGATGCGCATGCCGGCCAGATCGGTGACGTCGAAGAAGCGCCGCCAGTTGATCTCGTCGGGCGCAGTACGCCACCAGGCGAGGCGATAGTGCTGGCGTTCCAGCAGGCGATGAATGCGCGTCTGGCTGTCCGGCGATTCGGGCGCGTAGGTTTCGAGCAGACCATCGAGCGCCTGACGCACCGGGCCCGCGCGCGCCGTCTCGGCCAAATGCGAGCATGCCACATCGAAGGCGCCGCGCCGCGCCGCGCGTGCGCGCCGGCCACCGAGTGCTTCTCGAAATTCGCGCGCCGTCTCGCTCAGCGCCTCGCCTTGTGCGCCACGCAGCAGCGTCCCGTAAAGCGTCGGCGCGACTGGGAATCGATGAGCGTCGTGTGCCGAGAAATACAGGCGTCCGCGCTCGTCGTCATAGCGCAGGCGTACATCGCCTCCCGCGAGTGCTTCGCCGTAGGGCTTGCCGAGGAAGGGCGCAAGCACCTTGTCCGTCAGGGCTGGATCGGACACGTCCCAGTCGATGTCGAAGAAGCCGGAGTAGATGCTGTCGCGACCCCATTCGAGCACGTCGAGCCACCAGGCATTGTCCTGGCCGCCGACGGCCATGTGATTGGGCACGATGTCCGCAATCAGCCCCATATCGTGTTCTCGCAGGCGCGCGACGAGGCGGCGCAAGCCTTCTTCGCCGCCCAGCTCGGGATTGACTTGGGTCGGATCGACGACGTCGTAGCCGTGCATGGAGCCGGCGCGCGCGGTAAGTATCGGCGAGGTGTAGAGGTGACTGATGCCGAGCTGCGCAAAGTACGGCACCTGCGCCGCCGCGGCGTCGAAATCGAATCCTCGGTGCATTTGCAGACGTGCGGTGGCGCGCGGCGCCGTCGTTCGCAGATTGGCGCGGCGTGAAGCGATGAAGTCGGCGCGGGCGGTGTTGTCGTTCATGACGTGGGGTCGTTGAGAAACACGCAGGTGCACCGCCCCGGCAGTTTTCCGCTGGCAATGGACGCCGCGCAGCCCTGCCCGCTTTCAAACAGCAGCGGCGAACTGGTGCGCGGAAAGGGCACAGGCTCGGCCCCCAGATTGGTGGCGATGCGCAGCTTGCTGCCGTCGCCGAGCCGCCAGTTGGCGACCACCGCGTGCGGTGACAACACCGAGCTTCGCCGCGCCTGCACGCCCTTCAGCCGAGGACAGATTTGCTGGCGCCGCAAGCTCAACAGATTGCGGTAGTACGCGAACACCACTGCGTGCTCGCCGTGCGCGCTTTCCGTGAAGGCCGGCATCGAGCGCGTGAACGTGTCGAGCGCGTTCGGGTCGGGAATCTGCTCGCGCTTGGACTCGTCCGAAAACGCGGGAAAGCACGCGAACTCCTTGCGCCGGCCGGTCCGCACCGCCTCCGCCAATTCGTCGTGAAAGTCGGTGAAGAACAGGAAGGGCGTGCGGCTACCCCACTCCTCGCCCATGAACAGCAGCGGCGTCTGCGGACTGAGCAGTTGCAGCGCGATGGCAGCGCGCAGCGCATGCGGATGCGCGAGTACGCCGAGGCGTTCGCCCAGTGCACGATTGCCGATCTGATCGTGGTTCTGCAAGAACAGGATGAAACGATTCGGCGGCAGGTGGTCGCTCGGCGTGCCGCGCGGTTTGCCCTCATGGCTGGGCGAGGCTTCGCCCTGGTAGACGAAACCTTCCGCGAGGCAGCGCGCAAGCTTTTCTGCCGGACGCTCCGCGTAGTTGGCGTAGTAGCTTTCGGATTCGCCGGTCAGCAGAACGTGCAGCACGTTGTGGCCGTCGTCGTTCCATTGCGCGTCGAAAGCGCCTTCGAGATGGCTGGCCTCGTTGTGCTCGTTCTCCAGCATCAGGTGCACCTGCCTTCCGGGCGCGGTCTCTGCGCGGATGGCGGCTCCGAGTTCGTCGATGAAGGTCGGGTCCTCGATGGCATGCACCGCGTCGAAGCGCAGTCCGTCGAAGCGGTATTCGTTCAACCAGTACAGCGCGTTCTGGATGTAGAACTGGCGCACCTGCGGCCGTCGGAAATCGATAGCCGCGCCCCAGGGCGTGTGGATGTCTTCGCGAAAGAACTGCGGCGCGTAGACCGGAAGAAAGTTTCCATCGGGCCCGAAGTGGTTGTAGACCACGTCGAGATACACCATCAGATTGAGTGCGTGCGCCGCATCGATCAGAGACTTGAGCTGCGCGGGGGTGCCGTACGCGGCGTCGGGTGCGAACGGCAACACGCCGTCGTAACCCCAGTTGCGCGTGCCCGGAAAATCGGCGAGCGGCATCAGTTCGATGGCGGTGATGCCCAGGTTGGCGAGCCGCGCGAGTTGTGCCTGCACGCCGGCATAACCTCCGCAGGCGCCGACGTGCAGTTCGTAGATCACGACCTCGTGCCAGGGCCGTCCGCGCCAGTCGTTCTGTTCCCAGGCGTAGGCTTCCGGGTCGACCCATTCGCTCGGTCCATGCACGTCGTCCGGCTGGAAACGCGAAGCCGGATCGGCGACCGCAAGGTCCTCGCGCACGCGATAGCGATAGCGCGCGCCCGGTGCGAGCTGGGTGACGGCTTCGAACCAACCGTCGGCTAGCGCCTGCATGAGCAGCGGCTGGGCGTTCTCGATTTCCAGGCTCACCGACTTCAGCGCCGGCGCCCAGAATCCGAAACGTACGCGACCGTCTTCGAGCATCGTCGGCCCAAACTTCGGCTGCGATTGAAGGATGTCGCTCATGCGCTCGCCCCTCTGGGGCTCAACCCGCATCGTTGCTTTTTACTCAGTTGGGAAAACCCCCGACTGCGCCGGGGAGGCAGTAGGCGTTTTTCGGCAGTGGCAGTACCGCGTTGCGTCGCGGGACGAGGTTCCCTCTCCCCTTGCGGGAGAGGGCAGGGAGAGGGGGATCTCGCAGATTGGAGGAAGGATGGATTTGGCGCGCACTTCGAGAGGGGCGCTTTGTCCGACCGCCCCCTCTCCCCAGCCCCTCTCCCGCAAGGGGAGAGGGAGTGGTTTGGGCCGCCTTCAGGGCGCTCATGCTTTGCCGTGCCTTTGAGGCGCCTCCGAATGAAAGCCCCCGACTTTGCCGGGGGATCGTTACTTTGCGGGGTGTTCATGCCGCCTCGGCAAGCACGCCATCGTCCACCGTGGCCACAGCTGCGTCGGTCTCCGATTCGTCGGGCGCGCTCTGCGCTTTCACCGCTACATCTTCGGGTCGCGTGCGTGCTGCCAAAAGCACGAGGGAGAACGCAGCCAGCTCGCAGGCGCCACCCAGCAGCTTGTCGTCGGTCCGATCGATGTCGGCCGTGTCGACCAGCACACGGAAATCGAGCATCGGCTCGGGCACCTGGAAGCGGTGCGCGGCCTCGTCCGAATTTGCGAGCAGCACGAGCACATCGAGATTGCCGTCTTCGCGCAGGCTGGTGCGGCGCACACCGAGCAGGCGAGCCGTCGCATTGTCCCAATCGGCATCCACCAGTTCCACGCCGCGCTCGTCGAACCAGCACACCTCGTGAAGTGCGGGCGCAAGCTCCTTGTCTCCGCGCTGGAAGTTCAGACCTTGCAGCGCCGGGTACTCGCGGCGTAGCGCAATCAGGCGCACAACGAAGGCTTTCAGCGCGGCGCCTTCCTTGCCGTACAGCAACTTCCAGTCGAGCCAGGACAGCTCGTTGTCCTGGCAATAGGTGTTGTTGTTGCCCTGTTGCGTCTGGCCGAATTCGTCGCCCGCCAGCAACATCGGCGTGCCGTGCGAGAACAGCAAGGTCGCGAGCAGGTTGCGCTTGGTGCGCTCGCGCCGCTCGACAATCTCGGGGTCGTTGCTCGGACCCTCAACGCCCCAGTGGCGACTGTGATTGTCGTCGGCGCCGTCGCCGTTGTTCTCGCCGTTGGCCTCGTTGTGCTTCTCCTGGTAGCTGACCAGGTCTTGCAGGGTGAAGCCGTCGTGCGCGGTGATGAAGTTGACGCTCGCCCAGGGCCGGCGCCGATGGTGATCGAACATCTCGGCCGAGCCCTGCAGGCGCGCGGAGATCGTGCTGCGCAAACCCGGATCGCTGTTCCAGTACTGGCGCACGTCGTCGCGGAAGCGGCCGTTCCACTCCGCCATGCCGGCCGGATGATTGCCGATCTGGTAGCCGCCCATGCCGACGTCCCAGGGCTCCGAGATGAGCTTCACCTTGGCCAGCACCGGATCCTGCATCAGCGCGTCGAAGAAGCCGCAGCCCGGATCGAAGCCGTGTATCTCGCGGCCCAGGGTCACACCCAGATCGAAACGGAAACCATCGACGTGAAATTCGTTGACCCAGTAGCGCAGCGAATCCATCACCAACTGGATTGCACGCGGATGCGTCATGTTGAGCGTGTTGCCGCAGCCGGTATCGTTCATGTGGTAGCGCGGCTGCTCCGGCATCAGCCGGTAGTACTCGGTGTTGCCGAAGCCGCGCAGCGACAAGGTCGGCCCCAGCTCGCTGCCTTCGCAGGTGTGGTTGTAGACCACGTCGAGCAGCACCTCGATGCCGGCCCGGTGGAGTTGCTGGATCGCCCACTTCATCTGTCCGAGCGTGCCGTCGGAAAGATAGGCACTGTCCGGCGCGAAGTACGCAAGGGTGTTGTAACCCCAGTAATTGGTGAGGCCGCGATCGACCAGATGACGATCGCGCGCAAACGCGTGGACCGGCATCAACTCCACCGCGGTCACGCCGAGACTCTTCAGGTATTCGATGGTGCTGCGATGTCCAAGTGCGCCGAAGGTGCCGCGATCGTGCGCCGGCAAATCCTCGCGCCGCTTGGTGAATCCGCCGACGTGCATCTCGTAGATCACGGTCTGCGACCACGGCGTTCTCGGTGCGTGATCGTTGCCCCAGTCGAAGCGGTCGTCGACGATCACGGACTTCGGCATGTAGGGCGCACTGTCGCGTTTATCGAACGTGAGGTCGGCCTTCGAGGAGCCGACCTTGTAGCCGTGAAGCGCGTCGTGCCATCTGATTTCGCCCGCAAGGCAGCGCGCATAGGGATCGATCAGCAGCTTGTGCGGATTGAAGCGCAGTCCGCGCGCAGGATCGTAAGGACCGGCAACGCGATAGCCGTAACGCTGGCCGGGTCGCGCTGCGGGCAAGTGCCCGTGCCACACTCCGTCCGTGCACTCGGGCATCGCGAGGCGCGCGGTCTCATGACGTCCGCTGGGATCGAACAAACACAGGGTGACGCTCTCTGCCTGCTCGGCAAATACCGCGAAGCAGGTGCCGCGGCCGTTCCAGTGAGCGCCCAGCGGATAAGGTGCGCAGGCTTGCAGACGATCAACAGTTTCCGACATGGGTTTCTCCGATAAGCCACCTGTATTGCAAGGCTCTCGCCAAGGCGCATCGTCGGAATGTCCGCGTTGGTCGGTTCTTTGCAGGCAAGGCGCGAATTCGCAGGCTCACCGAAGGAAGTCATGGGCGTATCGGAAAACAGTGGCGATGTACGCAGCGGCTATCGCCACGGGCGCAGCGCGTGCGATGTGCACGATCGCCAAGTGAGCTTTGCGCAGACTGCACGGGGCACTCCGCTTGCAGCGCTGATGCTCGCGCTGGCGCTGGCGGGATGTGCTTCGCGTCCGGTTGCAAGCGACACGGAACCCGACCCTGCTGCACTCGACGCGAGCGTGCAGGCCGACGATAAAACGCCCGTGGAGCCTTCCGAGGCCCAGCGCACCGAGGCACAAACCGAAATCACCGGCGACGGCACGGCGAAGGCGCCCGAGCCCACACAGCGAAGAACCGGCGTCTGCGAGCGCCCCGAAGCGAGCAACGACATCGCGGGTGTCGGCGACGTGCAGGAAATGCTGGAAGAAACCACCTGCTCGGCGGCGCTATGGCTGGACGGGTTGTTCGGCGAGGAGCGCAACCTCGAATCCGCGCGCAAGACGAGCGGGTACGTGGAAGCGTCGACCAATTATTCCGAGTTCGAAGGCCAGGACACCAAGCTTCGTTTTCGCGTGCGCTTCAAGCTGCCCAATCTCAAGGACCGTTTCAATCTCATCGTCGGTCGCGACGACGAAGAGGAATTCACCCGCGATCGCACCGAACGCTTCGCCGTGCGCTCGCAACTCGGCAACTTCGAGGACGACAGCAAGTTTCTGGCGGGCCTCGGCTACTCGCTGCCGGGCACCGAGCGCTTCAGTTCGGACTTCCGCATCGGCGCCTCCAACCTGACCAACCCGAAAGTGTTCGTGCAGCAGCCGACCCGCTACGTCTTGTATTCGGACACGAACGATCTGTCGTATGTCCGCGGCACGCCGTTCTGGAACAACCAGGACGGGTTCGGTCTCACCGCAGGATTCAATCACAACCATGTGCTGAGTCCCAGGCTGCTGCTGCGCTTCACCGAAGTAGGCACGATCAGCGAGAAGACCGATGGCTACGACTGGTTTACCGGCCTGATCCTCTACCAGAACCTGCGCAAGGAACGCGGGCTGTCGTACCAGTTGCTGATTCGCGGTGCCAGCAATGCGCCCGAACCGCTCGGCGAATACGGCGGCCGCGTGGTGTACCGGCACCCCCTAATTCCGAAGCGTCTCAACGCCGATGTCCTCGCCGGCTACACCTGGCCGCGCGAAGACCCCGCCCTGAAACGCGAGGGTTCTGCCGAAGTCGGACTGAGCCTGGAAATGCCGTTCGGCCGCAAGAACGAGTGATTCTCCGAACCGCGGGCCAATGGACTATCGATTGAGGCCGATCGACCGGGCAGTACTCGTCAATCGCCATGCATGGGGTGCCCGGGATGCCGGAACGACACCGCGCGGACGGGCGTCCTGGCTAGCGGCGCATTGCTTACTGGCCAGCCCGACGACGTTACGACGCCTGGAACCACATAACTCTGGGGAAACGACGGCGCAGACTCCGCTTGAGCCGTCTCGCTCTCATGCCGGGAGATGGGCAGCACCGACGATTGCGCCTGGCCGCCGGTACGCACCGAGGTCCATAGCGCCTCCCGCTCAGCAGGCTTCCCGGAGAATTCCGAGGTTTCCGGGTCGACTGCACTTACCCCAATGGACGGGCGTTCTAGGGCGATCACGATGGCGACCACTGCCATCGCCAGCACGAAGCTCAGCCACATGACGTTGGAGTGCGGCGCCGGCACATCCCGGCCGACGGCTGTTTTATGGGGAACCTTCACACCGACTGCGGACACTTGCGAACGCACGCCTTCCCTGTCCATTACACGCTCTAGTCCCTTTCGTCCTGTTATATGCGTGCCAAGCGAGATCCGTGCCCGCATGGACCGGCGAGCAAGCGCGGCACGCGGCGCCCGACGAGACTTGCAATCCGCAGCTTCGGCCGACGCCGCTCTGCAAGCTGCACTCCGACCGGGCTGCGATCTGCGTCGGCTATCGGCGCGATAGAACCGCACGGTCTCGTCAAACCCGCGATGTGGCGCG
This sequence comes from Panacagrimonas sp., assembly GCA_052389915.1. Classification (GTDB taxonomy): domain Bacteria; phylum Pseudomonadota; class Gammaproteobacteria; order Nevskiales; family Nevskiaceae; genus Panacagrimonas. The sequence continues at coordinate 33,231 of JBQTHL010000047.1, forward strand.
CTTTGCGAAAAAAAATTGGCGTGGCACGAAATCGGCTGACCTGGAGACACGACGATCCCGCCTTACCCTCACCGGAGTACCCCCTTGAAGAACGGAACCGGCAAAAAAGACTCTGCGTCATCGGCTTCGGAAACCGAGCACGAAACCGGCTCGCTCAAGATGCCAGGACCGGTCATGCAGTTTGCGGCGGCACGCGCCAGCGAGCTCGCCGACTCGTTGTACGAACACGCCAAGAACAGCATCGACCGCGCACAGCGTTCGGTCCCTCCGCTGGATGTCGAAACGATATGGCAACGGGCACAGCCGCTGCTGGTTCGAACCGGCGAGTTCGTCCGCCGGTATCCCTGGCGTGCAGGCACGATCGTGGCGCTGCTCGCCGGAGCCGCCTACCTGACCCGCACGCCGGGTGCCGATGGAGTCCAGCGATGAGTCTTTCGATGAGCAGCACGATGAACACCACGTTTCTCGGTGCCGAAGAAATCGCACGGGTCGAATCGATCATGACGGCCTTCGGCATCGACGGATTCGACGCGTCGATACGCCTGTGGGGACGCGGCAAGGCGATCGAGGTCGACGGCAATCTCGGCAGCCAGGAACTGGCCTGCCTGCTGGCCATCGCGCGCTACCTGCACGAGCCGGATCCGGCAGAGCCCCGCGGCGCAACTCCGATAAACCCCGCTCTACGCACCGAGCTTCCGTTTTTGCAGGCGGCCGCATGACGAGGGTTTCCTGGGATTTCCCTGCGCTGCCGGAAGCCTCGTTGCGGCATTGCACCGAGCGCTCCCCAAAGACCGGCATCCATCCCGAAATATCCGAGGAGGCATTTTCGTGAAATCCCAAGCGCTGGATTCGTCCCGGATCGGACGCAGAAAAAAACGGACGGAAACGGTTGCCGAGCTCGACTTCAACGACGACGGCATTCCGCCGCGCACCGGCGATCCGATCGATGCCGAAGACTTGAGCAACATGCTGCCCCGTCGTCGCGGGCGCCAGGCCGGTCTCACCGGCGCTTCGGTTGCGGACGATGTCACCGCGGACGACTTGTCGCCCGAAACCCTGATCGACGAAGACGGCCCCGATTCCACGGTGCGCCGGCGCAGCGGACCGGTGGATACGGTGCTGCGTCGTCTCAGCGAAGAGGAAGTGTTTGCCGATCCCGAGCATGAGCCTGCCGGTGACGATGAAGATCGCGAAGAAACGGGCGCCCGCCCGTCCTAATCTTTGCTGCCGCCGGTTGCCGTGAGGGTTCCGGGCCTGCTGATGCTGGTGGTTTCGACGCTGCTGGTTCAGCCCTCGCCCGCCCGCTGCGACGACCCGCCGGCATCTCCGGCATCTTCTTCGGACCTTGCCGCCGATCTTGCCCGAATCGAGGAGCAAGCTCTGGCGGCCTGGTCGGCCCGGCGTTACGCCGACGCCATCGCCCACTGGAACCGACTAATCGCAGCGGCGCCTGCACAACGCAGCTACCGCCTGGGCCTGGTGCGCACCCTAGTCAGCGCCGGCGATATCGTCCTGGCAAGAGAAGCACTGCTGGCGGCGAAGTTGATCCCCGTCGCGAATCGGAGCGAGGAGTACAACACCCTGGTCGCCGAAGGCGAGGTGCTTGGAGCCGAGCAGCGGGATGAGGCGGCGGCCGCAGCGTTCGAGGCGGCCGAGGACCTGGTGGGACGATCCGGATCGCGCTCCCGCTCTCCGCGCACGACCCGCGACGAGCGAAAACCCTGGCGCCTCAACACCGGCTTGCTCGTGGATCGATTCGACAACCGGCGTGGCACGGAGAATCAGTTACTGGTCGAACTGGGCTACCGATACTCGCGTGATTTTTTCGCTTACGCGCTTTACGAAAGACACGACCGCTTCGATGCGATCGACGACGTTTACGTGGCCGGCATCTCGGTGCGCCCAAGCGAAAAATTGGGGGTGCGCCTAAATTTGGGGGGCTCGCCCGATGCGGCTTTTCGTCCGCGTGTGGAAGGGTCGATCATTCTGGACTGGCAGATGACCGAGTGGTTGCGACCGCAGGTGGGTTACCAAAGGCTCGACTACGCGGAGGGCGACGTGACCACAGTCATTCCCGGTGTTCGGCTGTTGCTGGCGTCGGTCGCGGATCTGGAATTGCAATACGCCCTGACCACGGAAATCGACGGCTCGCGCAGCCGCATCGGTGGCGCCCGGATCGGCTGGAACGCCCATCGACGGTGGCTGCCCTCGCTGAATTACCACCGCGGCGAGGAGGCCTTGCCGCCGCAGATTCGCGCGCGCTTCCAGCGCACGGGCGCCGGCGTGGTCTGGCTCGCATCGCGGGAATGGCAATTGCGGTTGGATTACGCATACGAAGACCGTGAAGACGCATACGTCGCCCATTCGCTGGCACTGGGCGCAGGATTCAACTTCTGACCCGTAAAACGACACATCCGACATAAGGAGGGACGCACGATGGATCCGATCCACGAGCAAAAAGACGCCAACAAATTCATGGAAGGAGGAATCTTCTACCCCACCGGCCACGTGGTCACGGCCTTCGCCACGGCCGACATGGTAGTGAGCGCCAGGAAGGCGCTGACCGAGGCCGGCTTCGAGGCCGATCGCCTGCTGACGATCGACGCGAAGACCATGGCCCGGGAGGCGCAGGAAAACCTGGATACGCGCGGCATGCTGTCGGTCGGCGCCAGCGTTCCCACACGCGAAATGCAACTGAAGCTGGCACAGGAGGGCTGCCACTTTCTTGTGATCCATGCGCCCGAAGACGCCGATCACGAGCGCGCGATGCAGGCCCTCGACGGTCTGGGCGTGCGCTACGCCGTCAAGTATCGCCGGCTGATTATCGAGAACCTCATTCCGGACATCACGGAGCCGGCAGTGGATAGCGAACCGGCACGGGTGCCTTGAGTCATCCCGCGGTACACGTCCTGTCCGAGGATCGTGCTGTCGAGTCGGAGCTCCAGGCCGCGCTTCCGCAGTCCATCAAGGTGCTGACGCTGAATACCCACAAGGGTTTCACGACGTTCAACCGGCGCTTCGTCCTGCACGAACTGCGCGAGGCGATCCGCTCCGTGGGTGCGGACATCGTGTTCCTGCAGGAAGTGCTGGGCGACGATTCTGCCGCGCGGCCCAAGGGCGTCGCTTGGTCGCCGGTTCCGCAATACGAATTTCTGGCCGACTCGCTGTGGCCGCATTTTTCCTACGGCCGCAATGCGGTGTATCCGCAAGGGCATCACGGCAACGCCGTGCTGTCGAAATTTCCCATCGTGAGTTATCGCAACGTCGACGTCTCGATCAGCGGGCCGGAACGCCGCGGCGTACTGCACTGCGTGTTGCGGCAACCCGGCTGGAAAACGGACGTGCACGCCATCTGCGTCCATCTGGGCCTGATGGAATCGCATCGCGCGCAGCAACTGCATCGGCTGTGCACCTTGATCGAGGCCCTGCCGGCGGACGCTCCGGTGATCTTGAGCGGAGACTTCAACGACTGGCGCCAACGCGCCAGCGGTATTCTCTCCCGCGCCGGACTCGAGGAGGTCTTCGCCCGGTTGCAATCGCGTCCGGCAAAAACGTTTCCCGCGGCCTGGCCGCTGCTGCGGCTGGATCGCATCTACTGTCGCAACGTTTCGTCCAGCGCTCCGAGAGTGTTATCGAAGCCGCCCTGGTCGCAGTTGTCCGATCATGCTGCGCTGTTTGCGGAAATCAGGCTGTAGGCCCGGAGCGGTATCGAAAGCAGCACCGTCTGCTCATCTCGCCACACGGGTCCGGCCCGCCAGTGCCTGATCGGGATCCTGGGTGGCTTCGCCCAGGGCGAAGCGCAGCTTTTCGGTATACGGGGCCGGCAGCGTCGCTTTCATCGCCACGATCTGCGCGCCGTGCATCCTGCGCGCCTCGCTGACCGAACGCTTGCCGGTCACGATCTCGTCGGCAAGATTGAGCGCCAGAAAGTTCGCGCCCTCGCTTTCGCAGCGCGCCGAAATTTCGCCCGAAGTGCGTTCCACCACTACGCTTCCGTCGTAGCGCGCCAGGTCGTCGTGGGTTTCGGCGGGCGCCTTGTAATCCACCCACTGCTGCATCACGTCGGTGTGAGGCATCGGAAAGTTGTGCAACACCTCGGTGCGATACACCACCGTGCGCTTCCAGCGGCCGGTCTTGCCCCACACGGCCATGTCTTCGGTCACAGCCGCCGGCGGACCGTACTTGTCCATCATGAACAGGGCGGCTGCACGCGAGGCCTCGGGCCAGTCCTGCATCGCGGTCATGGTCTGGGACCTGTCGATGCGACGCTCGGCCGGGGTGCCCGCGAACGCGGACGTCAGCGTGGACTGCGCCAGGCTGCCCCCACCGATGGTGATCAGCACCAGGAGAACGGCTCCGAGCGCAAAGGGGATAGGCGTGAAATGCATCTGAACCTCCTGCCGGCAACGATAAACTGCGAGTACGATCCTCGTTGAGAGAGTGTTCCTCAAGAGCCGTGCCAGCCCGCCAAGCCCACATAATCAGGTGCCATTCAGGTAACGCGGCGTAAAGGGCCGGTTCATTTGCACGGATCGCAGAAGCGGCCATGCAAAGTGAGACACAGGCCGGAACGGCCTTCGGCAGGAAAGCAGCAGCCATGAGGACCTCCGGGTGGCGAGCGTCTTGCAGCGGTAAAGTCCGGGGGCACGGCTTCGGCAAACAGGCCGTCAGTTCACCCGCCAATTCATGGGACGTCGCAATGAGTCGGCTCAATTACGCAGTACTCCGGAAGCCGGGTCGGCTCGTGGTCGTGGCCCGATGAAACAAATGGCTCGCACTAGCCTCCTCGTCACGCTTGCGGCGACCGCTCTGGTCGCTGGAGCCGCGACCTGGGCTTTCGACGCCAATCGCCTCAAGCCCTGGATCGGAGAAACGGTGCGCGCGGCCACAGGACGCGAACTGCGAATCGACGGCGATTTGTCCGTGCATTTTTTTCCGTCTGCGCGCGTCAACCTGGGCGCGGCGCGGCTGTTCAACAAAGGCGCGTTCGACGCGGCGGCGCTGGCTGAAATCGAGTCGGCCGAAATCGGTTTCGCGCTGCTGCCTCTGCTCCGACGACAGGTGCACATCACCGACTTGAGCATCGACGGCTTGCGTCTGAAATTGCGCCGCAAGGCCGACGGCCAGGACAACTGGTCCGACCTGATGCCTGCGCACAAAACCGGAGGTGCGAACGGTCGCTTCGTGGCCGTGGACCGGCTGCGCATCAAACGCGCGCAACTGGCCATCGACGACGAAGCCGGACAGCGCCAGTGGTTCCTGCACAGGCTTGCCCTGAGTGCCGGCGGCTGGGGCCGTCCGGATACGAGCCCGTTCGAGTTGAGCGCGATCGTGGCGAGCCAGTGGCCACCCCTGTACGGGCCTTTGACGCTCACTGGCGAGACGCAGGTCGATCTGCCGCTCGGTCTTTACACCGCGCGCAAGCTGGCGCTCACCTACAACGGCACCGGTATCGGCGAGCCCCTGGCGGCAAAGATGAACGGCAAGCTCGCGTTTGATCGGCCGGCAGGAACCCTGAGCGTCAAGGCAACGGCGAAACTGCTGGATCTCGATCTGAAAGCGGAAGTCGTGATGCGCGGTATTTCAGACGAACTGCGCTTCGACGGCCGGCTCGCCGTGGCGCGGTTCAATCCGCGCGAACTGTTGCAGCGACTCGGCCGTGCCGTGCCCCGCATGCGCGATGCCACGGCTCTGACGAGTGCCGACGTCGCGATGCGGGTGCACGGCGACGCGACCCGCCTCATCGTGGCGCCCATCGATGCGAATCTAGACGCCTCGGAACTTGCGGGCTACATCACCGTGGCCGACTACAAAAAGCCCCGCGTCGATTTTCGATTGACCGTGAACCGCATCGATCTCGACCGCTACCGTTCGCCCGACTCCAGGCTGCTGGCGCTCGACGATGCCCTGTCGATCCTGTCGAAGAACGGCCTGCGCGAACTCGGGTACGCCGTGACCGGCGAAGTGAACGTGGGGGTGATGACGCTGGCGCGTGCGCGCGGCGACGACTATCGAAAGGTCGTGACGGCAGAGCCGAGAGTCTGACGACCGTCGCGTCGCTTGCTGGATCGGGCGAGGCGACCTCGCCGGGAACCCTCGAATCGATCGACCGGGCTGGCAGGTTTTCACGTAAGTTGGGCCGAAGCCGCCGCTGACGATCAAGCGCAGCGGCATAGTCCCCCATCGATGCCAATGATTGCGGGGAATTCCGCAAGGCTGACGTATCCACGGACATCCAACTTATCGGTTAAATGGTGGGGTCACACTTGATAAGCTGCGTTAATAATCTGATTGGAATGACTTTTAAAGGAACTATCTTCGGGGAACGTCCCCAGAAATGCCCCCATATCGATTTCCCCTAATCGACGAAACAGCGAGCTGTCGAGGCCCCGGTCACGTGGCACGGTTGCCCCTTTCCTAATCTATGCAACTTACGAAGAGTCCTGCGTGCCGAGCCGCCCATAGAAGCCCCGACTAGGCACTTTGACGCTGCACGGCGTTCTTGTCTGTCACCTCTACGAATCGACGGCCTGCAGTCCTATTCTGAATCCAAGCACCTATTTCGGACGCCGGCCACGCCACCGCTTTGCCGCCCATCGACACGGGCGCAGGAAAGGTGCCTTTGCTGATGCGATCGTAAATCGTCGATCGGCTGAGTCCAGTTGCCGCTTTCACCGCCGGCAGTCTGAGAAAAGTGTCGGGTAACATTTGCGATCTCCATCGGTGTCGAACGGCCGGCACGCTGTCAGACTCTGTGGCGAATGCCCATCGTTAACCGCGCAAATCAATGCTGCGGTTTTCTCTTGCGAAATACGGAATAACGAATTTTCAGCGAGAGGTGGCGCAATTCAGCGCGACGCGCTTAGTCGCGACGGCGCCGATCTGTCCGCCGTCATCCGAGATCGTCCGAATTTGCGACCGCATTCGGCTCGATTTGCAATCCTCGCTGACCGTCGGCAATGTTGCCCTCAAGCAACACCGAAATGGAGACACTGCAAAGGAGTTGCCGCAACCGTTTTTCAACCTGACGACGAGGGCCTGGTCGTACCCGCAAGCAGCTACGGATCTGGCAGAGCTGCGCAGCCCGAAAGGGCTGGGATCCATTTTGTTCACGCTCGAGCTAACTGCGCTTTTCCTGCAACACGGATCGTCACCGGTCCCTCCCGTCTTGATCGCCGCATCCCCTGCGGCAACCTGTAACCGTCTCGGCATCTCAGCACCCTGCTCCAGTATCCATCGGGCAGGCCTGCGCCAAGACGCGGCCACGCGTGCGTCACTGTGCTCGCGAACAGCGAGACAGTGACGCACAGTCTTCGACTGGCGCAACGCCACGTCCCATAGGGCTTGCCGCACGCCCCGAGCATGTGACAGCGCCCAAAGCGCCCCGACCGGGCGCGATCAAGCCGCTTCGCGACGAATCCCCCGCAGTAACAGCCATCACGAGCGGCCCTTAAAGGGCAGCCTCATTCCGCACGACCTCTGGTCGTTCGGCAGCGACGCATGCTCCGGCACGCGTCGCTGTGAGGCCACGAAACTCACCGGTCCGGTTTTCCGTCGCGTCCGGCCGTTCGTGATCCGGTGTCTGACACCGGAAAAGGCAGGTCAATTAGATTTGCCGGGATCGCCGGACGCGGCATCCGCAATGGAGATACAAAGAGGAAAGAGAAAAGGCATGAGCAAGAAAAACGGAACTACTGTCCGATCTCAAACGCATCGGCAGCGACCTCGGCGGCGCCCATCTCACGCGCGATGCCAGAGCCATCACGTTCGGCACCTTCGTGCGCGTGATGCGGCAGCCGAACTTCGGCATCGAGCGCGCCGGCCAGATCGGCGGTCGGCATCTGGACGCATATGTCGCCAAGCGCATGTAGGAAGGCATTTCACGCCGCACTCTCGCCAACGAGCTGAGCCACCTGCGTGCGGTGTTGAATCATGAAGGCAAGCAAGGTCTGACACGCAACCCGCAATACAGCAATGGCTCGTCTCGGTATTGACGGCGGGAGTCGCGTTGGCACCAAGACGCCGTTATCGGATGAACGGATTGCACAGTTCCAGCAAAAGACGGACGCCCTGGGACGGCCCGGCATCGGGGCGACGCTGGAGCTACAGCGCGCGCTCGGCCTGCGTGAGACCGAAGCGATTCGCGGCGGACGAGCAGATATTCTCGACCGATGGGCACGTGAGCTGGCGCGCGATGGCGTTCTTCGCGTCATCGAAGGTTCCAAAGGCGGGAGACCGCGCGAGGTACGCCCACTCAATCTGACGAGAGCCGTGCAGGCAATCCGCGCGGCTCAAGCCATTCTCAAAAGCCAGGGCGTAGACCGGTTGATCCGACGAGCAGACGGCACGTCCACCGCTGGTCTGAAACAGGCGCGAGGCGTCTACCGTAATGTCTGCCATCGCGAAGACATCCAGAGCCACGCAGCACGCTATGCCTTCGCCCGCGAACAGCTCAAGGGCTACCGCGCAGGCGGGTTCAGCAAGTCCGAAGCTCAAACCGCAACGTCCATCGACCTAGGACACGGCGATGGTCGAGGACGCTTCATCGCCAGCGTGTACGCACTGGATCAATGAATTTGAGCAAGGATTGCTGACTGAATCGTCTCCTGATCGTGGCCTCGCGCGGCGAGATTGAAGACATTCGTGGGCCCTTGCCGTAGCCGCACTACCGCGAGGTGCCGTACGCGACAAAGCGCTCTTCCCTTGGCGAACGTCCGAATCCCGATCCTTATTGGGAATTCCAGGGCGCCTGTCGTTTCTCGAAAAAGGCTTCGATTCCCTGGCGGGCCTCGGGTCCGCAGCGTGCGATTGCGATGCGTCGGGAGGTTTCGACGACCAATTCCTGGTTGATCGGACGGCCGGCAAAATCGGCGACTAGCTCCTTCGACTGAGCCATCGACTCAGGCCCTCCTGCAATCAGTGCTTTCGTCAGTTCATCGATTCGAGCGTCCAGCGCATCGGCGGCAGAGATTTCGTGAACCAGTCCCAGGCGGGCCGCATCGATGGCGAAAAAGCGCTCGGCAGTAAGGAAATATCGCTGCGCCGCGCGAGCCCCAATGGCGCGAATCACGTGCGGGCTGATGGTTGCCGGAATCAGCCCGATGCGCACCTCGGTCATGCCGAACGTGGCGTTGGGCGTGGCGATGGCGATGTCGCAGGCCGCCACCAGCCCAGTGCCGCCGGCGAGCGCGGCGCCGTGGACACGGGCGAGCGTGGGTTTGCGCATGCGGTGCAGGATGAAGAGCATGCGGGCTAGTGCGCCGGCGTCGCGCAGGTTTTCTTCTTCAGTGAACTTCGCCATGCGCCGCATCCAGCCCAGGTCGGCGCCTGAGCAAAAACTCTTGCCGCGTCCACCGAGCACGACCACCCTGACGCTATCGTCCTTGTCCAGCCGCAGGAGGGTTTCGCTCAAGCGGGCGATCAGATGTTCGTCAAACGCGTTGTGCAGCTCGGGTCGGTTGAGCCAGACGCGGGTCACGCCCTGATCGTGTTCTAGTTCTACGACGGAATCGCTCATTGCACGTTTCTCCCCGGTACGTTGATGCTTCTCACTGCCGTCGAAAGTGCCGCGGCGTCGGCATACGGCAGCGGCAGATAATGGGCATTCATCTCCGTTGCGAGGCGCTCTGCCTGCGGCTGCGCGCGCGCCGAGGTGTCGATGAACAGGCTCATGATCGACGCCAAACGGAGCTGCCGCGCCGCGGTCCGCGCCTCGGTCTCGGCTCGGTCCCGATTGCCGCTGCCGTCGCGCGCCACGTTGGCGCGCCCATCCGTAAGCAGCACCAGCGCAGGCGTTTGCCCGGCGCGCCGAAGCTGTTCGGCCAGCGCAAGGCCCGCGTCGATTCCAGCGGCCAGCGGCGTGCCGCCTCCGCCCGGTAGTCCGGCAAGACTGCGCTTGGCGCGGACCAGCGAACGCGTCGGCGGCAACAGCAGTTCTGCGCTGCGCCCGCGGAAAGCGATCACGGCGACCTGGTCGCGCCGCACGTAGCAGTCCGCCAGCAACAGCTCAACCGCGCCCTTGGCCTCGGCCAGGCGATTGAGCGCGGAAGAACCGGAGGCATCGACGACGAAGATCGTGGTGGTCTGCGTGCGCTGCTTGTAGCGCGTGACGTGAAAATCCTCCGCACGAATCTGGATGCGCCGGGTGCAGCCATCCGCTGCCGCCGCGCGACGCAGCGGTTGCCAGGGTGCCGCCGCGCGTAAGGTCTCGATCAGATTGAGCCGCACGCCTGCGCGCGGCTCGCCGCGGCGAACGCCCGCGGGCCGTCCGCGCAGCAGCGACTGGCGCAGCGCGCCGGCACGGCCGTTCGAGTGCGCGCGTGATGGCCGGCTCTTTTCCATCCGCAGCCGCTCCAGCAGTCCACGCGGAATCGCGGCCTGCGCCGCAGCCAGAACTAGGTCTTCGATCGGCGCGTCGGAACGATCAGTCTCATCCTCGCCTTGGGATTCTTCGTTTGGAACATCCTGATCTAAGCTTTCCGGGGGCTGGGTTTGCTGTTCTGCATCCTGCTCCGGCGCTTCGTCCTCGCCGGATTCCGTCTCGGGCAACACCGTGGCGCGAGCGGCGAGCACGAGGCGCGCTGCGAAGGTCGCGTCGGTCTCGCTGACCACGCTCCTGCCGTCCAGCGCGGCCAGCGAGCACGCCGCGCGCACCGCCATCATCGAGGCGCGAATGGACGCGATGCCCAGACGCATCGACGCCGCGCACAAGGCTTCTCGAATATCGTCACCCACGCGAACCTGGGACAAGTGCGCTCTGGCCTGTACGACGCGGTTCGCATCGATTCCAGCGATTTCCGGTCCCGACGCGCGCAGGTCCGACAAATCCAGGAGAAACGCCAGCCGGTCGAGCAACCCGGCACGCGGCTGCTCGTCCTCGGCGATGCCCTCGTCCAGCGCGATCACGCCGAAATGAGCCGGTGTGCGCAAGGCAAGCCCTTCGCGCTCCAGCACGATTTCACCGGTGTCGAGCGCGGCCGTGATGTAGGCGACCATCGAGAGTGGAATGCGTTCGGCCATGGGTAGCACGACAAAGCCGCCGTCGGATTCGGCGAGCAAGCCACGCTGAGCCACGGGCCGGCCCGCGCGCAGGGTCGCAGTCAGATCGAGGCCGCCCAGCAAACGGCCTTCGGAAATATGCGAGGGCACGCGCCGAATGCGCTCGAGTGCCGGCAGCGCCGCGCGAAACGCATCGAGCCACTGATCCCGCGCGGGGCCATGACTCGCGCGGATGCAGGCCCCACCGAGGCCAACCGGATCGACCGCGACCAAGGTCGCGACCAGCATGGCATCGGCCCAGCGCGCGCGGTCCGCGTCCACTTGCTAGGCGCCAAACAACTGCACGAGCGCGCGCTCGACGCGCACCGTCGAACCGGCATCGTCGAGCGGATCGCGCCGCAAGCGGTGACGCAGCGCGGGCGCGGCGATCCGGCGCAGATGGCCATCGTCAACCGTGGCATCGCCGTCCAGGCTCGCGAGTACGCGCGCCGCGCGGATCAGGGTCAGCTCGCCGCGCAGTCCATCGGTACCGAGACTCATGCACAGTTGCGCGGCGCGTTCGATGGCAGTGTCAGGCACGGACACGGACGCCAGTCGTTCGCGCGCCTTGACGATGCGGCGCCGCACCTTTTCCTCTTCTTTTTTCCAGAGCTCGACGAAGGTCGCGCGGTCGCGTTCGAAATCGTCGCGCCGCCGTACCACCTCGACTCGAGAACGCAGATCGGTCGGCGTCTTCACTTCCACCGACAACCCGAAACGATCAAGCAATTGCGGGCGCAGTTCACCCTCCTCCGGATTGCCGCTGCCGATGAGCACGAAGCGCGCGGGATGGCGCACGGACAGGCTCTCGCGCTCGACCAGGTTCTCGCCCGAGGCAGCGACGTCGATCAGCAGATCGACTAGGTGATCCTCCAGGAGATTGACCTCGTCCACGTACAGAAACCCGCGGTGCGCGCGCGCCAGCAGACCGGGCTCGAAAGCCCTGATGCCTTGTGAGAGCGCACGCTCCAGGTCGAGTGCACCGACCACGCGGTCCTCGGTGGCACCCAGCGGCAGATCGACTACCGGCACCGGAATACGATGCACCTTGTGTGCGGACCTGGCGCCTTTCGCGCGGCACTCCTCGCACCAGTTGCCGTCGGTCTGGGGGTCACAGCCGTACGCGCACCCGACGACGGCCTGCATCTTCGGCAGCAGCGCGGCCAGTGCGCGCACCGCGGTGGACTTGCCCGTTCCGCGGTCTCCGAACACCATCACGCCACCGATGCTGGAATCGACGGCCGCGATCAGCAACGCGAGCTTCATCTCCTCCTGGCCCACGATCGCGGAAAAAGGAAAAGGCTGCGCCATGGTTGAAGCGTTCTCCCCGCTGTTGGATTGCAGGCTGTTATGGCGGTGCGATCGTTTCGTAACGCCGCGCCAGCAGTGTCAACCAAGCTTAACAAACCAAGTGCAAGGCGATGCGAACTGATCGCTCACGTCGAACACTGGGCCTCGTCGCGCTGGCAGCCATCGCGGCCATTGCCTTCGCGTGGTGGCAGCTCGAACGCCTGAGCGCGGGCTTGGTCGTGACGCGCGAGCACTGGGGCGCCACGCCCGTCACGGTGGTCCGGATGCGCGACGCGGCCCCCGCGCCCGTTGTCGTGATCGCACACGGCTTCGCAGGTTCGCAGCAACTCATGCTGCCTTTTGCGACGACGCTTGCGCGCAACGGCTACGTTGCTGTGAGCTTCGATTTCCCCGGACATGGCCGCAACCCGATGCCGCTGACCGGTGGCCTCGCCGATGCCGACGCCATGCAAAGCGATTTGATGGAAACGATGGACACGATGAGCCGCCGAGCGCTCGAACTTCCTGGTACCGACGGGCGTCTCGCGGTGCTGGGTCACTCGATGGCGGCCGACATCGTCGTGCGGCACGCGCACGCCAATCCGGCCGTGCAGTCCACCGTCGCGGTCTCGCTGTTCGTGCCCGATCCGCAGGAATTTCGTCCACGCAATCTGCTCGTCATCGACGGTGCGCTAGAGCCCGCGATGCTGATCGAGCAGGGGCGCAAGATTGTCGGCGGTCCCGCCGAGACGGGCGTGACGTATGGAAATTTCTCCGACGGCAGCGCGCGCCGACTGGCGCTCGCCGGTGGCGTGGAACACATCGGCGTGCTTTACAGCACGGATAGCATGCGCGAAGCCTGGTCTTGGCTCGATCAAGTTTTCGATCGCAGCGGCAGTGGCTTCCTCGATGCGCGCGGTCCGTGGCTGGGCCTGCTATTCCTGGGCCTGGTCGCGCTGGCGCGACCGCTGATTGGATGGCTACCGCAGCTCGCAACGCCGCTGCTTGTCCCGGCATTGGGCTGGCGGCGCTTTTTACCCGTAGCGCTGGTGCCCGCGCTGCTCACACCGCTGGTGCTGTGGAAGCTGCCGACCGGTTTCCTGCCCATCCTGCTGGGCGATTACCTCGCACTGCACTTCGCGCTGTATGGCCTGATTACGGCGGCAGTCATGTGGCTGCTGCGCGACCGATTGCAGCCCGTCCCGCCAATGAGTCTGGACCGTTTGAAGTTCGGCATCGCGGCGCTGCTGGTCACCGCTTACAGCTTGCTCGCTCTGGGCCTGCCGCTGGACGCCTACGTGACCAGCTTCATGCCCGGAAGCTGGCGACTGCCGCTGGTGCTTGCGCTGGTGGCCGGGACGCTGCCGTACTTCATCGCGGACGAATGGCTCACGCGCCGCATTGCACCGCTACGCGGTGCTTATGCGATCACCAAATTCTGCTTCCTGCTGTCGCTGGTGATCGCGGTGGCGCTGAACCTGGAGAAACTGTTTTTCCTTGTCATCATCGTGCCGGCGATCCTGCTGCTGTTCGGCGTATACGGACTTTTCAGCGCCTGGATCAACCGGCGCACCGGGCATCCGCTGGTTGCGGCGCTGGCCAACGCAGTGGTGTTCGGCTGGTTCATCGCGGTGACTTTTCCGGTGGTAATCCGGTGACCCTCGGTGACACGCGCGCTTCGACGCAACATAGTCCACGCATGAGCCTCGCCGAACGCCTCCGCTTTGAGACCCGCGCTCACCACACGCGGGCGGAACACAGCGGCATCATGCAGGACCTCCTTCGTGGTGAACTGGGTCGGGCGCCCTACGCCCTGTTGTTGCGCAACCTGTACGCGATCTACGCCGCGCTGGAGCCGGCCCTGCTTAGGCACAAGAATCGTCCGGCGCTCGCTCCGATTCATGACCCCGCGTTGTTCCGCTGCGCCGCACTCGCAGCCGATCTGGAGACGCTACACGGCTCGGGCTGGGCCGAAGCCCTGCCGGTTTCGGAATCAGCCCGCGAATACGCGGATCGAGTGCGGCGGCACGCCGACACTGATCCGGAACTGCTGCTAGCCCACGCCTATGTGCGCTATCTCGGCGACCTCAGCGGCGGCCAGATCCTGCAAGGCATCGTGCAGCGCGCGATGCAACTGCCGGATGACGGCGGAACGCGGTTCTACCGGTTCGGTCCATCCGATGCTCGCGGTCTCGCAACTCGATTCCGGTCGGGGCTTGACGCGATACCCCTCGGCTCAGCGGCCGCTGCTGACCGTCTTGTCGGCGAAGCACAGTGGGCGTTCTCGATGCACGCCCGTCTGTTCGAGGAGTTGGCTCTAGCCTTGCGTCCACTCTGAAGCGCCGCACTCCTGGCCGGGGCAAGCTGATACAACCGGTACCGAGATGCGGGATCGCTGATCGTCCCGCGACGCGCCAGGACCGACCCAAGCAGCCCGTTACTGTCACTCGCGGGATGGAATATCTACCTACGGAGCGGACGTTGATTCGGGAAGCCCTGTGTTGGCCCGGACGGCCAGGAGCCTTGTTTCTCCTCCGCTCCGCAGATGACCCGATGGGGTCCGACCTCCGACCGATCTGTAGGTACGTTCGGACGATCCCGGTCTCCGTCAGAGTGAATCGCTCTCCCGTGATCAGGATGAGGGCTTTTTCGTCGGCAGGTGAACCCGGGTCTGTACCGTACTTGCCTTGGGTGCTCCCAGCAGCTTTCGACCGAGAAGGTGGCGGTGAAGGAACTCGATCTCGTCAGCGGCGACCGCCTCGTGCACCGGTCCGTCGTAGATGTCGAAATGATCGGTATCTGGGTAGATGCGTATCTCGCCTTTCGGCGCTCGGAGTGCCGCTTCGATCGCCGGCCCGGGAAGCGCGATCCGATCGTCCGCAGCGATGCAGACGAGCCATGGGCAGTGCAGCATGGCGGCGTATTGGCCCGGGTTGTACCCGTTCAGCAGCCAGGCAGCCGACATGCGATTCCGCCAGCGTGATTTGTCGCCCAGCGCAACCACCCGACGCCAGCCAACCTCGCCCCCGGGCTGATTGATCATCGCCGGCTCGTGAAGTTGCCCGACGGCGGGCAGATAGCCGCCTTTGGCAGCCACGGCCAGCATCTGCTCGAGGATCTCCTGCGAGTGGGGTGCCTGGCTCATGTCCACGAAGGGAACCTGGCTGATGCAGGCGGCCACGCGCCCATCGTCCGCTGCGGCCCAGAGCGCGTTGCCCCCGCCGAGGGAGGATCCGAGCGTCGCCACGCGGTCCGCGTCGACGTTGGGAAGAGAGCGGGCGAAGGCGAGGGCAGCGCGCCAGTCGTCCAGCTGCTTCTTGGGCTCGAACAGATCTTTCTCGCCCTCGCTGTCCCCGAAGCCGCGGTGGTCGAAGAGGAGTACGTTGATCCCTGTGGCCGCGAAGCGATCGGCGAACGACCACAACCCGTCGCGGCGCGTACCCGTCACACCGTGCGCCATGACGATGATCGGCCTCGGACCTTCATCGCTTCCGGCGGGATACAGCCAAGCGGCGCAGGTATCTCCGCCAGAAGAAAAACTTACGTCTTCCCGAATCATGGTCATCGTGCTGCTCCTATGGAAAAGGCAATCGCTGTGGTGAAGGTCTCACCAGTCTGCGATCACGGACGTGACAACTCACTCCGAATCTTGCTGCGGTATTCGTCGGGGAGGACTCCGCCAGCAGCTATCTCGAGATCGACTCGAGCGCGGCCTTGCCTCTCGCTTGCCGATTCCACGGGCACGACCGAGTGCGCTCGTTTGGGATCGGCGTGGGATACGTTACGTGGCGGTTTCCCAGATAGCTGACACTCGCGAACGTCGTCTCCTGGCACACGGGCGACCGCCAAGCGGAACGGATCGGATAACTACAAGGGGAACACTTCGGGTGGCCTCAGAATCCGGGCTGCCGGAATCACTTGGTAGTCAATCCCGACTTCGCCCGTAAGCAAGCAACTGCGCGTAGATCGTGGTCGCGCGCTGGGTGGCGCTTTCGAGTTCTTCGATCAGGGGCGCCACCAACGAGCCGCCGGACCCGTCGGCGATGTCCAGCGCGGCGAGACGCGCGTTGGTGAGGATGGCGCCGATGACCTCGTCCGGCGCTTGCAGCAGGGGAGCATCGGCCTCGTTGCCCGCGTCGGCGCGGCCGGCCTGGTAGAGCGCGTCTTCCAGATGGCGTCGCGCGGCATCGGCGCGCTTGGCGTCGGAGAGGTCAGTGAAGATCAGAATGAAGCCGAGAATAATGCCCTGCGAACCCGAAACCAGGTCGGAGCGCAGACCCACGGGAATCGGCGAACGACCCGGGGCTTCCAGGCTCAATTCGCCGCGCCAGGGCAGACGTTGCTCGCGCAGAGTGCGCAGCATGGCTTGCGCTTGCTGCGGCTCGGTAAAGGCTTGAACCAGATCATCCAAGGTCGCGAACTTCTGCGGCGAACCCTGGAGTAAACCAGCGAAAGCTTCGTTGCTGAAGAGGATGTGGCCGGTGGCGTCGGCAATCACGACCGGCTCTTTGGAATTCTCCACTGTGACCCGCACAAGGTTGAGCTGATGCTGCGCGATGAGCAGTCGCACGGCCTGAATCTGAAGAATGATGTCGATCAGGGTGGAGCCGATGGCTCGGGCCAGTGCGATTTCCGCGTTCGACCAGGGAGAAGCCGTACCGCGCACGATCTGTGACCAAGCGGCGAAGGAGCGGCGCGGTGAGAGATTCAACGGGTCGTTGTCGATCAACTCCTTGCTTTGATCGCCGGCCCAAGTGACTTCGCTGAGCTGCTCGCGACGGAACCACATGAGGCAGTCGGGCCGCGAGCTTGATAGCTCGATCGCGAGCACGCCGCTGGCGGTGGGACTGATGGCGGCCAGCGCCGGGTTTTCGCGCAGGCAGGACGAACAGGAAAACATCGAATCGCGCTTGCGCTGGTTGACCCATTCGAGCAGTTCGCGCAGCTCCGGCGTGGACGGCACCTCGCCCGTGGTGAGCACGTCGCCTTCGAAAAACAGCGCGGCCCCAGTGGCCTCCAGCGGTTGCAGAAGAGTGCGCTGATTGCGGAACAAGGCGCGGCGCCAGTCGCCATCGGTCGAGGTGGCATCGATCAGGCGCTGCTCCAGCGAGCGCACCAGAATCACGCCTTGGGCGTGGGCGTAATTTTCGATCGCGGTGATGCGAGTGGAGATGACCTCGGCCAGCATTCCGCAGGCCGCGCGCACGGCGTAGCGCACGCGCCGCGGCGAGTAATGATGACACGCGATCAGGCCCCACAGCCGGCCCTCGCGCACCAGAGACACCACCAGGGTGGCGGTGACACCCATGTTCTGCAGGTACTGCAAGTGCAGCGGCGACATGCTGCGCAGGTAACACAGCGACATGTCGAGTTCCTGCCCGCCTGGCGCGATGGGCACCGGCTGGTAGTACACGTCCACCAGCACGCGCACCCGGTTGCGGAGGTACAGCTCGCGCGCACGTTGCGGGATGTCCGTGGCGGGGTAGTGATGACCCAGCAGTGAATCGAGCGAGGGCTCACGTGCTTCCGCGATGATTTCGCCGTGACCATCGGGGTCGAATTTGTAGACCATCACCCGGTCGTAACCGGTCATCTCGCGCAGGCATTGCACCACTGTGTCGGACAGCGCCGGAATGCTCGATGCGGCGCTGAAGCGCTCGACCGCGGCGGCCAGGCGCTGGCGAATTTCGTCGGGGCCGCAATCGATAACGGCGATCTCTTCATCGTCCACGGACTCGACCGGTTCGAGTTCCACGATGACGCCTCCGGGGCTTCGGTGAACCGTGCCTTCGAAGCGAAGCTCGCCCGCACTTCCCAGCGTGCGACAGCGCAGCGGCTGAGGTTCGGTCAGGTCGCCCCCGGCCAGCAGATCGCGGATGCGGGATTCGAGGTTGCCACCGAGCGTCGCGATGCTGCGTTGCTTGAGCGAATTCGCCGACACGCCGAGCAGGTGCTCTACGTTGGCGCTGCACTTGGCGATGCGCAGTGAGGGTTCGTCCAGTACCAGCAGCAGACCGTGGGGCTGGATCGAGCCGGCCAGATGGATCAGCTCACGCTCACAGTTGGTCAGGTCGGCTTGGCCGAAGGCCGGACTGACGAGCGTATCGTTCATCTTCCCACCTCCATCCGAGTCCCCATCCCGTGGTGCATCGCCTCAGGAACTTAAGTTTTTCGAATCAATGAAACGCTTGTTCCAGGCTCCCATTCCCGGACCGGTTTCCAGCGTCGTTGTGATGCGCCGCGCGCATGATGAACCCGATCGAATCGTGGTCCGGAATCAGGGTGGCTGACAATTCGACGTCGATCACTTGTTCATGCTCGCGACGCAGGCGGGCGCTTGCCAAACGCACGTGGCCGTCGCTCTTGACCAGGGCTAGGATGCCCTGCATCACGGCTTGGCTGTCGCCAATCCAGTCGGTGACAGCGCAGCCCGCCATCGACTGGTTGGCAGAAAATTGCATCAGTTCGCGGAAGGCAGGGTTGGCGAGAATCACGCGACCCTCCAGGTCGCAGATCAACACCGCATCCGGAGTGCGTCGCATGAGGCCGGCGAACACGGCCTCGGCACGCGATTCCGCGGTCGCAGTTTCCTCTGCGACCAAACCGACGGATCTTGCCCTCAGCAGCAGTACCGTCGCCGAATCCGTCTGGAATGGCGTGACCGAAACGTTGATGGCACCCATGCCGTGCGCCAAGCGGGTCTCGCCTTCGACGACGCGCTCTGCGGAGCAGACCGCATCGAACAGTTCGCGCAGCGCAGCGTGGGCGCCGGGGTCGAGAACGTCCATCACCGACCGGCCGGTGAGTTTTTCGACCGGGCGTCCAAACAAGACGGCGGCGGCGCGGTTGGCGTCGATCACCTCGAAATTCGAGGCGTTGAGAATCAGCACCGGCTCGGCCGCGACTTGGAACAGGAGCCGATAGCGGGTTTCCGCCTGGCGTCGCTGCCAGTAATCGCGCTCCATGTCCTGCTGTGCCTGCACCAGCCGCTCTTGCATTGCCGCGACCGCGCGCAAGTCTCGGCCCACAGCGAGGGTCGGGCCCTGCTCGCCGAGACGCACAGCGGTGTAGGCGATGGGGATATCGGCCCCGGCCATCGAGGAATGGTTGAGATGCCGCAGCCTCGATTTGCCGGTAGCAGCCAGATCGTCGAGAAAATCTTCGGCTTTTTGCCGCGTCTCACCCGTGACGGTATCGGCCCAGTTACGCCCGACCCACTCGCCCGCAGGAGGGGCGACTGGCTCGCCGCCACCGAGCGCAACGCTCTGAATCACGCCACCATCGTCTAGCACCAGCGCGATGTCGCAAGCGACGGACACCAGCATCTCCGCCAATTCAGGGGCGAGGCCGGATAAAGCGCTGAGGTCGGCTTTGGGGCCGCTCCTCTTGGACATCGTCCCGCTCCTTCGCAAGTGCGTAGCGACTCAATCAGCCCCGATCATAATTTCTTTCCGCTGCGCCCGTTAAACCTCTGATCGGTCATGTTCCTGCAAGAATCGTTTGCGGCCGATCCCAACTCGGGACGCCGCTTCCAGCGCCGTGAAAGATCGAGCAGGTGCCCGAACAGCGAAGCCGCCAGTGCCGCCGCCACCCAGACCCAGGACTGGTCGGTGAGCGCGGCACGCAGGGCCAGCAGCAGGCAGAAGCCCGACGCGAGATTCGCCAGAAGATCGGTGGCGGCGATACCGCCCGCCGTGCGACGGTGATACGCCCAGAGCGCCAGGGCTTCGAGCGCGATCAAGGCCAGCACCCAATCGACTATCCGTCCCGACAAAACGATCTCGCTCATGTCGGGCTCTCTGGCACTGGCCCGCGATTACGGTGCTTTGGGCGCGAAGGCCGCGCACCAGCCCTTGGGACTGATCTTGCCCTCGACCACCGCGCAACTGTCCGGGGCGACCCACTGCACACACTGATCGCACTGATGTCCATCCTTTGGCGTCGCTTGGTACATGACCAGATTGGGTGCCATTTTTTGCGCGCTGGCAGTGCCGACGACGCTGACCGCAATGGCACCAAGGCCCACTTTGAGGAGGGTTCGGCGGGAGAATTTTGAATCCGGTTTTGAGTTGGCTTGATCGGACATATTGGCTGCCTCGTGGAGGTGGCTGGCGGGAGTGCAGACTATTCAGGCGCCGGTGAATGGCGAGTTAAGGCGGACGATGGCGAAGTTCAGGAACGAGGCAAAGCTGACCCACGCGAGGTAAGGCAGCAGCAGCAGGCTGGAGGGTCGCGAATAACTCCACGTGGCGAAGATCAGCACCGCAATGGACAGCCACAGTGCCGCCACCTCGACCAGCGCGAAATCCGGCCGGCGCATGCGGAAGAACAGCAGGCTCCAGACCATGTTCAGCGCGAGGTTGACGGCGAACAGTTGAACCATGCGCGAACGCCTCGCGCGATCCGGCGCGTTCTTCCAGGCCAGAACTCCGGCGATGGCGGACAGGGCGAAGATCGTGGTCCAGGCCGGACCGAACAGCCAGTCCGGCGGCTGCCACGTCGGCTTGTCGAGGGCGTAATACCAGGGACTCAGATCGGTGGCCGCCGCACCGAACACGCTCACCAAGGTGGCTGCTGAAAGCGCCGCCGCTATGGGTTTCCAGATGCTCGGACGCGTGTCGGAACCGGCCAGCGTCATGCGGGCGCCAGTCCCAGCAAATGCGCTAGATCCTTGAAGAAGATGCGGACATGTGCCATCGGTTTCTTGCGCACCAGTTCCTTGTTCATGTAGGCCTCGAAGGTCAGCTTCTGCACATCGGGATCTTTGCAGATGCTGACGAAGCGTTCGCGCCGTGTCTCGCTCTTGTACCAGAAGCGCTGCATGATCCCCAGCACCCAGAACACCTTGCCGTGCAGCTTCATGAAACGCTTGCGCGCCAGTTTGAGCGCACGCACGTCGCCCGTTTCGAGCAGGAGTTGCACCGCCTGCGCGGCGAACTGGCCGCCGACCATCGCGTAATAAATC
Organism: Panacagrimonas sp.; assembly: GCA_052389915.1. Taxonomy (GTDB): domain Bacteria; phylum Pseudomonadota; class Gammaproteobacteria; order Nevskiales; family Nevskiaceae; genus Panacagrimonas. The sequence goes on from JBQTHL010000047.1 coordinate 54,523, forward strand.
CCTTCGCCGGAGGCCGGCGCTACGACACCCGCGGCATCGCCCGCGAGCACCACGTCCCTGCCGTTATCCCAGCGACCCAGCGGCTTCATCGGGATGGGCGCGCCTTCGCGACGGATCGTTTCGCCTTCGAGGCCAGATGTGCTGCGCAGGCTGCTCACTGCTGTACGCAACGAGAATCCCTTTTGGGCGCTGCCGGTGCCGACGCTGGTGGTATCGCCATGCGGGAAAATCCACGAATAGAAATCAGGCGACAGCGCGCCACGATACACCACGTCGCAACGTGTGGCGTCGAAGCTCGCGTGCTGATGCTGCGGCGAACGGATGATCTCGTGATACGCGAAGACGTACTTCATCTTCGAAGCGCCCGGTACCGTCTGTCGCGCGACTTCGGACGTCGCCCCATCCGCACCAATCACGGCGCGGGCGCGGACCTGATGCAGGGGCTCGTCCCTGCCTTCCGCCCGTGTGCTGTAGTGGACGATGGCGCCGCCGTGCTCGTCGCGGCTGAGGTGCTTGAACATTCCGCTGCGCAATTCGGCTCCGCGGGCCACGGCGCGTTCCCGCAACCAGGGATCGAAGGCATCACGGTCCACCATGCCAACGAAACCATTGTCGATAGGAATGTCCACGGTCTTGTTCGAGGGCGCGATCATGCGCGCCGAGGTCACGTGCGCGACCAGCAATTCGTCGGGAATCCCGAAGTCGCGGATCAGGCGCGGCGGAATCGCGCCGCCGCAGGGCTTGGTCCGCCCTGCCCGATCTAGCAGCAGCACCGAGCGACCGCTCGCCGCCAGTTCATACGCGGCCGTCGCTCCGGAAGGGCCGCCGCCCACCACCACCACATCGAAGGTTTCCGGCAGGCTCATGCGGGTCTCTCCTGGGAAGCGAGTGTGGCGGTCATCGAGGTGGATCGGCGTTCGAAACGGGAAGTGCTCGCTGGCGCCTGTGCCAGCCGCGCAGCGATGCCGGCAGCGACGAGAAACAGCATCGCTTCCGCCGCGAAGACCAGACCGTAAGCCATGCCCTCGGTGTCGAGGAATATGCGTGCGACATCGCTCGCCGCTGCGCCGATGAATCCGCCCAGGCCGAAAGCAATGGCCTGAGCCGCGCCCCACAAACCCATGCGCACGCCTTCACGCGATTCGCGACCGGCGCTGGCGAAACTCATCATCGATCCAATCGCCGCGACCGCGAACGCGCCGTTGGCCACGCCCAGCATGAAGACCGTGGGTTTGAGCGGCCACGCAGGTCCAACCCAGCCCGCCGCGGTCAGAGCAAGCAGGAACACCGCAGAGGCAAGGCAGCCCAGGACGGTCCAGGTTCGCAGCGATCCCAGCCTGGGACCACCGACGACGCTGCAGGCAAACGCCACTAGCAGCATGCCGAGCAGAACACCGCCGTGCTGCATCCCCGCAAGCTGGGTCGATTGACCTGGCGTCATGCCGAATACGGAACCTGCGAACGGTTCGAGAATCAGGTCCTGAGCGCTGTAGGCCAGCATCGAGACGAAGACAAAAATGGTGAAGCGCCGCGCCTGCGGTTCGTCCCAGACCTGCGCGAGCGCTTCGCGGAACGAGGGCTTCGCGGAGTGATCGAGGGGAGCGGGAAACGCAGGCGCTAAGGTCGAGGCTTTGGCTTCCAGGCCGTGGACCGCGACCAGCGTGACGACAAAGGCAGCAACGGCGACGCTGGCTGTAATCGCCACCAATCGCATGGCCGAATAAGGATCGAGCACCTGTCCGACCGCAACGGTGGTCACGACAAAGCCCGCAATCATCATCACCCAGACCACGGTTGCAGCCGCCGCGCGGCGACGCTCTTCCACTCTCTTGGCCAGCAGCACCAGCAGGCTGGTACCGGCCGCGCCGACCCCGACGCCGATCAGCACGAAGGCCATCACGCTGAGCGCGATTCCACCCGGGCGAAAACTTTCCATCCAGGCGATGGCAACCGCGGCGAGCACCCCGCCGCATCCGAGCACCGCCATGCCGCCAATGATCCAGGGCGTGCGCCGGCCCCCGATGTCCGATCCGAAACCCATACGCGGCCGAAGAATCTGAACGGCGTAGTGCAGCGCGACCAGCGCGCCGGGCAGCATCGCGGGTAGCGCAAGTTCGACCACCATGACCCGGTTCATCGTGGATGTGGCGAGCACGACGATGGCGCCCAGCGCGGCCTGCACCAGACCTAGGCGAGCGATGCCAACCCAACCCAGGGACGTGCCAATCACAGGCCGCTTCCCGCAAGGCTGCGCAGCGCGAACGCGCTGACCAGCATTCCGATCACGTACAAGGTCACACCCAGGCCGCTGTACCAGGTTGCGCGTTCGACCGGGCTTTGGAGAAAGCGCCGCATAAGGAGTATCTGTGTGAGCAGCAGCCCGCCCACCGCCGACGCGTAAATCGGCACACCCCAGGCGAGCAGCAGGACGATCACGGCGAGCTGCGACAAGGCCATCACCAGGCAGGCCGCTCGTGCGGCGCCATTCACCCCGAGTTGCACCGGCAGCGAGGCAATGCCCATCAATCGATCACCCGTGATGGATTTGAAGTCGTTGAGCGTCATGATTCCGTGCGCGCCGAGGCTGTAAAGAAGCGCCAGCGCCAGCGAGCGCGCTTCCGGCATGGCGCCGCCCACCATCACCGCCGCGCCGGTCATCCAGGCCAAGCCCTCGTAGCTGAGCGCGCAAGCCGTGTTGCCCCACCAACCGTTGCGCTTCAGGCGCGTCGGCGGCGCGCTGTAAGCCCAGGCCAAGATCAGTCCGAGCACCGCGGCGCCAAAGCCCCAAGGCCCCAATTGCGTTGCGACCAGCAGGGATAAGGCGGTCCAACCAATGGCGATGTACAGGCCCCACCGACCCGGCACACGGCCGGAAGGAATCGGGCGCTTGGGTTCGTTGATCGCATCGACGTGGCGGTCGAACCAGTCGTTGACGACCTGGCTGGTGGCGCAGACCAAGGGTCCGGCCAGCACGATCCCCAGAATGATCAGCGGCCAGCGTCCGTCCGCCGAAATGCCTGACGCCACGGCGCCGCATCCGAAAGCCCACATTGGTGGAAACCAGGTGATGGGCTTGAGCAGTTCTGCGACGGCTGAAAGGGCAGGCCGAGCCATATGCATTCCGGTTTCAAGGCGAGCCGAGAATTACACATGACAAGCTTTAGTGTCCATAAATATTTACACGTACTGTCGTCGGATGAACCAACCAAACCTTTGACAGTGCCTGCGACCGAAACAGCACGCTCAGTCGGGCTGCTCCCGAGTCCCCGCTTTGGCGGCCTGTTCGGTCAGTCCTCTGTCCTTTTTTCCTGTTTTTCGCGTGCATCGCGACGCATCGTCAGCCAGTGCTCCAGACCGAACCCCAGAGCCACCGCGAGCGCAATCCACTCGAAAATCGGGACGCCGAGGAAGCTCATCACGGCGCCGACGGATCTTCGGCCTCTGGCGACAGATCCCCCAGGCCATAACGCCGCAGCTTCACGTAGAGGCTCTGCCGACTCAGCCCGAGCACCTCTGCCGCCGACGCACGATTGTCCTGCGTCAGTTGCAACGCGGCCTCAATGCAAAGCTTTTCGATCAGGTCGGTGGCCTCCCTGACGAGTTCCTTGAGCGGCACCCGCCCGACTAGTTCCGTGAGTTGCTCAACCGAACGCGGCAATTCACCGCCGGCCGCAGGTTCGGCGGTGACGCGACGTCCGATGTTGCGGATGTTGAAGCCAATGCAGGGCAAATCGCCCGCCGGAATCGACACGGCCGAAATCTCGATTTCCGCGGTGGACCCGTGTTCGCCGGTCAGGGTGGAAGCGAACAGCCGGATGGCACCGTGCTGCCGCAGATTGGCCATCAGAACGCTGAAATCGACGCCGGAGCGGCCGATCCAGCGATCGAGCGGCTCTCCTCTTACCTGCGATTCCGCCGGCATCTGAGTCAGGTCGACGAAGGCGCGGTTCGAAGCGATCACGCGGCCGTCCAGATCCGTCACCACAAAAGAGTCACCCGCGTGCTCGACCGCGCGCAGAACCGCTTTCGGCACCATCGAGGTGCCCGCTTCCGCACGCGGAACGGAGATCCGCAGGAGGTACAGCGCGCCGTTTTCCTGCCGGAAATAAAACGCCGAGACGAGCAGTTCGCGGCGATCAGCGCCGAGGCGTATCGACACGTCGTCCGCTCGACCCACCGCTCGAACCCCGGCGACGAGGTTCTGCACGAGCTGCGCACTCTCCACGCCAAAGCACTCGATCAGCGACCTGCCGACGACCCGCTTGGTCGCCTCCCCAAGAAGCTCGCCGGCGGTCGGATTGGCTTCGATCACTTTTTCCGTTGCCGCATCGACGATCAGGATTGCCTCCGACGACATCTGGAACAGCATGCGGTAGCGCGTCTCGACGTTGCGCAACCGCCAGTAATCGCGCTCCATCGACTGCTGCGCATCGACAAGGCGCTGCTGCAGGTTGGCCATGGCGCGCAGGTCGCGGCCGAACGCGACGATCTGGCCCGCTGGCCCCACCTGCACAGCGGAATAAAGCACCGGAACGTCGGCGCCGCGCGAGGACGTATGGTTGATATGCCGCCACTTGTGCGCACCATTGACGCCGGCATCGCGGATCAGTGCTTCGATCTTGGGCCGACTGTCAGCCGTGACGGTTTCGATCCAGGGCTGGTCGATCCATTTCTTGTAGCCTTCCTGTGCCATTTCCTGGCTGCCGAAAGCGACGTCGCGAACGATCCCCTCCGAATCCAGAATCAGCGAAACGTCCGCAGCCGCTGCAATCAAGGCCGCAGTCGCCGCCGGGTCGAGCCCCCCCAGAAATGTCTTCGGGGCCTAGACCGGTATCACTCGAGATTCTCCTCTTCCTTGGGCATTGAGATCGAGGACCTCTACCGTTCGCTGC
>JBQTHL010000048.1:0-68953 GCA_052389915.1 Panacagrimonas sp.
TGCGTCCCGCTCGAACCAGCTCGATCATCTGCTGGCGAAACTCCGCCGGATACGGCGGTCGACTCTTGGGCATCTCGGACTCCTTTCCTCAAACAATCAGGTGTCCGGGAAACGGGGTCAACTCCAGTGCTCGACGGACTGGACAAGGACAGCATGGCGGCGCTGGCGCTTATCTACATGAAGAAGGATCGTCTCGAAAGTCCGATCTCATTGCAGGAAACGGAAGAAGACGCGCTGTGCAGGCTCGGTAGTAACCTCGGACAATGCATTACGGCGCTGGAGTCCTTGAACGGCAGTCTCGTCCTGCACCAGCAAGCGGACGGTGAGTCGGTATGGCGCTTCAAGCATCCGACGATCGGCGATGCGTTCGCTTCGGCATTGGCCCGAAGTCCGGACCTTCTAGGCATCTTCCTGCTGGGAAGCGCCACCGAGAACCTGATTGAACAGGCAACCTGCGGCAATGTCGGTATTGAGCAAGCGGTGATGGTACCGAAGCCGCTTTATCCGCAGATGATCGAGCGGCTTGCGGCTTTCACTGCGAGCGAGAATTACAAGTCCCAGCATCTGGCGACTTGGGGCGCGAAGTGGTCGCTGCACTCATTCCTCACCCGACGGTGCTCGAAGGACTTTCTGGCCCTGTACCTTCAGACGAACCCGAAAATCATTGATCAGGTTTGCCGTCCCGGTCTGCTTCTGAGCTCTTCTTCGGAAGTTCGCCTCGCCTTGCGTTTGTATGAGTTTGGGTTGTTGCCAGACGACAATAGAAAAACTTTCGTCCAAGCCATGAGCGCATATGCGATCAGCGGAGAAGACGTGTACGCGCTTCACGACGAGAATATTCGCAGCGCGTTCACGGATGCTGAATTCGACGCGCTCATCGCTAGAGTCCGCGCAGAACTGTTGCCCAGGCTGGCTGCGGTGCGCGAAGAGGAACAGGACGGATATAGGGCTGACGAGCCTGCCGACGAATACATGGAAAACATGTTCGAAAGCTTCAAAACGCTGAAGGACAAGTTCGGCGACGACGCGGAAGCTGTGTGGATCATCGAACGCCAGATCGAGCTGGCAAAAAAATGGATCAGCGACAACGACCATGAACGTCCGGAAAGGGCGCCTAGGTCGCTTGGCACTACCGAGACCGTCGACAAACCACATGGCTCTCGGAGCATATTCGACGATGTCGATGTCTGAGGAGCGGGCTTTCGCTTCGGCGAATGCTGTCTGTCTGCGCCAAAGCAGTCTCTTGCGCGGCTTGCGATATGGGTGATTGCGGCCCCATATTCCATGCGGAGACGATCAGCGCCTCCTTGTCGTAGATGCCGGTACCTTCTTGCGGTCAGGTCTACACGGTTACAAACGAACGCGATGAACGTGGCGCTAATTGAGCGGGCCGTCGAGCCCGGTGTCGTGACCCAGCTGCCAGTGGGCATTTGGCGCCGGCATCGCGAAGCCGGCTGTCGCAGCAGGTGATCATGTCCGTAGATCTGCGCCTTGTAGCTCAGCTGCCGAGTTGAGCGTCGGTTTTAGAGCGCCGAATCCGATTCAACAAATGGCTGTCAAGGGTCGAAACGGGCGTGTTGGAGGCGCCGACTGGAGGGCCGGTCGAGGCACTTCCGAGCCGTTTACCGAATAACGCCTGCGTGCCGCGCGACGAGGGTCCAGGGCTGGACTCGTGGCTCGACTGCTCTGCGATCCTCGACTCGCGGGACGCCGGGTCCGCGGGCTTGATCGCTTTGCGTGCTGACACGATTTGCGTGCTGACACGACAGGACTAACCCTGTTCTAGGGGCACATGCCGCTGGAAGCACTCCACCGCCGCGCGCGTTGCCGGCCCTGCGAGTTCCGGCCGCACCACGACAAGATACAGATCCAGCGAGCGCGTCCCGCCGACGGCCAACGGCAGTGCACGCACAGTGTCATCGAGAAGCCGCTGCTCGATCAGGTGAGCCGGCAGCCAGGCGTAGCCGAGCCCCGCCATCACCGTGGCGAGAGAAGCTTCGAGGCTGCTCACGGTGCAGCGCCGGTCTTCGCCCAGCCAGCCCTCGTCGCGCGGATGGCGCTGGCCGGAGTCGCGGACCACCACATGCACGTGACGCGCGAGGTCTTCCACGGTCAACGCCTGCAACTGCGCAAACAGCGCGTGACCCGGACTCGCCACCGCGATGAACGGAACGCTCATCAGGAAGTCGCCGAGAAAGCCTTGCGGCACGCGCGTGCTCAGCACCACGTCGGCGCTGTGCTGCTCGATGGCTTCCTCGGCGCCGGAGAGCACGGCATCCGCGAGTTGTAGTTGCGTGTCCGGACACAGCCCCTGCAGCTCGCCGACGACGCGCAGCAGCCGCTCGCGCGGGAAGGCCACGTCCACCACCAGGCGTAGCTGCGCCTCCCAGCCCTGCTTGAGCTTGCGTGCGAGCTGTTCCAGCGTCTCCAGGTCGCGCAGCAGCGGACGGGCGCGCTGCAGCAGCGTGCGGCCGTGCTCGGTCAGCACCGCCTTGCGCCCCTCCACCACCAGCAGCTTCATGTCCAGGGCCTCCTGCAGGCGTGCGACGGCATAGCTCACAGCCGGCTGGCTCTTGTGCAGCTTCTCGGCCGCCTGGGCGTAGCCGCCGTGATCGACCACGGCAGCCAGCGTGGCCCAGTGCTCCAGGTCGGTTTTCATCGGCGCGCACTCCTACTCATCCACATTTCTGATTATTTACATCCGAATATCGAGCTTTTTAATCCGGTTTACTGAGCCTATTGTCATTCCAGGCAAACGACAAACAGGAGCAGCGCCATGAACCAGATCCGACTCGCCAGCGACCGCGGCCACGCCGACCACGGCTGGCTCAACTCCCATCACAGCTTTTCCTTCGGCGATTACTTCGATCAGGAGCACGTGGAGTACGGCCCGCTGCGCGTGATCAACGAGGACCGCGTGGTGCCGGGCGCCGGGTTCGGCGCGCACGGGCATCGCGACATGGAGATCATCAGCTACGTGCTGTCGGGCGAACTCGCCCACAAGGATTCCATCGGCAACGGCTCGGTGATCCGGCCGGGCGATGTGCAGCGCATGAGCGCCGGCACCGGCATCCGCCACAGCGAGTTCAATCCTTCCAACAGCGCGCCCGTCCACTTCCTGCAGATCTGGATCCAGCCGGACGTGCGCGGCATCGCGCCGAGCTACGAGGAGAAGCGTTACACGGAAGCCGAGAAGCGCGGCCGCCTGCGCCTGATCGCTTCGTCCGACGGCGCCGAGGGCTCGGTGCTGATTCACCAGGACGCGCGGCTCTATGCGGGGCTGTTCGATGGCGACGAGGCCGCGAGCATCGCGCTCGCTCCGGGCAGGCGCGCCTACGTGCACGTCGCCCGTGGCGAGATCACCGCAGACGGCGTGCGCCTGCGGGCCGGCGATGCGCTGAAGCTCGACGTGGTGCAGGAGCTGAAGCTGGAGGCGGGCCAGGACGCCGAGGTGCTGGTGTTCGATCTTCCCGGCGCAGCGCAGTAGCGCAGCCCTGCCCAGAGACCCGGAGCCCGGCTCATGAATATGTTTCTCGAAAGCCTGGCACCGGGCACCAAGCGATCCCTGGTCCGCTCCACGGAACCCGTGCCGGGCAGCTTGTCCGTCCGCGCGCTGCGGCGGGTGCTCGAACACATCGCGGCGCATCTGCACGAACCAGTCACGGTGCATGCGCTGGCGGCGCTGGCAGGCCTGTCGGTGCCGTATTTCTCCCGCGCTTTCAGCCGCAGCACGGGACTTTCGCCGCATCGCTATATGGTCCAGCAGCGCCTGGAGCGTGCGACCCGCCTACTGCTGGAAACCGCGCGGCCCTCTTCCGAAATCGCCTTGCTGACCGGCTTTGCCGACCAGAGCCATTTCATCCGCTGCTTCGTGCGCTTCAGGGGGATGACGCCACAGGCCTATCGAAGACTGGCCATGGAACCGCACGCCAGTCCCATCGAAAGCACATTTGTTCAATCGCGCTTTGCTCGCGGCGGTGAATCATCACCTCACGTCGTTCCATCCACCGCATCCGGAGAAATCACCATGTCGCAACCCCGCAACCTGGCCAAGCGCAGCGAGAAGGGCCTGCTCACCCCCGACAACTGCGTGCTGGCCATCATCGATCTGCAACCGCAGATGCTGTTCGGCGTCGCCAACTTCGACCGCCAGGCCGTCATCAACAACAACGTCCTGCTGGCCAAGGCCTCCAAGGTGTTCGGCGTGCCGGTGGTGCTGTCCTCGGTCGAGACCAAGGCATTCAGCGGCAACACCTGGCCGCAGATCCTGGCCGCGCTGCCCGGCGTGACGCCCATCGAGCGCAGCTCGATGAACTCCTGGGACGACAAGAACTTCGTGGCCGCCATCGAGAAGTCGGGCAAGAAGAAGATCGTGCTCACCGGCCTGTGGACCGAGACCTGCGTGGCGCTACCCACGGTGCAGGCGATCCACGACGGCTACGAGGTCTATGTGGTCGAGGACTGCTGTGGTGATGTCAGCCAGCTCTCGCACGACAACGCGATGAAGCGTGTCGTCCAGGCTGGGGCGAAACCCGTCACCGCGCTGTCGGTGATGCTCGAATGGCAGCGTGACTGGGCCCAGCGCGACACCTACGACGCGGTGATGGACATCGTGAAGACGCATTGCGGCGCCTACGGCATGGGCGTGGAGTACGCCTACACCATGGTGCACGGCGCGCCGCCGACGCAGTTTCCGCCGTACGCGGTGCCCGAGTCGCACAAGTAGCGGGGCGACCCGCATTGTCCTGCGGACGCCGGGTCACGATCCGGCGTCCGCCAGCGCCCGACCACCGCATGAGGTGTCAATCATGAGCACGAAGCTCTACCTGTTCTCCTTCGGCGCGGGCCTGCTGGTCGGCATCGTCTACAGCCTGCTTCAGGTGCGATCCCCCGCCCCGCCGGTGATCGCGCTCTTAGGCCTGCTCGGCATTCTCATCGGCGAGCAGGCGGTACCCCTGATCAAGCGCGTGGTGCAGCGCGAAGCCGTGACATTGGGCTGGGTGCGCCAGCAATGCGGTCAGCACGTGTTCGGAGAACTACCCAAGGCCTGCGCCGAGGCGGAAGCCAATCCGCGTTCCTCGCAAGCCTGAACCGCCGATGCAAGACACCGACACCCGACGACGCCGCACCCTGCAAGGTCTGGCCGCGCTCGGAGCCACTCCCTGGATCAGCCGCCTAGCCGCGGCAGGAACGCCGCCCATGAACGCCAGCCTCATCCTGCGCAACGGACGCATCACCACGCTCGACCGGCAGGCGCCGCAGGCTAACGCGCTGGCCATCAGCGAAGGGCACTTCGTCGCCGTCGGTGACGATGCCGACATCATGCAGATGGCAACTTCGCGGACGCGGGTCATCGACCTGAAACAGCGTCGCGTGATTCCCGGCCTGATCGATTCACACATTCACGTCATCCGCGGCGGACTCAACTACAACCTCGAACTGCGCTGGGACGGCGTCCCTTCTCTGGCCGATGGCATGCGCATGCTCAAGGCCCAGGTCGCGCGCACGCCTGCGCCACAGTGGGTGCGTGTGGTCGGCGGCTTCACTGAATCGCAGTTCGCCGAAAAGCGTCTGCCGACGCTGGATGAACTCAACGCCGTTGCACCCGATACGCCGGTCTTCATCCTTCATCTCTACGACCGCGCACTGCTCAATCGCGCCGCGCTGCGCGCAGCCGGCTACACGCGCGACACTCCGAATCCACCGGGTGGACTCATTGCGCGCGATGCGTCCGGTGAACCCACCGGCCTGCTGCTCGCAGAACCCAATGCACTGCTGCTGTACACCGCGCTCAGCAAGGGGCCGAAGCTGCCGCTCGAATACCAGGCGAACTCCACGCGCCATTTCATGCGCGAGCTGAACCGTCTCGGCGTCACCAGCGTCGTCGACGCCGGCGGCGGCTTCCAGAACTATCCCGACGACTACCAGGTCATCGAAAAGCTGCATGCGGCCGGGCAACTCACCCTGCGCATCGCCTACAACCTGTTCACGCAGAAACCCAAGGAAGAGGTCGCGGACTTCAAGCGCTGGGGGGGCCTCGTGAAACCAGGACAGGGCGACCCGATGTACCGCCACAACGGCGCTGGCGAGATGCTGGTATTCAGCGCCGCGGATTTCGAGGACTTCCGCATGCCGCGCCCCGAGATGCCGCCGAACATGGAGTCCGAGCTCGAAGCCGTGACGCGCGTGCTCTCACAGAACCGCTGGCCCTGGCGCCTGCACGCGACTTACGACGAGACCATCACGCGTGCGCTCGACGTGTTCGAGAAGGTCAATCGCGACGTGCCGTTCAAGGGCCTGCACTGGTTCTTCGATCACGCCGAAACGGTCAGCGACCGCAACCTCGAACGCATCGCCAAGCTTGGCGGCGGCGTCGCCATCCAGCATCGCATGAGCTACCAGGGCGAGTTCTTCGTGCAGCGCTACGGGAAGAAGGCGGTTGAACGCACGCCGCCCTTCAAGCGCATGCTCGAGATGGGCGTGAACGTGGGCTGCGGGACCGATGCCACGCGCGTGGCCTCTTACGATCCGTGGAACGCGTTGCACTGGCTCAGTACGGGCAAGACGCTGGGCGGCATGGCGATGTATCCATCGGCGAACCTCGTCGATCGGGAAACGGCGCTGGCGATGTACACGCAGCGTAACGCCTGGTTCTCCAACGAGGAGGGCTTGAAGGGCCAGATTCGCAGCGGCCAGTACGCGGATCTCGCGGTGCTGTCCGAGGATTATTTTTCGGTGCCGGAAGACCGCATCCGCCAGTTGCGCTCGGTGCTAACGGTGGTCGACGGTCGCATCGTGTACGCCGACGAGGATTACCGCGATCTCGATCCGGCGCTGCCACCGGCGATGCCCGATTGGTCGCCGGTGAACCACGGCTCCCGCTACTGGAAGGCCGAGCGCAACCAGGCCGCGATGCACGCACTTGCGGCGAGCGCCTGCGACTGTGCAACAGCCTGCGGCGTCCATGGACACGCGCACGGTCGGGCGCAGAGTGCCGCGGTGGCCGACGAATCTCAGTCGCTGTTCTGGGGTGCGTTTGGATGTTCGTGCTGGGCTGCGTAAGGATGCGCGCCGACGTTCACGCCGTCGTTGCCTCGCAGCCCTGGGTGTTGCGTCTCGCCAGTGCTGCGCTTTGCACGGCCTACGTCTACAGCGGCGTGAGCAAGCTGCTGAACTTTGATGCGGCGCTCGGCGAAGCGGCGCACTTCGGCTTGAACCCACCTGCCGTGTTCGCCATTGCAGTGATCCTGACCCAGCTCGGCGGTTCCGCCCTGACGGTGTTCGCCTCCGGCCGTTGGCAGGCGCTGGGCGCCGTCGCGCTCGCCGGCTTCACGGTGGTCGCGACGGTGATCGGCCATCCGTTCTGGACGAAGGAAGGCATGGATCGCTTCCACAATCGCAACAGCTTTCTCGAACACATCGGCCTGGTCGGCGGCTTCCTGCTGGTGGCTGCTCTCGCGTTGCCGCGCCGTGCCGCGGGCAGTTGAGTGGGCGCGATTCGCCGTTGGCGTTCTCGCGGCGATGGGGTTCAGCACAGCCAGCGCGCAGGAATGGAAAATCGGAGGAAGCCTGCGCGAGCAGATGGAATCGGTGTCGGACGACTCGCTCGGCGAGGACGGTCGCGCCGACACGGTGCTGCTGCATCGCCTTCTGCTGAGAATGGACGCCTCGGTACTGCCGTCGCTACGCACGATGATCGAACTCGGCGCCTACGCGCAGGGCGGCCGCAATGGAGGATCGAGCCCGGTGGATGAGAGCGCGCCCGATCTGCACCAGGGCTATCTGGACTGGACGCTGCCCAGTAGCTCGACGCAGCTTCGCCTCGGCCGCCAGGAATGGACGCTGGGCAGCGGCCGTCTCGTGTCGGTGCGCGACGGCCCCAACATCCGCCGCGCGTTCGACGCCGCGCAGTTGCACGGCATGATCGCGGGCACGTCATGGCGCATGTTCTGGGGCCGGCCGGTGCGGAACCGCGACGGTGCTTTCGATGATCGCGAGGAGCGCACGCAACACCTGGGCGGCTTCGAGCTCGCACTGCCACTGTCACGCGCACGCGCGAACCTCGAAATCTATGCGCTCGACTATCGGCGGGACGAGGCGGACTTCGCGAGTGGCACCGACCGCGAACGTCGGCGGTCTTTCGGCCTGCGCTGGCACGGCGACGGTGATGCGTTCGACTTCAACACCGAGGTTGTTTTCCAGCGAGGCGACTGGGGCGAGGCGAGAATCCGCGCCTGGACGATTGCGAACGATGTCGGCTGGCGCGTGCCGCTCGCCGGTCATCACTCCCGCGTCGGCTTCAAGGCCGACCTCGCCAGCGGCGACGACGATCCCGAGGATTCGCGTCTCGAAACCTTCAACGCGCTGTATCCCAATCCCAGCTATTTCAGCGATGCCGCGCTGATCGCGCCCGCCAACCTGATCGACCTGCAACCGAACATGACGCTGCCGCTGTCCCCATCGCTGAATTTGTATGCCGGCTGGAACCTGCTGTGGAAGCACCGGCGCGCGGACGCGGTCTACACGACGCCGGTGCCGCTGACGCCGGTGACCGGCAGCAGCGGAGGCGCGCGGTGGATCGGCCAGCAAGGCCAGCTCTCGGCGCAGTGGACACCGCACGATGAGCTATCGCTCGAAGCGAGCTACGTGCACTTCCGTCCGGGGTAAACGTACCCGCCGTGTAAAAACTGCACTTTCGGCTCACTGAGCAGGTTCAGGCCACGACCCTCGACGTCGGAGCCCGTTCTCTCTTCGCCACCCCGAGCCCGATCAGGTCTGGTCAAATCGGTCGGCCACCCGCTTCATTTCCTTTGTTACAAAGTGCACCTTTTACACGTCGGGATTCCATCGGCGCGTTTCGATGCGCCTCCGCCTGCGGCTATTGGCAAAAGGCACAATGCCATACCGGTCAATTGGTTATCTTGTATTCGTGGGTTTCTGTGCCGCGGGCTGAAAGTACACTTTTTACACCTCGAAACACTTGGGGGTGTCCATACGCATCGGTACGGCCTCGTCAGGTGGTCGTGTCCCTGGGCGTGGTGTAGGTTCTAGTGGTCACCGGTGGCGCTTGGTTTAGGTTTGGGTTGCGAAGACCAACCCCAACCGAGGAAGCCACCGATGACCGAGGACATGATGAGCTTGCGGGCGATGCTGGAAAAGAGCCCCGACGCTGACCTGCTGCGCGAGATGATTGGATTTGCCAGCCAGCGGCTGATGGAGCTTGAGGTCGGCGCCCTGGCTGGCGCGCCCTACGGCGAGAAGAACGCCGAGCGCCTGGCGCAACGCAATGGCTACCGCGAGCGAGACTGGGAGACGCGTGCGGGGACCGTCGAGCTGAAGATTCCCAAGCTTCGCAGGGGCAGCTACTTCCCGACGTTTCTGGAGCCGCGCAGGATGGCCGAGAAGGCGCTCACCGCGGTGATCCAGGAGGCCTACATCCAGGGCATCTCGACGCGCTCGGTGGATGACCTGGTGCAGGCCATGGGCGGCAGCGGGATCTCACGCAGCCAGGTATCGCGGCTCTGTGAAGAGATCGACGAGCGCGTCCACGCGTTTCTGGACCGCCCCATCGAAGGCGACTGGCCGTACCTGTGGGTCGACGCGACCTACGTGAAGGTGCGCGAGGCCGGTCGCATCGTTTCGGTCGCCGTGATCGTCGCCGTCGGCGTCAACGCTGACGGCCGCCGCGAGATCCTGGGCATGGACATCGGCCCTTCGGAGGCCGAGATCTTCTGGAAGGACTTCCTGCGCAAGCTCACACGTCGCGGCCTGCGCGGCGTCAAGCTTGTGATCTCCGACAGCCATGAGGGAATCAAGGCAGCGGTCTCGAAGGTGCTGACAGCCACGTGGCAGCGCTGCCGCGTGCACTTCATGCGCAACGTCCTGGCTCACGCCGGCAAGAGCGGTCGTCGAGTCGTGTCCGCCTTCATCGCCACGGCTTTCGCTCAGAACGACGCCATGGCTGCACGCAAGCAGTGGCGCAGCGTCGCCGATCAGCTCCGCAGCAACGTGCCCAAACTTGCCGCCTTGATGGACCAGGCCGAGCCCGACGTCCTGGCCTACATGACCTTCCCTGCGGCGCATCGCGTGAAGCTGCACAGCACCAACCCGCTGGAGCGGCTCAACGGCGAGATCAAGCGGCGCACCGAGGTGGTGGGGATCTTCCCCAACGACGCCGCCATCCGCCGACTCGTCGGCGCGATCCTGCTCGAGCAAAACGACGAGTGGTGCGTGCAGCGATCCCGCTACATGACCCGCGAGACGATCAGCGAAATGGTCGACGCCCCTGTCATCAGCCTGCCGGCTGTGGCAGCCTGATCACCGCAATCCCAACCGGACCAGCCCTCCGTCAAACCAAGGAGCTACACCACGTCCGGGGACACGACCCGTCAGGTGCCGTTCCTATGTCGGCACTCCGTGCTCAATCCGCGCGAGCAATCGCACGGCCTCCTCAAGGCCCGCGTCTGAATCCACCAGTTCTGCAGGCGACACGCTTCCGAGCGCTGCGTTGCGTTGATGCAGCCAAAGTTCGGCGACCCCTTCCCGCTCCATTACCCGTCGCGCCTCCGCTCGTAATCGGGCCAGTCTCGCGGCGGATTCGGGCGACAAGCCCTGAAGTTTCTTCACCGAACCTGAAATACCGGAGACGCTCGCCAGATTGGTGATCCAGTCCAGTTCAGCCTGCAGGACCTCGATCTTGTCTCGAGCCTGCTCCCTCTGGACGTCTTCTCGGGCGGCGGCGAGTTCGAGATCTCGAATCCGTTGCGAATCCGCGGCGGCTCTGTCCCGATGCTCAGCATGTGTCAATTTCAGCTCTTGCACCTGCCTCTCGAGGGCCTGGCGCTGACCCTCGCTGTGCTGTGCGGCCTCTCGCGTGCGTAGGATTTCGCGCTGCGATTGCTCCAAATCCGAACGGAACTGCTGCACCTGCGTGCGTAGATTGCTGGTCTCTGCCGACAGCGCGGCCGCATCGCGACTGAGCTGCGCAACGTGGGCCAGTTTCTCGCTGATCGACCCGTTCAATCCTCGGATATCGGCCTGGAGCTGTTGCACCTGCTGCTCGTGACGGCGTTGCTCCTGCTCACGTTGTTCCTTGGAAGCGGCCCGGAAATGCTCCAGCGCCTGGCGCGCATTCTCGTGTTTCTGCTCCAACGATTGCCGGTACTCGACCTGCTCCGCCAGGCGCTGCTCGAGTCCGTTGATCTGCTCGCGAAGTTGTACGACGTGGGTCTGCTCGGCCGACAGGAGACCGGCGGTTGCTGCGTGCGCCTCCTTTTCGGCCTCAAGTCTTCCTTCGATCTGCTGAAGCTGGGTCCGGAGACGTTCCCCTTCTGCTTGCGCGGTGCCGATCTGAGCCCGCAATGTCGCGCGATCCGCGTCGTAGCGAGGGTTGGCAGGGATCTGAGCGAAATCCTACAAAACGTGACCTAAGCCAATGATATTTAGACATATTTATTGAACGCTATCGATCTACACTGGTATGCCGTGCTCGATCCTTCCGAGCTCATTGATTGCCGTCGCGAGATCCTCGTCAGATCGTATCAACGTGATTGGCGCGACATTTCCGAGTGCAAAGCTCCGCTGGTGAATCCAAAGCTCTGCCCCGTCTGTTGACTCCAGTACCCGGACGGCCTCTGCACGCAGCTTCTCCAACCTCTTCATGTCGCTGAGCGACGCATCGCGCAAAGCTTCAGTGGTGCCGACGACACCATACGCTCTGGCCAGTTTCATTAGCTGCGCCATTTCGACTTGCAGCGATTGAACTCGGCCCTGCGTCTGCTCCAACTGCCCTTCAGTTCGTGCGGCAGCGAGTTCCAGTTCGCGAATGCGTTGCGCATCACCGACGATCCGCTGTTGCTGCTCGGTTTGCGTTGCTTTTGCGTCCTGCAACTGCCCTTCCAGCGATACGCGCCGCCCCTCACCTTGGCTGGCCTGGTCGTGGAGCTGGAGAATCTGTTTCTCGAGCTGCTGCTTCTCTATCCGCGCTTCCTGCGCCTGCGACCGCAGACTACTGCTCTCGGCACTCAGGACCGCTGCGTCGCGGTTGACCTGTGTTAGCTGCGAGAGTTTTTCACTGAGCGTGGCATTCACCGCGCGAAGCTCCGCCTGTAGCTGCTGGACCTGTTGCTCATGACGGCGCTGCTCTTGCTCGCGCTGCTCCTTCGCAGCCGTGCGGAAATGCTCGAGCGCTTGGCGGGCGTTCTCGTGCTTCTCTTCCAACGACTGCCGGTAAGAGGCCTGTTCGGCAAGCCGCTGTTCCAGCCCCTGTACTTGCTCAGTGAGCCGAACCGTCCGTGTGCGTTCGGCTTGCAGCTCAACGCCGACGCCCAAATGTGCCCCCCTCTCTCCGGCCAGGGCAACCTCGGCCCGTTCGAGTTGATTGCGAACTCGCTGGGCCTCGTCTTGGGCCTGAGTGAGCTGCACTCGGATCGACGCGCGATCAGCGTCAAACCGCTGGGTAGCAGCGAGAAGTTCCTCCTCCGCCTCATGCTTGAGCCGATCCGTCAGCTGGGATACCAGGGCCTGAAGGGCTTCGCTGATAGTGGCTGTGGACGCCCCGCCCTCGGACTCAAGTTCCTTGAGATACCGGTGAATCGTGGATTTCGATCCCGTGTTGCCCAGCAGCGCGCGGATGGCATCGACCGACGGGTGCTTGCCTTCCTTGACCAACTGATCGCGGGCGTCCTTGACGTCCCATTTGAATATTCCCGCGCGCGCCATACCCACTCCCAATTATTTCGTAATATGTTACGTAATAGTGTATTACGTAACAATTATTGAAGCAAGAGTTCTAAAAGACGCTGAGTTTTGATACGTGATAATGAATGATTGTCCCGTGTGAGGCGATGCGGCGAAAGAAAACCGGGCGAAAACAATACGAATGGCATCGTTTGACCAAATCAGAGGGGCCGCGTCGTTATATGCTTCGTTAAACGGCAAAAACTCCTCAGATGGCTAAGAAATTCATCCACCTATCTGATATCCATTTTGGCCAGGAGACGGGCGGCGCGCTGGTCACCCACAACGACGCCAAAGAACGACTGATTGACGATGTTGAAGCCTGGGTGCAGCGATACGGGCCTGTTGACGGTGTGTTCGTGACTGGCGACATCGCCTACTCCGGAAAACAAGAAGAGTACCGGGCGGCAGGAGCATGGCTGGACTGGGTCGCAGCAGCTGGAGGCTGTAGTAAGACGGCCGTACAGGTGGTTCCGGGGAACCACGACATCGATCGTGATCAGATCTCTCACCTCGGCAAAATGCTGCTTGACGCGGTGATCCAGCAAGGCGAGGTCGAACTCGACAAGTTTCTTGCCTCACCGCAGGACCGCGAGGTGCTGTATTCGCGATTCGAGGCTTACCGCCCGTTTGCGGAGGGCTACAACTGCCCCTTGGACCTCGAAGGCGGCGACGCCGGAAAGCGGTCCGTCGAGGTGGCGGCGGGCCGGCGCCTTCGCTTCGTCGGCTTGAACACGGCCTTGATCTGCTCGCTCAAGGATCGGGAAGGAACACTTCTACTGGGCGCTCGGCAGCGCGTCCTACCCATAACTGTCGGCGAGGAGCTCGTCGTTCTTGCGCACCATCCGCTCCGCTATCTACAGGACTCCAACGAGGCGGGGCGCTACGTTCGAAACCGGGCCCGGGTTCTGATCACTGGGCATGAGCACAAGCCGGGCATGCTGGTGGAGCATGTTGACGATGGCGTCGATCTCCTCCTGCTGGCTGCCGGCGCGACGACACCGCCTCACGCTGGCGGGGCTTACACGTACTGCTACAACATCATCGAATTCGCAGTGGACGCGGCGACTGAGCACCTCGTTGTCACAGTACATGCCCGGGCATGGGACGACGATAAGGTCGCATTCGGCCCGCCGCTAAGCACAGCCCATCCGTCGATCGAACGATTGGAATCTCCCAATTTTCGACGGGCCAACGGACATCAGCTGACTACAGTGCGTGAGAGCATCGTCGCCACGCACGATGGCGACGCCTCAACCACCGTCAAGGGCACCGAGATGGCGGAGGTGAAACCCATGGACGATAAGAAGTTCTCCATAATTTTGTTGCAATTTTTCCGCGACCTGAACGGACGGCAGCGTCTCCAGATTCTGATGAATCTAGGAGCCCTCCCGGAAGACTGGACTGATAGTCTTACGCACGCAGTAGAACGTCACGCGGTCGATCTGCTCGCACGCGAAGGACGGCTCGACGAACTCGAATCCGAAATTCAAAAGACACTGCTGGCCTCATAAGAAAGGAATACGAAATGGCAGACGTGGCACGGCACATTCGAATCGTCCATCCCGAGCCGAGCGATGACTTGGTGCAGAAGCGAACGTCTGCAGTGGCGGAACTTCAGAAGAGTTGGAATAAGAAGAGGGGTGTACTAGATCTCGTACTGCTGGTTGATGGCGCGGTCGCGGGTCTTTTCGCCCATGCAATCAGCGACTCGTTCGCGGCAGAGGTTGAGGCCGCAATCCAGAAATCGAGCGCGTCGTTCGTCAGGGAGAATAACGACCGCGACATTGCCGTCTGCGCATCTTTGGCAGTCCTGATGTTGCTCGAAAGCGCCAAGCCTGGCGAAAGCTACCTCAGCACTATCGAGGTCATCGCACTGGCAACGTGGTCAGCGCTTTCTTTCCAGGCAGTGCCGACAGACCCGAAGGTGGCGGCGCTCGTCTCGGAACTGTCCGCGAAGTCGCAACGAATTGTGCAGCGTGCCGCCGAGGTCGCCCGGAGCCGCAAGGCTGCTGTCCCGCTCGCCTTCGAGCACCAAGAGGCAGACACGATCAAGTCAGCAACTGAGCGGCTCTTCGCCAGTGCCAAAGCTTTGACTGAGATCCTTTCGGACAATGCAGTATTGGATCGAGAGGAGACCGATGTGCTTTGGTGGGCACTGCGCGGCCGCTCCGACATCTTGAAGCGAGGGCTTTCAGATCTCCATCCATCCACGGCCGCGGTCATGAGCGGATTCGAACTATCTCAGATCCTCCGGCGCGTGCCGGCCGATGCCCATAAACACCTTGCGACACGTTTGATTAACGCTAAAGACAAATACGATACGGCGGAGCTGATGACGGGCATGGGTGAGTTCCGCTCTGTTCTCGGCAGCGAACTTTCTCAGCACGCCAAGCTGGTCAACAATGCAGCGTTCGTGCTGCCGTTGTTGACGGGCATCGGTTCCAATCAGCTGGCCAGCTTTCACCAAACGAAACGTGACCTCGACGATTGGGCAGGACGAGCCTTGCTGGAAGGCACCATCCTCCGCGTCTACTTGACCCCGCGTCCGACGGTTTGATCGTGACTGAATCCTGTCGCACGCCGAACTGCACCGTAGGCGAAACCGGTCGTTGCATCCTCAACCGGGACGTCAACGCCTGTCCTGATCGTATCCGTCCAGCTCCTGAAGGTGAAGCTGCCACGTCGGGCGGCGAACCCAATTTGGAGACGCCTAACAAGGCGGTTGCATTGCCGAGTGCGCAAGCGCTCGGACTAGATGATGTCGGAGCCATCATGAGCGACCGGTACTGCCGTTTAGTCGGGGTGCTGGGTTCGCCGGATGCGGGAAAGACCGCCGTGCTCGTCAGCCTCTACCTGCTCTTGGCACACGGAAAGTGCGCCGACTTCAAGTTCGCGGACAGCGAAAGCTTGATGGCGTTGGACGAGATCAGCCGAGGTGCGCGCCACTGGAACGAAGGACACACGCCGGGCCAGTTAACCACGCATACCGAGCTTCAGGACGATCGGGTGCCGGGCTTCATTCATTTGCAACTTTTCGACCGCGCCGGCCAATTACAAGACCTTTGTATCCCAGATCTCCCCGGCGAGTGGTCCGACTCCCTGATCGATAAAGATCGCTTCGATCGGCTGCAGTTTCTGCACAGTGCAGACGTGATCTGGCTGATGATTGACGGACGTCAGCTCACGGCGGCGAAGAAAGGATCTGCACTGCATCGGGCGGAACTGATGATGCAACGACTCGCCCAGCACTTGGGGGCGCGCGCACCCCGCCTCATCGCAGTGATTTCGCACCTCGACAGCGGCGCTCCTGACGCAAAAGTCGTTGAACGATTGAAGTCGGATGCGGCACACCATGGGCTGACTCTCAAAGTGCTGTCTGTCGCTTCGTTCGCGGGCGATAGTGTGGTGCGCGCAGGGACCGGGATCAGCGAACTTATCGCCGAAACGCTCAGCGGAGATGAGCGCCCAGCGCCATCGTTCTGGTCTGACCACTCCATCGCATCCAACGCGGCGACGCGTCAGATGCTGCGCTACTAATCTTAACTGCCGACAATGCCAAGCGCTTCGATACTCCTGACTGGCTTGCCCGGCATGGGCAAAACCAACTACTTGGCACGGCTGTGGGCGTCCTTTCGGCGCAACGAATGCCGCATCGGCTGCTCCTCTCCACCCAGTGACATCAAATACGTCGAAGAGGCACTGGCGTTCCTGTTGGGTGGGGACTTCGCACCCCGATCTGACCCTTCTCTCGAGGACGATCGTGGCACGTTGCGAATTCCGCTCACTTTCAAGGATGGAAATGCTGCGGCGGTGGATCTCGTGGTGCCCGACGTCATTGGCGAGTTGTGGAAGAAAGCGGTCGCGAACTCTGAGATCTCTACTGTCTGGCACCAGCAGCTGACCAACAGCTGTGGCGCGCTGCTCTTCGTCCAGGTGCGGTCGGAAGAGACCATCGCGCCGCTCGATTGGGTGTCGACTCACCCCAAACTGATGAAACAGGCGGGTAAAGAAGGTGAGGAGGCCAAAATCCCGACCCAGGTCGCCCTATGCCAGTTGTTACGGTTCTTGGAACAGCGATTGACGCCTCGCGCCGGAACGCAGCGCGCAAAAGTTGCAGTTGTAATTACTGCGTGGGACATGCTCGACGCTCAAGCTTCAGCGCGGGGACCGCGTCATTTTCTCGAGGAGCAGTTTCCGCTTTTCTCCGGGAAGCTTTCGGTCTGTCGCGGACTCGACATCGCGCTTTTCGGAACGAGCGTCGTTGGTGGCGACCTGAGCAAAGATCCCAAGTTTCGCGACGCCTTTCTTGAAAAGCGCATCGAGCAATCCGGTTTCGTCGTTGATGCCGCGGGTCAGCGACACGACGACATCACCCTACCGGTGGCGTGGTTGATCGAGGACTGAGCGTGTCACCCGACGATGCGGTCAAGGAGCAAGTGCATGGCTACAAGAATGGCCATCAGCTTCTTGCGGGCAACATTCGCTTGATCGGCGCCGACCAAGATCTGGTCGATCGACTCTCGGATATCTCGGGCTCGCTCAGACCGAACGAGACCTTCGCGCCGTATATCAGTTGCTACCCCCTTCCCGGAAAAAGCCACTTCGTGATTGCGAGGACGTGGCATGACCGAAAGGCTTCACGTGCGGGGTGCGTCATAACCAAGAGCCTGTTCATCCCTATGGATGACATGCTTCCCGCGGCCATCGACTTGAGCAGCGTTATCGCTTCGCTTCGGAGCCCGCCAAACGGCATCGAGGGCACAGGTCAACAGCCAGTCTTTGCGGAGTGGAAATCTCTTCCCGTGGTGACTGAATCGTGGACTACAGAACTCGCCGAGGCATTGTTTCTTGAGGCCCGATCTCCCGTCGTAGTTTTTGAAACGAGCCTCGCCGACATCGCCGTGCTCAGGCTGCTTGCGGCTGCATGGCCGAAGTTTCGCTGCGCATTCACGGCCTGCAGCTACTCGCTGAGCCCGCGGACCCTCGGAGGACACGTTTTCGACCTCCAGTTTGCGCCCTCTACCTCTCGCTCGCGATTCGCTGAAGTGACGTGCCGGAAGGTAGATGCGGCAGCAGAATCCGTGGCACCACGCCACCGATGGTCACACAGGATCGCTGAACGCCTATTCCTATCGTCGCAGCCTTCCCTTCGAGAACCCGATGAGCTCGGCCTGTTGCAGGGTAACGACGCAGACGAAAGCGCCTTTCGGATGACGTGGCTGTGGGACGAATTGAGTTCAAAAGCTCAGAGCTCACCCACAGCGGTTCTCGGAATGCTGGACGTGTTGAATGCCACCGATGTGGCTTCCCGCTATCCAATGGACACAATTGCAGATCGAGTCAGACACGCTGTGGCTCTGAACGACGCGACACCGCAGCTCGAAACGAAGTGGCAATTCCTTCTTGCCCTCGCGGGCAAGTTTCCGTCGAGACGTCCTCCATTAAGCGCTCTGAAGGCGATTCGAAGCGCTGCCGCGAAGATCGTTCAGGAACATCCCCAACCAACTCTGGCAACAGTCCTCGAGGGAGATGAGATCCCGCCGAGGATGATCTGGGGAGGGGTGGCCGACGGGCTTGCATCGGCCGCGTTGAACGACGATGACTTCATACATTTGTTGACCAGGGCGGGACCCAAGCGAAGTGCCAAGCTCCTCGACGCAAGCAAACAGCTCACGAACCGCCTCTTTTCTGCTACGGCCGCGAATGCATCGTTGGCGAAGGCTCTGAGTCATTCGTTCCTGGCTGCATCTAACCAGGAACGCTCTCGTGCGATCGCCAGGGCCGGGGCTGAAATTCGATCGCCTTCGCAAGCCATCTTGCTCGACGCACTTCTTACGGGCGATGAGTCCGCCACGATTTTGGTTGCTATCGAAAAAGGCGAGCGCAGCGGTGCATTCAAAGTTCCTGAGCTCGTGGACACGGTCGCCCAGGCAATCGCCTCTTCGTCGAAGCGACGAGAGATTCGTGACGGTCTTCTTCGCGAACTAGCGAGTGCGGACCAATTCCAGCTTCTGAGTCGTGTGCTGCAACCCTCACCATCGGATGTTGATGCGCTCTGTGACACCGCACTTGCCCGTGGTACGGCCTACCGTATCCAGGACCTTATTGCGGCAATAATCGAGAAGAGCGATGACACTCGCATCCGTGACTTGCTGAGTGAGCCCACGAGAGCTGAGCGTTTACTTTCGATCTTTGCAGGCGGCGGCGATCATCATGTAGATGGGTTTGTGAAACTCCTGATGCTGTCAGAATCGGTGCCGCCGGCATTGGTACTGAAGCGAGGTCTCATCCTCCTACAGTCGACAGCGATCGGTCGCGATACCAAACAGCGGCTGCGCAGAGAGCTTCTTAAAAAGGCACTCAGTGCTGCAAGCGAGCAAGGCTTGCCGGTACGAGAGACGTATTGGGAGTGCGCGACGGCGGTTGATGGGAGAACGCTGGTAGATCTTCTCGTCCCGTATTACGGGCAACCTTTACGCTGTGACTCCATACTGGAGATCGTGGGCTCGGCACTGGCTGAAACGAACCGTTCGCTGCTCGAAGAGATCGAAGAGTTCTCGAAGCGGCTATGCCGCGTCGGCGTTGATCGGCTAAATGCGGGATCAATCGACGTGTGGGCGAACTTGATTGCTTCAGCCAATAAAGCGAACCACCGCGGCGCCGTAGCGGCAGCTTCGCAATGTGTAGACGCCGCACTGCGTGTACCTTGGGCGCCGAGCGTCAGCCGCCTTATGGTCACTTGCACGCCGATCGTATACCGAGAATTGGAGGAGGATCGACCGACGCCGTCTTTGATGGAGTTCGTCTTCCTTGATTGGGACAAGTGCAAATCGATTCGTCACAAGGTAGTAGACACCTATGTCACGTCCAAGTGGCCGGCGATCGATCTGCTTGAGATCGCCGTTGAAATCGGTGAGTCCATCAAGATGCTACGCCGCGTTATGAGTTCTGTGCGCGGGAGCGATTACCTCCGCCGAATTGAAGATGAGGTTATGGAAGCGCCGGAGGCCGTGAGATCGCGTCTTTCAGCAGCGTTGGACTCCCAAGCGGCGCGAACTTCCAAAAATTGATTAGCGAGTGTGCGGTCCGGTACGGATGATCCCGCGCGAGGCCCCCGGGTCGATCTGTCGTCCGTGCCCAGACGATTCATCGACATCAGCCACCCCGCCGCAGTCCGCAGTCCACCAAGTGCCGTTGGCAGACTGCCGACGAGGCGATCGCATCGTAAAAGCACGGTAATCGTCCGGCGAAGGGCCATCGCCAAGGCGCTCACGAGTTACCTGCGCGGCGGCCGGCCGGCGCATGCGCCGACGCGGCACCTGTTCGTCGGGATGAAGGGCCCTCATCGACCGTTGTCGGGCTCGTCACCAGTCCGGCACCGCCTCATTGAGCATGCACGGCGTGCGGGCGTATCGGCTCCTTATTTAGACGCCCACGTTCTCCGCCATGCACATGCCTTTCGTCAGATGGAGCTGGGGACGTCGCCCAAGCTGATTGGCGACATCCTTGGTCATCGCGATCCGGAATCGACGTCGGCCTATTTGCGGGTCTCGACGCAGCGTCTCCGGGAGATGGCGCTCGCCGTTCCGTCATGAGCGCGATTACGCTTGCCCGGCTGGCACGCGACATCGACGAGTTCCTCGCGTTCAAGCGCGCCCTGGGGCATAGCTACCATCGCAGCGAGCTGACGTTGCGGAGTTTTCAGCGGTTCGCGCGACGGCATCTGGATTCGCAAGAACGTCTGCCAAAGCGTTCCGAGGTGGTCTTCGACGAGGTGCTCAAAGCATGGCTCGCCCGCGGCGTGTCACGTAAGGCCGTCAGCGTCGGTCTCGAGCTGGGCGTGCTGCGTCAATTCTGCCTTTATCGACGCCGACGCGATCCGAGGGGCTTCGTCCCTGAGCGGGACTGGGCTCCGCAAACCGAGTCGACCTTCCAGCCCCGCATCCTTTCGTATGACGAGGTGCGAAGTCTCCTGAATGCTGCGGCCCAGCATCACGGGCGGAATATCTCCGCCGGACTCCTGCACACTTTGCTGCTGATCTTGTACTGCACGGGCCTGCATCTCGGCGAGGCAGCGCGGCTGCAAATGGCGGATCTCGATCGTGAGCGCCTCGTTCTCACCATCCGGCACAGCAAGGGCAAGAGCCGCCTCGTGCCCTTCAGCGCCGACCTTGCCCACGATATCGGCCGCTACCTTGTTGAGCGGGCTCGCATCGCCAAGGGTGATCGAGCGGCGACATCGGGTGCACTGGTCCTGCGACTCAATGGAAAACCGCTGACCGTGCGCGTGATGCGAGCGGCGAAGGACCGCGAGGCAATCGTAGACAGGCGAAGGTGACACACGTCACGGTTTCCAAAAAAATCCTGTTGCTTCACGCAATGTAGTGCGGCAGCATCAATTTCGCTTCAAGCTCACAGCATCAAAGCAACCTCAAGCAAATAAACGGCCTCAAGCAAATAGGAGAGCGAACATGACGGAAAAGACACTGTCTGCCCAAACGATTGCTGGACTCAGCCGCAAGCTCGACGAGTTTTCAGAGGTGCTCACAGCCGACGAGCACGCTGTGTTGTTGGGGTTAATCAGCACAGCTGGGGCTGCCATGAAAGCGGGACATGCCGATGCAGAAAGTGAGGGGATCACGAGCGACCGTGCGGTCCTTGTGAGGCCTGCTGCAGGCACTCTCCCGAAGTTGTCAGGCGCCATTTCGGATACCTTTCGCGCAGTTCCTGGATTGGGAGGATTCGATCCGGCTGGCCCTGTGTCGGATTCAATTGGGGTTGGCGTGCTTTGCGTGAGCTGGTCGAAAGATTACAAGGACATGACCCCCGGGGGCGTCGTCACCAAGCCGTCGGCGGCGATGCGCCTGCCTGGCATGAAGACGTACCGATAGCTCGACGATACACAGAACTCTTTCAGTGGAGAGCCCAAAAAAGGTGGGGCTGCCACCTTTTAGAAAGATAGCGCTCGTGTCGATGCCTTTTGCGTCGACACGGCGCCCGTCTCTTCAACTTGGACTACTGAAGGGGTTGGCGGAAAGTGCGGGGTGGCTGGCCGAAACACACCACCTGTCTCTCGACTTCGCGGCGTTGATAGGGATCGATGCCTACGAGCGTCTCTGTCAGCACCGAGGCGTGCAATTAAGCGACTGGCTTTTCTCCCCGGCTGCGTTCGGCTCACAAGCGCCGGACGCTGAAGCTTCTCTCCTTCGGGATATGCCAGCGGAGTATCGCGCAGCACTGACGGAGGATGCGCCGAACGGTGACGTCGACGCTTGGCTCTGCAGAATCCGCGATGTGCTGGTGCCGGCCTATATCGCAAGCTCACTCGCTACTTTGGCCTCGACCGAGTACGACGTGATCGCCTTCACCTCGACGTTTCAACAAAACGTGGCATCTTTCGCTCTTGCCAGCGCGGTCAAGGCGAAAGGATTTCAGCCCGCGATTCTGTTCGGTGGGGCGAACTTCGATGACGTCATGGGTGTCGAGTTCGTCCGTGCTTTGCCATTCATCGACTACGCGGCGATCGGTGAGGCCGATGAAAGCTTTCCGGAATTCCTTCGGCGCTTCGCTGCCGGGGACGCCCCCGAAGATACGCCTGGCATCGCCAGCCGATCGGGAGATGGACAAGTGCGCCATCTTCCGCGCAAAGCGCCATTCACTGCGCTCGACGCGTTGCCAGTTCCCGATTACGACGAATACTTCCTGCGTTTCGAACGCCTCGGCTTCCAGGGCTCAGACCCGCGCAGAAAAATCGATCTGCCGGTCGAAGGGTCTCGCGGTTGTTGGTGGGGCGCCAAGCATCATTGTGTGTTCTGCGGCCTCAACGCGGGCACGATGACGTTTCGCGCAAAGTCGCCTGACCGCCTGCTCTCAGAGATCGAGGCGCTATCCGCTAGATACCACAGCTTCCACATCGAGGCTGTCGACAACATCATCGACATGCGTCTGTTCGACCAACTGCTGCCGGCACTGGGTGCCCAGCAACGTAGCCTAAACATATTTTTTGAGGTCAAGAGCAATCTGAAACCCGCGCAGATCGGCGCGTTGGCACGCGCTGGCGTGCGGCGCATTCAGCCTGGAATAGAGTCCCTGTCGACACCGGTGTTGCAGCTGATGCGCAAAGGCGTCACCGGCATCCAGAATGTCAATTTTTTGCGCTGGTGCTCTTATTACGACATTCGACCGAGCTGGAACCTGTTGTGGGGTTTCCCAGGTGAATCAATTGAGCATTACGAGGCACAACTCAAGCTATTCCCAAACCTGACTCATCTCCAGCCCCCTGATGGTCAAGGCCGCATCTGGATGGAGCGATTCAGCCCGCTGTTTACACAGGCCAAGACGATGGGGGTGACCCAACTCAAGCCGGCAGCAAGTTACCGTCAGGTCTATCCGTCGAGCGTCGACTTAGAGAAAGCCGCTTACTTTTTTGACTACCAATTGGACGGTGCCCTTGCCGACCAAGCTTACCAACCAATCGTGGAATGTCTTGACGCTTGGCGCGCCGCCGCGCGCAATCCTTGCCGGCCTACGCTGAGAGCGCTACGCGTGCCTGGGTACATTCGGATTGAGGACGCTCGCCGCGATCAAAACCAAGGCGTCTACGATCTGGAAGGGCCTCTCGCGGCCGTTTACGACGCATTTTTTGAGACCCCAATTAGGATTGCGCACCAGGCAGAAGCACTCGCTATGCCCGAGGCGGAGGTGGAAGCCATCGTTGATGAGTTCTGCGCAACCGGTCTAATGATGCGCGAAGGAGATCGGGCCCTCGCGCTTGCTGTCCCGTACCTGGCACCTACATGACCATGGCGGCAACCACGGTTGCAGCCAAAGAATCCCTGCGGGCAGCGGGATTCGGCGCACTAGCGGATCGCGCGGATATTTTTGATGCCGAGATTGGGATTTCGTGTCGCCCGATCCCACCTTTTCTTCTCGATTCTCCGAATCAGCTGGTTTCGCTCCTTGTTCCGTTGTTCGACCGCCCGAAAAGTCTCGCCGCAAGCATCTCCGAAGCCTTTTCCCATCTCCCTGAAAGGGATCGTTCTGAGATTGAAGCGGTGCTGCTTCGTGCCACGGCACCACGTGCTGCGATGACGACAGTGCCGGAGCGGACGCTGTTCGAAATTGAGGAGAGCCGCTGCTTGCCTAAGCCGGCCGGCGATTCAGCAACGATCCCTGCGATCGATCTACGGCAACTGGTAGGCCAACCGATCAACTACCGCGGCTACCTCTGTGTGATTCTCAAGGTGACCCGACTTTGCAATCTCCGCTGTATCTATTGCAATGACTGGAGCGATCAACCGAAGACAACTGTTTCGGTCGACTTGATGGCCCGTCTTTTCGCGCAGGCGTTGAATGGGCCTCGAGCGGGGTTAGATCTTGTGTTACACGGCGGGGAGCCGACGATGATGGGCCGCCGACGTTTCCTGCAGATGCTGTGGCTCCTGTCCCACTACGCGCGGCTTGGCCAAACTGTCCGCGTTCACATGCAATCCAACGGCACTCTTATTGATGAGCGTTGGATCCGGCTTTTGTCCTTGTTCGACATCCAGGTATCGATCAGCCTCGATGGCACGGATGCGCTGCATGATCGAGCTCGCCCGGATGTGTTGGGGCGGCCGAGTGCAACGCGTGCGGCGGCTGGGATGGCCCGGTTACAGAACGCAGGCCTGCTGTCGGGTGTGCTGGTTGTTGTGACCCCCGCGACGATCGAGTTGGGGGCTGAGGCTTTATTGATGTCGCTCCAGTCCCGCGGGGTCAAGTCCGTGTGTTTGTTGGCCGAGCGCCCCACCGCGCGTGCGCCGGCCGTGCTACGGGCGCGGGACTTTGCTCAATTCCTTGCGGAGTTCGCCCTCGCTCGACACCGGCAGCCACAGCCTTGGATCGCGGTCCGCGAAATTGACGCGGCCGAACGTCTGCTGCGCCAGACCCCATCGGGGTTCTGTGAACTCGCAGGTAACTGCGTAGGGCATTTTGTGACAGTCGATGCCGACGGCAGCGTCAGCCACTGTGATAAATACGTCGGCGACGAGTCCTACTGCCTCGGCAATATCAACAACAGAACGCTTGACGAAATTCTTTTGGGGGCGAAGACAAATTCCGTACGGCAAACCGCCGCGGCTGTCTCCGTGCCTGAGAACTCACAATGTCCCCATCGCCACCTGTGCCAAGGCTGGTGTCCACACGAGCGCTACGTCTCCGTCAATAGTGACGACATCAATCCAGCGTGCTGTGGTCTGGCGCCTCTCTTCGAAACACTGAGCCAAATACGTTCGGAAGGCCAATCCAAAGTCGCTGGACAAGCACGCGTATGACTGTTCAACGTGACATCGATACGCTGACCGAACTCGAACTCCGCGTATACCTACAACTCGCGGAAGGAGATTGGCAGGCTCCACAGACACGAAACAAAACGGAGATGACCCAGGCCCTGAAGGCGCGGGTTGTCGGCAATCTCGTACGTCCGTTGGACATTAATCTTGCTGCAGAAAAGACGTTGGCTGTGGCCGGTCTCACAAGCGAAACCATCGAAGCCCTTCGCCAGCGCAGGCCCATTCTGAGATGGCGAGACGTTGAGACCTTGCCGGGGCTGACGGCCGCCAACCGGCGCATGATCGCCCCCCTGTTTATAATCCAGCCGATTCGGATGCCAAGTGGTAGTTTTCTCACGGCATCGGAAGAAGCTCCCGCGATTCAGATCGTGTCCAACGAGACCGAAAGCGCGGCTGATCTGGCGTACCACCTCCTCAAAGAAGGGGAGGCGAAGAGCGACAGCCGAGTTCTGCCAGCCTACAAAGATGCAGCAGGCACAATTCGCTACCTAGACCCACGCTTCGTCGCGGCCCAAATGAGCCGATCGGTGGAGGATGCCGATGTCGCGCAATTGTTCTCGACGGCGGGAGTGATGATTTTCCGGCGATTCGCGACGGCTGGACTTGTTATGCTCAGACTTGAGTCGGAGCGCCATGGGGCAGCCGCTCTCAATGTGGCACTCGCCGTCCTTGCAGCATCGCCACTGACCTCGATCGTCGAACCTGCCTGGATCTCGACTGATCGAATCGAGATCCAGCCACAGATCTTGGCGACACCTCAGCGCGACGTCGAGGCCGCCGGGGGCCCCGGCACAGGCAGTACAACAACTGCGTGGAACCTGTACATGGTGGGCGTAGGAACATTAGGCAGTGGTGATCCGGCAGTTACGCTGGTCGCCGTCGACACTGGCGTAGATGGGACACACCCAGCCATTGCCGCGAGCCTTGTTCCGCAAGCCGCCGGCGAAACCCGCAACTACGTTGTAGGGCCCAATATTTTACCCGACGACGATGACGGTCACGGGACTTCAGTCGCGGGCATTCTCGTCGGCAATGGGGCCGGCGGCATCCGTGGCATGGCGCCGAGTTGCTCGCTGATCGTTCTCAAAGTTCCCCTATTCGGGTCCCTCTCTGCCTACGCCCTGAGGCGCGTGGCACTGCTATCCCTAGTGGACCGCGCCGCCAGCGGTGCAAGACTGGTAGTCAACCTGAGTTGGCGAACCAATGGCGACGTAGCCTTCGTGCGTGATGCGATCGAGCAGCTCGCCGAAGCAGGTGCTCTCGTTGTCTGCTCTGCAGGCAACGGCAATCCGCTTATGGACCTACCACACTATCCATCTGATTACCCGGTCACTCTTTCGGTCGCCGCCGTCACCTCAGGCGGGCAGCGCGCGGCGTACTCATACTATGGCGCGTCCGTGGACCTTGCGGCGCCAGGAGGCGATGCCTCCCAGCCGATTCGTTGCGCTGCACCAGGCGGAGGAGCCATCGATCGCTACGGCACTTCGTTTGCGGCACCGCACGTCGCAGGTGCTTTGGCACTCGTTTGGTCGCGTCGGCCAGGACTCGACTCTTCCGGCGTCCGCGCCGTCGTTGAGTCAGCTGCGACTGCTTTGTTCGAACCTGGACTCGGTCGTGGTTTGCTTAACTTGAGCAGGATTACTGCTACGCCCCGCCCCGGATTCCCAGTACCCCCTACGCGGTCGTTCCCAATATTGGGGGCTCATCTGGCCGATCTTGACTGCCCGTTACCGGAGATTACTCGTAGGATCCTCCGCTCACGAACCACCGTCTCCAGTTGGGAAGAGGTCAGCACGATACTTGGCGTGACGGCCGAAGCGATGGAATGCCTCCAGATTTGTTTCGATGCGCGTGCGTGAAACTGCCCGGATTGCCGCAACGAGTTTGGCGCGCTTTCGCGACGCCAAGGGCCGCAGTTTAGTAGGGCCCGCTTTCACCGCAGGAGAGGAATCCTGCCGCGAGTGTCTAGCGTTGCGCCTAGCGTCATGTAGCCTAGCCACGCCCTCATTTGAAGTCGCGACTGACCTATCAACCGGGGTGGGGAAAGTGTTGGCAGACCATGCGGCGTTTGACGGTGGCGGCATGAAAGCGCGGCTCTTCGTGTTTCCGCCGCCGCCCCTTTGCCGCTGCGCGCGCGCGGAACGGATGCGGAGCAAATCGAGGGACTTGCTCGATTCAGTCTCTCCTTTTTTTGGCCCCATCCGCAATGTCGAATTTTGGCCGGGACCGGAGGGCCGGACGCTCGCCGTGGCAAATGGCATCTCGATGCAAGGCACCTCAGGCGCTTTAGTATTTGCAAACGGCTCTGCAACCGATCTTGATCCGGAAGCCGCTGCCCGCCGCGCTGTAGCAGAAGCCCTCGAGCGCTATTCCGCCGGATTTTGGGATGAAAATAGACTTGTTGGTCGAGGTCGCCAGAGCGTAACTGGCTTCGACTGCGCGACCGGCGATCCAGTTCTGGTTCCGGCTGCGCAAGTGTTCCTACCTTTTGATGGAACCACCTCTGGCGACTCCTCTGGCCTCGCGGCAGGATCTACCTTGGGGGAAGCAACCGAGCGAGCTCTCGCCGAACGGATCGAGCGAGATGTGGCTGAGCCCTTCTTCAGCGAAATCAGCGAAGCCAGCGGACCAAGCTATGGCCATCAGATTATGATCGGCCGAGAGATGGGGCATGAGGTTTGGCTGTCTGTACGCCGCGCGGAAAATCCTCCCTTCCTTGCTATCGGGTTGGGCGCTCACACGCTTCGGGAAGTGGCGCGTGCAAAATCGGACTCGGAGTCCCTCCACGTTGCAGCGCATATGGCGCTCTTGGCCGGGCAAAGAGAAACCATACCCGATAACGACATCGGCTGGCTCGAATCGGCAGTGCTGCGCCATGCTTTTAACCGCGAAGCGGGGAAGCACCTACTCTCGCGTGTCGCGTCAAAAACATCGCTGTACGAATCTCGAGTGCTGACCGCGCCACGTCGCCGAGCTGTCGTTGAAGTGACTGTGCCAGATGTGGCCGCGTTCGGACTGCGGGTAGTACGGGTAATCACTCTCGATTAAACGGCGCCACCGCTGACGTTGGCGCTCACCCGATCCCACTCGTACTCAGCTCACAATCGAAGGCCCTTTCGGTCTCGGATCAGAGCTTCCTAGGACATGTGAACCGCTACGCCACGAATCCCGTCATCTGGCAACACCAAAGGTATTCGCGCACAGCGCGGTTCTCTCGTTGCGCAAGGAGATGTCAACCAGTTCAATGAGCAACTGTCGCGTGATGCGCGGATCGATCACGCCCTCGTCCCAGACGCGCGATGTGCAGTACAAAGCACTGGAGACTTCATCGTAGAGTGCCCGGAGGTCACGGTTCTGGCGTTCGAGTTTTTGGCAATCGAGCTCGCGACCCACGGCGCGTTGCTTGTTCTCCTCCACGATATGCATCACGGTCGCTGCCTGCTCACCGCCCATCACGGCGAGCCGCGAGTTGGGCCAAGAGAACAGGAAGCGCGGTTCGAAGGATCGCCCGCACATGGCGTAGTTGCCGGCACCGTAGGACGCGCCGACGATGATCGTGATCTGAGGTACTGTGGCGTTGGCGACGGCCTGGATGAGCTTGGCGCCGTTCTTGATCATCCCGCCGGCCTCGGGCTCCTTGCCGACGATGAATCCCGTCGTGTTCTGCAGGTAGATAATCGGCTTGCCGGCTTGGCAGCAGAGCTGGATGAACTGCGCTGCCTTCTGGGCGCCGTGGTTATCAATGGGGCCGTTGTTGCCGATCAGCCCCACCGGCCAACCGCCGATCTCGGCAAAGCAGCAGATCGTGTAGGGGTCGTAGAGCGGCTTGAACTCGGTGAGGTCCGAGCCATCCACCAGCCGCGCCATGATCTCGCGGCAGTCGAAGGCCTCGCGGTAGTCCGTGGGCACCAGCCCGCACAGCTCGTCGATGTGGCAGCGCGGCGGCGCGAACACGCGTCCGTGATGCGACGGCACCCGCTCGTTCCAGCGCAGCTGGCGGACCAGCTCGCGTGCGATCTCGATGGCCTGCGCGTCGTCGTCGGCCACGAATTCGGCCAGCCCGGATTGCGTCGCGTGCAGGTCGGCGCCGCCGAGTGTCTCCTCGTCGGCGATTTCGCCCGTGGCGGCCTTGAGCAGCGGCGGGCCGGCGAGGAAGGCGCGCGCCTTGCCGCGCACCATGACCACGTAGTCCGACATGCCGGGAATATAGGCACCGCCGGCGGTCGAGTTGCCGTGCACGACTGTGATTTGCGGCACTCCCGCCGCCGACGAGCGTGCCTGGGTCATGAAGCGGTGGCCGGCGCGGTTGAAGCCCAGGTGCTGCTTGAACAGATTTCCGCCGCCGCTTTGGACCAGCGAAACGAACGGCAAACGGGCCCTAAGCGCGATTTCCTGCGCCCGCCGCAGCTTATCGTATGCCTGCGGCATGTTGGTACCGCCCTTGATGGCGGCGTCGTTGACGTAGACCATGCAGCGCGTGCTTGCGACCACACCGATCCCGGTGATGATGCCGGCGCCGTAAACCTCGTCGACGCCGTCGTCGTCGTGCTGGCCCAGGCCGGCGAGCGTGGACAGCTCGATGAAGTTGGCGCCTGGATCGAGCAGGCGCGCGAGGCGCTCGCGCGGCAGGAGCTGCCCGCGCTTCTCGAACTGCGGTCGGGCGCGCTCGGAGCAGCGGTGGACCTGCCGCTCGAGCTTCTGCACCTGCGCGATCATCTCCAGCATGGCCGCGCGGCGTCGCGCGAACACCTCCGACTGCGGCCGCACCTGCGATTCGAACACGCTCATGCTCGCGGACTCAGTGCTGTGATTTGCCGCGCGCGGCCTTGCGCGCCGCGGGATGAAAGCCCAGGTCCTTGGCGATGATCTGCAGCATCACCTCGTTGGCGCCGCCACCGATCGAGCACAGCCGCGTGTCGCGGAAGATGCGAGTGATCAGGTTGTCCCACATGAAGCCCTGGCCGCCCCAGAACTGCAAGCAGGCGGACGGCACCGTCTGGCCGAGCTGCCCGACCTTG
Organism: Panacagrimonas sp.; assembly: GCA_052389915.1. Taxonomy (GTDB): domain Bacteria; phylum Pseudomonadota; class Gammaproteobacteria; order Nevskiales; family Nevskiaceae; genus Panacagrimonas. Next base: position 30,089 of record JBQTHL010000048.1, read on the forward strand.
AACTTGGCCATCGAGACGAGCATCGCCGCGGCCGCATCGCCAGCGATGTAATACTCGGCGGCCTCGCGCAGCAGCGCGCGCGCCGCGCAGCACTCGGCCTTGAGTTCGGCCAGCTTGCAGTGGATGAGCTGCTGATCGAGCAGCGGCTTGCCGAAGACCAGGCGCGTGGCGGTGTACTCGGCGGTGATATCGATGGCGTCCTCGATCTGGCTCAGGTACTTGCTGCCGGCAAACAGGCGCTCCTCCTGGAACTGCTGCATCTGGTAGATGAAGCCCTGCCCCTCCTCGCCGATCAGGAAGCGCCGCGGCACGCGCACTTCGTCGAGGAAGATCGGCGCCGTATCCGAGCTGCGCGCGCCGAGCTTGTTCAGCCGCTTGCCGCGGGTGACGCCCCGTGTGTCGGTGGGAACCACGATCAGGCTCTTGTTGTGATGGGGGGCGTCCTCGGTGCCGGTGTTGCACAGCAGGCACAGCCAGTCGGACTGCGTGCCGTTGGTAATCCACATCTTTGAGCCGTTGATCACGTAGTCGCCACCCTCGCGACGGGCGTGGGTCTTGATCGAGGCCACGTCCGAGCCCGCGCCGACCTCGCTCACGGCGATGCTCGCGACCTGCTCGCCGCGGATCGCAGGCACCAGGAACTCCCGCTTGAGCGCCTCCGAGCCGTAGCGCGCCAGGGCCGGCGTGGCCATGTCGGTCTGCACGCCGATGGCGGTGGACAGGCCCGAGCAGCGGATGCGGCCGATCTCTTCGGCGTAGACCAGCGAATAGCTGTAATCCAGCCCCTGCCCGCCGTACTCGACGGGCTTGGTGATGCCCAGGATGCCAGCACGGCCGAGCCTGGGGAACAGCTCGTGGGCCGGGAAGATGCCGGCCTCCTCCCAGGCATCGACATGCGGCGCGATTTCCGTTTCTATCAAACGCTTGATAGATTGACGAAGCAGTTCGTGTTCGTGGGTGAATCGCATCGGACGGTTCTCCTGGGGCCACACGGAAAAGCGCGGCGCGGTCGCGGATGTGGGGCCGGCATCGGTTGCCGACCCCGGATCATTCATCCTCCGACCCTGCCGGCGCAAGAGGCAAACACATCTCGAGGAGTGGAACAGCCCATGAAAACCCAGTGGATGCTCGACGAAGAGCAGGACCTCATCCGCCAGACCGCAGAGCGCTTCGCGCGTGATCGACTCCGGGAGGGCTACCAGGCCCGCGAAACGGTCCCGGGCATCGACCGCAAGCTGGCGCGCGAGATGGGTGCGCTCGGCCTGATCGCGCCCAACGTGCCCGAGCGTTTCGGCGGCATCGGCGCGCCCAGCCTGGTCAACGGGCTGGTGTGTGAAGCCATTGCCTACGGCGACTTCAACCTCAGCTACCTCAACATGGTCACGCCGCTGATCTGCGAGGTGCTGCTGCACCATGCCGCCCCGGCGGTGCAGGAGCGGTACGTTCCGGCCTTGGCACGCGGGGAGACGATCTGCGCCCTGGGCCTGACCGAGCCCCGGGGCGGGTCCGACGCCGCGCACCTGACGGTCTCGGCCATGCGCAAGGGTGATCGCTACATCTTCAAGGGTGAAAAGACCTCGATCAGCTTCGCCGAGCAGGCCGACACCATGCTGACCTTTGCCCGCACCAACCCGGAAGAGCCCGGACCGCGCGGCATCTCGGCGTTCATCGTCCCGCTCGATCTGCCGGGCGTGAGCCGCACCGCGTTCAAGGACATCGGCACCAAGCCGGTCGGCCGCGGCTCGGTGTTCTTCGACGAGGTGGAGGTCCCTGCCAGCGCGATGATCGGGCACGAGAACACCGGCTTCACGCAGGTGATGGAGGGCTTCGACCTCAGCCGCATCCTGATCGCCCTGCAGTGCATTGGCGCGGCGCAGGCGTCAGTCGATGAAACCTGGCAGTACGTCACCGAGCGCGAAGCCTTCGGCTACCGGCTCTCCAAGTTCCAGGGTGTCTCCTTTCCGCTGGCAGAGCATGAGAGCCAGCTCGAGTCCTTCCGCCAGCTGTGCCTGCACGCGCTGCGCCTGCGCGACGCCGGCCTTCGGCACACGCGCGAAGCGGCCATGGTGAAGTGGATGGCACCGAAGTACTGCACCGACATCATCCACAACTGCCTGCTGCTGCACGGACACTACGGCTACACCACCGACCTGCCGCACCAGCAGCGCCTGCGCGACGTCATGGGCCTGCAGATCGGCGACGGCACGGCGCAGATCATGAAAACCATCGTCGCCCGCGAATCGGTGGGCAGCGTGGCGGTGCACTACAAGTAGGCTCAAGGCCGCGCGGGCATCGGCCACCACGCCGGTATCCCGCACCGCCAAACTTATCGCGCGTAGTGTGCATGCGCACACTGCAATGCCGAAGGGCGCCCCGGGCTTCGGGGGATTCGGCGGACTCGGGAATCCAGGTACTCACGGGAATAACTTCATGAACATCGTGCACAAGATTGCGGCGGCCGCTCGCCACGGCCTTTGCGGGTTCGCGCTGGCACTTGCAACGTCCTCGGCCGCAGGGGCAGTGGAATCCCAGGAATTGCTGAAGCATGCGTCCGGAGGGCGCGACTGGCCGGCCGGCGGCGGCACCTTCAGCGAGCAGCGGTTCAGTCCGCTGGAGCAGATCAATCGAGGCAACGTGGGCGGGCTGGGCCTGGCCTGGTCTCTGGAGCTGCCGGACGTGTGGAACGTCTCGTCCACGCCCGTGGCGGTGGACGGCGTGATCTACATGGCCGTGGGCTACACCGTGGTGTACGCGGTCGATGCGCGCAGCGGCAAGGTCCTGTGGACCTACGACGCCAAGACCGACCCGCTCAAGATGCGCATGGGCTGGGGCATCCGCGGCATCGCCTACTGGGATGGCCGGGTCTACGCCGGGGTGCAGGACGGCCGGCTCATCTCGCTGGACGCGGCCACGGGCCAGCTCGCCTGGGAAGTGATGACCACCGAGCCCGGCGACAACCGCTACATCACCGGCGCGCCGCGCGTGTTTAACGGCAAGGTGCTGATCGGTCACGGCGGCGCGGATTACGGCCAGGTGCGCGGCTACGTCACGGCTTACGACGCCATCACCGGCCAGCAGCTCTGGCGCTGGTGGACGGTGCCCGGCAACCCCGCCGACGGCTTCGAAAACACCGCCATGGAAATGGCCGCCAAGACCTGGACCGACGAATGGTGGAAGTCCGGCGGCGGCGGCACCGTCTGGCACGCCATGACCTACGACCCGGAATTCAACCGCGTCTACCTGGGGACCGGCAACGGCTCGCCCTGGAACCAGAAGCTGCGCAGCCCGGGCGGAGGCGACAATCTGTTCCTGAGTTCGGTGGTCGCGCTGGATGCTGACACCGGCGAGTATGTCTGGCACTACCAGACCAACCCGGGCGAGACCTGGGACTACAACTCGGCCATGGACATGGTGCTGGCGGACGTGAAGCTCGACGGCACGGCGCGCAAGGTGCTGATGCACGCACCCAAGAACGGGTTCTTCTACGTGATCGACCGCAAGGACGGAAAACTCCTCTCGGCCGAGAAGATCGCCAAGGTCACCTGGGCCTCGCACATCGATCTGGTCAGCGGCCGGCCGGTGGAGCTGCCCGGCGTGCGCTATCCCGACGGCGAGTCGATCATCTTTCCGGGCCCCGCCGGCGCCCACAACTGGCAGCCTATGGCCTACAGCCCGGACACCGGGCTGATGTACATCCCCACGCGCGAGATGGCCGGCTACTACGACGACCGCGGCATCACGCGCGAGAACTGGTCGCCCACGGGCCTGATGCCGGTGGGCGTCAAGCTGTTCTTCGACGACATTCCGCGCAGCGCCGCGAGTACTTACGTCCAGGCCTGGAACCCCGTGATGCAGCGCCGTGTCTGGAAGCTAGACACGCCCGGCGGCACCAACGGCGGCGTGCTGGTGTCGCGCGGCGGGCTGGTGTTCCAGGGACGTTCGGACGGCGATTTCTCCGCAATCGATGCCGACACAGGCGCGCTGCTCTGGCGCAGCCCGATGGGGGTGGGCACGCAGGCAGCGCCGATCACCTACGAGGTGGACGGCGTGCAGTACGTGTCCATCCTTGCCGGCTGGGCAGGCAGCCCGATGCTGATGGGTTCGCTGAGCTCGCAGAGTGGCTGGGTGGGCCGGGCCTACCCGCGCCGTCTGCTGACCTACCGCCTGGGCGGCACGGCGGCGCTGACGGAATCACCGGCCCCGCAGACCGTGGTGACGCCGCTGCCAGCACCCGATTTCAAGGTGGATGCCGAAGCCGCCGAGCGCGGCAAGCTGGTTTACGCCACCCGGTGCATGCTCTGCCACGGTGCCGCGGCCGTAGCCGGAGGCTACGCGCCGGACCTGCGTGCCTCGCCGGTCCCGCTGCAGGCCGCCGCCTTCGATGGCATCGTGCGTGATGGCGCGTTGCTCGCGCGCGGCATGCCGCCGTTCCCGGAATTCGGCGATGCCGAGCTCCTCGCGCTGCGCCACTACATCCGCCAGCGCGCCGTGCACGAACCCGGCCTGTTCGAACGCGCCCGGTTTTACGGGCACATGCTCTGGGTGATGGCGAAGATGAAGCTCATGGCCTGGGGCCTGATGGGTTAGCGTGTCCTTCGGTCTACGGGTTCACTCCGCTGTCCGAGGCGCGGGCGGCGGAGCCCACTCCGGGTGCTTCAGCGCCGCGCGGTAGTAGAGCGGCGGCAGCAGCACGAGCGTCAGCGCGGTCGAGGCCAGGGTGCCGAAGATCAGCGAGGTGGCCAGGCCCGAGAACATCGGATCGCGGTACAGCACCAGTGTGCCCAGGATCACGGTCAGCGCGGTCAGGATGATCGGCCGCAGGCGCACGGAGCCGGCGCGCTGCACGGCTTCTTCCAGTGAGCGTCCCTCGCGCTGGTAGTCGTGCACAAAGTCGATGATCAGCAGCGAGTTGCGGATCACCACGCCGGCCAGCGCCACCACGCCGACCATCGAGGCCATGCTGAACGGAATGCCGAGCAGCCAGTGGCCCGGGAAGATCCCGATCAGGCCGAAGGGAATCGCCGTCATGCCCATCAGCGGCAGGCTGAAGGAGCGGTAATTGGCCACCAGCAGCAGGTAGATGATCACCACCACCACACCCATGATCGCGCCCATCTCGCGCGCGGCATCCAGGGTCAGGCGCATCTCGCCGTCCCACAGCAGCTCGTAGCCGGCGATGGTGTCGGGCGTCTGCGCGTTGAGCGCGACGTTTCCGGTGCGCAGGAAAACGCCGGCGATTTCCTGGCCGTCGAGATCGCGGTGCATGTCCATGACGGCATTCACCGACCCGGTCGCGTTGATCACGTTGCCACCGACGTAGGTCACGCGCTCGTTGTCCTTGCGCAGGATCGGCCGGTGGCTGGGGCGGCGTTCCACCCGGGTCAGCTCAGACAGCGGCACCGGCTCGCCGGCGCGGTTCTTGACGAAGGTGTTGTCCAGGCGCAGGGGATCGATGCGCGTCTCGCGCGGCACGTCCAGGCGGATCGGCACCGGGCGCAGCTCGCCGGGCAGGCGGGCCTCGGACACCACCACGCCACTCATCAGCACGCGCACGGTCTGTTCGATGTCGGCCGTGGTCACGCCGGAGAGCAGCGCCTTCTCCTTGTCCACCACGATGTCGATGCGCTCGGCCTCGACCGGCTCGGTATCGAAGACGTCGACCACGCCCCAGGTCTGACGAAAACGCTCCTTGATCTTGGCGGAGAGCGCGGCGAGCGTCTCCGGATCGCTGCCGTGGATGTTCGCGAGGACAATGGCGCGCGACGGCGGACCTGGCGGCGACTCCATGAATCGCACATCCATATCCGGATGGCGCGCGCGCAGGCCGGCAGTGGCCGCGCGCAGTTCCTCCACCACCCGCATCGAGGGCGTGCTGCGCAACGACTTGTCGACCAGGTTAACGCGAATCTCGGCCACGTGCGGACCGAAGCGGTTGTTGCCGCCGCCGACCTGCGAGGCGAAGTCCACCACCCCCGGCATGCCGACGAAGGTCAGGTAATGGTCCACCAGCGGGTGCCGGCCGACGATCTGTCCGACCTCGCGCGCCACCCGGTCGGTGGTTTCCACCGGCACGTTCTCCGGCAGATCGAGCGTGATTGCGAAGGTGTTGCGGTCGTCCTTGGGCATGATCGAAATGCCCACACTGCCGAAGGACAGCGGACCCGACGGTCCCTCCGCACGGACAAACTGCCAGGCCGGCATGGTGAAGGAGCCGCCTAGCGCGAGAAACACCAGGATCGTGGCGATGCGCATGCGGCGGGGGCTGTGGATCAGGCCTTCCACCAGGCGCTCGTAGGAGCGGTGCAGCGGACCGGTCGAGGCTTCCGCCGCGTGGTCCGCGGTGGCATGCGGCCTGAGCCAGCGTGCGCTGGCCCAGGGCACCACGATATACGCCACCGCCAGCGAGCAGGCAATGGCCACGGGAACGTTGTAGGCCACGTCGGCGAAGAACGCGCCATTCATACCGGTGAGCAGCTGCAGCGAGGCAAACACCAGCACGATGGTGATGGTGGCCATGGTGGTCGGCTTGCCGATCTCGTTGGCGGCCGTCACCGCGGTGCGCACCGGGTCGGACGTGCCGTGTTCGTAGTGGCGGTGAATGTTTTCGATCACCACGATCGCGTCGTCCACCAGCATCCCCAGGGACAGGATCAGCGCGAACAGCGAGATGCGGTTGATGGTGACGCCGGTGAGATAGTCCACGGCCACCGTCAGGCTCAGCACCAGCGGCACCGAGACGCACACGATCAGCGCCTGCCGCAGGCCCAGAAAGGGGATCAGCACGAGCATCACCGCGCCGACCGCCACCGCCAGGTCGAAGAGCAGCTTGTCCACCGTGTGGTCGGCCTCGACGCCATCGTTGCGGGTGGTTACCACCTCCACGCCGCTCGGCACGTACTGCGCCCGCATCTGCTCGATCATCGCCAGAATCGAGTCGGCGACGACCACCGCATTGACATTGGGCTTCTTGGCCACCGCGATCGTCACCGCCGGCAGCTCGCCGCGCGTGGCATCGGCCGCGGCGCGCGCATCGGCCGGGCCGAAGGCCAGGCGGCTCAGGAAGGCCGGGTCGGCGGGCGGTCCATCCACCACCTCGCCGACGTCCTCCAGGTAGATCATCTGCCCGCCCACCGCGCCCAGCGGCATGCGCCGCACGGCTTCCAGCGAGGTGAAGTGGCCTCTCACGAACACGTCCTGCCGCTCGCCGCCGCTGACCGATTCGCCGACCCGCGCCGACAGGTTGGAAGCGCGCACCATGGCAATGCCGTCACCCAGGGTCAGGCCGTAGGCCTGCATCCGCGCCGGGTCCAGATTCAACCGTATCTCGCGCTCGCGCCCGCCGTGGATCGAGGCGACGGACACTGCTTCCAGGGTGCTCAGGCGCTCGGCCATGCGCTCGGCGATTCGCCGCAGGGCGTAGTCGTCGTAGGTGCCGGACGCCAGAGTGACGGCGACGATGGGCACGTCATCCACGTCCACCCGATGGACGATGGGATCGAGCGTGCCCGCCGGCAGCGTTTGCCGATAGGCCGTCACGCGCTCGAACACGCGCTGGATCGCCACGTCTTCGTTCTGGCCGACGTGAAACTGCAACTGCACCTGCCCCATGCCCTCTGCAGCGACGGCGTAGCTGTGCTCCACGCCGTCGATCTCGCGCAGGTGGCCCTCCATGGGCGCGACGATCAGGCGCTCCATCTCCATCGGCGTGCTGCCGGGAAGCATGAACGTCACCACCGCACCGGGGACGATGATCTGCGGGTTTTCCTCGCGCGGCGTGGTGAGCGCCGAGTAGATGCCCAGCAGGAACACCGCCAGCACCAGCACCGGCGTGAGCTTGGACTGCACGAACACGCCGGCCAGCCAGCCGGCGATGTTCATCCGCTGCTCGCTCATGTCAGGCCTTCGGAGCGGGCACAGGGGATGCCTGCGTCGGCGGCGCGGTCTGCGATCCGCTTGCGGGCGCGGCGGGAGAACGCACGCGATCGCCTTCGCGAAGATCGCCCGGCGGATCGAGCACGATCCGCTCGCCCGCGTCGAGGCCCGCCGGCACCATCACGCCTTCCGGCACTGGGTGCTCGGTCCGCAGCCAGCGGAAGCGGGCCAGGTCCTGCGCATCGAGCACGTAAACCCCGCGCAGTCCGCCGCGCTCGACGATCGCCCGCGGTGGCACGACGAGGGCGGTCTGCTCGCCCACCGTGAACTGCGCACGACCGAACATGCCGGGCAGCAGGCCCGCACCCTCCGGCAGCGAGATCTTCACGCGAAACCCGCGCGTGGCCGGGTTGCCGGACGGCACCACGCGCAGTACCTGGCTGTCCAGCGTGGCGTCGAGCGCGTCAAAGCGGAGTCGCACCGCGTCGCCCACGCGAATCTGCTGCACTCGCTGCTCGGAGACGAAAGTCTCGAACAGCAGCGCGGTGTCCGCTTCCACCGTGATGAGCGGCATGCCGGGCGAAGCCAGGTCGCCTTCCCGGCGATGCCGCGCCACCACCACGCCGGCCACCGGGCTGATGATGCGGACGTACTGGCGCTCCGCGACCGCCCGGGAAAGCGCCGCTTCGGCGGCGGCAAGTCCTTCAGACGCCACCTCCCATTGCAGGCGCGCCTTGCGCACCTGGGCCTCGGCCACCAGCGCGCGCTTGTAGAGCCCCTGGCTGTCCTCCAGATCGCGCGCCGCATCGCGCTGGGCGGCGCGAGCGCGCCCGCGCTCCGCTTCGGCCACCCGCACGGCTGCGTCGACATCCTTGCTGTCCAGCGTCGCAAGCGGGTCGCCGAGCGCCACGCGCTGGCCCTCGGTAACCTCCAGGCTGCGGACGTAGGCTGCGATCCGCGAGCTGATCTCCACACGCTCGTCGGACATCACCGACCCGGTGACGCTGTACAGCACCGGCACCGATCGGAGCACCACCGTCAGGGTCCGCGCCTGCAACTCGGCCACCGCGGGGACATGCGAGGCGGGCCCGCCACCGCCGCAAGCGGTCAGCGCCGAGCCGACCAGCACTGCGCACAGGGCGACCGCGCGGACTCTGCCCCCACCCCGACTCGTCTCGACCGCCATTTTTTTCCGTTCCCGGTTTGCCGCTGCGCCCCAACCCGGGATCGCCGCGGATAGATATGTCCCGTGCCGACACCAGCTGCGACGCAGCGAGCCAGTGAGCCAGTGAGCCGACAGTTTACCTAACAGACGTTAGACTGAGACTATTCGTCATTCGCGCGCCCAGCTGCCCATGCCCGCATCCTCCCTGATCCTGAACCGCCGCGATCTCGATTTCATGCTCCACGAGTGGCTGCAGGTGGAGCGTCTCACCGCCCTGCCGCGCTTTGCCGAGCACTCGCGTCAGACCTTCGATGCCGTACTCGACACCGCCGAGCGCATCGCCACGGAGCGCTTTGCGCCGCACAACAAGAAAGGCGACCATCAGGAAGCCCACTTCGACGGCGAGCGCGTGCACGTGGTCCCGGAGGTGCGCGCTGCGCTCGACGCCTTCATTGACAGCGGCCTAATGGCCGCCACGCACGACGCCGAGATCGGCGGCATGCAGTTGCCGGTGGTGGTGGACCGCGCCGCGATGGCCTGGTTCTTCGGCGCCAACATGAGCACCAGCGGCTTCCTGATGCTCACCCAGGGAAACGCCAGCACGCTGCTGGCACACGGCACACCGGCGCAGGTCGAGGCGTTTGTGCGGCCGCAGCTCGAAGGCCGCTACTTCGGTACCATGTGTCTTTCCGAGACGCAGGCCGGTTCCTCGCTGTCCGACATCCTCACCCGCGCCGAATTCGAGGGCGACTCTCCGCTCGGCCCCCAGTACCGCCTGCGCGGGAACAAGATGTGGATCTCGGGCGCCGACCACGAGCTCTCCGAGAACATCGTGCACCTGGTGCTGGCCAAGGTGCCGGACGAAAACGGCTGGCTGATTCCCGGCGTCAAGGGCATCTCGCTGTTCATCGTGCCGCGTTTTCTGGTCAACGCCGACGGCACGCGCGGCGAGCGCAACGACGTGGCCGTGGCCGGCCTCAACCACAAGATGGGCTTTCGCGGCCTGCCCAACGCGCTGCTGAATTTTGGCGAGGGCCGTCACCGGCCGGTCGGGCGCGCCGGCGCGGTGGGCTACCGCGTGGGCCCGCTGCACCGCGGGCTGGCCTGCATGTTCCACATGATGAACGAGGCGCGCATCGGCGTCGGCCTGGGCAGCGCCATGCTCGGCTACACCGGCTACTTGCATGCGCTCGACTACGCGCGCAACCGGCCACAGGGGCGCCCGGTGACGGCGGACGGCAAGCAGGCCGACAGGCCGCAGGTGGCGCTGGTCGAGCACGCCGACGTGCGCCGCATGCTGCTGGCGCAGAAGGCCTACGCCGAGGGCGCGCTGGCGCTCAATCTCTACTGCGCGCGCCTGGTGGACGAACAGCGCCATGCCGCCGAGGCGGCGCAGCGCGAGCACGCCGCCCTGCTGCTGGAGATCCTCACGCCCATCGCCAAGTGCTGGCCCTCGCAGTGGTGCCTGCTGGCCAATGACCTGGCGATCCAGGTGCACGGCGGTTACGGCTACACCCGCGACTACAACGTGGAGCAGTTCTACCGCGACAACCGACTGAACCCGATCCACGAGGGCACCCATGGCATCCAGGCGCTGGACCTGCTCGGCCGCAAGGTGGTGATGGACGGCGGCAAGGCCTTTGCGCTGCTCGCCCGGGCGATGCGCGACACGGCCACACGCGCGGCTGCCCAACCCGCGCACGCCGCGCGGGCGTCGCAACTCGAAGCGGCCCTAGCGCGCGTGGAGACCGTCACCCGCAGGCTGTGGTCGGCCGGCGACCCGCAGACCACGCTGGCCAACGCGGCGGTCTACCTGGAGGTCTTCGGCCATCTGGTTCTGGCCTGGATCTGGCTGGATCAGGCCCTCGCCGCCACCGCGGGCGGCGAGTCGGGCAGCGCCGATTTCTATCGCGGCAAGCAGATGACCTGCCGGTACTTCTTCGAGTTCGAGCTGCCCCGCATCGGCCCGCAGCTCGACCTGCTCGAATCGCTCAACCCGCTCACGCTGGAGATGCGCGACGCCTGGTTCTGATCACAGCTCCAGGCTGCGCGCGATGATGTTGCGCTGGATCTCGCTGGTGCCCTCGCCGATCACGTAGACCAGCGCGTCGCGGTGGAAGCGGCCCACCGGGTAGTCGCGCATGATCCCCGCCCCGCCGTGGATGCGGATCGCCTGCTCGGTGACGCGCACGGCGGTTTCGCTGGCTACCAGCTTGACCTTGGCCGCGGTCGCGGCGTCGAGCGTGTTCTGGTCGATGCGCCAGGCGCCGTAGTACACCAGCCAGCGTGCCGCCTCGATGTCGGCCGCCATGTCGGCCAGCTTGTGCGCGATGGCCTGGTATTCGCCGATGCGCTTGCCGCCGACCACGCGGTCGCGCGCGTAGGCCACGGCGGCATCGAGCGCGCCTTGCGCCATGCCCACGCAGTTCGCCGCCACGCCCACGCGGTTCTCGGACAGCGATTCCAGGATCACCGGGTAGGTGCCCATGCGCTCGGCCAGCAGGTTCTCGTCGGGCACGAGCAGCTGGTCGATGTGCAGCAGGCCGGTCTCGGAGGCGCGGATGCCTTCCTTGTCCAGCTTGTGGATGCTCACCGCCGGATTGGGCAGGTCGACGATGAACAGGCTCACCGACTCGGGCTTGAGTTCCGGCGCGGTGCGCGCGGCCAGCAGCATGAAATCCGCGAACGGCGAATTGGTGATGTAGGTCTTGGCGCCGCTGATGCGCCAGCCGCCGTCGCAGCGCATGGCCTTGGTGGTCAGCGCGCGGATGTTGGAGCCGCCGTCCGGCTCGCTCAGGCCGAAGGCCGAGACCTTCTCGCCGCGCAGCGTGGGCGCGAAGTATTTCTCCTTCTGCCGCGCAGTGCCGATCTTCCAGATCGGCCAGATGCCCATGTGCGCGTTGACCGACCAGGTCGAGGCAAATGCCTGGCTGACGCGGCTCATCTCCTCGCGCACCAGACACTCGCCCACCTTGTCGAAGCCCGAGCCGCCGTCCGCCTCGGGGTAGCGCACGCCAATCAACCCCAGCTCGCCCCACCTGCGGAAGATGTGCTTGGGGAAGCGCTCGGCGTCATCGCACTCGCGCGCCAGCGGCGCGATCTCGGCCTGGCAGAAGCGGCGGACGGTGTCGCGCAGCATTTCCTGCTGCGGGGTGAAGGAAAAATCCATGGGGCTCCTCGGGGCTCGTGCGAGCCGGCTTGCGGGTGTTTCAGATGGACTTGAGAAAGTCGGGAAGATCGCTGCGGCCGAAGGGGTCGTAGGCGTGCTGGCTGGTGTGTTCCGGCACCGGCCAGAGGTGCTTGGCCAGGCGCAGCGCGCCGTCCACCGGCAGCACCGCGCCGCTGATGTAGGCGGCGGACTCGCCGAGCAGGAAGCAGATGGCGGCCGACACCTCGGCCTCGGTGCCCATGCGCTGGTAGGGAATGTGCCGGCGCCGCTCCTTCAGCCGTTGCTGGAAGCCGGCGTCGTAGGTCGCCATGCCGCTGGTGGCGATGGAACCCGGCGCCACCGCGTTGACGCGCACGCCGCGGTGCACCCATTCCAGCGCGGCGGTCTGCGTGAGGTTGATCATGCCGGCGCGCGCTGCGCCGGTGTGGCCCATGTTGGGCATGCCGAAGTCCACGCAGGCCACCACGTTGACGATGGCCCCCCCGTTCGCCTCCATGCACTGCGTGTAGACCTCGCGCATCATGCGAAAGCCGCCGTTGAGGTTGTTGCGGATCACCGCGTCCCAGCCCTTGTCGCTGCAATCGCGCAGCGGGCCGGGAAACTGTCCGCCGGCGTTGTTGACCAGGCCGTCGATCCGGCCGTGGGCCGCCAGCACGGCGGCGATGCCCGCGCGCACCGAATCGCCCTCGCGGATGTCGATCACGCGTGTGTCGGCGCGCCCGCCGCCCGCTTCGATCTCCGTGCGCACGCGCTCCAGCTTTTCCGCCTTGCGGCCGGCGAGCACCACGGTGGCACCCAGCGCCGCCAGCTCGTGCGCGGTGCAGCGGCCGATGCCGGAACCGCCGCCGGTGATCAGGACCACCTGACCGTCGAACAGGCCCGCGCGCAGCGCCGAGCGGTAGCTCACCGCGCAAGCCTTTTAAAGTGTGATCCCGCCCTGCCCTGCTCCCGGTTCGATGTCGCTCGATTCAATATCGCTGGCCTCCGTCCTGCATCTTGTCCTGCACGTCGCCGTGCCGGCGGCCGTGGCGGTGCTGTGCTTCCACCGCCAGTGGCGGCGCGCGTTGCTGGTGATGATGGCGACCATGCTCGTGGACCTGGACCACCTGCTCGCCGACCCGATCTACGATCCGAACCGCTGCAGCATCGGCTTTCACCCGCTGCACACCTGGCCGGCGATCCTGCTCTGGCTGGGCCTGACCGCATGGCCGGCAACGCGGCTGGTCGGCTTAGGCCTGTCCCTGCACATGCTGCTGGATTTTTCCGACTGCACCGTGCAACGCGGACTGACCGATGCGCTGTCGCGCGTGCTGGCACGGCCCTGAGCATGTTCATGGGCAGGCCGTCACCGTCACCGGCAGGGCGTTGACCGCCGCCACGCCGGTGAGCGGATCGACGCGGGACGCATCGGTGATGTCGTTGAGGCTGGCACCGGCCGCCATGCGGCTGGCCACGCCCAGCCGTGTGCCCGGCCGGTCGTGGCCGAAACCGTGCGGCGCGCAGACCACGCCCGGCATCAGCTCCGGCGTGACGCGCACCGGCAATTCGATGCTGCCCACCGCGGAGGACACCCGTGCCGGCCGCCCCTCGGCCAGACCGGCGGCGCGGGCGTCGTCAGGATGCATCATCAGTGTGCAGCGCGACGGGCCTTTGACCAGCCGCGGCGCGTTGTGCATCCAGGAATTGTTGCTGCGCAGGTGGCGGCGGCCGATCAGCACCAGTCCCTGCGGTGGCGGCCTGCGCAGCGCGGCGGCGGCGCGTGGCAAGTCGGCGAGCAGCGGCGGCGGCGCCAGCACGATGCGGCGCCCCGGCGTGCACAGCTTGTCCGGCAGGGCGCGGCGCAGCGGCCCCAGGTCCAGGCCGTGCGGATGCTGGCGCAGGGTTTCCAGGTTCAGGCCGCGGCGATCGGCGCTGAACCCGGCCTGCGCGCGCAGCACCGGGGCCAGGCCTGCGCCCTGCCGCAGCAGCGAAGAACCGAGACGGCCCTCGAACAGGAAGCCGCGCAGCGTGTCCAGCAGCGCCGCGAGGCCGGCCGGCAGGCCGCCGTAGGGGCCGGCACGCAGCAGCAGGTCCAGCAGACCCTCCACGCCCAAGCGTTCCACCACGGCCTGCGCGCCGCGCCACAGCGCGCGATCCAGCCGTCCGTGCGAACCCAGGCGCACCGCGAGTTCGAGCAGGATCTGCCAGTCGTGCCGCGCGTCCGCCGCCTTGGGCAGCAGCGGCGGCGAGTACTTGGCCACGTTGCGCACCGCCACCAGGTTGAGCGCCAGCGCGTAGTGCGGGCGTTCCAGCGGCCCGGCCGGCGGCAGGATCAGGTGCGCGTGGCGGGTGGTCTCGTTGAGGTAGGCGTCCACGCTGAGCATGAAGTCCAGTCCCGCCAGCGCCCGTTCGAGCCGGCGTCCATCCGGCGTGGACAGCACCGGGTTGCCGGAGAAGGTGATCAGGGCGCGGATCTGGCCCGCACCCGGCGTGAGCATCTCCTCGGCCATCACCGCCACCGGCAGTTCGCCCATGAACTCGGGCAGGCCGCGCACACGCGAGCGGTAGGTGTCGAAACTCCCGCGCGTGGCCGCGCTGGCCGCGGCCAGCCCGGCGAGGTCGATCGCCGGGTGGGTGAACATCACGCCACCCTCGCGATCCAGGTTGCCGGTGAGCAGGTTGAGCGCGGTGATCAGCCAGGCGGTGAGGCCGCCGTAGTCCTGTAGGCAGGTGCCGATGCGGCCGTAACACGCGGCGCGGGGCGCGGCGGCGAACTCGCGCGCCAGCGCGCGGATGTCGTCGTCGGCGATGCCGGTGGGCGCGGCCGCGGCCTCCGGCGAAAATTCGGCGAGCGCCGCGCGCAGGGCCTCCACGCCGTCGGTGAACATGGCCAGGCGGCCGGGACGAACCAGCCCTTCGGCGAACAGGGTGTGGATCATCGCGCCGAGCAGGAACACGTCGGCACCCGGGCGGACGAATAGGTGGCGATCGACCTTGGCCGCGGTTTCGTTGCGGCGCGGGTCCACCAGCACCACGCGGCCGCCGCGCGCACGCAGGGCGGCGAGCCGGCCCATGAAATCGCCGGCCGCGCAAATGCTGCCCTGCGACATGGCCGGATTGGCGCCCAGCATCAGCAGCAACCCGCAGCGGTCCAGGTCGGGAATCGGAAACAGCGCCGAATTGCCGAACATCCAGCGGTTGACGACCATGTTCGGCAACTGGTCGATGCTGCGCGCGCTGAAGCGGTTGCGCGTGCGCGCGGCGGCCAGGAACGGGGCCAGCAGCAGCAGCGCGCCGGTGTTGTGGGCCGTGGGGTTGCCGGTGTAGGTGGCCAGCGCGTTGTCGCCGTGGGCGCGGCGCACCTCCTGCAACCCGCGCTCGGCGAGGTCGTAGGCCTCGTCCCAGCCGATCTCCACCCAGCGACCGCCTTGCCGGCGAAGCGGCCGGCGCAGGCGGTCGGGGTCATCCTGCAGGTCGGCCAGCGCCACGCCTTTGGGGCACAGGTGCCCGCGGCTGAAGGGGTCGTCCGCATCGCCGCGCACGGACAGAATCCGCCCCGCGCCGTCGTGCGCCACCACAAGGCCGCAGAGCGCCTCGCACAGGTGGCAGGTTCGGTAGTGCAGCAGCGGGGACGCCGCTGCGCTGCCTGCCATGTCCGCGCTCACGGATCGCACCTCAGACCGCCGAAACGGCCTCGATCACTTCCCGCACCGCCAGGCGCTCGCGGAAGGCGAGGTAGTCGCGCGCCGTCTCGGCGGGTGCTTCGAGCATCGGCACGTGGCCGATGCCCGGCAGCACGGTGGCCGAGCAGTCGGGCAGCAGTTCGCGGAAGACGCGCACGCAGTCCACGTGAATCAGGCGATCCTGGTCGCCCCACAGGACGTGGGTAGGCGTCGGCAGGCCGGCCAGCGGGGTCTCCAGGTGCGGGGAGTCTTCGAGGATGTCCTCGAACTGCCGCTCGCGCAGGGCGATGGCGGCCATCGCGCGCCGCGCCATCACATCCAGCACGAAGGCCGGGATGTACGGCGGCTTGGACATGGCAAAGTTCAGCACCTCACGGAACTGCGCGGGTGTCTGCGGAAGCAGCGGATTGGGACCATTGGACTGCACGGCGGCGAGCAGTTCGCTGGGCTGGGCGGTGAAGATGCCGGCGGCGTTGATCAGCCAGAGGCTCCTCACTTCGGTCGGGTGCTGCGCGGCGTACAGGGCCGCGGTGTAGCCGCCCATGGAATTGCCGCCCAGGTGCGGGCGCATAACGCCCAGGTGGCGCAGGAAGCCACGCAGGCGCTCGACGTGGTCCTGCACGCGGTAGCGCGCGTTGATCGGCGAATCGCTCTCGCCGAAGCCCGGCAGGTCCGGAATGATGATGCGATAGCGGCCACGCAGTTGGCGGCACATGAGCGTCCAGTTGGTCTTGTCGCCGCCAAAGCCGTGCACCAGCACCAGCGGCTCGCCGTTGCCGCCGCTGTCCAGGTAGACCCATTCCAGGCCGCCGGAGCGCAAGCGCTGGAGCTTCACGCCGGCCATCAGGCGGTCCAGCGCCAGCAGCAGGTTGACGATGGCGTTCATCAGCATCTGCACAAGTGCTTTCATGGTTCGCTCCAGTCGGTGATTGGCTTTCAGTTCGCGTACAAATCGTGGAAGCGCTCGCGCAGCGGCTGCTTCTGGACCTTGCCGGTGCTGGTCATGGGCAGCGCTTCGAGGATGCGCACCGCCTTGGGCACCTCGAAGCCGCCCAGGTGCGCCTTGCAGTGGGCGATCAGCGCCGCTTCGTCCGCGCTCGCGCCGGGCTTGAGCACCACGAACACGGTCACCGCCTCGATCCAGCGCGCGTGCGGCAAGCCCACGGCCGCCGCGTTGGCCACCGCCGGGTGCTGCAGCAGCACGGCTTCGACCTTGACCGAGGGCACGTTCTCGCCGCCGGTCTTGATCATGTCTTTCTTGCGGTCCTTGAACAGCAGCTGGCCGTCCGCGTCCCACATTCCCAGGTCGCCGGTGTGGTGCCAGCCGAAGGCACGTGCCTTCTCGGTGGCCTCCGGATCCTTGTAGTAACCCTGCATGACGTTGGGACCGCGATGCACGATCTCGCCCACCTCGCCGCGGCCGAGGATGCGGCCCTCGTCGTCCATGATCGCGGTGTCGTTGAGGATGGAGCTGACGCCCCAGTACGGGCCGAAGCGGCGCAGCTGCTCCTCCGGCCGGAAGGCGACGGTGAGCGGGTACATCTCGGTCTGCCCGGAGGCCAGCATGAACTGCGGGCAGAAGCGCTCGATCAGCCGCCGCAGCAGGGTTTCGGGCATCGGCGCCATCGCGTACAGGCACAGCCTGAGGCTGGACAGGTCGCGCTGCGCGAACGTCGGGTGATCGAGCATGGCCTGGTACATCAGCGGCAGCGCGAACATCTTGCTGATGCGTTCGCGCTCGATCAGCGCCAGCATGTGCGCCGGGTCGAAGGCGCGCAGCAGCACCACCCGCGCGCCCGCCGCCAGCATCGAGCACAGCAGCGTGTGCTGCGCGCAGTGGAACAGCGGCAGCATGGCGTTGGCCACGTCCTCGCGGTTCATGCCCAGCTCGATGGCGTTGGCGAAGGCCGCCATCACCACGGCCGTGTGGCACTGCATGACGCCCTTGGGCCGGCCGGTGGTGCCGCTGGTGTACATGATCTGCGCCACGTCGCGGTCGCCCGCCTCCACCGGCGTCTCGGTGTCGCCCTGCACCGCGCAGGCGGCAGCGAAGGCCGCGTAGCCGCCGCGCGCCGCGCCCTCGATCACGAAGCCGGTGGCCGGCCCGTACTGCTCCAGCAGGGCGCGCAGCGCCTCGCGCTCCAGCAGCGCGCCGTCCACCAGCACCGCGCCGGCCTCGGCGTGTTCCAGGATGTAGCGCACGTCGTCCAGCCCCAGGCCGGTGTTGATCGGCACCCACACCAGCCCGGCGCGGTGCACGCCGAAGAACGCCACCACGAATTCTGCCGAGTTGTTGCACAGGCTGGCCACACGCGCGCCGGGGTGGAGGCCGGACGCCAGCAGTGCGTTGGCCGCCTGCGTGGCGCGCCGGTTCAGCTCGCCGTAGCTCAGGCGCGTGTCGCCGTCGACGAGGGCGATGCGCTGCGGGTCGCGCTGCGCGGCGCGGCGCAGGAAGTCGCCGATGGTGATCCGCGAGAGCAGCGCGGGCGGCGGCGAGATACCTGCCATCACGGGAGTGGGCGTGGACGTGGGCATCACAGGTCTCCGTAAGCGGACTTCAGTTTTCGAGGAGCGCACGCGGCACACTGACCGGGTGGTGCAGCAGCTGCTGGGCGTAGGTCTTGCCCTGCACGTCGAGGCGCAGCGACACCGCGCCGCCGCCGCCCAGCGCGTCGTGCAGCAGGAAGTTGAGCGCGTTCAGTCCGGGCAACAGGAAGCGTTCGACGCGCGGAGTGCCGGTGTGCGCCATCCACGCCCGCACCGCCTCGGCGCTCAGCGCGGCGGCGATCCACGGCAGGAACTCCGCGCGGCGCGCGATAACGCCGATGTTGGACTTGTCGCCCTTGTCGCCGCTGCGCGCCACCGCGAGCCGGCGCAGCGGCACGCTGACCCGCTCCTGCCGCGATAAATCGGGCGCGGCCGGCTCGGGGATGGGCGTCGCGGGCACGGCCGCCGGGGCGCGGGCGTAGGCGGCCCAGTCGTAGGCCACGGCCGCGTCATCCACCGTCACCCGCACCGGCACCTCGGATTTCGGGAAGAGGAACGAAAAGGGCCGTACCACCGGCGTGGTCTTGGGCCGGCCGGTGGGGCCGGCGGCGCAGCGGCCGGTGGTCATGGACAGCGCCGCGCCTGCCGCTTCCTTGGAAAAGGCCTCGCAGCCGGAATAGCGCGCGTGCCAGACGTCCACGCGGAGCACCAGCTCGTGGGCCTCCGGCGGCGGGAAGTGCGCCGGGTTCCACAGCGTGTTGCAGCCGATCAGATGAATCTCAGTGTCGAGGAAATCCGGCAGGCCGAGCTTCTCCAGGCGCCTGCGCGCCACGGCCAGGATCGCCTCGCCGTTGGCGCGCGCGCGGCGCGGCGCCTCGAACCCCGTGATGGTTTGCAGGAAGGTGGCGCGAAAGCCGTCGTCGTGCGTCGCGCAGACCTTGTAGTCCGCGGTGCGCGGGCGGCCGCGCACGCCGCTGACGTGCACGCGGTCGGGGCCGTCCTGCACCAGGCGCGCGCTGGAGAAATCGCAGACCACGTCGGGCACGACATAGGCCTGCGCATCGTCGATCTCGTAGACCAGCTGCTCGCCCACCGACAGCGGCGAGACGCAGCCGCCGGTGCCCTCCGGCTTGGTGATGACGAAGCTGCCGTCGGCCGCGCACTCGGCGATGGGAAAGCCCATGCGGTCCCAGTCGTCGGCCACGCGCTCCCAGTCGGTGAAGTTGCCGCCGGTGGCCTGGCAGCCGCACTCGATGAGATGACCGGCCAGCGTGCCGGCCGCCAGACGGTCCCAGTCGTCGGGCTTCCAGCCGAACTCGTGGATCAGCGCACCGAGCGTGACCGCGCTGTCGACCACGCGGCCGGTGACGACGATGTCGGCGCCGGCATCGAGCGCCGCGGCGATGGGGAACGCGCCGAGATAGGCGTTGCAGCTGGCGAGCTTTTCCGGCAGTGGGCGGCCGTCGAACATCTCGCGGATCCCCCGTCCGCGCAGCCCCCCGGCGCGGGGCAGCAGATCGTCGCCCTCGACGATGCCGACCTTCAGTTCCACGCCGGCCTCGGCCAGCGCTGCCCGGATCGCCGCCGCGCAAGCCGGCAGGTTGACGCCGCCGGCGTTGGCGATGACGCGGATGCCGCGGCGCCGGATCTCGGGCGCCAGCGGGCGGATGACCTGGGTGACGAAGTCCGTGGCGAAGCCCGCGGCCGGGTCCTTGGCGCGGGCCTTGGCCAGGATCGCCATCGTCACCTCGGCCAGGTAGTCGAACACCAGGTACCGGACATTCCCGTGGTGCACGAGCTGCTCGGGGCCGAAGGCGGTGTCGCCCCAGTAGCCCGCCGCACCGCCGATACGCACGCGCCGGGCGCTCACGCCGACGGCTCCGCCGCTTCGAGCACCAGCAGGGGCTGCCGCGGCGACACCTGCTCGCCGACGCCCACGCGCAGCTCGGCCACGCGGCCGGCATGGCCAGCGCGGATCTCGTGAAACATTTTCATCGCCTCCAGGGTAAGCAACAGCGCGCCCTTTTCGACCGCATCTCCGGCCGCGACGAAGATTTCGGCCACGCGGCCGCTCATCGGCGCGAGCGTGCTGTCGCCGCCCCGCGCCGCCGACGCCGCCAGGGCGCGCGGCAGCTCGTACACGCCCAGGTGTGCGCCGCACTGCGCGTACCACAGGCCGTCGGCCGACTGGACCATGTGGAAGCGGCGGCGCAGGCCGTCGATCTCGAACACGTGATCCGGCGCGGCGGACGTGATCGGCAGCAGCCGGATGGTGCCCGCGGCGTCGCCGCTTTGCACCGTGAAGCCGTCGTTGTCCTGACTCACGGTGAACGCGATGACCTGCGCCGCGCCGGACACCTGCAGCCGCACCGGCCACGCCAGCGCGCCGGTGCTGCGCCAGCCGCCCGCATCATCGCTGCGGCTGGCGATCACCGCCACCGCCGCCGCGGTGAGCCGCGCGATCTCGCCCTCGCCTGCCGCGACCGCGCTGCGGGTGTCGAGCCAGCGCGTGGTGACCGCGCCGTCGCGGAACACCGGGTCGGCGAGCAGCCCGATGAGCTGCGCGCGATTGGTTTTCAGACCCAGCAGTACGGTTTGTTCAAGCGCGAGCAGCAGCTTGCGCCGCGCCTCCTCGCGGGTCGCGGCGTGGGCGATGAGCTTGGCCAGCATCGGGTCGTAGTCGGCACCGATCTCGCGCCCGGTGCCGATGCCGGCGTCGCAGCGCGCCAGCGCCGCGTCGGGCGCGCGCCAGCACAGCACGCGGCCGGTCTGCGGCGCGTAGCCAGCGTCCGGGTCCTCGGCGTAGAGGCGCACCTCGATGGCATGGCCGGACATCCGCAGTTGGTCCTGCCGCAGCGGCAGCGGCTCGCCGGCCGCCACGCGCAGCTGCCATTCCACCAGGTCCAGCCTGGTCACGGCCTCGGTGACGGGGTGTTCCACCTGCAGCCGCGTGTTCATTTCCAGGAAGTAGAACGACCCGTCGCGGTCCAGCAGCATCTCCACCGTGCCGGCGCCGACGTAGCCCACCGCCCGCGCCGCAGCCACCGCCATCCGGCCCATGCGTTCGCGCAACTCCGCGTCCACCGCGGGCGACGGCGATTCCTCGATCACCTTCTGGTTGCGGCGCTGTGCGGAACAGTCGCGCTCGCCCAGGTGGATGACGTTGCCGTGGGTGTCGCCGAACACCTGCAGTTCGACATGGCGGGCGTGCTCCACCGCGCGTTCCAGGATCAGCTCGCCGCTGCCGAAGGCCGATTGCGCCTCGCCGCGCGCGGACGCCAGCGCTGCCGGCAGGTCCGCTGCGCACAGCACGCGGCGCATGCCGCGCCCGCCGCCGCCGGCCGCGGCCTTGACCATCAGCGGAAACCCGGTGCGCGTGCCCGCCTCGATCAGCACCGCGTCGTCCTGCGAGCCCTCGTCGTAGCCCGGTACGCAGGGCACGCCGGCGGCGGCCACGCGGCGGCGCGCGGCGCGCTTGTTGCCCATCGCCTCGATCGCCTCGGGCGTGGGCCCGATGAACACCAGGCCGGCGGTGGCGCAGGCACGCGCGAAAGCCGCGTTCTCGGACAAAAAGCCGTAGCCGGGGTGCACCGCGTCGGCGCCGCCGAGCCGCGCGGCGTCGATCAGCGCATTGATGTTGAGGTAACTGGCCGAGGGCGCGGCGGCGCCGATGCACACCGCGAGGTCGGCCGCCTCCACATGCAGCGCGCCGCGATCAGCCTCGCTGTAAACGGCCACCGTGCGGTAGCCCAGGCGCCGCGCGCTGCGCGCGATGCGGCAGGCGATCTCCCCGCGGTTGGCGATGAGGACTGTGGAGAAGGCCATGGCCTCAATCCACGAGGCTCGGCCAGCGCGGCTTGCGCTTCTCGAGAAACGCCTGCTGCCCTTCGATGCCCTCGGGGCCGCGGTTGAGTTCACCGAAGCGGCGGCCGGCGTATTCGATCAGGGCATCCAGCGGGATCTCGCCGACGCGGTTCATGATCGCCTTGGTCGCGGCGCAGGCCAGCGGGCCGCAGGCGTCGATGTCATCGAGCAGGCGCGCGAGCTTCTGGTCCAGCTCCGCCGCGCTCTGCGCCACGTCGTGCGCCACGCCCAGGTGCAGCGCTTCCTCGCCGTTGAGGCGGCGGCCGGTCAGGCCGAGGTAGCGTGCGTTGGACAGGCCCACGCGGCGCACCACGTGCGGCGCGATCTGCGCCGGGGCCACACCGATGCGCGTCTCGGACATGCCGATCTGCACGTCGTGCATGACCAGGCAGATGTCGAAGGTGCAGGCGAAGCCGAAACCGCCGCCGAGCGCATAGCCCTCGACCACGCACACGGTGGTCTGCGGCAGGTTGGCCAGGCGCAGGAACATGCGCCCGGCGCGGAGGTTGCGCTCCATGGCGATATCCACACCGGGGCGCGAGGCTGTGGTCTGCTGGCGGCGTTCGCGGATGTCGCCGCCGGCGCAGAAGTGCCCGCCGGCGCCGCGGAAGATCACCGTGCGCACGCCGGGGTCGTCCTCCAGGCGCGTGATGAGCTGTTCGAGTTCCAGCAGCATCGTGTCGTTCAGCGCATTGCGGCGCTCTGGACGGTTGAAGGTGACGTGCAGACGCCCGCGGTCCTGTTGCAGCAGTAGCGTCGGGGCTTCAGTCTCGGGGCTCGACATGTTCAGGGATTCCGGGTTTTCAGGAAGCGAAGCGGCGGCGCAGGTCGTCGACGGTGTGCGGGTTGACCAGAGCGGAGAGGTCGCCCGGGTCGCCGTCCTGGTACACCGCGCGCACCACGCGGCGCATGACCTTGAGATTGCGCGTCTTGGGCAGCTCGTCGGCGAACACCACCGCGCGGGGTCGATAAGACGTGCCCATGCCGTCCACCACGGCCTTCGACAGGCGCTGGCGCAGGGCCTCGTCGGCGTTCACGCCCGGCATCGGCACGCACACGCAGACCAGGGCCGAGCCCTTGGATTTGTCGGGCACGCCGATCACCGCCACTTCCGACACCGTGCCGGTGGCGGTGAGCAGGTTTTCGATCTCGGTGGGCCCGGTGCGCTTGCCGGAGACCTTGATGGTGTCGTCGGAGCGGCCGAGTACGTAGTACATGCCGTCGGCGTCGCGGCGCACGAAGTCGCCGTGCACCCACAACCCGGGCATCGGGTTCCAGTAGCTGTCGAGGTAGCGCGCGTCGTCCTTCCACAGGCTCTTGGTCATGCCGATGTTGGCGCGGCGCAGCACCAGTTCGCCCACCACGCCGTCCGGCACCGGCCGGCCGGATTCGTCGACGATGGCCAGGTTCACGCTCAACGCCGGACCGGCGAAGGAACTCGGCCGCTGCGGGTGGTGCAGCGTGGACACCAGGTTGCAGCCGCCCACCTCGGTGCCGCCGACGATGTTGAGGATGGGCAGCCTGCCCTTGCCGACGTGGCGGAAGAACCACTGCCAGGGCGCGGCGGTCCAGGCCTCGCCGCCCGAATGCAGCAGGCGCAGGCTGGACAGGTCGTAGCGCTCCACCTCCTCGTCGCCGTAGCGCATGAGGTTGCGGATCAGCGTGGGCGCGACACCCAGGTAGGTGACCTTGTGGTCCTGCACCAAGCGCCAGAAGCGGCCGGTGTCGGGGTAGTCAGGCGTGCCCTCGGCGACCAGCAGGCTGCCACCGAAGTAGCCCGGGATGCAGGCGCACATGGCACCTACCATCCAGCCCATGTCGCTGAGAAAAAAGTAGCGGTCGCTGCTACGAAAGTCGCAGCAGATGTGCATGTCGCGCGTGACCATGGAGCCCAGGAAGCTCACGTGTGTCCACACGCAGCCCTTGGGCTTGCCGGTGGTGCCGCTGGTGTAGAGCAGCACGGCGGCGTCGGACGCGTCCATGGGCTCGGTGGCCAGCACCGGCGATTGCCCGGACAGGCATTCATCCCACCAGCGGTCGCGGCCGGCCTGCATCGGCGTGTCCAGCCGCTCGCCCAAGCGGCGCACCACGATCACCGACTGCACCCTGGGCACCTCGCGCAGGGCCTCGTCCAGCACCGGCTTCATCGCGCCGACCTGCCCGCGCCGCCAGGTGCCGTCCGCGGTGATCACGGCGCGCGCGCCGCCGTCGTTGAGCCGCGTGATGATGGGCTGCGGACCAAAGCCCGAGAACAGCGGCATGACGATGGCGCCGATCTTGAGGATGGCGAAGAAGGCGACGAAGGTCTCCGGGATGTTGGGCATGTAGATGCCCACCACGTCGCCCTTGCCGATGCCCTGCGCGCGCAGCGCGCCGGAGAGCCGGCTCACCTCGGCGTCGAATTCTCTGTAGCTCAGCGAGCGTTGTTCCTCGGGCTGCTCGCCTTCCCACACTAGGTAGGGACGGTCCCAGGCCGGCGTGCCCCGGTGGCGGTCGATGCAGTTGAGCACCATGTTTGTCGTGGCGCCCACGCACCAGCGCGCCCAGGGCTCGCCACGCGAGGTGTCGAGCATCTGCGTGGGCGGCCTGTAGTAGCGGAAATCGCAGAACGCGAACACCTGCTCCATCAGCCAGCCCGGATCGGCGTCGGCGCGCGCGCGCAACGATTCGTAGTTTGGCTCGCCCACCTTCCTCAGGAAGGCGGTGAGCACGCTGTTCTCGATCAGCTCGGGCGTGGGAGTCCAGTCGAAGGGCGGGATGCTCATCACCGGGGTCTCAGTTGCGGGGTTCGTGGCGGCGGTGCCAGCTCGGCTTGCGCTTCTCGAAGAAGCTCTGCATGCCCTCCTTGGCCTCGGCGGTTTCCCAGAAATCGGCGAGTCGGTCCACGGTGTAGATCAGGTTGTCGGCCTCGTCGTGGCGCAGCACGTACTGCGTGAGGCGCTTGGTCATGGCCACCGCGCCCGGCGCGCAGGACAGCGCCAGGTCCAGCTCGGCGTCGATGGCGGCGTCGAGCTGTGCGGCGCTCACCACTTCGTGCACCAGGCCCAGGCGCTGCGCCTCAGCCGCCGTCATGGGCTTGGCATTGAGCATCACGCGGCGCACCTGGCTCGGCCCGAGCTTGGCGGCGACATACGGCGAGATCGTGGCCGGCACCAGGCCCAGGCGCACCTCGGTGAGCGCGAAGCGCGCGCTGTCCACCGCCACTGTTACGTCGCAGACCGAGATCATGCCCACGCCACCACCGTAGGCCGGGCCGTTGATGCGGCCGATGACCAGACGCGGAAAGCTGTCGAGCCGCGCCAGGATGTCGGCGAGCGGGCGGCCGTTTCGGATGCGCTCGGCGCGCGGCAGGTCGCGCTGGCTCTGCTGCCAGCGGAAGTCGCCGCCCGCGCAGAAGCTGTCGCCCGCGCCGGAGAGCACCAGCACGCGCGCGGCCGGGTCGGCCTCGATGCGGTCGAGCGCGTCCGACAGCTCGGCGAACATGGTCGGGTTGAGCGCGTTGTGCACCTCCGGGCGCGCCAGGGTCAGGCGCGCGACACCGGCGGCGTCCACGGCGAGTTTGATCGTTTCGTAGGTTTTCATGGGTTTTCGTTGGAAGGGTCGAGGTGTTACGCGGCCTTGCCGATGCGCACCACCACCGCGTTGCGCTCCACGGTCTGGCCGGCCTCGCAGTGGGTGGACTCGACCACGCCGTCGGCCTCGGCGCAGATCCGCATTTCCATCTTCATGGATTCGAGCACGGCCACGACGTCGCCGGCCTTCACCGCGTCGCCGCTCTTCACGTTGACCTTGAGGATCATGCCCATCATGGGCGCGCGCAGTTCGCCGCTGGCCTCGGTGCTGGCGCTGATGTAGCTCAGGTACGGCAGGGCCTCGAAGCTGTGCGTGCCGGCATCGTCCTGCACGTGCACCGTGGCGCCGTCCAGCACCACGCGCACGGTGAAGCGCCGCGCGCCAAGGATGGCGAGGTGGCGGCCGTCGCCCAGAGCGCGCACGTTCAGCTCCAGCGTCTGGTTGTCCACCGCCAGCCGCAGCGTGCCGTCGGCGGAGAGCGGCGCGAAGCGGATCGCCGCCGCGCCCTCCGCGCCATGCAGGTGCAGCGCGGGAATCGGCGCCAGGCCATCGCCGTCGTCGGCCATCTGCCAGCCGGTGAGCGCGCGCGCCGACCACACGCCGGCCAGCGCCTCCGCGCGCTGTTGCATCAGCCAGGCATAGGCGGCCACCGCCAGCGCGTCCTGGCGCTGCGCATCGGCGCCGAGGTTCCAGCCGGCGATGCGCTCGTCGATCAGCCGTGTGTGGAAACTGGCGTCGCGCGTCTCGGGCAGCGACAGCAGCTTCTTGAGGAAGTCGCGGTTGGTGACCACGCCGAACACGCTCATCTCGTCCAGCGCCAGCGCCATGCGGTCCATGGCCTGGCCGCGCGTGGGCGCGTGCGTGATGAGCTTGGCGATCATCGGGTCGTACCAGGGCGTGACCTCGCTGCCGCTGTCGACACCGGCCTCCACGCGCACCCCGCGCTCGGGAAAGCGCACGTAGGCCAGCCGGCCGGTGGAGGGCAGGAAGTTGGCGGCGGCGTCCTCGGCGCAGATGCGCGTCTCCACCGCGTGGCCGCGCAGCTGCACCTGCGCCTGTTCCAGCGCCAGGCCCTCGCCGGAGGCGATGCGCAGCATCAGCTCCACCACGTCCAGGCCGGTGACTTCCTCGGTCACCGGGTGTTCCACCTGCAGGCGCGGGTTCACCTCCAGGAAGTAGTAGCGATCGCCCTGCACGATGAATTCCACAGTGCCGACGTTGCGGTACTTGAGCCGCTGGCCCAGGCGTACCGCGTCGGCGAGCAGCCGCTCGCGCACGCCGGGCGCCAGCGGCGCGGCGGGCGCTTCCTCGATCAATTTCTGGTCGCTGCAGCGTGCATTCGCGCTCGAACAGGTGCAGCACTTTGCCCTGCCCATCGCCCACGATCTGCACCTCGATGTGGCGCGCGTGCTCGATCATCTGCTCGACGATCAGCGCCGGCGAGCCGAAGGAGTTCTTCGCCTCGCGCATGGCCGACTCGATCTCCGCCGCGAGGCCGTCGAGCGTGCGCAGCGCGCGCATCCCTTTGCCGCCGCCGCCGGCAGCGGCCTTGAGCATCACCGGCAGGGCCAGGCCGCGCACGGTCTGCTCGATGCGCGCGGCGTCCTCGCTGGCGCCCTCGCTGCCCGGCACCACCGTCACGCCGGCGGCGATCGCCTCGCTCTTGGCCAGGGCCTTGTCACCGAGCCGGTCGATGACCTCGGGCGTGGGACCGATAAATGCGAGACCCGCCGCCTCGACGGCGCGCGCGAACGCGGCGTTCTCGGCGAGAAAGCCGAAGCCCGGATGGATCGCCTGCGCGCCCACGCTCTTCGCCGCCTCGATCACGCGCTCGATGCGCAGGTAGCTCTCAGCCGCGGGCGCACCGCCGATCTCCACGCTCTGGCCGATCTCGCGCACGTGCAGGCTGTCGCGATCGGCGGTTGAATGGACGCCGGCCACCGCCACGCCCAGGCGGCGGCAGGTCCGGGCGATGCGGCAGGCGATCTCGCCGCGGTTGGCAATCAGGATCTTCTTGAACATACGGGCTCGGGAACGGAGTCGAATTTCGGGAGTGACAAGCACGCGCGGCGCGCGCCTCACATGCGGAACACGCCCATGCGCGTGGGAATGGCCTTGGTGCGGCCGGCCAGGTCCAGCAGCAGGGCCATCACCTCGCGCGTCTCGCCGGGCTCGATGACCATGTCGCACCAGAGATGGCGCGCGAAGTTGTAGGGGCTGGAGAACTCAGTGAAGTCCTTGCGCACCGGCGCCTGGAAGGCTTCGCGCTCGGCCTTGGTCCAGCTCGTGCCCTCGCGCTTGTGGATGGTTTCGCGCACCATGGTCAGCGTGGTCACGGCCTGCTCGGGGCCCATCAGCGCCGAGTGCCCGGTGGGCCACATCATCATGCAGTGCGGGTCGAAGCCGCGGCCGCACATGGCGAGGTATGCGGCGGCGTAGGAGCCGCCGGTGATCAGCGTGTACTTGGGCACGTTGGCCGAGGCCATCGCGGTCATGAACTTGGCGCCGTGCTTGGCGATGCCGCCGCGCTCGGCCGCGGTGCCGACCATGAACCCCGGCGTGTCGACGATGAACCACAGCGGGATGTCGCGCTTGCAGCACATCTCCATGAAATGCGCGCCCTTGACCGCGCTCTCCGAGAACATCACGCCGTTGCTCGCCAGGATGCCGACCGGGTAGCCGTGCACGTGGGCGAAGCCGCAGATCAGGGTGTCGCCGAACAGCGGCTTGAATTCCTGCAGCTCGCTGCCGTCGGTGAGGCGCGCAATGATCTCTCGCGTGTTGTTGGGGATGCGCCGGTCGGCATGGAACAGGCCGTAGATCTCCTCCGAGCGGTACTTCGGCGCGCGCGGCGCGGCCAGCTCCCAGCGCAGTGCCGGGCGCGGCTCCAGGCGCGCCACGATGTCCCGCGTGATGGCGAGCGCGTGGCTGTCGTTCTCCGCCATGTGGTCAGTCACGCCGCTAACCGTGGTGTGCATCAGCGCGCCGCCGAGCGATTCGATGTCGCTGACTTCCCTGGTCGCGGCGTACACGAGCTGCGGGCTGCCCAGGAACATCGCGCCCTGGTTGCGCACGATCACCACCTCGTCGCACAGCGCCGGGATGTACGCGCCGCCAGCCGTGGACGGCCCGTGCACGATGGCGATCTGCGCGATGCCCTCGGCAGACATGCGCACCTGGTTGTACATGATGGAGCCGGCCTGGCCCTCGTCCGGGAAGATGTTGGCGAGATCGGGCAAAAAGCCGCCGCCGGACTGGACCATGGTGATGCACGGCAGGCGGTGGCGCCACGCGAACTGCTGCGCGCGCGTGTGGCGCTTGGTGGTCATGCCGAACATCGTGCCGCCCTTCACCGTGGCGTCGTTGACGATGAGCATGCAGGCGCGGCCGTGCACCATGCCCACGCCGGTGATGATGGTCGCGCCGGGCGGCACGCCCTCGTACAGGTCGGCGCCGGCGAGCTGTCCGAATTCCAGGAACGGCGAGCCGGGGTCGAGCAGCGCGGTGATGCGCTGGCGCGGCAGCATCTGCCCGCGGCTCTGGTGCAGCTTGCGCGCCTTTTCGTTGCCGCCGACCACCGCCTCGGCTCGGCGGCGGCGCAGGTCGTCGATGAGGGCGAGGTAGGCCGCGCGGTTGGTCGCGAACTCCTCGGTCTGGGTCGAAACGTGAGAAGTGAAGATGCTCATGGCCGTGGGCTCACATGCGGAACACGCCGAACTCGGTCTCGCGCGCCGGGGTGCGGCCCGCGAGTTCGAGCAGCATCGCCATCACCGGGCGCGTCTCCACCGGGTCGATGACCATGTCGCACCAGGTGTTGCGCGCGAAGTTGTAGGCGTTGGCGAAGTCCTCGAAGGTCTTTCGCGTGGGGGCCATGTAGGCCTCGCGCTCCTCGGCGGTCCAGCTCGTGCCCTCGCGCTTGTGGATGTCGTCCTTGACCATGGCCAGCGTGGTCGCGGCCTGGTCGGGACCCATGATCGCAGCGCGGCCGCCGGGCCACATCAGCATGGCGTTGGGCTTGAACGCTCGGCCGCACATGGCCAGATACCCGGCGCCGTAGGACGCGCCGATGATCAGCGTGTACTTGGGCACCTCGGCGCAGGCCATGGCGGTGATCATCTTGGCGCCGTGCTTGGCGATGCCGGCCTCCTCGGCCTCGCGACCGACCATGAAGCCGGTGACGTCGGCCATGAACAGCAGCGGGATGTCGCGCTTGCAGCACATGTCGATGAAGTGCGCCGCCTTCATCGCCGACTCGGCGAACAGCACGCCGTTGTTGCACAGGATCCCGATCTCGAAGCCCATGATCCGGCCCCAGCCGCAGATCAGCGTCTCTCCATAGAGCGGCTTGAATTCGCGGAACTCGCTGCCGTCCATGAGCCGTGCGATGACCTCGCGGTTGTCGGTGGGCACGCGCGTGTCGCGGCTGACGATGCCGTAGATCTCGGCCGGATCGAACTTCGGCGGACGCGGCGTCAGCACCTGCCAGCGCTGCGCGGGCGGCGTGCCCAGGTTGGACACCAGGTCGCGCACGATGGCGATGGCGTGCGCGTCGCTCTCCGCGAGGTAGTCGGTGACGCCGCTGACGCGCGAGTGCATCTCGCCGCCGCCAAGGGTTTCCTCGTCCACCACGTCCTTGGTCGCGGCGTACACCAGCTGCGGGCCGCCCAGGTACATGCGGCCCTGGTTGCGCACGATCACGTTCTCGTCGCAGAGCGCGGGCATGTAGGCGCCGCCGGCGGTGGACGAGCCGTGCACGGTGGCGATCTGCGGGATGCCCTCGCCGGACATGCGGATCTGGTTCCAGAAGATGGTGCCGAACTGGCCCCAGTCCGGGAACACGTTGGGCTGGTCCGGCAAGTTGGCGCCGCCGGACTGCACGAGCGTGATGCACGGCAGCCGGTGCTGCCAGGCGAACCGCTGTGCGCGCACATGCTTCTTGCAGGTGATGCCGTAGTAGGTGCCGCCCTTCACCGTGGCGTCGTTGGCGATGATCATGCAGGGCCGTCCGGCGATCAGCCCCACGCCGGTGACGATGCTGCCGCCCGGTGGCACGTCGTCGTATAGACCCTCGCCGGCCAGATGGCAGAACTCCAGGAACGGCGAGCCGGCGTCGAGCAGCGCGGTGATGCGCTCGCGCGGCAGCATCTGCTTGCGTTCCTTGTGCAGGCGCCGCGCGCGCTCCGGCCCGCCGGCGCTGGCGGCCGCGCGGCGGCGGTGGAGGTCGGCCACACGCGCGAGGTAGGCCTCGCGGTTGAGCCGGTAGTCTTCGGTGGCGGTGGAAATCCGCGAGGACAGCTGGGCCATGGGTCGCGCGGCTCCGGACGTCTATAAGGAATAGAGGAAAGAAGGTGCCCGTCAGCGGGGCAGGCGCGTGCGTGCCGCTGCGGTCTCGCTCTTGGGCCGTGCGGTCCCGATCCGCAGCCCGCATCCCAGGTCGCGGGTGATCTCGCCGAGCAGGCCCGCTGCGGTGACGCCGTCCAGCGGCGACTCGGTCATGTCGTCGCAGAGCTGCAGGACTGGATGCGCGCGGCGCCCCGAGCGGTCCTTCCACCACAGCGCGCTGGCGCGAGAAACCGCGCCAGCCAGTTCCGCCACTCGGTAGCGCGCCAGCGTGACCTGATGCGGGGTCGTCTGGCTGGCGGCCCGCTCCAGCAACGCGCCGGTCGTAGCCGCCTCGCTGTGCAGCTCCGCCAGGCGCGCGGCCCCGAGCCAGGCCCGCGCAGCTGTCGTGGGCGACGCGCTACGGGCACGCAGGCAATCGGTAGCGATGGCCAGTATCTCCTCGCAGCGGCTCTGGTAGAACGCCGCCGCGACCAGACGCTCGAAATCGCGAAATTCCGCATCCGCCGTAGCGGTATCCGCCCGCAGCAGGTAATCCCGCGGCAGCTGCACGTCGTGAAGGTCGATGCGCGCGACGCTGCGTTCGCCTGCCAGCGCCTGAACACAGACCTTGACGCCGGCCGCGTCCATCGGGACGGTCACGAAGCTGCGCACCGTGTCCGGGAGATCCTGCGGCGAATTGCACTCCAGGCAGACCCAGCGTGCATGTTCGGCATTGGGCACGCGCAGTGACCGGGCATTGAGAACAAGGTCGCCGCTGCCGACGCTGCGCACGATGGCAAGGTCGGCGCGCGTGCCGGACTCGCGCACCTGACGGGCGCCTACTGCGCGCCCCTCGATAGCGGGCCGGAGGAAATCCCTGCACACCGCTGACCCCCCGAAGCGGGCCAGGGGGGCCACCGCTTGGCATCCTTGCACGCTCAGCAGGCTCGAGAGTGTCAGGCACTTGAGCCGGCCGATCTCGCGGGCATAGTGCAGTGCCAACCCGGGCGATCCGGCGGCCGCCGAACTCAGGCCCAGCCCGAGCAACCGCCGCTCGCCGAATCGCGCCACGAGCCCCGGGATGCGCGGCGCGCAATCCTCGTACCAGTCGTCGAGCCGCGACACGATCTCGGTCTCTATTAACCGCCTGACGGATTTCGCCACCGCCACCTCATCCGCGACATGCCCCATCGGTCCTCTCCTCCTGTCTTAGTTCTGATTCTGGTTCTAGCCTCCCCAGTACGATACCCTAACACTTGTTAGAATTGGGTTGCGACTGCAGAACCCGTCGGCCGGCAGTCCGCGAGACCGATTCCATAGTGACCGACGCACCCCTGCCCGAGGTTTTCGATGGCCGCTCCCATGTGTCCGAGTTTTGTCGTCGCGCGCGTCCCGCTGATGCGCCTGGCGTTCGCCGCCGGCCTCGCCGCCTCGGCCGCAACGGCCGGCGCCCAAGAGGGTCCCGATGTGGCGCAAGTGGACGCGATCGCCGGCGCCTGCGTCGCAACCGTCAGCCTGGGGCCGCTATCGCTGGCGCCTGCGGACGACTCCGCCTCGCCGATGCCGGACGCTGCCTCGCCAGACATCGACGAATCGGCCGGGTCGTCCTCGTCGGCGGATCTGACTGCCTACGACTCCGCCGCCCCTGCAGCCGGCTTCATATCGCTGGCCGGCGATGCGCAGGCTCTGGTCGCGTCCTGCGCGACGGCCGGTGCGCCACCCGCCGAGCCGGCCATGGCTGCGCCGGCCAAGGTCTCGGCTGCGGTCGAACCGGCGCCGACGACGGCACCTGCGCTCGCGCCCGCGCAACGGATCGAGACGTCCCAGG
Source organism: Panacagrimonas sp. (assembly GCA_052389915.1). GTDB lineage: Bacteria > Pseudomonadota > Gammaproteobacteria > Nevskiales > Nevskiaceae > Panacagrimonas. The sequence continues at coordinate 63,031 of JBQTHL010000048.1, forward strand.
CGAGCGTCGCGCCCGCCGAGCCGCGCCCGCCCCCCGCGCCGCGTCCGCGCCCGAAGAAGCCGCCGGCCGACGCGCTCAAGGCGTGGTGGCCCGCCGCGGAGGCCGGCAAGCTGAACCTACGCTTCGCGGGTGAGGCCGCCTTTGGCGAGGCAATCGCCCTGTTGTTCGACGCGCCGTTCAGCGAAGCCTCCGGGCTGGCGCAGCACGTGGAAGTGAAGAACCGCGCCGGCAAGATCATCGAGGGCAAGTGGCAGGTGGTGAAGTCCAACCCGCAGATGGTCGCGCTGCGAGTGCCGCCCGGCCTCTACGAGGTTCGCGTCGGCGAGTCGCTCGCAGCCGCCAATGGCCTGCGCTTCCAGCGCACCGCGCAAGGCAAGATCTTCGTGCGCTGAAGGCGCCATCACACCCGGAGGAGACCGCAGCATGGCACGAAACCCTTGCGCGGCATCGCTCTCACCGGTCCGGCCGCGGAGCATCGACCGCGCCTGGGAGGCGGCGGTCTGCGATGCGCCGGTGCGGACCCGCGACGTGCGCCCCGAGGTGCTGGCGTCCTGGCATCGCAGCCGCGTGCTCCACGTCAATCCGTCGCAGCAGCGCGCGCCGCTGGACCTGCGCAGTCTTGCCAAGGCTCGGCGGCAGCACCGCGAACTGATTCTCGCCGCCACGCCGATCCTGCTCGAGACCGGCGAACTGCTGGGCGAGATCGGCGGCATCGTGCTCCTATGCGGCCCAGACGGGCTGGTACTGGAATCGTCCGGGGCACCGCGCATCCTGGACCTGGCGGTGGACGCCAACATCACCCCCGGCGGCATCTGGACCGAGCAGGCCTGCGGCACCAACGCGGTGGGCACCGCGCTGAGCGAGGGGCGGCCGGTGGAGCTGCGCGGCGCCGAGCACTTCTGCGACAGCATCCGCCGCTGGAGCTGCGCCGCCAGCTTGCTGAGGGACCCGGAAAGCGGCGCCGTGATCGGCGCGCTGGACATTTCTCACGGAGGGCGGGCGGGCGCGAGCGCGCTGCCCCTAGCGGTTACGGTGGCCCGGCGCATCGAGGGCGAACTGGCCCGCCGCACGCTGCGGCGCCGGCAGTTCCTGTTCGAGCGCTATGCCGAGCGCGCAGCGCGCTGGCCGCGCGACGGCGTGCTGCTGCTCGACCACGACGGCAGCCTGCTGGCCTGGAACGAGTGCGCGCCCCTGGCGCTGGCCGCACGCGGCTGCGCGGTGCCGCTGGCTCGCGGCACGGCTTTCGATCCCCTGCTCGCGCGTGTCGGGGCCGAGCACCACGAATCCCTGTGCCTGGATGGCGAGCAGGCTGGCACGGTGCTGACGCTTGCGCAGCGAACCGGCGGGGCCTCGGTGCCCTCACCCGCGTCCGCCATCGCGTCGTCTCCGACCGATGCCCCCCGCCTGCGCGACGCCGAACGCGCGGCCATCCTGGCGGCCCTGGAGGCGGAGTGCGGAAAGCGCGGCCGCGCGGCGGCGCGGCTCGGGATCTCCCGGACCACGCTCTATCGGCGGCTGCTCGACTACGGGCTCGAAGCGGACGCCCCCTGACCGGCGCATCGCCCGGTCTCACCGCGTGGCTCACCGCCGCACCGAGTCCCGCAGCTCACGCTTGAGAATCTTGCCGACCGGGTTGCGCGGGATGGCGTCCACCACCTTCAGGTACTCAGGCAGCTTGTAGGTGCCAAAGCCTTGCTCGCGCATCCAGGCCACCACGGCCTCGAGTGTCGGCGGGTGGGCCTTGTCGCGCGCCACCGCGCACAGGCAGACCTTCTCGCCGAGGATTTCGTCCGCCACCGCCACCGCAGCGCAATCGACGATGCCCGGGTAGGCCAGCGCCATGTTCTCGACTTCCGCGGCGCTGATGTTGAAGCCGCCGCGGATGATGATGTCCTTCTTGCGGTCGAAGAAGCTCAGGTAGTGGCCTTCGAGGATCTTGAAAGTGTCGCCGGTGTAAAGGTATCCCTCGGCGTCGAAGGACTTGGCGTTGGCCTCCGGGCGCTTGAAGTACCCCGGAAAGACGTTCGGGCCGCGGTAGGCCAGCTCGCCGACTTCTCCGGCCTTGGTCTTGATCTGGCCGTCCTCTCCGACGATCTTGATCCGCACGCCAGGGATGTTCGACTTCCACTGCGCGTCGGGATGACCCCACCAGGGCAGATGGTCCACGCGCTGCGCCGGGTCGGGCACGTCGTGCGGGCCGCCGACCAGGGCGGTGCCTTCGTTCTGGCCCCATAGATTGATGATCTCGATGCCCCAGCGCCGCTTGAACTCGGCAATGGAATACGCCGAGGGCGGTGCCGAGCCCACGGCGAGCGTGCGGATGCGGGAGAGGTCGAGCTGATCGACGTTGGGCAGCTTGACGATCATGTTCAGCAGCGCCGGCACTAGGCTGGAGAACTGCACGCCCTCCGTGGCGAGCTGGTGCACGAACAGCTCCAAGTTCAGCGGATGGTGCAGGATCATGGTGCCGGCGCGGAATAGCCAGGGCAGCATCATGGCGCCCACGCCGGTCATGTTGACGATGGGCGCTGCGCACAGGATGCGGTCTCCGTCGCGCAAGTCAAGCAGTCCGAGCACGCGCCCGGCCTGGAAGAACCAGTTGTTGTGCGACACCGGCGTGCCCTTGGGCAGCGACTCGGTGCCGGAAGTCCAGCACAGCGTGAATATGTCGTTGGGGTCGATGCGCACCGCATCCAGCAGATCACGCCGCACCGGCCCCTGCGCCCAGCGGCCGATTTCGGCGAGCCCCACGCGGTGCTCGATGCGGTGCTTGCCGGCCGGCAGCTTGTGCACCAGGTCGAGATAGCCCGTGCCCTTGAACGTGTCCGCGGCGATGTAGAAGCGCGCGCCCGTGGTCTCGGCCACATGGCCCAGCTCGTGCTGGCGCCACTGCATCGCCAGCGGCGAAGGAAGGCCGCCGGCCATGCACACGCCGAAGTACAGCACCATCAGCTCCCAGGTGTTGGGCAGGTGCAGGATCACCACGTCGTCCTTCTTAAGACCCAGCTCGACCAGGCGCGTGGCGATGGCCTCTGCCGCGACGCCCACCTCGGCCCAGGTCTTGCGCTGTGGCGGCGTGCCGACCAGCTCCATGCGGTCGGCCGGGTCGACGATGGACAGGCGCTCGGGGTGCGCGGTGACCTGCTCGCGCAGCGTGTCGAGCAGCGTGCGGGTGCCCCACCAGCCGGCCTCGGTGTATTCGCGGATGGTTTTTTCGTCGTGCAGGATCATGTTCCCCTCCTTATTTGTGAATGATGTGCGCTTCGCTTTTCCGGCCTTCAGCCAACGAGTTCTACGAACAGCCTGAACCAGAGCAGCGTCAGAACGGCGTTGCTCGCGGCGAAGATCGCGACTCGATGGATCACGCGGTTGTACGTCAGGTGCACCCCGCTGTGGAGCGCGCGCAGCGCGACGTAGGACCAGGCCAGGGTGACGGCGATCGGATCGGCCCGATGAGTTAGATAGGCCACCGTGCAGACCACATAGAACAGCACGGGAACTTCCAGAGGGTTCATGAAGTTCCGGTTGGGGATGCTGACCCGCTCCGGGACTCGGGCGGATTCGCCGAGCCGGAAATCGTCCACGGTGAGTTGGCCCGTGAGGGTGCCCCTGAATCGCCGGTAAGGGATCAGCAGCGGGACACACAGCATCCAGCCCACGAGGGCCATCGCCGGCAACAGGATGCTCGTCGGGTGCGCCACATCGGCTCTCTTCTACGGATACGACCGAACCGCTCGTCTCGACAGCGAGGCCCGCTCAGACGCCGAGCGAGGCCAGCAAGGGCCACAGCCCGGCACCGCCGAGTTCCAGCGCCCGACGGCCGAGCAGCGCGTTCCACTCGGTCTCGGTGCCGTAATCGTCGCGCCAGCTCCACAGCCGCCGCGTGTACAGGTGCAGGCGGTGCTCCTGGGTGAAGCCCATGGCGCCGTGCACTTGGTGGGCGATGCGCGTCACCGGTTCCACCGCCATGCCGGCCCGCGCCTTGGCCACCGCAATCTCGTAGAGCCCCTCGCCGCCGCGTGCGGCGTGGGCGGCGGACTCCACCGCCATCTCCACCGCGCAGACCTCGGCGGCCAGCAGCGCGAGTTTCTGCTGGATCGCCTGGAACGCGGCAAGCGGCCGGCCGAACTGCTTGCGCTCGGAGGCGTAGGTGAGCGTGAGCTCCAGGCAGCGGCGCATGGCACCGGCCATCTGCGCGCTGCGCAGCAGGGCGGCGCGCGCGCGCCAGCCCGGCGCGGCGTTCGTCAGCAGCCGGTCCGCGCTGGTGCCGGAGCCGGCCAGGTCCAGCGTGTCGCAGGGCTCGCCCGCGAGGCTGGTGGCCTGCGCGGCGACGCGCGGCCGCGGGTAGACGCGCAGCCGCGTTTCCTCGGGCGACTCGGTGATGGCCACCACTTCCAGCCGGCGCGCCCAGGGCACGCGCGACACGGTGGCGGCGCCGGCCGTCGGCAGCGCAAGACCCAGCACGCCCGCGCCCGGCGCGAGGTTCGCCGCCGCCAGCGCCTGCCCGGCGAGCCAGTGCTCGGCCAGCGGCACCGGCGCGGCGTGGTAGCCGGCCACCCGCAGCAGGGCCACGGCGTCGCCCATGTCCAGTCCGCTGCCGTCGAGCGACTCGGGCCAGGCGGCGGCGGCGATGCCGCAGTCGTGCAGGGCGCTCCACAGTGGCTGCGGCCAGGTGCCGTGCTCGGCGGCGTGCTGGCATTCCACCGTGCACAGGTCGGACAGGATGTGGCCCGCCGCATCCACCAGCATCTCGGTTGTCGCGTTCATCGCAGTCCCATTCCGCGCGCCACGGCGCCGCGCAGGATCTCGTTGGTACCCCCTCGCAGCGTGGCCGATGGCGAGCGGTACAGGGATTCCGCCAGCAGGCGGCCAAACTCGCCCTCGTGCAGTGGCAGGTCGTTGAGCGCAGCGATGTGGCGCGCCTGCTCGGGCAACTGCCGCTCCAGGCGCGTGCCCAGGTCCTTGACCACCGCCGCCTCGATCTCCGGCGACTCGCCCGCCTGCAGGCGGCCGGCCACGGAAATGGACATCTGCCGCAGGGTGGCGAGCTGCGTCACCAGTGCGCCGACCGCTGCCGCGGTGGCGCGGTCGTCCCACCGCGCGCGCGGCGCCACGCCGTCGAGCAGGGCAGGCAGCAGAGGGAAATAGCTCAGGAATCGCTCCGGCCCGCTGCGCTCGAAAGCCAGTTCGCCGATCACCTGCTTCCAGCCCTCGCCGATCTGGCCGACCACCCGCGCGTCGGGCACGAACACCTCGTCGAACACCACCTCGTTGAAGTGGTGTTCGCCGGCCAGGTTGAGGATCGGCCGCATCGCGATGCCCGGCCAGTGCAGCTCCACCAGTAGCTGGCTCAGGCCGGCATGGCGGTTCTTGTCGTCACGCGGCGCGGTGCGGCACAGCACGATCATGGCGTGGGCCTCGTGCGCGAAGCTGGTCCAGACCTTGCGCCCGCTGAGCTTCCAGCCGCCGTCGACGCGCTCGGCGCGCGTGCGCACCGCGGCGAGGTCCGAACCCGCATCGGGCTCGCTCATGCCGATGGCGAAGTAGCACTCGCCGCGCGCGATGCGCGGCATGAAGGCCAGGCGCTGTTCCTCGGTGCCGAAGCGCAGCAGCATCGGGCCGGTCTGGCGGTCGGCGATCCAGTGCGCGCCCACCGGCGCACCGGCGGTGAGCAGTTCCTCGGTGACCACGTAGCGTTCCAGCGCGCTGCGCTCGCCGCCGCCGTAGGCACGCGGCCAGGTCATGCCCAGCCAGCCGCGCGCGCCGAGCTTGCGCGAGAAATCCGGCGAGGCGTTCATCCAGGAAGCGCTTCCGGGCACGAAGCTGCCGGCCGCCAGCTCCTCGCGCAGGAAGGCGCGCACCTCGTGGCGCAGCGTCTCTGCCACCTCCGGCAGGCGCTCGTGGGGAAACAGGAATCGCTGGG